>DASPUN010000016.1:0-91722 GCA_035622875.1 Candidatus Acidiferrales bacterium
TTCAATTTCGGCGGACGTGTCCATAGCAATGGCAATCTGTGGCTCCAGGAGGGTTCCGGTTCAACTCTTACGATGAGCCAGAAGGTAACCGCCGCCGGTGAAATCGTCACGAAGAACCTTGAGAACGGCTGGCTTACGACCACCGGTTACGACGGTACCGTCAACGTCACTAACGGCTCGGGCGTGTCGAACCTGATCGTGCAGGCTCCGCAACAGAGCGTGCTGGGCAACACGAACACTTATCCATCCGGGACCACGATTGGTCCGCCCACCATCGGCGCGTACGATACGACGTTCAAGACGATGGCCAATAGCGTCTATAACAACAACATCGGCGTCAAAGAAACTGGCGTGAAGACGCTCGATGTGTCAATCGCTACGCCAGGCCTCGGAGGTCAGCCGATCGATTTGATCCGGCGGCCTCAGCCTAGCGAGAACACCACGAACAACGCGAAGTACCTGGAGCGATACTACGGCAATCCTAGTCTGAGCTTGCGCATTTTGCTCTCGGACTACGGCCCGTCGGGAAACTGCGCCAGCAGCGACATAAGCAGCACCGGCACGAACGCGCTGCCGGGTCTCTCCTCCGGAACGCCCGTTGATCTGGCAACGCTGGCATGGGACACGTCGTCCTCCGGCTCAGCTCCTCCGTACAACGCCGCTCCCGGATGGCTGAGCGGCACAGGCAACGTCGGCAAGTCGATTTTCCCATTGCCGGTCTCCGGTGCCAGCAATACAAATACGTACTCCGCGGCCAACGGTTATTGGATAAAGCAGTACTATCCGGTCATCACGGGCTGCATCAAGATCGAATACCAAAAGTCTTCGTCTCCGGGAAATTGGGTCGACGTTACCCAGGAGATCCTGCAACAAGGCTACACGGGACGGAACATCGATCCTCAGGTAGGCAAGAACAACGTCCCATCGTTTACCTCATATAGCCTGCCCCTAAGCGGTGGCGTTTCGGTGCCGAGCCTCGAAGGCCCGCAGACCGCCGCCAGCCCCCAGGTAGCCGCTTCCGGCCCGACCGTGAATACTGCTGTCACCACTGTCGGCTGCCAGGACCCGAGCCCCAATGCGATCATTCGGCTGGCAAGGGTTCGTGACAATCCCTCGACTGCGGCGAGCGGCAACGACTATTGCGGCAACAACCAAGGGAACACGATCGGGACGTGGTCTACTCTCTCAAGCCGGACCGGCAGCACCAAAGATTGCGTGCAAACCCAGAACACCACAAACTGCCCGTCCCAACACGGAACCGACTACTGGCCCAATGTGCTATACGACCCTCGCGAGGCATTGTCTCGTGACTTTCCTCTCGTCAATGCCAGCACCAACCCTCAATACACGCTTGCCGGTGCGATGTATTACGTTGAACTCGATGTGGCCAATCTCATGAAATGGTTTTCGGGCACGATAGGGTCGAGCGGTACCAGCGCTCTGAACGTCAACGGTTACGGCATTTACTACTCTGATCGCCGCAGCGAGAGGCAGGACAACCAGACTCCGCCGACCTCCGTTGGTCCGAGCCCCATCTTGACTGGCGGATACGGCTACGAAGACATCGTGAATGCGGCCAGTGATGTCAACGGCTGTCCAGATGGCAAATTGGAGCAAGGAGAAGACGTCGAAGGTGATTACACGAATGGGGCCGATCCCAGCCCTGTCCTGAAGACCTACGGCGGTACGCCGGCGTATGACAACCTCTCGACCGCGCCCACGATTGTGGTGCCGATCGCCACGTTGAGCGGCGGCGTCGTGCAAAACAATAAGAATTGCTCAGGAACCGTGAACACACCTTTTGCCGTTGTGCAATCCGGCGCCGCCGAACATCCGCAAGAGCTGCGCGAAAATCCTCCCCTGTTGTTCCGCCAGGCGCTAAAGCTCGTCCATGGCGACACGCTCTTGCCGGGATCTCCGCCCACTCTGACTTGCAATAGCGTGCCTTGCGGTCTCACAATCGCGTCGGAGAACCCCGTTTATGTGCAGGGCTGCTACAACAACCCGGGACAGTGCAATATGACCTCGTCCACCAGTTGGAGCACCAACAGCGTGGCATCTTCGATCGTGGCGGACGCCGTCACGTTCCTGTCCGACAATTGGAACGACGTGAACTCGTTTACGTGGCCCTACGGCCAATATAACGGCACCAGCAACCCGAAATACCAAGCTAGCCAGGGCGGACGCAACGCGGCCACCACCACGTACCGGGTGGCCATCGCCGCCGGCAAGGGTATTCCCTTCGGGCAGCCCACATTCGCTGGCGTCGGTGAGGACTTCGGGACCGACGGTGGGGCTCACAACTTCATCCGCTATATCGAGAACTGGGGCGGCAACACTCTGTATTATGAAGGTTCAATCGTCAGTCTCTGGTACAACCACCAAGCGCAAGGCATCTACAAGTGCTGCAACGAGGTATACGATCCGCCAAGCCGCGGCTACATCTTCGATTCGAACTTCCTGACCCCGAGCTTGTTGCCGCCGCTTACTCCGATGTTGAAGACCGTCAACACCATCGGATTCACGCAGATGCTTTTGCCGACGCAATAGAGACAAAGCAACTCAAACAATCGGAAACGGCTCCCGTGAGGTTCGGGAGCCGCTTTTCTTTTTCGCGCCCATGCTGCCTCGCCGCTGAGTTACGGCCCAGACGGCTGAATCCGCGGATTGAAATTCGTATTCACAGCAGGGGTAGCGCAAGTGGGCGCTGCCCACGCGCATAGATCGCTAAGCGCGTTGCTGAAATCCGATGGCGCCACCAGACCTACCAGTGGTTCCGCGTAAATCATGAAGCTATCTCCGACGGGAAGTCGCTCGATATCAAACGAGCCATCGAACTGCAGAGTCGAGTTCGACGGATTGCAGCTCCACCCTCCCAGCGTCGCGGCGAACACCGATCCCGTATCCACATCCACTGCGACCACGTGAGCGCCGAAAATTCCCGTGACCGAAGCTCCGGACGAAGGTGCCGGAAGCATAGCGAGCGCAAACGGATTGGCGGGCAAAACCTGTCCGCGAATTGCGCCGATATTCACAGTATCGTTCGGATCCGGATAGAGTGCGCGCACACCAGCGCGGTCGTCGTCCGCGAGTGGTCCATCGGGGGTTTCTGTGGTCGGCCGGCTGCCCAGGAATTGTCCCGGCGGCGGGGCGTAAGGAAACATGATCGATCGCCAGACGGCAGAATGATCGAGTCCAAACCAGTGGCCGAGTTCATGGATCAAGAGCGATTCCAGATCGTATGCGCCCTGTCCCGCGGGCGTCGCAAGCGCCGCCGGCGTGGCAAACGTCGCCTGGCCGTCGTTGCGAAAAAGTGTGTCCGCGTCGAGAATCTGGCCTGCAAAAGCAGATGACCCGCTCGCACCGACCGAAACGCCGGGTGCGTTCGCCGTGATGACTCGCGTGAACGCGAGCACTCCGCTTGTGAAGCCCATGCTCGACTGGTTGAAACAAATCGTGTTGAGCCCGTCGATGTTGGTCTCATCATCGTTTGTGCACGAGTTCGCGTCGCTCACTTCGCCTAGCGGTGCCAGCAATCCCGGATACGCCACAGAACTAAATGTCGTTCCCGTGACGCCGTACCAAGCCCCGAACGAATCCGAGATCACCTGCGATATTTCGCTCAGTTGAATGCTTGTGCCTTGTGCGGCGACAGTGAGAATCGTCGTCGGCGCTAGCGGCAGCGATGTGCTCCACTGGCGGTTCAGAGGTGACGTTGACGAAAGATTCCAGAGATCGAACGCCGGGCAGCCCCCGCTTTGCGGCACTGTTGTATCCGCGACGTATCCGCTCGCGCACGGCTCGAGACATGCAGCGCTCGCGAGCATGGCAGCGATGGCTACGGCAGTGAAGCGCTTCATCGTTCCCCTCCCGCGCCGCTGCCGACCAACTGCACGACGCGCGCTCGAAACGCGCTCAGCGGCATTCGAACGATTCCCTCCGTCCGAAATTGGCGCGTAGGCGGATCAAACGTCCCGAATGCCGCTGTGTCTTGCGTGACCAATGGCTCAGCGGAGCGAGGGTCCCGCCTTACACGAAACGTACCTTCTTCCCAAGCGATAATAGAGAAATCGCCTCTCGGCGTCGGTTCCAGAAAAAGCACGACGTCTTCGCCCGGGCTGAATCTTGGCACTCCCGAAACGCTAGACGTGATGTTGCCTAATCTTCCGCCGAGCAGGCGCACGTTGAATCGCTCCGGCAGCGATCCTTTCCAAATCTCTTGCGCATCGAACGTCGCAAACGTCCATATCTCGCCCGCGTCCCAGCTGGTGGAGTTCCCGTCACACCGGGCGCGAAGGATCACCTTCGCAATTTCAGTCATTTTCGCGACCGGCATGTGCAAAAGAGTGGTCGCCGATGCAGATGCAGCCATGGCGGCCAGGAACGTGCACCCGAGAACAGATTCAATAAGTCGCTTCCGCATTTTCATTGCACCTCCAGCATTCCCGTGGCGACGGCGCAATCGTTGTTAAGGGTCGTAATGATGAGCGTGCGCACCCCCGGGACGGTCGTGTTCGAGATTTGCAGATCCAGTTCGATCACTCCCGGGAACAGGCCAGCGATGGCCGACGCCGTGACGCCGATGTCCGAGCCTCCGGGCGGTGCTCCCGGTCCCGTGAACGCATACGTGAACGTTGGGTCAAGATTGTCGCCTTGAATGCAGATGCTCGCTGTCACGGAGCCGGAGGCAGGCCGCGTGACAGCGAGCGGCGAGCCCTGCGCGCCGCACGTGTTGCCACCCGTGAGGTAGCCTACGAAGTTTACATTGATCGGCGCCGATTCAGCGGCGGTGGTCGGCTCGACCACGACAATGTTCTCGCTTGTCGCGATGGGCTGAGCGGAACTCAGAGAGATCGTGCCGACCGAAACATCAAACGGCACGATCACAAACGGCACAGGGTTTGAAAGCTCCGTCGGCAGGCCAGGATTTTGCACCTGCACGCTAATCGTTCCGTTCGTTTGCACGTCGGACGGATTGATCGACGTCGTGCAGGCGGTCGTCGACGCGCATGTTGTGCTTCGAGATGCGCCATTCAACAGAATCGCGGAAGCCGAGCTTCCGCTTCCCACAACGAAATTTACGCCTTCGACCTCCAGCGGGAATGACTCCACAGCTCCGGCCATCACGCTCGAAGGGAAAATCGTCTCGATCGCAGGTCCGCTTGTGATGGCCAGCGTCGCCGACGCCGATTTCGTGGAATCCACTTGGCTCGTCGCGATCACGGAAATCGCGTTAGGAGACGGAGCCACCGAAGGAGCGGTATAAAGCCCGCTGGCATCCACCGATCCGCACGCCACTCCCGCGCATCCTTGCCCAGAAACGGCGCTCTGCACGCTCCACGAAACGCTGGTGTTCGCGGCACCGGTCACCGTTGCGAAAAACTGTTGCGTGCTTGGCGTGCCGTTTGAGGGAGCGATGAAAGCGTAAGGCGGCGAGATCGTGACCGCGACGGGACCGGCCGCGCTCGTAATCCCGATCGTCGCGCTCCCGGCTCGTGACGGATCGGCCCGGCTCGTCGCCGTTAAGATCACGGGGTTCGTGGTCGGCACGGACTGCGGCGCGACGAAGTCCACGCTGCCGGACGTGGGACCTGCCGGCGCGGCGCACGGATTCGATCCCGTTTGGCAAACGAGCCCCACACTCGTGTTGCCGTTTGCGATCCCATTCACAGTCCACGTGACCGTCGTATCGGTCGTGTTCGTGACTGTGGGCGTGAACGTCATGCGCTGGCTCACCGCCAGCGTCGCGGTGGGAGGCGCTACGCTTACGCTGACGCTGCTCGTCACGGTTACTGTCGATGCCGCCGTTACGTCTGCCGGTGCCGTCGCGTGAATCGTCACCGGATCGGTGGGTGGCAAATCCGCGGGCGCCGTGTACAGCGCCGTAGCCTGGCCTGTGGAGGCGACCGTGCCCACCGTCGAATTCCCGCTTGCGATTCCATTAACGTCCCACGCGGCGTTTGTGCCGGCTGCAAGGCAGAATGAAGCAGAGAACGCCTGCGTCTGTCCTAGAGCCACGCTGGCCGAGGGCGGCGAAATCGAATTGGTCGCGCTGCACGTGATCGTGGCGGTTGCGCTGCCGGTCTTTGAGCTATCCGCAGCGCTGGTGGCCGTGATCGTCACGGTCGCCGGCGATGGCGGCACAGCCGGAGCGGTGTACAACGCTGTGGTCGCACTGGTACCCGAGATCGTGCCCACGGTCGCGTTGCCGCCCGCGATCCCGTTCACGCTCCATGAAACGCCGCTGGCTCCGCTCCCCAATCCGGTGACGCTTGCCGTGAAAACTTGCTCACCGCCTGTCGGCACACTCGCCGCGGGCGGCAAGACAGCAACCGTCACGTTGTCGCTGAGCGTCACAATCGCCGAATCGCTGGCCGACGAATCAGCTTGACTCACGGCTGTTACCGTCACGGTTGGAGGCGACGGCAGCACCGCGGGTGCCGTGCACGTAGCCGTTCCCGCTCCCGTCGCGGCGATCGTGCCGACCGAAGAATTTCCGCTGGCGACGCCGTTCACCTCCCACGACACGCTCGCATTCGAAGTTCCCGTGACCGTCGCTTGGAACTGTTGCGTGGCTCCCAGCAAGACACTCGCGCTCTTGGGCGCGATCGTTACCGTTACGCTAGGAGGCGGGCTCGTCGGAGGATTCGCAGGAGGGCTGCCTGCAATTCCGCGGGAAGTTCCGCTGATCGCGCAAACACACAGGATCACGATGCGTAGCCTGCGACTTGCGACTCGTGCCGTAGGCTCCGCAACAGTGTTCGAGATTTCCATCGGCCGGAGTAGGAGAGCACGGCCTGTACCATTGCGGAGCAGTTAGCGGAGGCATGTCGGCGCGAATGGAAACTAGCGGAAACGAAACAGTCGAAGGCGGTAACCCATAACGCAGAGGCGATTTGTAGAGACTATGCTAGGAGGCACAGCCATTTGCGCCGCACGAGGGCGGTGCCGCCTGGTGATGGGTGGCGCAGGCGACTGTTCCGATTTGAAACTAGCACCGTTCTGTCTTGGGAAATTCTGAACTTCGATCAGCGCAGCAACACACCAAACGTTGCCGCGAGATCGGAGAAGCGAAACGCGTAATTCATCGCCAGAAGTTTTTCCGGTCGCACGCGCTGGCTCAAGAGGAGAAGCGGGTCGGCCATTTCACCGAGTGCCAACCGAAGCACAAACGCCGGCGCGGGAAAAATTGCCGGCCGGTGAAGCGCGCTCGCCAGAATGCGCGTGAATTCTGCATTGCGCACCGGATTCGGCCCCACCACGTTGACCGCTCCTGCAAGCGTGTCATTCTCAATCGCCAGCCGCGTTATTTCGATGGCGTCGTCAAGCGTGATCCACGACATCCATTGCCGCCCGCTGCCGAAACGTCCGCCGATCCCGAGCCTGAACGGCGTCACCATTCGCGGCAGTGCTCCGCCGGCATCGGAAAGAATCACGCCGTAGCGAAGCCGCACCGTACGGATGCCGGAGTGTTCGGCACGCATCGCCTCCGCCTCCCAATCGCGCGCAACCAAGGACAGAAAATCCGTGCCGCACTCGCTCGACTCCGTGAGAATCTCGTCGCCGCGATCGCCATAGAAGCCGATTGCCGACGCGCATGCGAACACACTCGGCTTCTGCCGCAGGCGCGCGATCGCATCCACCAGCACGCGCGTCGAATCCACCCGGCTGCTCCGCAGAACCGCCTTTCGCGCGGCCGTCCACCGTCCCTCGCCGATGCTCGCGCCGCTCAGGTGCACGAGCGCGTCGGTGCCTTCCATAGGCGCGATATCGACGCTGGCCGACATCGGGTCCCAAGGAATGTCAACCGCCCCGGCCTTGCCGCCGGGCCGCACTAACTTCCCGACCGTATGCCCCTGCTGCCGGAGCGCCTTCGCGAGCTCGGTGCCAACGAGCCCCGATCCGCCCGAAATCAGAATTCGCATTATTTGTGCGCGCGACGCGCGCTTCGTCCTCGTTGCTGAATCTACCCTATGACCCGCTCCGGCGCAGGTCAAGCAATCGAACGTTTCGAATCGTTCAGCGCCGCTGACGGGCATTACGCGCTCCTTGTCGCCCGCCAAGAAACCGCCTGACACCCAGAGCGCCGGCCTTACCAACCAACGGAATATCTGGCGAATCTTTAGTTCCTCTGATAAAGAGAGACAACGGATCACGACCAGAAGTTCCGATTCAAGCGTTGCAGAACAGGAGAAACTTCTCATGGCATCGACCGACACGCTCGCTCCAGTTTCAAAAGGCAGTCTTTGGACCGGACGCATCATCAGCGGTCTCGTTGTTCTGTTCATGCTGTTCGACTGCATCACGAAGATCACTAGAATTCCTCAAGTGATCGAAGCGAGTGCAAGAGTCGGAGTCAACGCCCACGAGCTTTTCTGGATCGGCGTTACGTTGCTCATCTGCGTCATCCTCTACGTGATTCCGAAAACGTCGGTCTTCGGCGCGATTCTGCTCGCCGGTTACTTGGGAGGCGCGGTTTGCGCCAATGTCCTGTCCCACCAGCCCGTCTTCAATTCCTGCTTCGCGATCGCCTTTGGCCTGCTCACCTGGCTTGGTTTGTATCTGCGCGAGCCGCGTCTGCAGGCTCTCGTGCCGTTCAAGGGCTGAGCAGCAAGAGTCCACAGCACTCCGTCCTTGCACTCCGCATCGCGTCATCTAAGATAGATGCGATGCGGAATTGTTCGAAAATTGGAGCAGGGGGAAGCGGTCTCGGGCATATCGAGGCGGGGCGGGACGCGCGCGTTCATCCGCCCCGGAATTTCAGGCGAGGCGCCCGGTTTTCTAATCGCCAAATTCGTTTAGTAGAATCGGCTGTAAGTTGTTGTAAGCACTCGATCGCAACACTTTCTAATCGCCAAATTTTTGGGGTTCTCTGCGGTGCGCTACTTCTCGTAGCCTTGCCGTTGCGCGCAGCGCAGGAAAGCGCCTCTGGCAGCATTACCGGCTTCGTTCCATCGCGCTTGGCCGAAGAGCGCCAGCTCGAATCGAAGCTGCGCAGCATACCCAACGCTTCCCACGCAGAAAGCAATCTGAAGCATCTCACCAGCGAACCACACATGGCCGGCACGGAGGCGAGCCGTCGCGTCGCGGAATGGCTTCGCGACCGATATCGCAGCTTCGGATTTGACGCTGAGATCGTGAAGTACACGGCATGGATGCCGTTGCCGCGCGAACTGAAACTCGACCTAACGAAGCCCGAAACAAAACAGCTCGCGTCGCCAGAGCAGTCATTCGATGTCGATAGGGCAACATCGGACAAGCGCGCCGTCGTCGGCTTCAACGCGTACTCTCCTTCCGGCGAAATTACAGCGCCCGTCGTCTACGTCAACTACGGCACAGAGGACGATTACCGCCAACTCGCAGCGCTCGGCATAAGCGTCGAGGGAAAAATCGCCATCGTCCGCTACGGGCGAGGCTACCGCGGGATCAAGGTGAAATTGGCCGAAGAGCACAAGGCCGCGGCGGTGATTATCTACTCCGATCCGCAGGACGATGGCGTCGTCGCGGGCACGACGTTCCCGAATGGTCCCTGGCGGCCATTCAGCGGAATCCAGCGCGGCTCGATCATTTACACACAAATCTATCCTGGCGATCCTCTGACTCCCGTCGACGCTGCCCCGGGATCGACGGCGCGTCTCGCTCCAGCCGACTCGCCGAGCTTGCCGCACATTCCGGCGATGCCGATCAGCGCGCAAGACGCCTCTGCGATTCTCTCGAACCTCAGCGGACCGCAGGTTCCGCCGAGCTGGCAGGGCGGTTTGCCGTTTACCTATCACGCTGGTCCGGGCGGCGCAGAAGTCCACATGAAAATTTCAATCGACTACGCGGAGCGGCCGCTCTACGACGTGATCGCCAAGCTCCACGGAACGGACGACACCCAGTGGGTGATTCTCGGCAACCATCATGATGCTTGGGTCTACGGTGCGGCGGATCCGGGCAGCGGAACGGCGTCTATGCTCGAAGCTGGGCGCGCGCTCGGTGAGCTCGCAAGATCGGGATGGAAGCCGCGGCGCACGATCGTGATATGCGAGTGGGACGGCGAAGAAGAAGGAATTCTTGGTTCAACGGCATGGGTCAACGAAAATCTGGCCGAGCTCCAGGGGAAAGCCGTTGCCTACATCAATACCGACGTTGGCGTGAACGGTTCGAATTTCGCCGCGTCGGCTACGCCTTCGCTCAAGGAATTGCTGCGCGACGTCACCCGGGAAGTCGCCGATCCGAAGTCAGGAGGCAGCGTTTACGACGCGTGGCGCGAACGTGCCGAACAGGCACGAAGCGTTCTCGCTGCCCTCGGCCGGCAAGCTCCGGCGGCGGACATCTCCGGCAAAGCGCCGGTCGGCGGACTCGGCTCCGGATCCGACTACACGTCGTTCTTCGATCACGTGGGCATTCCCAGCTTCGATCTGGGCTTCAACGGTCCCTATGGCGTGTATCACTCGACCTACGACGATTTCTACTGGATGAAACATTTCGGCGATCCGGATTTTTCGCATTTCGCAGAGCTCGCTCAAATTCTGGGAACGCTCGCGCTGCGGCTCGGCGAAGCCGACATCTTGCCATACGATTTCCCCGCCTATGCACTCGAGATTGAGCACGCAACCACCGATGTGTACGTGAAGGCGAATCCGCCGGATCAGGACGCGCTGGAAGAGACGCTCGACGCCGTGGCGCGTCTCTCCGCTTCCGCACATCGGGCCGACGTGGCTCTTCGCGCGATTGCGGAGTCGCCCATCGATCACACGAAAGCGGACCAAATCAATCACGCATTGGCCGCGGTGGAGCAAGCATTTCTCGCATCTGAAGGTCTTCCGGGCCGTCCGTGGTTCAAGCATCTGATTTTCGCGCCCGGCATTCGCGACGGCTACACGACGCAGATGATTCCAGGCGAAAACGACGCGCTCGCGCAGAACGACTCCACAGCGCTCCGCCACGAAGGAGACGTTTTGACGGCAGCGTTTTCGCGGGCCGCCGCGCGGCTCGACGACATTGCGCAGATCGCGCAGGCTAAACCGTGAGCTGCTTCCAGCGGCCGCGCCGGAAAATCAAGATGCTCGCAACCGCCAGCAATCCTTCCGCAATCACAATCGCGTAGTAGACTCCAGCCGAATGCCATCCGAGACGAATCGCCAGCCAATAGGCCAGCGGAATCTCGAATAGCCAGAATGCAAACAGGTTCAGGATCGTCGGCGTCACGGTATCGCCCGCGCCGTTGAAGGCTTGCAGCATCACCATGCCGTACGCGTAGCCGATGTTGCCGTAGCTCACGATGCGCAGACACGACGCAGCCAGCGGCACAACCGCAAGATCGTTGGTAAACAGACTGACGATGGGCCGCGCAAACAGCGTGAAAATGATTCCGACGCTGCCGAGGAACAGCATATTGTAAAAGCCGGTCCGCCACACAGACGTCGCCGCGCGATCCGGCTGCTTCGCGCCGAGATTCTGTCCGACGAGCGTAGCCGCAGCGTTGCTCAATCCCCATGACGGCAAGATGACGAAGATCACGATTCGAATTGCGATCGTGTAACCGGCAAGCGCGGCTGCACCGAAGAGACTCACGATGCGCACAAGCCCAATCCAGCTCGTCTGCGCGATCACAAATTGAAAAATTCCTGTGAGCGAAAGGCGAAACAGTCGCCACATCACTTCAAGATTCACGGCGATTTGCCGGCGCAGCACGCGAATGCGTTCGGTGCCGCGCATGAGCCGGTAGAACTGATAGAGCACTCCGATTCCGCGGCCCGTGAACGTGGCGAGCGCAGCGCCCGTCACGCCCAGGCGCGGAAATGGCCCCAGCCCAAAGATCAGGCACGGATCGAGGATGAGATTGATGATGTTGGAGACCCAGAGCAGGCGCATGGCGATAGCCGCATCGCCCGCGCCGCGGAAGATCGCGTTGTTCAAAAACAACAGCACGACCACACCACAGCCGCCCAGCGCGATGCGCGCGTAATTGCTGCCGGTCGCGACGATGTCGGGCGT
The DNA here is from genome assembly GCA_035622875.1 of Candidatus Acidiferrales bacterium. Lineage (GTDB taxonomy): Bacteria > Acidobacteriota > Terriglobia > Acidiferrales > UBA7541 > Palsa-295. The sequence continues at coordinate 11,983 of DASPUN010000016.1, forward strand.
CGCACCCATCAAACGCAATAGGCGCGGCGCCACGAACAAACAAGGCAAGCCGATCGCCACGGACATCGCAAGCCCGATGAATATTGCCTGGGCACCCGCCACGGCAGCCGCTTCGGGATCTTTCTCGCCGATGCGTCGAGCCACCATTGCGGTCGTAGAAAGGCTCAGACCCATCGCGATCGCGAAAACGAGCGTCAGGATGGCTTCAGTAAGCCCGACGGTCGCTACTGCGTTCGCGCCGACCCGTCCGACCCACATGACATCGACGACTGCAAACAGAGACTCGAGCACCATCTCCAGCACCATCGGAATCGCAAGCAAAAGAATCGCCCGATTCAGGCTGCCGGCAGTGAAATCCTGGTGCGACCCGCGGACCGCCTCGCGGATCGAATCCCACAGGCTGGGTTGTGAGGCCTCTGCAACAACAGTACTCATTTCCGTCCGCGACTTTCTGCGTCACGGGGCACGAAACTACGGTGCGGCCATGGCGCGGCTAGTAATTCGATTTCAGCTAGAAACACAAAACAGAGAGAAAACTGCGGCGTTACTTACGCGAGGATTACAGCGAGGATTATCATACTTTCAAACCTCCCGCCCAGTCCGAAAGCGCCGGGAGCGACCGGAAAGCAAATTTCTGTCTCGAATTGTACATGGAACGTAGCGGCTCTCCAATCGGAATCTGCAGTCAGTCGATCTAGGGCGAGTGCGAATCGGGTCTCGACTTGCGGCGAGTCTTGCAATGGTTTGCGCAACCTATCTATCTTTCAGAGTGTAGGAACTGACGACCTTCATATAGTTTGCACGCCCGAAAGCGTCCGGGTCGGCCACAGAGCGCCGCGACATGCTTCCCTGCATTTGCTTGACGGATTCGTACTCGTGCTTTTCCATCCAGGAGCGCGTTTCATCGAGGATTGTGGCGATATGCTCGATTCCTCGCTCTAGGAGCGCGGAAGTAGTCATAGCCGCACGAGCGCCGGCCATCATGCACTTCACCACGTCGGTGCCGGTGTGGACTCCTCCCGTGATGGCCAAATCGAGGCGGATGTGCCCAAAAAGAATCGCGACCCAGCTCAAGCGAGGAAGCAGCTCATAGGAGTCGCTGAGCTCAAGCCGCTGAACGATGTCCAGCGCCTCCAAATCGAAATCCGGCTGGTAGAAGCGATTGAAGAGCACCAGAGCGTTGGCGCCGCACCTGTCGAATCGCTTGGCCATGTTGGGAAGTGAGCTGAACATCGAACTGAGCTTGACCGCCAAAGGGATTCGAACTGAAGCTCTGACCTCGCAGACGAGATCGCAGTACATCTGCTCGACTTCTGTGCCGGTGATGTGCGGGTCGGTCGGCAAGTAGTACGTATTGAGCTCGATAGCGTCCGCGCCAGCCTCTTCGATCATGCGCGCGTATCGGGTCCAGCCACCCTTGGAGATGCCGTTGAGGCTGCCGATAATCGGAATCGCGACGCTGCGTTTGGCTTTGGCGAGGTGTTCGAGATAGCCGTCGGGACCCAGGTTGTAGCTCTCCATGTCCGGCAGATAGTTCAGAGATTCAGCGAAAGATTCCGTTCCCTGTTCCAGGCGCCGGTTCAGCTCGCGAGTTTCAAGTTCGATCTGTTCCTCGAACACGGAGTGCATGACGATTGCCGCCGCGCCCAGGTCTTCCATGCGGCGAATATTGTCCAGCTCCTTCTGCAGCGGAGAAGCGGACACGACGACGGGGTTCTTCAATTTCATGCCGAGGTAAACGGACGAGAGGTCGATCATGGCTTCTCCTCTTTCGCAGGCTGTACGACCTCGCCCACGTTGACCGCCTGCGCAGCGTGAATCTGCGCGAGACTTTCATAGACTTTCCATCGATAGTCGACGTCCGACTGGGCAAGCTGCTGCAACTCTTCCGCCCTTTGCGGCTGGCTCGTGTTCAGGATCGTGAAGCGCGTTTCATTGCGCATGTACTGCTCGAGCGGAATGCTCGGCGGACCCGAGTCAATTTGCAATGGATTTGTACCTTGTTGAATGAGCTCGGGATTGAAGCGGAAGAGCGGCCAGTACCCGGTTTGCACCGCAAGCTTCTGCTGCTCCATGCCGTGCATCAGGTCGTAGCCATGCGCGATGCAATGGCTGAACGCCAGAATGAGCGAAGGGCCTTGAAAGGCCTCGGCTTCAAGAAATGCCTTCACCGTCTGGGTGTCTCCGCCGCCCATGGCGATCCTAGCGACGTAGACATTTCCATAACTCATCGCCATCAGCGCCAGGTCCTTCTTGGGCGTGCTCTTGCCGCCGAAAGCGAATCTGGCGACCGCCGCGCGCGGCGTGGCTTTGGATCGCTGGCCTCCCGTATTGGAATAGACCTCGGTATCGAGCACAAGAATTTTGACGTTCGCGCCGGAAGCCAGAACGTGATCGAGTCCTCCGTAACCGATGTCGTAGGCCCAGCCGTCGCCGCCGACGATCCAGACGCTTTTCTTAACCAGAGCATCGGCAATAGCGAGCAACGCGCGCGCATCGGAAGTCTGAATTGGGGCGAGCTTTGCTTTGAGGAGCTTTACGCGTTCGCGTTGATCGCGGATTTCGGAGTCTTTCGATTGCTGCGCATCAAGCAGCGCGTGCGCCAAGACATCTCCGACCTCGCCGCTGAGCCGTTTGAGCAATTCGCGGGCGTATTCCTCGTGTTTATCCAAAGCCAGGCGAATGCCGAGGCCGAATTCGGCGTTGTCCTCGAACAGTGAATTCGACCACGCGGGTCCATAACCCGCGGCGTTGACGGTGTAGGGCGTCGTGGGCAGATTGCCTCCGTAGATCGACGAGCAGCCGGTCGCGTTGGCGATGACCGCGCGATCGCCAAACAATTGAGTGAGCAGCTTGATGTAGGGCGTTTCTCCGCAGCCCGCGCAGGCCCCGGAGAATTCAAACAGGGGCTGCAGCAACTGAACGTCTTTCACGTGCCCCAGATGCAGATCGTCCGGGTTCGCTTCCGGAAGGCTCAGGAAAAAATCCCAGTTGGCGGCTTCCTGCTGGCGCAGCGGCGTCTGCGGCTCCATGTTGATGGCCTTGTGCTTGACCTCGGACTTGCTCTTCGCCGGACACACTTCGACACAGAGACTGCATCCGGTGCAATCCTCGGGAGCCACCTGCAAGGTGTAGCGCAGATGCTCAAACTCCTTCCAGCGAGGTTTCGCGGACTTGAACTGCGCGGGAGCGTTGCCGAGTTTTTCGGGCTTGTAGATTTTGGCGCGAATCACGGAATGCGGACAGACGAGAACGCACTTGCCGCACTGGATACAGAGCTCCTCATCCCATACGGGAATCGAAAGCGCGATATTTCGTTTTTCCCAACGGGCTGTTCCCGTGGGAAAGGTTCCGTCGACGGGCAAAGCACTCACGGGTAGAAGATCGCCTTCTCCGGCGAGCATTCTGGCTGTCACCTTCTGAACGAAATCTGGGGCGGCCGACGGCACCGGAGGGCGCATTTGGATACCGCTGGAGACACGCTCCGGTATTGCGACTTCGTACAGGTGAGCGAGCGCGTTATCGACTGCGGCGAAGTTCATCCGGACGATCGTGTCACCGCGCCTGCCGTAATTTTTCTGAATCGCACGCTTGATCGCGGCGATGGCCTCGTCTCGCGGCAACACGCCGCTGAGCGCGAAGAAACAGGTTTGCATGATCGTGTTGATGCGGCGTCCCATGCCGGCTGAGCGCGCGACCGAATCCGCGTCGATCATGAATAAGCGAAGTTTTTTCTGGACAATTTCATCCTGCACTGGAGACGGCAAGTGGTCCCAAACGACGTCGGGACCGAACGGGCTGTTCAGCAAGAACGTCGCGCCGGGCTGGGCCAGCTTCAAAATTTCCATGCGGTCCAAAAAGGAGAATTGGTGGCAGGCAACGAAAGTCGCGCGGCTGATCAAATAGGGGGAGTGAATCGGCCGCGGGCCGAATCGCAGGTGCGAGACGGTTAACGAGCCAGACTTCTTGGAGTCGTAAACGAAATAGCCCTGCGCGTAGAGGTTCGTATCCTGACCGATGATCTTAACTGAGCTTTTGTTGGCACCCACCGTGCCGTCCGAACCCAACCCGAAGAAGACAGCGCGGACGGTATCGGGAGCTTCGATCGAAAAGTCCGGATCGTATTCCAGGCTGCTGTGCGTGACGTCGTCAATAATGCCGATGGTGAAGTGATTCCTCGGTGCGGGCTTTTTCAGCTCGTCGAACACTGCTTTGGCCATCGCCGGCGTGAATTCTTTCGACGAGAGGCCATACCTGCCCCCGATGATTCGAGGCGGTGAGGCAAAGGGAGCCTCTTTCGACGTCACTGCTTCGGCCATTGCGGTCACAACGTCGATGTAGAGAGGTTCGCCTGCAGCGCCCGGCTCCTTCGTGCGGTCGAGAACGGCGAGGGCCCGAACGGTCGAAGGGAGACTGGCCGCGAAATGCTTTACTGAAAACGGCCGATAGAGCCTCACTTTCAGGAGGCCGACCTTTTCGCCGCTCGAGGCAAGGTACTCGACGGTTTCTGCGACGGTCTCCGCGCCGGAGCCCATCATCACGATGACCCGCTCGGCGTCGGATGCGCCGACATAGTCGAAGAGCCGATAGCGGCGGCCCGAGAGGCTTGCGAATTTGTCCATCTCGCGCTGCACAATATCCGGGCATGCCAAATAGAAGGGATTCGCCGCTTCGCGCGCCTGGAAAAAGACGTCGGGGTTTTGTGCCATGCCGCGCAACACAGGGCGATCGGGTGAAAGCGAGCGCTCGCGATGCGCGCGCACGAGGTCATCGTCGATCATGGCGAGGATGTCCTCAATTTCCAGCATCTCTACCTTGGCGATTTCATGCGAGGTGCGAAAGCCGTCGAAAAAATGCAGGAACGGGACGCGCGATCGCAGCGTCGCCGCATGCGCAATCAGCGCCATGTCCATCGCTTCCTGGACCGAGTTCGAGGCGAGGAGCGCGAAGCCGGTCGCGCGGCAGGCCATGACGTCACTGTGGTCGCAGAAGATCGAGAGCGCGTGAGTTGCGACAGTGCGGGCCGCGACGTGGATGACCACGGGCGTAAGCTCGCCCGCGATCTTGTACATATTCGGGATCATCAAGAGGAGGCCCTGTGAGGCAGTAAACGTCGTGCCGAGCGCTCCGGCCTGGATCGCGCCGTGAAGCGCACCGGCCGCGCCGCCCTCGCTTTGCATTTCGATCACCGCCGGCACGGAGCCCCAAATATTGCGGCGGCCCTTTGCCGCCCATTCGTCCGCGAACTCGCCCATCGGAGACGCGGGTGTGATCGGATAGATGGCCACGACCTCGCTGGTGAGGTACGCGATGTTGGCCGCAGCTTCGTTGCCGTCGATCATTTCCATTCGTTTGTTGCGGGCCATCTTCCCTCCTTGCGGCTGGGAGTATTCGGATCGGGCGCCGTTAGATAATGGGCGTTGAAAAAACTAGGACATCCCCTGCCGGCCGGGAAGTTTGAACGAAGTCGCGCGAGAAATGTGGCCCGGCAAGGAATCCTGTAAAACCTTATTCTTGCTGGGCTGGGGCGCTATCTCTGTGACTTGGGTCACACGGTCCTCGGAATGGACCCGATACGCGTTCCGATTCGGTACGCGGCGGCGCGCTTCTCGTGGCGACGGCGGCGCGCTAGAATGGCAACCATGCGAGTGCGTGTACTTTTCTTCGGACAGCTCAAGGACATCACCGGAGTCGCACAAGAGGACGCTGAGCTATCCGACGGAGCGCGCGTCGAGGACCTTTTTGAGCGCTACGGGCGGCGATACCCAAAGCTCGCTTCGTTTCGTGCCTCTATTGCAGCTTCGGTGAATCAGGAATATGCGGGATGGCGCGCGCCTCTATCGAGCGGCGATGAAGTAGCGTTTCTTCCGCCGGTCAGCGGCGGGCAACAGGCGGCAGTTGAGGAAGACATTTTTCAAATCGTGCGCGAAGTGATTCGCCCGAAGGAAATCATCGATGGCTTGAAGGCGCCCGAGGACGGCGCGGTCGTGGCATTCGATGGCTTCGTGAGGAACAACTACAAAGGCAAGCAGACGCTTTACTTGGAGTATGAAGCCTACGAGCCGATGGCTCTGGCGAAGATGCGCGAGATCGGCGCGGAAATTCGCACGAAGTTTCCTGTCCACCGGCTCGCGATCGTGCATCGGCTCGGCCGGCTCGAGATAGGCGAGACGAGCGTGTTCATCGCCGTCAGCTCGCCGCACCGCGCCGCTGCATTTGACGCCTGCCGCTACGCGATCGATACGCTCAAGCGAGTCGTGCCAATCTGGAAGAAGGAATATTTCGCCGGAGGCGCGGTTTGGGCCGAAGGCGAGACTCCTCCGCAGAAAGCCATTTCCCGCCCTGATGAATCTGATTCTTAAATGAAGAAAATTCGAATTGTTCCACCGGGTGCCGTTCGATTCGCGAGACCGGGCATTATGCTCCTTGCGGCAGTTGCGGGACTCGGCGCCATCCGATCTTTCGGCAAGGCGCCGCAGCAGACGCGACCGGGAAAAATCAGGACGCAGACGGACTTGGTCACCGTCTTGGCGAGTGTGTCCGACGCAAACGGCCGGCCGATCCCTGATTTGAAGCAAGACGCCTTTCAGATTTCCGAGGAGGGCGTGCCGCAAACGATCGAGCTGTTCGAGCCCGAGACGAACCGGCCCATCGATCTCGCGCTGATGGTCGATTCGAGTCTGAGCACTTTCAAAGAGCTCAAATTCGAGACGGAAGCCGCAGCGCACTTTATTCGGCAAGTGGTTCGCCCCGGAGATACGCTGGGCGTGTTCGAGTTCGACGAAGCGGTGACGAGGCTAGCCGACTTTTCGGATGACGTTCCGAAGTTGCAGTCTGCGGTGCGGCGAATCGAACCCGGGACGGGGACGTCGATCTACGACGCCGTGGTGCTGGCGTCGGATCTGTTGAAGAAAAAGCCTGCGGGGCGCCGCCGGGCAATTGTGCTCGTCACCGATGGGGGAGAAACGACGAGCATTTCGAAGTTTGAAGACACGCGGCGTGATGCGATTTCTTCCGGCACGCTGCTCTACACAGTTCTGATTCGTCCGGTGAAAAACGAAAACGGGCGCAATACGGCCGGCGAGCACGCCTTGATCACGATCACCGACAGCACGGGCGGGGCGATGTATATCCTCGACGATTTGTCGCAGATCGAAGAGATGTTCGACCGCATCGACCGGGAATTACGCACGCAGTATTTGCTGGGCTATTATCCCCAGCCCACTCCACCCCCGCGGAGCGACCGCCACATCCAGGTCGCCGTGGCGGGCGGTTACATTGTCCGCAGCCGCACGGAATACTTCACCCCAGCTGCGCAATAGCGAGCGAGACGGATGAAAGAATTTCTGAACGTGGCAGTCGACATTGCGCGCGAAGCAGGGGCGATCCTTCGCGAGGGATTCGAGCGCCCGAAAACGATCACCTACAAGGGCGAAGTGGACCTTGTGACGGAATCGGACCGGCGGTCTGAGGAACTGGTCGTCTCCCGACTGAAGAAGCTTTTCCCCGACCACGGAATCGTCGCCGAAGAGGGCAGCGGCGCAGCGGCGCGCACGAAATACTGCTGGCATGTCGATCCGCTCGACGGCACGACGAATTTCGCTCACGGATACCCATGCTTTGCCGTGTCGATCGGCTTGGTTGAGGACGGCAAGCCGATCGTCGGCGTGGTGTTTAATCCGGTCGCGGATGAGCTGTTCACGGCGGTTCGCGGCGAAGGCGCATTCCTCAACAAGAAGCGCGTTCGGGTGTCGCCGGTGGAGAAGTTGGCGAACAGCCTTGTGGCGACCGGGTTTCCGACGCATTTGCGCAAGAAAAGCTCGAACATGGAGTACTACTGGCAGTTCACGCTGAGGACTCACGGCGTGCGGCGCGACGGTTCGGCGTCGCTTGACCTCTGCTCGGTCGCATGTGGACGCTTCGACGCCTATTGGGAATTCGGACTAAGCTCCTGGGACACGGCCGCTGGAGTTCTGCTTGTAGAGGAGGCGGGAGGGACCGTCAGCGACCTAACCGGTCAACCGTATCGCCTCGGAGGGCCCAGTCTGATCAGCTCAAACGGCCGCATTCACGCTGAACTGCAGGAAGTAGCCGCCAGCATCGCCGCGCGCGTTGCCAAAGATGGATGACGGGTAGTGGCGAATGAACGTTAGCGAGCTGGATTATGATTTGCCGCTTGATCGAATCGCACAGCGGCCTCTTGCGGAGCGCGACGCATCGCGAATGCTGCTGCTCGATCGCGCGACCGGCGCGTGGGAAGACCGCCAGTTCCGCGAGTTTCCCGACCTGCTGCGCGGCGACGAACTCATCGTAATTAACAATGTGCGCGTGATGCCCGCGCGCCTTTTCGGACGACGGGCGGGGATTCACGCGCAGCCGCTCGGCCAGCACAATCCTGCTCGTCGTGAATTCTTGAAAACCCAAATCGAAGTGCTGCTTGTTCGGCAAGTGAGTGCGGACACGTGGGAATGCCTCGTGCGTCCCGGTCGGAAGGTGCCGACTGGAGAGCGAATCGTATTTGGTGAAGGGGAGCTCGAGGCGCGCGTCGAAGGGCGCGGCAAATATGGACTCCGCGTGTTGCGCTTTACATCAAAAGACGGACTTCACGAAGCACTCAATCGCCTCGGGCATATTCCCTTGCCACCGTACATCAAGCGCGAGGATGAACCCGCGGATCGCGAGCGCTACCAGACCGTCTTTGCACGGCAGGGGAGCGCGATCGCCGCGCCCACGGCGGGATTGCACTTCACTCCCGCGATTTTGGAGCGGCTTCGTGCGCGGGGAATCGAGATGGCGGAGATGACGCTCGAAGTGGGTCTGGGCACGTTCGAGCCGATCCGCACCGAGCGCATCGAAGATCACCCGATCCACAGCGAGGTGTATGAAATCCCTGCCGGTACGGCGACGGCGATCGATCGTGCGAAGCGCGAAAAGCGCCCGGTGCTGGCCATCGGGACGACCGTAGTTCGGGCACTCGAAGATGCGGCGGAGAAGAGCTGCGGCAAGGCTACATTGCTAACGTCGGGAAAGGCGGAAGCAAACATTCTGCTTTACCCGGGCAAGCCCTTTCGAATTGTGGACCAGCTGCTCACGAATTTTCATTTGCCTCGATCAAGCTTGCTTGCGCTGGTGGCGGCGTTTGCGGGGCGTGAAAATGTGTTGAGGGCATATCGCCACGCGGTTGATGCGGGGTATCGCTTCTACAGTTATGGCGATTCGATGCTGATCCGATGATGGCTGCAGCCGTCTTCCCGATTGCCGGTAGATTCGTGCAACCGGACGGGTCTTCGTCTATTATGTTGCCTCTCTTTCTCAAGGGTGGGGCGTGCGTTATCTGATTTTGAGCGACATTCACGCGAACCATACTGCGCTGGCCGCCGCGCTGGAGGCGTCCAAGGGCAAGTGGGAGAAGGCTGTCTGCCTGGGCGATCTCGTAGGTTATGGTCCGGACCCTAACGAGGTGACGGACCGTATTCGCGAAATTTCCAGTCTTACCATCCGCGGCAATCACGACAAGGCGGTCACCGGCCTGGGCGACCCGGAGGAATTTAATCCCATCGCACGCAACGCAGTGCTGTGGACGCGGGAACAACTCCGCCCTGAAAATTTCGACTATTTGAAGGAACTTCCCCGTGGACCTCTTCAGGCCGACGGTTTTTCAATCATTCACGGCTCCGTGCACGATGAAGACGAATATGTGTTCGCTCCCGAACTCGCGCTGCCGGGTCTGCAGGACGCGCCATCGAGCGTCGTTTTCTTCGGCCACACGCACATTCAGGGGGGCTTCACGCTGCGCGGAGAAGAGATGGCGGTCCTGCACTTCAAGCCGGCGTTCGGCAGCTATTTCTCCCGGTTGACGCTCGAGGAGGGAACCACCTACCTGTTGAATCCAGGGTCGATCGGGCAGCCGCGCGATGGCGATCCGCGCGCCGCGTTTGCCATCGCCGACCTCGAGAATCAGTGGGTTGAGTTCTGGCGCGTGTCATACGATATCGATGACGTGCAGAGACGTATGACGCAAGCCGGGCTTCCTGAGCCACTGATCTTGCGACTTTCGTTCGGCCGCTAAATAAAGGGAAGCGAATGGAACCTGAGGTCCCTGCACCCTCCCGGCACAAGAGCAGTAGCTTTCCAGCCGCGTTTGCGATCGGCGTCGTAATCACTCTGCTGGTGGCCGGCGGATTTGTGTGGCTGACGCGTGTTATGCAAACGCGCGGGCCTGCGCCAATCGGCAAGCTTCCATTTGGCCCGAATGAACAAACCTACGCCCAACAAATACACTTTCAGCCTGGCGAGATGTCGCAGGCGACCAATTTTCTGAATCAGGAATTCACGTACGTTGCGGGAACCGTAACCAACGCCGGACCACGCACGCTGCGCGCGCTCGACGTGGTCATCGAATTCCGCGATGCATTCAATCAAGTCGTCCTGCGCGATCCCCAGCGGATCATCCTGACGGACGAGCAGCCGCTCAAGGCTGGAGGGAGCCGTGATTTCAGCGTCACGCTGGGTGCGCATCTTCCCACGGAGTGGAATCGGCAGTATCCTGCTATCCGCGTGACCGGCCTAGTAGTCGAATAAACGCTCGGGCACTGTTTCTAAACGCAGGCGGATTGTCTATGAACGAATGGGCCGAGCTCGACCGCGCATTGGGCGTCATGGTGGAGTCCGGAGCCATCGAGGTCCGCGAGGACGGCGAATGGCTCGCGGAACTTGGCGGACTGCACTGTCAATTGCGCGAGCAGGGCAAGAGCGCGCTCGTGCATCTCTGGTCTGACGAACGCAATCTGACGCGGCGCGTGTTGCGAGTTCGAGAGCAGTCGGACGACCGCATCGTGCTCGAGGTTCAGCGCTTTGGCCGGGCGAAGCCCGGAAGGCTTGAATTCCTCCGGACCGAATCAGCGCGTCCTGCCGTGCGAGTCAATCGCGAGCGTTTTCGCGCACGCCTCCGACGCATCCTCACCGATTGCTTTCCTGACGCTACGATTGACCTGCTGGCAGCCGCACCGGATCTGGAGCACTCGTTTTCCGGCGTGTACGTGCGCGGGCGGATGCGGGAGACGTCGCAGTCTTGGGCCGTGCTGGCGATGTCACCGGATGAGAGTGCGGCGGCGATCGAATGCGCGCTCGCGTTCGGGCTCTTGTGGCTCGATTGGACCCGAAGCCACACTGAGCGCCACGCGATCAAAGGGCTGCGAATTTTCGTTCCGGAAGGCGCGAGCAAGTTCTTTCGCGGACGAATTGCCGCTCTATCACCCGATGCGCGAGTCGAAATCTTTGAGCTGAGCGAGCCGGAAGGCCGGCTTCAGGAAGTCGATGTGGCCGATGCCGGGAATCTGGAAAGCTGGCTTGTTCCGCGGCGAGAGATGGAGTCGGCGTGCGCGGAGGCGCGCCGGGCGATCGGGCAGATTCACGGACTCGCCGTGCACCTGCCACCGGCAGGCAATGAAATCCTTCTGCGGCCGATCCCGGGAACCGGAGAAGTGTCGCTTTGCTTTCGCGGGCTTGAATTCGGGCAATGGTCGCGAGGCGGCATATTGTTCGGGCTTGGTGATTCGCGAGAAAAACTCACCGACAGCAATCAGGCTGCGCTTGACCGGCTGATCCGCCGGCTCGATTCGCATCGCAGCATGTTTGCCGATGATACCAATCACGCTTTGTACCGTGCCGCGCCCGAGAGATGGCTTGAAACGATCGTCCTGCAAGATCCGACGCGGCTTGACGCGCAGCTCGATCCGGGCTGTCTCTATTCTCAAGTGCCTGCGGTCACAGCGGGCGATCGCGGCGTGATCGATCTGCTTGGGGTAACGCGGCGAGGGCGGCTCGTGGTAATCGAATTGAAGGCTTCGGAAGATGTCCAGCTGCCCATGCAGGCGATCGATTACTGGCAGCGCGTCCGGCGGCACCAGCTCGACGGGGATTTCGAGCGCTACGGCTATTTTGGCGGAGTGCGAGTCGATTCAAACCAGCCCCTCCTCTGGCTGGTAGCGCCGGGGTTGCGGTTTCATCCCTCGACAGAAACGCTGCTCAGATATCTTTCGCCGGACATTCAAATCACGCGAATCGGATTGAGCGAAAACTGGCGCCGGGACCTGAAGATCGTCTTTCGACAATAGCGGCCAAAAAAACTTGCCCGAAAAAGAGGAGGGAAGCGGACCAACTAGGTTGATCTCGCTTCCCGGGGTGTGTCCTAGAAGCAGTCTTATTGAGTTAGACGTTGGGAAGCGCGAAAGGTTGCTTGAGACTGAAAATCCTCAAGTGGTCAGTAGAAGAGATATTTGCGCCACTTCTCGTCGCGATGGCCGATCAGACGCATCAACTGCCGCGAGGTATGGAGCGTAAACGGGCGCGGTCGTCGCTGAAGCTTCAGGCCAGCCTCTTCGGGGGTACGATCGCCCTTGCGGTTGTTGCACGTGTAGCAAGAGGCGACAAGGTTTTCCCACGAGGATCGCCCGCCGCGAGAGCGCGGCATTACGTGGTCGAGTGTGAGTTCCGACGCTGGGAACAAATTGCCGCAGAACTGGCAAGTGTTCCGGTCGCGCAGCAAGATATTCTTCCGAGAGAGAGCGCGGCTCTGTTGCGGAATGTGCCTGTAACTCAACAAACGAATTACCGAGGGCACCTGAATCGCCTTCGAAGTCGAATGCACTTCCGAGTGGTTGGTTTCTTCCGCCTGCGCGACACCCTTAAGCATCAAAACCAGCGCGCGGCGAACCGCGGTCACGTTGATCGGTTCGAAAGTTGCGTTGAGTACGAGAACGGGTGCCTGCATCAGCGATGGTCGGCTCGCGGGGCTTGCCGCTGGCTTGGGGGACGAGGCGTCGGGTAGCGAAGCACCCAGCCCTAGATTGGGCCGGGGACGTAAGCCAGTCTTTTTCCCACTCTCCATCGCGTTGCCTTTGCCCGACGATACGGCTGCGCGTACAACTTACTGATGCTTCGGGTGTTCTTCCGGTTTGCCTGAAACGCCGGCTTTGGTCCGGACTGGCCCTGATCCCGGGCCGCTGTCCCAGGATCGCACCCTGCCCACCGTCAACCCCAGTATAACCCTTGCGCCGGACTTTTTCAGGGCGCGTGCGCAAGCGTCAAGAGTGGCGCCGGTCGTCAGGACATCATCTACCAGCAGCACGCGGAGGTTGTCAACGTGGCGGTCTTTATCGGTCGTATAAGCGCCGCGAACGGACTTCCAGTGCTCTGTGCGGGAAAGGACGAGTTGGGCGGGGCGGGGTTTCACGCGCCTCAGGAGGCCTGACTCCAGCTTCAGATTCAGGCGCTTGGCGAGCGGGCGCGCGATCAATTCTGCCTGGTTATAGCCGCGTTCCCGGTGTCTTTCCGCGTGCAGCGGAACGGGAACTACGATGTCGGCCCGCCAATCATCTGGCGCCTGCAAGGCGATTTCAGCGAGCTGGTCGGCGAACCAGCTGCCCAGCCGCGTGACCTGCTCGTATTTCAGCAGGACGATCGTCTCTGCCAACGCATCGTCGTAAGTAGCGAAGCTGCGGGCACGGTCGAACGCGTAGAAATTCACGCGGCAGAGCCGGCAGAGCGGCTGTCTGGATTCGGTGGGCACATTCGCCGGAAACGGGCGGCCACAGCAGAGACACATCGGATCGATGATCCGCTCGAAGCTGGATAGACACTGCTCGCATATCGGGATACGGCTGGCGTTGGTGAGAATACGGCCGCAAATGCGGCACGGCGCGGCAAAAAGCACCGACGCGAGCCCGTCGAGAGCGCTTTTGATAATCACAGGGGTTCGGTGGTCGAGGCGACTTGCGAAACACTACGCCAATCGGGCTAGCGAGGAAATCCGCAGAAATACGGAGAGAAACCGGGCAGACCTAAAGGAGTCCCTTTTCCTTTTTTTCCTGGCAGGAAATGCAATAGCGAGTCCACGGCACGGCTTCCAGGCGCTTCTGCTGCAGCTCCTCATGGCAGGAGATGCACTCGCCGAATGTCCCGTCCTTGATGCGGGCGAGGGCATCGTCGACCAGTTGCAGAAGGGCGCGGTCGCTGTGAGTCTGGCCGAAGAGGAATTCTTTTGTATAGGAGTTTGCGGCCTTGTCCGCGAGGTCGACTGTGGGATCTTCGTCGGCTTCGCGGCCCTCCTGCTGATTGCGCGCGATATCGCGCAGCAGCTCTTCGCGACGAGCAGTCAGCTTCTTCTTGTAGTAGTCAAGGCGCTTCTTGTCCATCAGTCAGGTCCTCAGTGCGGGAAAACGCGTGCACCCCAAAACCAGCGATTTTATAGACACCTACTTCGCTTGTCAAATTAGTGACCACGCACCCGAGAAGTTAGATGCAGCGAGGAACCGATAGTTGCAATTCGTCGGCTTTCGCGCACTCGCGGGCACTTACGAAGCGGATGAACGTGCAGGAAACATGAAGTGGATCGCGAGCGCCCAGAACACCAGCACGGGAAATATGAAGATGCTTCCCTCAGGCCCGACGGATCCACCGGTCAGCCAGTTCGGGCCGTGAAACGACGAATTCAGCAAGTGGCCGGTTACCATCACGCCGCTGTTCGGAACACCGAACACGAACGACTGCCCCCAATCCCATGCTGCATGTAGTCCAACCGCGAACCAAATGCCGCCAGTGCGGAGCACGGAAAACGCAGCGACCAGTCCGAAACAACCTGCCATGAAAATTCCCAAAGCGGATTCGCCCGGGTTCTGACTGTGAATGACAGCGAAGATTGCGGACAGAACCACGGCGCTCGGCCAGAAGCCTGCGTCCGTTTCGAGCGTTGCTTGCAAGTAGCCGCGAAAGGAGGCCTCCTCGAAAAACGCTACGAGTAAGAAACCAATCCCATAAAGGACCCCAATTCGCACAGCCGTTGTCGAAAGCGTTCCTTGCCCGGCGAACGAAACTCTTCCCAGTAAATGCATCGACGCCATCAGCAAGGCCAGCGTCACGAATCCCAAGGGCACGCCCTGGCAAAACCGTATCAACGTCGCCGCGTCCCAAGAAATTCGGTAGTCGCGAAAAGTGCGGCTTTCCAACCGACTCATGGCCAGCCCAGCCAACATCGCGGCTGCCGTGCGGATCGACTCGCTCAATATCAGTGTTCCGGGAGTCAGGAGTGCGCCCTGTTGATACAGCGACTTCAGCCACACGTAAAGGCTAGGGCTACTTGCAAGCGCAACCTCGAGCACATAGACAAAACACGCATAAAAGGCGACAGCCAGCAGGATTCTCCAGCCCGACCGGAGGCCGTGCGGTCCAAGGATGAAACGCGGAAAGCCCGGCTTTTCGGAATGAGACGCAGAATCCCTCGTGATTGCCGGTCCTGGATCGTTTGAAGGTTGGTTCGAGCTGGATGTCATTCTTACGCCGTCTAGATCCGTACCCGGGGCCGTGCTCCGAGCTGCGCGGGCCATCCCATGTGTGCCGGGAATTTCAACGCCGTTGGCGAAGTCAAACCGACAATTCGGCTCATCTAATATGCCATGTTCCCGGGTTGCGGCCTCGTGCCAGCGGCTGTTAAACTGCCGTTTCTGCGAGCATGATAGAGCCGCGCGGCAACAAACCTTCCGGGCGAGACGGGCTCGGGTTCCACGAGAAATACGAGGGAGGATTTGCTTGGCGAAATACGATCTTGTGATCATCGGAAGCGGACCGGGCGGTTACGTAGCTGCGATTCGTGCCAGCCAGTGGGGGCTGAAGACGGCCGTCGTCGAAAAGGATCCGTTTCTCGGCGGCACTTGCCTGCATGTCGGCTGCATTCCGACCAAAGTTTTCCTGCACCACGCTGATATCTACGACAATTTCAAGCGCGCCGAGGAATTTGGGTTCGAAGTGAAGGACGTGAAGGTGAATTGGCCCGCGATGCTCGCGCGTAAGCAGAAAATCGTGAACAAGCATGCGGGCGGAATCGGCGTCCTGTTCAAGAAAAATAAAGTGGATTCGATTACCGGCTGGGGGCGCATTGCCGGGCCCGGGCGTGTGTCAGTCGAAAAAGATGGCAAGACCGCTGAGCTGGAGACCACTTACACGATGCTCGCGACAGGATCGGATGCGCGCTCGCTCCCAGGGGTTCAGATCGACGGCAGCACGATCCTTACGAATCGTGAGATTTTGCAGCTGGATGCGATTCCTAAATCCCTTGTCGTGGTGGGAGCGGGCGCCGTCGGCGTCGAATTTGCGTCGATTTTCCGAACGTTTGGCAGCGAAGTAACCATCCTCGAGGCGCTGCCGCGCATCGTTCCCCTGGAAGATGAAGAGATTTCGGCGGAGCTCGACAAAGCGTTCAAGAAGAAGGGCATCAAGATCGAGACGGGCGCGATGGTCGAGTCGGTAAAGAAAGATGCGAAAGGCGCGACGGTCAGTTTCAAAGACAAGACTGGCAAAGCGCAGACGATTTCGGCCGAAAAAGTACTGATTGGTGTCGGACGCCGCCCGATGACGGAAACGGTGGGCCTGGAAAAAACAAAAGCTCAGGTCGAGCGTGGTTTCGTGCATACGAATGCCTATCTGGAAACTGCCGAGCCGAGGCTCTATGCCATCGGCGATATCGTCGCCGGGCTGCCACAACTCGCGCACGCCGCTTCGATGGAAGGCATCATCGCGGTGGGACGGATGGCCGACAAAGATGTGCAGCCGTTTGACAAGAAGCGCTGTCCCGCTTGCACGTACTGCGAGCCGCAAATCGGATCGATTGGCTTGACCGAGAAGCAGGCGCGGGACGCCGGATTCGACGTCAAGACCGGCAAATTCCCGTTTCTGGGTAATAGCAAAGCGACGATCCTTGGGCAACACGAAGGCTTCATCAAGGTCGTGGCGGAGGCGAAATACGGCGAGATTCTGGGCGTGCATGCGATTGGGCCGCTCGCGACCGAAATCATCGCGGAGCCCGTCGCGGCACTCGGACTCGAAGCGACGCTCGACGACATGGCAGCGACGATCCATGCGCATCCAACCGTATGGGAAGCCATGGGTGATGCATTCAATTCCGTGCGCGGCCTGACGATCAACTTCTAACCAGCCGCACTCGATGACTCAGCTTCGGAAACATTTATGAATCGGAGCGACACAACATGTTGGGTGGTCAACCTCGGCACGATCGACTACGACCGTGCGAGCGAATTGCAAGGCCAGCTAGTTGAAGCTCGCAAAGTCCGCGTGATTCCGGATGTGCTGCTGCTGTGCGAGCACCCGCACGTCATCACGCTCGGTCGGAATTCGCACCGGGAACACCTGCTTGCCGGCAGTCGAATGCTCGATCAAATGGGTGCCCGAGTGCATCCCTCCGATCGCGGGGGCGATATCACGTATCACGGTCCCGGCCAGATTGTCGGCTATCCGATTCTCGACCTCACGGAGCATCGCCGCGACATCCGCTGGTATGTCGACCAGCTTGAGGAAGTGATGATCCGAGCGACGGGCGATTTCGGCGTCGCGGCGAAGCGCATTGAGGGTCAACACGGTGCCTGGATTGATACACTGGAGGGCGAGCGGAAAATCGGTGCGCTCGGCGTGCATCTGAGCCGCTGGGTGACTTCGCACGGATTCGCCTACAACGTATCAACCGATCTTCGGTATTTTGATCTGATCGTTCCGTGCGGAATCGCAGGGAAAGGCGTCACATCGCTTGAACGGATGCTGGGGCGCGCGATTTCGATGGATGAAGTACGCGACCGAATCGCTTCTCATTTCTGTAGTACCTTCAACCGCCGTCTCGAGCGGATCACGCGCGAGCAGTTGGCCGGGTCGCTCGGTTCGACGCGGGAAACGCATGCTGGTGCGCTCACGTCGATAGCATAGCTCTCAACAACAACTCAAGCCTGCCTTGCGGCAGCGCGGCACAGCAACTAGGCGGTGCAAGGACGCATGAACGCGAAGCTGACTCCCGAACAACACCTTGAGCTCTATTACTTCATGCAGCTCAACCGCCAGCTCGAGGAGCGGCTCGTTCGGCTCTTCCGGCAAAACAAGATTGTCGGCGGCGTGTATTCGAGCCTCGGCCAGGAAGCTGTTTCGGTTGGAACCGCCTACGCCCTCGAGTCGCGAGATTGGCTTGCGCCAATGATTCGCAATATCGGGGCGCTGCTAGTGAAGGGGTTCAAGCCTCGCGACATCTTCACGCAGCACATGGCGAAGTACACCTCGCCCACGCACGGGAAAGACGGTACGAGCCATTTCGGCGACCTCAAAGTCCGGCACGTCATCTCGCCTATATCGATGCTAGGCGACCTGATCCCCGTAATGACGGGCGTGGCGATGGCTGGGCGTTACCTTGGGCAGAAGATCGTGGCGCTGACGTGGATCGGAGACGGAGGCAGCTCCACGGGCGCGTTTCACGAAGGATTGAACTTCGCGGCCGCACAGCGCGCGCCGTTCGTGCTCGTGCTCGAAAACAATCAATGGGCGTACTCGACTCCGGTGGCGCGGCAAGTTCCGCTGCGCGACCTGGCCGACCGCGCGAAAGCGTATGGCATTGCAAGCAGGATTGTGGACGGCAACGATGTGCTCGCCGTCTATGAGACAACTAGGGGCGCCGTTGACGATTGCCGCGCGGGACAAGGGCCTGTGCTGATCGAAGTGAAAACGATGCGCATGAAGGGTCACGCGCAGCACGACCCGGCGGAATACGTCCCGAAGGCGATGTTTGAGTACTGGAAGGCTCGCGACCCGATTGCGCGCTATGAAGCGTATCTGACCGAGCACAAGCTCTGGGACGCGAAGAAAAAGGCCGTAATCGACTCCCGCATCGAGCGTGAGCTCGATGAAGATCAGAAGTTCGCGGAAGAGTCGCCGATGCCGCTGCCCGAACAGGCGAACGAAGGTGTGTATTGCGAGGGCTGCCACACGATTGAAGCCGATTGGAAGCGTTCGAAAAAGGAAGTGATGCCGCCGGCGGCGAGCGTCGAAGCAGTATGGAAGGTCACGGATTTCGGCGCCGCCGGCGCGCCGCCTCGTCCGGCGCCAGGAGTAGCTGCCGCGGCGGCGAAGCAGGCGGCCGCACCCGAGGAAGAAATTGCGATTGAAAAGCAGGCGCCGCTCCGCGTTCCGTTTGGCCGCGGACCGAAGGATCGGGCATTCGAACGCGAGCGGCAGGAAAAGCACGCCGCCAAGCCGCATCACCACAAACGGCGGAGACGCTGACGATGCCTGAGATCACGATGCTCGAAGCCATCCGCGAAGCTCTCTTTGAAGAGATGGAGCGCGACCCCGCCGTCGTCACACTCGGCGAGGACATCGGCGTCTATGGTGGAGCATTCAAGGTGACTGAAGGATTGCTCGCGAAGTACGGCCCCGAGCGCGTGATCGACACGCCCATCAGCGAGACCGCAATCGTCGGTGCGGCGTGCGGAATGAGCTATCTCGGCCTGCGGCCTGTGGCGGAAATGCAGTTCATCGATTTCATCGCCTGCTGCTTCAATCAGGTGACAAATTTCGTCGCCAAGTCGCACTACCGCTGGGGCGCGCCGGTACCGCTGGTGCTGCGCGGGCCCTCGGGAGGCGGCGTGCACGGCGGACCGTTTCATTCGGCAAACCCGGAGATGTACTTCGTGCACACGCCGGGTCTGAAGGTGGTTTACCCTTCGACCGCCTACGACGCGAAAGGGCTGCTCAAATCGGCAATTCGCGACAATAATCCTGTGCTGTTCTTCGAGCACAAATTTCTCTACCGGCGCATCAAGGAAGATATCCCTCGTAGCGACTACACGGTGCCGATCGGCAAGGCTGTAGTGCGGCGCGAGGGGCATGATCTGACGATTGTGAGCTACGCAGCCGCGGCGCACACGTCGCTCGAAGCTGCTGCGGCGCTGGCGAAGGAAAGGATTGAAGCGGAAGTGATCGACCTGCGGACGCTCCTGCCGCTTGACCGCGAGACGATTCTCAATTCGCTGAAGAAGACGAACAAGCTGCTCGTGGTGCACGAAGATACACGCACGGGTGGCATCGCGGGGGAGATCGCCGCGCTAGTCTGCGAGGGGGCATTCGATCACCTGGATGGACCGATCGCGCGTGTCACAGGGCTTGATACGCCTGTGCCCTATTCGCCGCCGTTGGAAGAAGCGTTTCTTCCGAGCGTCGAAAAAGTTGCGGCTGCCGCGCGGGAATTGGCAAAATACTAATTTGATCGAGAGAGGGGCGTGAGCCTTGGGAAAAACCAAGGGTTTGAATGTAGCCGAGTTCGAAGTCGGGTCAGAGGTTCGCATTGCTGACCGCAGCTTCTTGGAGAATTTTCTCGAAGAGGGGCAGTACCACAACGAACTCGAGCCCGCACAGGTTGAATACGCCGGCCGCGTCGCCAAGGTGCAGGCGGTCGAATTCTTCCACGGCGGAGATGAGATTTACACGCTTGAGGGAATTCCGGGCGTGTGGCACGAAGAATGTCTGAGCGCTGTTTAAGTTCCGAGTCCCCAGGAGAAAGCCATGGCTGTTGACGTCATTATGCCCCAGATGGGGGAAAGCATTTTTGAAGGCACGATCACCAAGTGGCTGAAGAAGCCCGGCGACAAGATCGAGCGTGATGAGCCGCTCTTCGAGATTTCAACCGATAAGGTCGATGCGGAAATTCCTGCGCCGGCAGCAGGCGTGCTGAAAGAGATCAAAGTCACCGAGGGCCAGACGGTGCCGATTCAGACCGTTGTGGCTGTGATCGACGCTGCAGGAGCCGCCGCAGCTGCCGCGGCACCTGCGCCTGCGGCGAAGCCAGAGGCCGCGAAGCCCGCGCCTGCCGCACCCAAAGTTGAAGCTGCGAAGCCTGCAGGTGCACCGCCGGCTCCTCCGGCACCGCCGAAGGCCGCCCCGATTCAGGCTGCGCCTGAAAGAGTAGGCGGCAACGGAGAGAAGGTTCGCAGCTCCCCGCTTGTTCGCCGCATCGCGCGCGAGCATCAGATTGACCTGACGCAAGTGCCCGGCACGGGCGCGGGCGGCCGCGTCAGCAAGCGAGACATCCTAGCCGCCGTCGAAGGCGGCGCTGCTGCGCCAGCCGGAGCCCCGAGCATGCCTCCGCCCCCTGCGCCTACGGCTCCGCGCGAAACTGGCATACCGCGCGAGCGGATGTACTTCGGCCACTACGAAGTGCAACCGATGTCCACCATGCGGCAGAAGATCGCCGAGCACATGGTGATGTCGAAGAGGACGTCGCCGCACGTTTACTCGATCGAGGAAGCAAACGTCACTGCCATCGCGGCACTGCGCGCGAAGAGCAAAGAGAAATTCGAGAAGGAATCCGGCACGAAGCTGACGTTTATGCCATTTTTCATCCGCGCGGCGGTCGAAGCTCTGCGCGCGTTTCCGACTGTGAATTCGTCGGTCGACGGAACGAATCTCGTTCTGCACAAAGAGTGCAATATCGGCATCGCCGTGGCGCTCGATTGGGGATTGATCGTTCCGGTGATCAAGAACGCCGAAGAGAAGAATTTCTACGGACTCGCTCGCTCGGTCAACGATCTCGCCGAGCGTGCACGCGCGAAGAAGCTCAAGCCCGAAGAGGTGCTCGAGAGCACGTTCTCGATCACCAATCCCGGCGTTTTCGGCGGCTTGATGGGCCTGCCGGTGATCAATCAGCCGAACGTGGCGATTCTCGGTCTCGGTACGATCGAAAAGCGTCCGGTCGTGATCGACGACGCCATCGCGATTCGTTCGATGGTCTATCTCACACTGTCCTACGATCACCGCGCGGTTGACGGAGCCATCGCGCACCAGTTCATGGGCCACATCAAACACACGCTTGAAAACTGGGCAGAGCCGATTCTGTAGAGCAGCTTCGAATAGCCGATCTTATGCATCGGTCGGCTCTGATCGGCCTCCTTCATGTCCCCTGCTAAGACGAGCGACGCCTGGGGCATCCCGCCTTGGCGAATAGATTTCACTCCGCCTAGGAAGCCGCTTCCAGATTTCGCGGACGTCGCCATCATCGGAGCAGGGTTTACTGGTCTCGCCGCCGCAGCGTGGCTGCGCGCTCTCGCTCCCGAAAAATCTGTCGTAGTCCTGGAAGCCGGACGCATCGGCCACGGAGCCAGCGGCCGAACGGGCGGAATCGTTCTCAGCGAGACCGCGGCAGGTGATCTTCCGGGCCTCGGAGACGTGCTGCCGGGCTTTCGACACATACTGAAAAAACTCAGCGTCGATTGCGATCTTCGTCTTCCGGGAGCCTGGGAGGTTGCTCGCAGCGCTGAAGCCGAGAGATCGGAAAATGGCCAGCCGCTTCGCGGTGAATCGCCAGTCGAATGGCAGGATTCCGGTACGCTGCGTGTTGTTAGCATCGTTCCAGGCGGGACGATCGATCCCGGAAAACAGGTAAGCGGGCTGGCCCGTGCTGCGGTGCGTTTGGGAGCCGTGGTGTTGGGAAACGCGTCAGTATTGCGGATCAATTGGAAACATCCTGCGGAGCTCCGCCTTGCGCGGGCTCGCCTGCGCGCCACAAATATTCTCTTCGCGACGAATGCGCTTTCTGCCCGCCTCTCGGCTCTCGACTCCGCTATCTATCCGAAGCTCACGCTCGCCGCGCGCACCGCTCCTCTGACCGAAAAGCAAATCGAAGCGATCGGTCTCGCCGAGGGAATCCCTTTCTATACGGTGGATTTTCCATATCTGTGGGGACGGGTCTGCTCCGATAACTCGATAATCTGGGGCGCGGGACTTGTCGACCCGCCTGAATCGGGCGATCTCGAAAAAGTTGACGTCGCGAGCGGCCCCTCCGCTCGGATGTTCGACGCGCTTGAAATGCGCGTGCACAAGCTGCATCCGGCTCTTGCGACTGCGAAGTTCACACACCGATGGGGAGGGCCCATCGCTTTCCGCAAAAACTTCCGTCCGATCTTCGCGCATCATCCAAAGAGCCGAAACGCCATCGTGTTGGGCGTTTTTGCGGGACATGGAGTGGCGCTCTCAGTTTATCTGGGCGCATGGGCAGCGGAAGCGCTGCTCGGCCGGCGTAAACTGCCGAGCTGGGGCCGGATCGGCTCGGCGAAAAATACTTCCAAACTTTGGTAGTTCAGGTTCCCATCGGCTGGGCGTGGTGTCTGTAGTCCTATGCCGTTTGCGCGACCGTTGTTAGAATTCGCCGACCATTGATGACTCCCGCCGGGGAAACTGCGACGCGTGGGCAAGCGACTCTCATAGGTGCGCGGCTCGACCGTCTTCCGACTACGCGATACATCTGGAAAATCCTTCTGCTGCTTTCGCTGGGCGGCTGCTTCGAATTCTACGATCTGTTTTTGATGACCTACATCGGTCCCGGCTTAACCCGCAGCGGACTCTTCTCCAGCGGCTCGGCCTCCTTCTTCGGACTAAGCGGACTCGCAAGTTTCGTATCCGCGACATTCGCAGGGCTGTTCATAGGAACGTTGGCGTTCGGTTTTGCGGCCGATAGATTCGGTCGCCGGACGGTTTTCACCTATTCGCTGCTGTGGTACACCGCCGGCTCGATCGTGATGGCTTTCCGGCTCAGCGCACCCGGGATCCTGCTGTGGCGGCTGATCACAGGTGTCGGAATTGGCGTCGAGCTGGTGACGATCGACACATATATCGCGGAACTCATGCCCAAGGAGATTCGTGGCCGTGCGTTTACCGTCAACCAAGTCGTGCAGTTCAGCGCCATACCGGTTGTGGCGCTCATCTCTTGGATACTCGTTCCGCGCAGTCCATTCGGCGTCGATGGCTGGCGTTGCGTAGTGCTGATTGGTAGCGTCGCAGCAGTATTCGTGTGGCTCATTCGGCGGAGCCTTCCGGAGAGTCCCCGTTGGTTGATCGCTCGAGGCCGCCTGTCTGAAGCAGAGCGCACGGTTGCAGGAATCGAAAAGCGGGTGGCCGCGGAATTTGGCAACGAACTTCCCGCGATCGGGCCTGAAAACCCTTCAGGTCCGCCGACCTCCGTCAAGTTCGTTCAAATCTTCCGCCCGCCATATCTGGGACGGACGGTAATGCTCATGGTTTTTCATCTGGCTCAGACAATCGGTTACTACGGCTTTGCTTCCTGGGTGCCCACATTACTCATCGCGGCAGGCACTCACACGACAGCCAGCCTCCAATACTCGTTTATCATCGCGGTATTCGCGCCTATCGGTCCGCTGTTGGTCTACGGCATTGCCGACAAGCTCGAGCGCAAATGGCAGATCGTATGGAGCGCGATCTGTATCGGAGGGTTTGGTCTGTTGTTCGCGCACCAGAAGGAGCCTGCATGGCTCATCGTGCTGGGCGTACTTTTGACGTGCTCGAATAACTGGCTGTCTGTGGCGTTTCACACCTATCAGGCCGAGTTGTTTCCAACCCAGGTGCGGGCGCAAGCCGTTGGTTTCGTTTATTCGTGGAGCCGCTTCAGCGCGATCTTCACGAGCCTGATGATCAGCTTTTTTCTGCAGCACTCCGGCGTGCGGGGCGTTTTTGCTTTCATCGCGGGTTCGATGTTACTCATCGTCTTTGTGATCGGCGCATTTGGTCCGCGGACGCGCGGTCTCGCGCTGGAATCGATCTCACATTGAGTGGATTAGCTTTGGGCTTTCGATTTGTTCAGCCCCACGGCGGCGCGAATGAGAGCCTTCAACGCCTCCTCGTCTATCTTCTCGCCCTCATGGAAATCGATGGCGCGCCTTATGTTCCCCTCAAGACTGGAGTTGAAGAGGCGCGATGGATCCTTCAAAGCCGCACCTTTGGCGAAAGTCATCTTCACGACGTTCTTGTAAGTCTCGCCCGTGCAGATCATACCGTCGTGATACCACACCGGAACGCCTCTCCACTTCCACTCCTCGACGACTTCGGGATCGACGTCCTTGATCAAGGTGCGGAGCCGGCTGAGCATCTTGCCCCGCCAGTCGCCCAACTTCTTGATTCTCGCGTCTATCAGCTGAGAAGGAGACTTGCCTTTCTGCGACCCGCTCTTCTTCATGCCCGCCTCTCCTCTTTCGACTCAGGACTTTTGAGCCGCTTGAGGCGGCCACTTGGGCGTTTCGATACCGAACTGCTTGGCGTACTCCGCGTTCAGCCGCTGCCAGCCGGCGAACTTCATCGCATCGCCGCCGGCGATGCGGCCGATGGGAGTTCCACTGAGAAGTCGATCCAGAACATCGAACGAAATGTGCCATCCGGCAGCACCCATTGAGATGAAGCGTCGATCGAGGCTGGTCCATAGCGTCAGGCGGGTGCCGCCACTAACGGCTTCGAGTTCCCACCGGGTATCGCCAAGCTCAAGCACCCTGGGAGCTTCGGCTCGTGTCACTCTTGTTTCGATCGCCGTGGGCGTTCCCGCCCACGTGAGCTTCACCGTTCCGACCGTACTCAGGCTCCCATCGACGTCAAAGGGCGCCCACTCGTGCAGATGTGCCGGGTCGGTTAGCGCCTGCCAGACTTTCTCCGGCGGGTGACGCAGTTGCCTCACGAGAATGAGCGTCCACTTCTCTCCGTCCTTTCGTATCTGGGCGTTGGCCGGACCCGGTGTGTACTGCTCGCGATCGCTCATGTTCTCCTCCTTGTTTTCCTCTTCGTTGGTGTTGCGCGTTCAGTCGGCGGCCTTGCGCACGATGGCGGAGAGCTTGGTTTCAGTCGCTTCGTCGAGCGTGGTGATGCGATAAGCGGAGGCGACGAGCTGAAGCGGGACTCCTTCTTCGCGAGTAAGGATTGCGGGATCGTCGAAGCCGAATGTCATGAAATTGAATTTCGTGGCCGCGCGGAAAAAGCACCAACTCTTGCCGTCCTTCATGTACCAAGGCATGCCATAGCGAACCCTAGGTGTGAGTCCCGGCGCGTTCTTCATGATGATTTCATGGAGACGCTTGCCTACGGTGCGGTAGGGCTCCGGCATCTGCGTGATCTTCGCAAGGACCGCGGCTTCACCATCGGGCTTGTCGGCGCGCGGGCGGGGGCGCGGGGCAGCCTTCTTCGCAGCCATGATCTATCTTCTCCTTGTCTTCCTTTTCGTTGGCGTTGACTGGTGCATGCGGTCGAGGTGGCGTTCGAGAGCGTCTACGTGAGCGGACCAGAACCGGCGGAACTGAGCCAGCCAGGCATCCACCTCCTGAAGTCGTTCTGGCTTCAGCCGGTAGAGACGCCGCTGTGCGTCCACCGTGGATTCGACGAAACCGGCCTCGCGCAGCACTCGCAGGTGCTTTGACACGGTAGGCTGCGGCATACGAAGCTGACGCTCGATCTCTCCCACCGACTGTTGTGACGACACCAGGAGGCTCAAGATCGCGCGGCGGTTCGGCTCCGCAATGATTTCGAACGCAGATTCCACGCTCTTCACATACCCCAGAGAGTATATGCGTGTCAAGGCATATAAAGGCAGGGGCCCAAGCAACAGTGAGTACGCCTGCGGCGCCTCGCTCTCGGATCGATATCACGTTGATACTGCTTCTAAGGAAAGGATTGCTTGCGAGGATTTGGTAGCGCTAACGGGAATCGAACCCGTATTTCGGCCTTGAAAGGGCCGCGTGCTAACCGTTGCACCATAGCGCCACAGCGGAGCAAGACAGCGGTGAGATTTGATTATCGAAGAAAGCCGCTTGATTGACAAGCCGCGCTTCGGAGCCCCTGCGGACCTGTCCTTTGGTACACGCTAACCGATAGAACGCAGCCGCCGGTATTACACAACTATTACAAAACACGCCGTCCGATACTGTTAGTCTGGAATTGCACTTCAAGAAGCGCTGAGCTTCGAAATAAGGCAATAAAAAGAGAACAGGCCCACATGACACTGAGCGATCTAGGAAAAGAGTCTGCCAAAGAGCAAGGAATCAACTGGTCCACCGCATTTTTCACCCTGATGTTTCACGCAGGCGCCGTGGCGGCGCTTTTCTTCTTTACCTGGAAGGCATTTTTCGTGGGTGTTTTTCTGTACTGGGCGGCCGGCAGCCTCGGCATTGGCATGGGGTATCACCGTCTGCTCACTCATCGCGGCTACAAGACTCCCAAATGGGTGGAATATTTCCTGACGACTTGCGCGGTGCTTGCTCTGGAAGGCGGCCCGATTTTCTGGGTGGCCACACACCGGATTCATCATCAGTTTTCCGACAAGGAGGGCGACCCGCATTCCCCTCGCGACGGCAAATGGTGGGCCCACGTCGGCTGGATTCTGATCGGCAAGTCCATGCATCACGATACCAAGACGCTCTCGCGCTACGTCCCCGATCTCGCCAAGGATAAGTTCCACGTCTGGATCACCAAGTATCACTACGTTCCCATGATCGTGCTGGGCGCGATCCTCGCCCCGTTCGGCCTTTCGGTTTTCCTCTGGGGTGTGTTCTTCCGCACGGTGTTTGGACTGCACGCAACTTGGCTGGTCAATTCGGCGACGCACCTTTGGGGCTCGCGCCGCTTTCAGACACGCGACGATTCGACGAATAGCTGGTGGGTGGCCCTTCTCTCGTTTGGCGAGGGCTGGCACAACAATCACCACGCTCATCCGGTCTCAGCGGCACACGGTTTCAAGTGGTATGAAGTCGACCTCAACTGGTACGGAATCTGGGTTCTCAGCAAGCTCGGACTTGCGCGCGATATCTACCGCTACAGGCTCTCGGAGAACAAGCAGCCGAGTGAGGTGGTTCCGGCTCCCGTTGCTGCGGCTCAGCCTGAGACCGAACTGATCTCGGCCTAGGCACTGCCCGTCGCATCAGCAATCCGAACCTGAAGGTCTCGGCCCGGCGGCTTTTTCTCCTTCCGGGCCGCATCTCGCACCCACTCCCCGGCTTGCCGCTGTAGAATCATACGTAAGCCACATGAAGTTCTCAGGACGCCAAAAGACCATCGCCTTCTTCGTCGTACTGGGCGTCTGCCTGGGCGCGGCGGTCACGCTCAACGTCGGCTGGTTTATCTTGCACTGGCGCCAAGGCGTTTTGATGTTCTTCGGTTTCGTCGGATTTCTGGCCATCATTGTCGGACTGATTCTCAACACGAGCTTCCTCGTGCGTGAGATTCGT
Source organism: Candidatus Acidiferrales bacterium (assembly GCA_035622875.1). GTDB lineage: Bacteria > Acidobacteriota > Terriglobia > Acidiferrales > UBA7541 > Palsa-295. Next base: position 39,852 of record DASPUN010000016.1, read on the forward strand.
CGCAACGAGCAACACCACAGTTTTATCAACGCTGTGACGCATGAACTAAAGACTCCGGTCACCTCGATTCGGCTGTACCTTGAAACGCTTCAGCGCCGCGATGTGGATGCGAAGCAGCGCCAGGAGTTCTACCGGCTGATGCTGGACGATGCCGACCGCCTGCGCGCCACGGTCGATCAGGTGCTAAAGGCTGGAGAAGTCGGCTACAAACACATCGCCAAAGAACCGGCGGATGTGGATTTCGGTAGCCTCGTCCGCGACTGCATGGAATTGGCTCGCACGCGGCACAACCTGCCGCCGGACGCGGTGCACTGGCAGGGATCGCTCAACGGTTCCGCGATCAAAGTACAGGGCGATCCCGATGAGCTGCGCACGGCTATTGCCAATATCCTGGACAACGCCATCAAATATTCCGGCGCAAAAGTGGACGTCTCGGTCGAGATCGACATGCCTCGTAAGGACCGCGTCGCTCTGCGCGTTCGAGATTGCGGAGTCGGAATTCCGCGCCACGAACTGAAGCGCGTCTTCAAGCGCTTCTATCGAGTGTCAAACCGGTCCGTATCGCAAGTGAAGGGGACAGGGCTGGGATTGTTTATCGTGCGGGCGATCGCTCGCGCGCATGGTGGCCGCGTCTTCGCCGAGAGCGCGGGCGAGGCTCGCGGTACGACGGTCACGCTCGAACTTCCGGGGAGCGCAGCATGAGCCGCGTTCTTATCGTTGAAGATGAAGCCCATCTTGCCGAGGGTCTGCGATTCAATTTGGAAGCGGAAGGGCATTCGGTGCAGCTAGCGGGCGACGGCGAGGGCGCGTTGGAACGTCTCGGCGAGGCGAAAAATAAGTTCGATGCCGTCGTGCTCGACGTCATGCTGCCTGGAATCGACGGCTTTGAGGTCGCCTCGACTCTGCGCAAGAATCGCAACTACGTGCCGATCCTCATGCTGACCGCGAGAGGCCGGCCCGAAGACGTCCTGGCCGGATTTGCGGCCGGCGCCGATGACTATCTCCCCAAGCCGTTCGAGCTTCCGATTTTTCTCGCAAGACTCCAGGGTCTGCTGCGGCGCAGCGCGTGGCTGGCCGGCGCGGATCATTCCTCTAGGACCACGGCTGCCAGTTCGCAAGCGGATATGGCCGGGGTGACGCCATCACCGAACAGCGACGACATATTCTCGTTCAACGGAAAGACGATCGACTTCGCTTCGCTAGAGCTTCGAACGGAAGACAGCAAGATTCAGCTCACCTTGATGGAAGCCAAGTTGCTGCGCCATTTGGTTCGCAATGCCGGGAAAACCGTACCTAGGAAGTTGATCTTGGAAGACGTCTGGGGCCTGCGAGAAGACACCGACACGCGCGCGATCGATAACTTCATAGTTCGCTTACGACGCTATCTGGAGAAGAACCCCTCGAAGCCTGAGCACTTGCTGACCGTCCGTGGCGTAGGCTACCGATTCGTCGCCTAGCGAGCGATCAACCACCGCGAAGTTCAACTGCGTGGCACTCACCGCGATTCAGCCTCTTCCATGAACCCGTCCAGACTTTGAGGCCTAAGGCGTGCTGGTCGCGACGGCCGAGGGCGAGGGCAATTGCGTTCGGGTCCAGCCGCCTCCCAGAGCCTCGATGAGCTGCACGCTCGAAGTGATTTGCTGGATCCGCAGATTCACCAGGATTTGCTGGTTGCTCAGCACACTCGTTTGTGCCGTAATCACATTCAAATAGGGGTCGATTCCCAGGCGATAGCGATCCGTGGCGAGATCCAAATACCTTTGCGAGGATTTAACGGCAACGTCTTGCTGCTGGATTTGCTGTGACAGGATTCGTAACGCCGCCAGGTTATCCTCCACCTGTTGAAAGGCTGTTAAGACGGTCTGCCGGTAGTTCGCCACCGTTTCATCGTATTGCGCGCGATATTGCTCGACAGTAGCTTTGCGCAGCCCGGCATCAAAGATTGTCTCCGCAAGACTTGGGCCGACAGACCAAAATCGGCTCGGCCAGCTGAACCAATCTGTAATCGAAGACGACTGAAACCCTCCCGAAGCGCTCAAGGTGAGAGTAGGAAAATACGCCGCCCTCGCAATGCCGATCTGCGCGTTCGCCTGGGCAACGAGGCGCTCCGACGCCGCGATGTCCGGGCGCCTCTCGAGCAATTCGGAAGGCACGCCGAACGGAATCGGCGGGGGAGGCACGTCCAGCGGCCTGAACGGGATCGAGAAAGTGGATGCGGTCTGCCCGATCAGCGTTGCGACGGCGTGCTCGTATTGGGATCTGAGAATTCCAACGTTCGTGTCTTGCGCCTCTGTTGTCTCGAGCTGTGTTTCCGCTTGAGCGACGTCTTCGTCGCTTTCGATGCCCGTCTCGAACAGCGCTTTCGTCAGGTTCAGCGACTCTTGGTACGCCTTCACCGTCGAATCGAGCAACTGCTTTAAGGCATCCTGAGAGCGAAGCTGAAAATAGTCGACCGCGACTTCCGCTTGGATGCTCAGCCGCGTGTTCGCCAGATCGGCGGCGCTCGCTTGCGCCGCATAGGCATTGGAGCGGACCGAGTTGCGTACCTTGCCCCAGAGGTCAGGCACCCACGTTGCGTCAAAGGGCAGCGAATAGTCCGTGAATGCACTGGTGTTGCCATTCGTCGTGCCTGTACCGCCCGTGCCTGTGCCCCCGGTACCCTGCCCGACGAACTGTTTCAAGTTTGCGGATTGTTGCTGGCGTGTGATCGACGGATCAGTAGTGACGGTGGGGAAAAGCTGTGAGCGCGCCTGCTTTACGATTGAGCGCGCAGCCAGAAAGCTCGCGGCCGAGGAAGCAATCGTCTGATTCGAGTTCTGTGCCTGTTCTTCCAACTGGTTCAACGCAGGATCGTTGAACGCTTCCCACCATTTTCCCCGGATTTGCGCGTCATTGGGCTGAGCTACCTTCCAGTTGTCGAAGTCCTTGGCGTTTTCAGGCGTGACTTCCTTGTAGGCGGCGGGTGCCTGCACGGTCGGCGAGTGATACTTCGGCCCGACATTGCAGCTTGTCGCACAAGCTAAGGCAGCGACCAACCCGCTCACAATGAGAAGGCGTCGCGAATTCCGGTCAAATCGACTCATCGCAAATCTAGTCCGTTCCTTGCGGCGCGACCGCCATCGGCTGGCCGTGTGTTCTGCGCCACCACACGCTGATGCGATCCATATAGAGATAGACTACCGGCGTGGTGTAGAGCGTGAGCATCTGGCTGAAGATAAGCCCGCCGACGATGGTGATGCCCAGCGGGCGTCGCAGTTCGGAACCGACGCCATGACCCAATGCGAGCGGTGTCGCGCCCAACAGAGCCGCCATTGTCGTCATCAGGATCGGCCGGAATCGCAGGAGACAGGCCTGATAAATCGCTTCTTTAGAACTCTTCCCCTCGTTGCGCTCTGCTCCGATCGCGAAATCGATCATCAAGATCGCATTTTTCTTCACGATTCCGATAAGCAAGACCATTCCGATCAATCCGATGACGCTGAGATCTGTGCGAAATGCCATTAGCGCCAGGACGGCGCCGACGCCCGCCGAAGGCAACGTCGAAAGAATCGTAATTGGGTGAATACAGCTTTCGTACAGAATACCGAGCACGATGTAGACCGCCAGAATCGCCGTTATGATCAGCAAAGGCTCGGTCGCAAGGGAAGCCTGATAGGCCTGAAAGGTACCCGAAAACATTGCATGGATCGTGTCCGGCATTCCGAGTCTTTCTTGCATCTGAGTGATCTCTGCTGACGCCTGGCTGAGAGCCACGCCCGGCGCGAGATTGAACGACACTGTCGCAGACGGCAACTGGCCCTGGTGATTCACGGCGAGCGCCGCCGTCGTCGGTTCGAAGCGCGTGATCGCGCTGAGCGGCACTTCGCCCCCCGTTTCGGGATGGACGTAGATGTCGTTTAAGCTCTTTGGGTCCTGCCAATACTGCGGCGCAACCTCCATCACGACGTAGTATTGATTGAGCGGCGTATACATCGTCGAGACAAGCGCCTGCCCGAAGGCTTGATACAGAGTGCGATCGATCAGTTCAGGCGTAATTCCCATTCGTGCCGCCGTCGGACGATCGTAGACCAGCGCAGCCTCCAGACCGCTGTTTTGCTGGTCTGTATCGACGTCTCTGAGCATGGGGAGTTTTTTCATCTCCGCAAACAGCGCCGGTCCCCATTTGACGAGATCATTCAGGTTGTCGCTCTGAATCGTGTATTGGTACTGCGCGTTGCTTTGCCGTCCCCCAATCCGCAGATCCTGACCCGCCTGAAGGACAACTCGTGCGCCAATCAAACCGTTCAATTTCGGCCGCAAACGATCGATTACCTGGCTCGATGTAAGTTTTCGCTGATTGAGCGGCTTAAGGCCGATGTAGACATTTCCGGTGTTCGTCGAACCGCCGCCGGTGAAAGCCATCACGTTGGCCACCGCAGGATCGGTCCGGACGGTGTCCACAACCCGTTTCACGATTTGGCTCATCGCCTGATACGAGATGTCCTGCTGGCCACGTATGCCGCCAGAGACGATTCCGTTGTCCTGCAATGGGAAAAATCCCTTGGGAACGATGATGAGCAGAAAAACATTCACTGCGATCGTCATCATCAGAACGCCGAGCGTCAGAGCGGCGTGGTCGAGCACCCAGGCAAGCGTTCGCTCATAGAAGTCCAGGATGCCGCGGAACGACTTTTCGCTCGCCTCGTACAGGCGGTTATGTCGCTCTGTCTGCGGGCGAGTGAGCAGCCTCGAACACATCATGGGAGTCGCGGTCAGCGAGACGAGCAGCGAAACCAGTATCGCGACGGATAGCGTGACCGCAAATTCCCTGAAAAGACGCCCGACGATTCCGCCCATCAGCAAGATGGGAATGAATACGGCGATGAGCGATAGGCTGATCGAGAGAACGGTAAATCCGATTTCCTCAGCTCCCTTGAGCGCCGCTTTCATCGGGCTCAGGCCCATTTCGAGGTAGCGCGTAACGTTCTCAATTACGACAACGGCGTCGTCCACGACAAATCCTGTCGAAATCGTGAGGGCCATCAGCGAGAGGTTGTCGATACTGTAGCCGCACAAGTACATCACCGCGAAAGTTCCAACCAGCGAGACCGGCACGGCCACGCTTGGAATCGCCGTTGCACGCACATTGCGAAGGAAAACGAAAACCACCAGGATCACCAGCGAAATCGCGATTGCGAGTGTGCGCTCGACATCCGACACCGATGCGCGGATCGTCGTCGTGCGGTCGATCACGATCGTCATGTCGATACCCGAGGGAATCGAAGCCTTCAGAGACGGCATTGCTTCGTAGATTCGGTCAACGGTGTCTATGATGTTCGCTCCCGGCTGGCGGGAAATAATCAAGTTGACGCAGGGCTTTCCATTGACATACCCCGAGTTGCGTATGTTCTGATTCGAATCTTCCACATCTGCGACATCCGACAACCGAACGGCAGCGCCATTGTGATAGCCGACGATCAAAGGTCTGTAGAAGTCAGCCTTGAGAAGCTGATCGTTCGCCAGGATGTCGCGACTCGTCGTGTCGTCCCAGACCTGCCCCTTGGCCAGGTTGGAGTTCTGACTGCCCAACATGCTGGCAACGTTCTGTAGGCCCAGTCCGTAGCTGTTCAGTTGTGTGGGATTCAACTCGACGCGCACCGCCGGCAGTGAGCTGCCGCCTACGTTCACCTGCCCGACACCCGGAACCTGCGAAATTCTCTGCATCATGATCGAGGAAGCGGCGTCGTAAAGCTTCGCGCGATCGTAGATGTCCGAAGTTAGCCCGAGAATCATTATGGGCGAGTCGGCAGGATTCACCTTCTTGTAGGTTGGGTTGGAGGGAAGATCGATCGGCAGGTAGCTGCGCGCTGCGTTGATCGCAGCTTGAACATCTCGGGCGGCACCGTCGATATTGCGATTCAATTCGAACTGAATCGTGATGTTCGTGCTCCCGATAGAGCTGGTGGACGTCATTTCCGTGATGCCCGCAATCCGTCCGAACTGGCGCTCGAGCGGCGTTGCGACCGAGGACGCCATGATTTCGGGGCTCGCGCCAGGCAGGCCTGCCGAAACATTTATTGTTGGGAAGTCGATCTGGGGAAGCGGCGAGACGGGGAGAAACTTGAACGCCACGGCGCCGGCGAGCGCGATGCCAATCGTCAGCAACGTAGTCGCGACGGGTCTCCGAATGAATGGCGCGGATATGTTCATGGTGCATCCGGCGAAAGTGCTTCGGAACCCACCTCACCCGCGCGAGAACGTGAAAACCGGTGGGCCAGACGATCGAAGAAGATGTAGATCACAGGCGTGGTGTATAGCGTCAGCACCTGACTTACGAGCAGGCCCCCGACCATGGCAATTCCGAGTGGGCGGCGCAATTCGGAACCGATTCCTGTACCGAGCGCGAGCGGCAATCCTGCGAGCAGTGCCGCCATGGTCGTCATCATGATCGGGCGGAAGCGCAGTAGGCACGCCTGGTAGATCGCTTCGGTGGAATTCTTCCCTTCCTTTCGCTCGGCCTCGAGCGCGAAGTCGATCATCATGATTCCGTTTTTCTTTACGATTCCGATCAGGAGGATGATGCCGATCAGCGCCACGACGCTCAATTCCGTGCGGCAGACCATCAGAGCCAAAATGGCGCCCACTCCGGCCGAAGGAAGTGTCGAGAGGATCGTGATCGGATGGATGTAGCTCTCGTAAAGGACCCCCAGTACGATGTAAACCGTCACCAGAGCCGCCAAAATCAGCAATGGCTCGCTCGAGAGCGATGCCTGAAACGATGCCGCAGTACCCTGGAACGCCCCTTGAATGCTGAGCGGCATTCCGATTTCGCCCTTTATCTTGTCGATCGCATCGGTTGCTTCACCCAGTGAAGCGTTCGGCGCAAGATTGAACGAGATGGTCACCACCGGAAACTGGCCTTGATGATTGACGGCCAGTGGAGCGCTCGTAGGCTCGAAACGGGCGAACGCGCTCAGCGGCACGGCGGCGCCGTTTACGCTCGTCACCACGGGCAGAGTGGATGACGTGACGGCCGTATTCGCGGCGGGCCCCGACGTGCCTGCCGTGGCCATTGGCCCGCCTCCGGATCCGCCTGAGCTTGAAGACGTCGGCGCCGTCGCCGAACGCACGTAAATGTCCTTCAGCTTGTCGGGGTCTCGCCGAAATTCAGGCATGGTTTCGAGCACGACGTGGTACTGATTCAGCTGTGTGTATAGCGTCGAGATCTGGCGCTGCCCGAAAGCGTCATACAGTGTTTCGTCGATGACTTCGGGCGTAATTCCCATTCGCGACGCCGTCACCCGGTCGATCACCAGCGATGCGGCCAAGCCGGAGGTTTGTTGGTCCGTAGCGACATCGGTCAGCTGCGGAAGTGCCTTTAGCTTCTCGACGAACTTCGCGGTCCAGGTGTTCAACTCATTTTGATTCGGATCTTCCAGTGTGTACTGATATTGCGTCCTGCTCACACGGTCCTCGACCGTCAGATCCTGCACGGGTTGCATGTAGAGAGTGATGCCTTCGACCTGTTCCAACTTTGGCTGAAGGCGCCGAATGACGTCGGATGCGCTGATCTTCCTCTCTTCGAGCGGTTTGAGCGTGATGAGAATGCGTCCGCTGTTTAAGGTCGTATTGGTGCCATCCACTCCGATGAAAGAAGAAATGTTATCGACGGCCGGATCCTTCAAAATGACTTTCGCCAATTCCTGCTGCCTTTCGGACATGGCCGGGAACGAAATCGTCTGTGGCGCTTGCGAAAAGCCCTGAATGATTCCAGTGTCCTGCACGGGGAAGAAGCCCTTCGGCACGACAATGTAGAGAATGATCGTAAGAACGAGAGTTCCCACAGCGACAAGCAGCGTGGCGGTCTGGTATCTCAAGACCCATTGAAGACTTCTTCCGTAGGCGGCAATGACGCGGTCGAGCGCCTTCCCCGAAGCTCGGAAGAACTTCCCTTGTTCCTGTTCCGGCGTATGTTTGAGCAATCTGGCGCTCATCATCGGCGTCAGCGTCAGCGAAACCGCAGCCGAAACCAGAATCGTGACTGCCAGCGTGACAGCGAACTCCCGGAACAACCGCCCTACGATGTCGCCCATGAACAGCAAAGGGATTAGGACGGCGATCAATGAAATCGTCAGCGAGATAATCGTGAACCCAATCTGCTCCGCGCCTTTCAGCGCTGCTACGATGGGTTTGTTGCCCTGCTCGATAAAGCGGGCAATGTTCTCGATCATTACAATGGCGTCGTCGACCACGAAGCCCGTCGAGATCGTCAGCGCCATCAGCGTCAGATTGTTGAGGCTGTAGCCCGCCAGATACATCACGCCGAACGTGCCGATCAGAGAAAGCGGGACTGCGATGCTCGGAATTATCGTTGCGGAAAAACTGCGCAGGAAAAGGAAAATCACCATCACGACCAGAGCCACAGTCAGCATCAGCTCGAACTCGACGTCCTTGACCGATGCTCGAATCGTGATCGTGCGATCTGTCAAAATCTGCACCTGCACGGAGGCTGGCAGGCTCGTGCGCAGGTACGGCAGGAGTTTCTGAATGCGGTCCACCACTTGAATGATGTTGGCGCCAGGCTGCCGCTGAATGTTGACGATCACCGCAGGCGTCGTGTTCATCCACGCGGCTTGTTTCACGTTTTCCGCGCCGTCCACTACATTCGCTACGTCGGAAAGCAGCACCGGCGCGCCGTTGCGGTATGCCACAACCACATTGCGGAAATCGGCGCTCGTCGCCAGCTGATCGTTTGCATCAATTTGATAGTCCTGTCGCGGACCGTCAAAGTTGCCCTTGGCCAGGTCGAGGCTCGTCTGCTGCAGCGCGCCTCGGACGTCTTCCAAGTTGATACCGAATGAAGAAAGCGCCGTCGGATTGACCTCGATGCGAACCGCCGGCTTCTGCCCGCCGCTGATGCTCACCAAGCCCACGCCCGGTAGCTGCGAGATTTTCTGAGCGAGCCTCGTGTCCGCCAGGTCTTCAACCTGTGCCAGCGGCAACGTTTTCGATGTCAGCGCCAAAGTCAGGACAGGTGTGTCGGCTGGATTCGACTTGCTGTAGATGGGCGGCGTAGGGAGGTCCGGCGGAAGATAAGTTTGCGCGGCGTTGATCGACTCCTGCACCTCTTGTTCTGCGACGTCGATATTCAGATTGAGATTGAATTGCAAGACGATCACGGAGCTCCCGTCCGAGCTCGTCGAAGTCATTTGCGTCAGGCCCGGCACTTCGCCGAACTGCCGCTCGAGTGGGGCGGTGACTGCGGAAGCCATCACATCCGGGCTGGCGCCGGGATAAAACGTGATGATCTGAATCGTAGGGTAGTCAACCTCGGGGAGCGCCGAAATCGGCAACTGCGTGTATGCAACAAAGCCCGCCAGCAGAATTGCCGCCATCAACAACGATGTTGCGACAGGCCGTTCGATGAACGGCCGGGACGGACTCATGGGGCCTGATCTCCGCTCGAACTGCTCGAGCCTTGTTGCCCTTTCTGGCCTCGCTGACCAGTGCGTTGCTCTACTTTGATGCCGTCTTGCAGCTTGTCAAAGCCGTTCACGGCAACCACGTCTCCCGCCTGGATGCCCTGCACCGCTGTGACATTGCCGTCGCTTGCGCCGACCGTGATGTTTTTCACCGACGCCGTCTGATCCTTCTGGATCACGTAGACGAATGCTTGCTGAGAATTTCGTTGAATGGCCGGCGTTGGCACGAGGATCGCGTCCTGCTGCGTTTCGACCAGCAGTCTCGCGTTCACAAATTGGCTGGGGAAAAGGGCATTATCCCGATTGTCGAATATCGCCCGCAGCTTTACCGTGCCGGTCGTCGTATCAACCTGGTTATCGATGGTCACCAACGTACCTGTCGCTATCGTTTTTTCCTGCGCACGATCTAGTGCGTCGACCTTCATCTTGCGCCCGTGTTCGAGCTGCTTCTGGATTTCGGAAAGGGAGTCCTCCGCCACGCTGAAGATCACGGTGATCGGCTGAAGTTGCGTCACGACGACCAGTGGCGTCGTGCTGTTCGCCTGCACGATATTTCCCGGATCCACGAGCCGCAGACCTACCCGGCCGTCGATGGGCGAAGTGATGTGGCAATAGGCGAGGTTTATCTTGGCATTCTCGAGGGCGCCCTGATCATTCTGAACGGTTCCCTGATCCTGCAGCACAGCCTGCTCCTGATCGTAGACCTGCTGCTGGGAGATTGCGTTTCTGCTCAGTGCGGCCTTGTAGCGGTCGAGGTCGATGCGCGCTTCGCTGAGTACCGCCGTGTCGTGTGCAAGCTGGCCTTCGGCTTGCGTGAGCGCCGCTTGGTAAGGACGGGGGTCGATTTCCAGCAGGGGATCTCCCTTTTTCACCATCTGGCCTTCGCGGTAGCTCACTTCCATAATCTGACCTTGCACCCGGCTCGTTACCGTCACCGTGTACACCGGTGTGACTGTGCCGAGAGCTTCGACGTAGATCCCCATCGATCCTTGGCTGGCAACTGCGGTCGCCACCGGTATCGGCTTGGAGCTGTTGTCTGCCTTTACCTTCTCCTCTTGCACTGCCGCTTGATGCTGGTAATAAAGAAATCCCACGAACGCTGCCAGCACAACGATCACGATCACCCAGGCTCGCTTACTTGGTTGCCCAGGCTTCGCAGGAGTGCCAGAAGCACTTGAAGACAACGAAGACGTGTGGTCCGGTCCTGGCTTAAACGTAGAATCGGGCATAGCTGTTCTTATCCACCCTGTTCCGTTCGGCGCGTCGGACTTATATGACGGCTGGCTGAAATCCTCAGTTACAGCTCAGAATTGACGAAGTGGCTGACGCCTTACTCTCATTCATTCCGCTTTTCGACCGACGACAAAGCCATTTCACGCTCGCCCTAAGCGCTCAAGTCTAGCTTCTGCGATGCACGTTTCAGAAGCAGCGGCATCAATGATCTGTTGTATGGACACATCCTGCCACACGAGGGAACGTCAGCGGGTGAGATGGTAGGCCCGTGCGGGCTCGAACCGCAGACCTGGCCGACCAAGTCGGCCCGCTCTAGCCAATCGGCCCACCGACAAGCTCCTTGATCATCCTCGCAGATTTCCAGCGCTTGATTTCCAGTTCTCGTTTGCGAGCCTCCAGTAGCGTAGGGAATTTCTCGGTATGAACGAGTTTCCACGGCCCACGGCCACGAGTCGACGGCGTGTGCCCGCGCTTATGCTCGGAAAGGCGCCGTTCCAGTTCATCGGTCGAGCCGACATAGAATCGGCCGGACGTCTCGCTCTGAAGGATGTACACGATTCCCACGACACAAAGGAATGGTAGGCCCGTGCGGGCTCGAACCGCAGACCTCTACCGTGTCAAGGTAGCGCTCTAGCCAACTGAGCTACGGGCCTACTGACGTGACGTCATTTTATCACAGCGCTTCCCTCGGCCCGGCCGATACTCTTGCCGTCGGATGGAGTTTGTGAGATGTTCCGCACTTAGGCCCCAGTCCCATCAGCCGAGACTCGTATGTCGCGAGCGTCGCGCAAAGAAGGACTACTGTGAACTGGCCTCGCGTTCTCCTGGCGGTCCTTACAGCCGGACTTGTTAGCTCCTTCACCGATTGGTTTTTCGCCGGCGTCCTGTTTCACGACAAATATTTGGCATATCCCGAGGTGTGGCGGCAGAGCTCTGGCAAAAGCGAGACTCCGGCGGTCGCGTGGAGCGTCGTTCTTGGATTTCTCACGGTGGCGGCCTTCATCATCGCCTGTGAGGAATTCCACGTGCGCGGATACGCCGCCACCTTGGAACTGGCAGCTCTCTGCTGGTTCATGGTTCCGCTTCCGCTCCTGATCACAAACGCACTTTTCATCAAGCTGCATCCGCTCGTCGTCGTTTCTCACTCGCTCGGATGGCTCGCCAAGCTCGTTCTTGCGGCGCTCGCTTCAGTATTGCTAGCCCACTAGACAGCTTCAACAAATTTTCATCTCCTACAAATTATCTGTTGACAGCACGTGCATACGGTAATGTATGATTATGCAAGCGCGTGAATATTCACGCATCGGCGAAATGAGCGTACAAAAGCGATTCCGGCAAGGTCAGATCTTGAAGCTCCTCACGGGCCAGCCCGTTGGCAGCCAGGATGAATTGCGCCGCCGCCTCGGGCACCTCGGCGTGCGCGTCACGCAGGCCACTCTTTCCCGCGACTTGCGCGAGCTTCGCCTCGTGAAAACATCCGAGGGATATCGACCGCTCGCGGCAGCTGCGACCGAGGAGATTGCTCCCTTGCCCACGCTTGCTCGCGCCCTTAAGGACTTCTTGCTTGACGTCCGCCCGGCGCAAAACATGCTCGTGCTGAAGACGCCGCCGAGCGGCGCGCAGCCGCTCGCCGCAGCCGTCGATGGCGAGCATTGGAAGGAAGTGGCCGGCACGCTCGCGGGCGATGACACCGTGCTTGTCATCTGTTCCTCCCGCAACGCTTGCAGCACGCTCCAGCGCCGCCTGGAGGAAATGCTCCGATGAGCGACCCCTGCCGGGTCGCCGTCGTCGGAGTCACGGGCTACGCGGGATTCGAGCTGGCCCGGCTTCTGCTGCGGCACCCACACATCGAGAAGACGACGTTCTTCCTCCGCGAAAGCTACGGCAACGTTCGGTGCCTCACCGAGCTTTTCCCGCAGCTTCGCGGCTGGGGAGACGCTCCGTGCCGCCCGCTGACGGTCGATGCCGTCGCGACAAGTGGCGCGGAGGTCGTATTTCTTTCAACGCCGCACGAAGCTTCTCTTGAACTCGTTCCGCAACTTCTCGCGGCGAATCCGGCGCTCCGCATAGTCGATTTGAGCGGAGCGTTTCGATTTCACAGCGGAGAGACTTTTGCGAAGTGGTACAAGCTCCCGTCACCGGACGCGAATTCGCTCGCGCAAGCTGTGTACGGTCTGCCGGAACTCTACGCGGATGCCTTGCCAAAGGCCCGGATCGTCGGGAATCCAGGTTGCTATCCAACTTCCGTGATTCTGGGCCTCAAGCCACTTGTCGATGCGGGCTGGATCAACATGACGCGCGGCATCGTTTGCGACTGCAAGTCCGGAGTTACTGGCGCCGGCAAGGAACCAAAGCGCGACACTCACTTCGTCGAAGTGAACGAGAACTTCCGCGCTTACGGCTTATTCACGCATCGCCACACCCCGGAAGTTTCCGATCATCTCGGCCTCGCACCGAAGGATTTCGTGTTTACAACGCATCTTCTGCCGGTCGATCGCGGAATTCTTTCAACGCTCTACGTTTGGCTGCAGTCTCCGCGCAAAGCGGAAGATGTGGAAGCTCTCTACCGTAAGTTTTACTCGGGCAAGCCGATGGTCCGCATCATGCCGGTCGGCACACTGCCCGAGCTTCAGTACGTGACGCACACGAATTTCTGCGACATCGGCTTCGCGCTCGACCCCGCGGGCGAGCGGCTGGTGATCGTTTCCTGCTTGGACAATCTCGGCAAGGGTGCGGCCGGTCAGGCCGTACAAAACTTCAATGGGATGCGCGGGTATCCCGAAACGGCGGGATTGCTATGAGGATGGTCATCAAAATCGCTGGTGCGTTGCTCGAGCGCGATGAAGACGTGCAGATGCTCGCGCGGCAGATCGCTGAGCTTGCGCGCGCGGGACATGAACTCTTGGTCGTCCACGGAGGCGGCAAGCTCTTCACCGCCACGCTGGCGCGTATGGGCATCACGAGCCGCTTCGTCAACGGCCTGCGCGTCACCGATCGTGAAACGCGCGACGCGGCCGTCATGGTCTTCGCTGGGTTGCTGAACAAGAAGCTTTCCGGCGCGATTTCGCTGGCTGGTCAACCGGCTGTCGGCATCAGTGCCGCCGACGCTGCTTGCTTCCTTGCTGAGCCGATGCAGATTGACGATCTCGAGGGCGGCCTCGGTTTTGTTGGCTATCTGACCGAGGTCAACGTCGATTTCCTTCGCTCGCTCTGGCGCGAGGGAATCGTTCCCGTTGCGTCCTGCATGGGCTTGGGCGCTGACGGCGAGCTCTACAACATCAACGCCGATCACATGGCCGCCGCTGCCGCCGAATTCATTCGCGCCGATCGCCTAATTTACATGACGGATGTCGCCGGCGTTCTCGATGACGGAAAGGTTCTTCGCGCAGTCCGTGGCGCGGAGATCGAAGACCTTATTCGCCGCAACATAGTGTCGGGCGGCATGATCCTGAAACTCGAAGCCGCGAAGCGCGCTCTCGCCGGAGGCGTCGCAGAAGTCCGTATCGTCGGCGGGACGCAGCCGAAGGCCCTGCTTGCAGCTGCGGGAGGAACCCGCTGCCCGGGCACGCGCGTGCTTCCCGTGATGCGCATGAGTGCCAGGGCCGCACACGGAGCTGCGTGATCGCCATGGCCAAGAAGAAATCTGCGGTATCGAAACGTGTCTCACCGGCAAGAATTGTCGCTGAAGAATCTCGCTATTTGATGAAGACCTACCGGCGGCCGTCGGTCGTTTTCACTCGCGGCCGAGGCGTGCGCCTTCACGATTCCACCGGCCGCGCGTATCTCGATTTTCTCGGCGGTATTGCCGTCAACGCACTCGGCTACTCGCATCCGCGCATGGTCCGAGTCATTCGACGCGAGGCTGGGCGCGCCACGCACGTCTCGAATCTTTTCCACAACCCGTATCAGGCGCCGCTCGCGCATAAGCTGGCGCAGTGGTCGGGGCTCGACCGCACATTTTTCTGCAATAGCGGCAGCGAAGCGATCGAAGGCGCGCTAAAGGTTGCACGGGCCTATGCACATGCAAAGGCCGCAGCCAGCAGCGCGGCGCCTAAAACCCGCATACTCGCGCTTGAGAATTCGTTTCACGGCCGCACGATGGGCGCTCTCTCGATCACGTACACGCCCAAATATCGCGAGCCGTTTACGCCGCTTATTCCGGGTGTCGAGTTCGTTCGCTTCAACGATGTCGCCGATCTCGACGCGAAATTCGACGACGCGGTTTGTGCCGTTGTGATCGAGCCGATTCAGGGCGAGGGCGGCGTCTATCTCGTGAGCGACGAATTCTGGGAGCGCGCTCGCCTGTTGACCGCCGACCACGACTCGGCGCTCATCGCGGACGAAATTCAGTCCGGTCTCGGTCGCACGGGACGCAAGTTCGCCTACCAGAAATTCGCGTCGATGCCCGACATCGTCACCGTCGCCAAGCCGCTAGCGGGCGGCCTTCCGCTCGGCGCGTTCATTGCCAACGAGAAATTCGCTTCCGCACTTTCCCCGGGGATGCATGGCTCGACCTTTGGCGGGGGCCCGCTGGTCTGCGCCACGGCGCTCGAATTCCTCACGATCGTCGAAGAGGAAAGCCTGCTCGCCAATGTCCGCGCTCGCGGCGTCGAGCTTCGCGTCGGCCTGGAAAAGCTCGCCACAAAATTCGACTTCATCCGCGAGATCCGCGGCGAAGGCCTAATTGTCGGCATCGACTTATCGGTCGAGGGCGCTCCGTTTGTTCAAGAAGCGCTTCGCCAGGGTCTGCTGATCAATTGCACGCATGACCATATCCTGCGGCTTCTTCCGCCGTTCATCATTCGTTCGAAAGAAGTTGCAGAATTTCTCGGAAAACTCGAAACAGTTCTGGCGCGAGGCGCCAGATCCGCAAAGATCCATCCCTCAGCGGCGCCGAAAGCGGAAGCTGCTTCCCAACCGCTCGCGCTGGCTGCCACGAGGTAACCATGAACGCCGCAACAACCACCATCGCCCTGAAACGAGATTTTCTGACCGGCACAGAATGGAGCCCCAAACAGCTGCGCGACTTTCTGCGCCTGGCTGTGGAAATGAAAGCGCACCGGGACCGCTACAAGAACTCGCTTGCCGGCAGCGTCTTCGTGCTGATCTTCGAAAAACCTTCACTGCGCACGCGCGTAACGTTCGAAACCGGCATCGCCAACCTGGGAGGATCGTCGATTTTTCTCGATCACACGATGGCGCGGCTGAGCGAACGCGAGCCGGTTCACGATATCGCCCGGAATCTCGAACGCTGGGTGCAGGGCATCGTTGCTCGAGTCTTCGCGCAGGAAACGCTCGAAGAGCTCGCCGCAAATGCGAATGTGCCGGTGGTCAACGCGCTTTCGGACAAGTATCACCCCTGCCAGGCGCTCGCCGATTTTTTCACGCTCGAAGAGCGTTTCGGCAATCTGCGGGGCCTGAAATTGGCCTACGTCGGCGACGGCAACAACATGTGCCACTCGCTTCTCACCATCGGCGCGCGCGTCGGTGCGCACATCCGCGTAGCGACTCCGGCAGGCTACGAACCGGACGCCGGCGTCGTCGCCGAAGCGAAGCGCGTGGCCAAGGAAACGAAGGGCAAGATCGAAATCCTGCGTTCGCCCGAGGAAGCCGTCGCTGGCGCACAAGCCGTCTACACCGACGTTTGGGCCAGCATGGGACAGGAAAGCGAAGCGGTCGAGCGTGAAAAAATCTTCGCCGCTTATCAAGTGAACGAAGGGTTGTTCGCGCATGCCGCGCGCGATGCCGTTTTTCTACACTGTCTGCCCGCGCACAGAGGACTTGAAGTCACAAGCGGCGTAATCGATTCGCCGCGCTCCATCATTTACGATCAGGCGGAAAACCGCCTCCACGTGCAGAAGGCTCTTCTGCATACGCTGCTCACCTGAGGAGAAACCATTGCCGAAAAAAGTTGTCCTTGCATATTCCGGAGGCCTCGATACCTCCATCATCATTCCCTGGCTGAAGGAGACCTACGGCGGCTGCGAAGTGGTCGCCATGATCGGCGATCTCGGCCAGCAGGAGGATCTCGAAGCCGCGCGCAAGAAGGCCCTTGCTACGGGCGCGAGCGCTGCGTACGTCGAAGACCTGCGCGAAGAATTCATCACCGGCTACATCTGGCCTACTCTCCGCGCCGGCGCAGTCTACGAGCACAAATATCTGCTCGGTACATCATTCGCCCGCCCGCTGCTTGCCAAACGGCAGGTCGAGCTGGCGAAAAAGGTCGGCGCCGATGCTTTGGCCCACGGTTGCACGGGCAAAGGCAACGACCAGGTCCGTTTTGAACTTGCGGCCAAAGCTCTTGGACCTGAGCTGCAAATCATCGCGCCTTGGCGCGAATGGAAAATCAGTTCGCGAGAGGACGCCATCGAATACGCCCGCTCGCATAACGTGCCGATTGATCAGACCAAGAAAGACATCTACAGCCGCGACCGCAATATCTGGCACCTGAGCCACGAAGGCGGCGTGCTCGAGGATCCCGCAAACGCACCGGACGAATCGATGTGGAAGTGGATCGTTTCGCCGGCCAAGGCGCCCGACAAGCCCGCGCAAGTCGAGATCGGTTTCGAAGCGGGCACGCCCGTGTCCGTCAACGGCAAGAAGCTTGCTCCCATCGCGCTCGTCGATCAGCTAAATGAAATCGCCGCCGCCAATGGCGTCGGCCGCATGGACATTGTCGAAAACCGCCTCGTCGGCATGAAATCCCGCGGCGCGTACGAAACGCCCGGCGGCACGTTGCTCGTCACCGCGCACCGCGAGCTCGAATCGCTCTGCCTCGACCGCGAAACGGCGCACTACCAGCAGATGCTTTCGCTCCGCTATGCCGAAATGGTTTACTACGGCATGTGGTTCACGCCTCTGCGCGAGTCGCTCGATGCGTTCTTCTCCAATTCGCAGCGCCGCGTCACCGGTTCGGTCGGCCTCTCGCTCTTCAAGGGCAACGTCAACGTTACCTCGCGCAAGTCGCCCTATTCGCTCTATCGCGCCGGCCTCGCGAGCTTCAGCATGACCGGCTACAACCCCAAGGACGCGGAAGGCTTTATCAACCTCTTCGCTCTGCCGATCACGATTCCGCACGAGGCCGCGGTGCGATGAGCGGTTCCGAGGGCCAGAAGATGTGGGGCGGCCGCTTCGAGCGCTCTCCCGACGCCTCCTTTTACGAATTCGAGCGTTCCTGGCAATTCGATCGCCGCATGCTTCCTCAGGAGCTTGCGCTCGACCGCGCCTGGGCGCGCGCCATTGCCGCCGCAGGAATTCTCACCGACGAGGAAGCCAAGCGCATAGTCGCGGCGCTGGATGAGATCGAAGCCCGCGCGAAATCCGACACCGCCTGGCTCGACGCGTCGAAAGCGGAAGACGTCCACCACTTCGCCGAGACTGCGCTCATCGAAAAGCTCGGTCCGCTCGGCGCCAAGCTCCACACCGGCCGCAGCCGCAACGAAATGGTTGCGACCGAATTCCGCATGTACGTGAAAGACGCCGTGCGCCAGATTCGCCGCGCTGTGGCGTCACTGATGCGTGCGGTCGCCGATCAGGCCAAACGCAACCTCGGCATTCCGATGCCCGGGACCACGCACATGCAGCATGCGCAACCGCTGCTTCTCTCGCACTGGCTTCTTGCCCACGGCGAGGCCTTCTCCCGAGACGCTGATCGCCTGGCGGCGGTCTCAGTAAGCGCCGACGCATGTCCGCTCGGCTCCGGCGCGCTCGCTGGTTGCGCGTTTCCGCTCGACCGCGCGGCGCTGGCGCGCGATCTGGGCTTCTCGCGCATCACGGCCAACAGTCTCGACGCCGTGAGCGACCGCGACTTCGCGCTCGAGTTTCTTTTCGCACTCGCGACGCTCGCGATGCACCTCTCGCGTCTCTCAGAAGACATGATTCTTTTCGCTTCGCCCGAATTTGGGTTCGTCGAATTGCCGGACGAGTACTCGACCGGCAGCAGCCTCATGCCGCAGAAAAAAAATCCCGACTCTTGGGAGCTGACCCGCGGCAAGACAGGCCGCATCTACGGCTCGCTCGTTTCGCTTCTCACGACGGCCAAGGGCCTGCCTACGAGCTATCAGCGCGACCTGCAGGAAGACAAAGAAGCGCTTTTTGAAGCTCACGACCAGGCGCTCGCCGTTACGCAGATCGCTGCCGCAGCCCTCGCCGCGACGAAATTCCGCGAATCCCGTCTCCGCGAAGCGGCCCAGGATCCTGCCCTCGTCGCAACCGAGCTGGCCGATTATCTGGTCGCTAAAAGCATTCCGTTTCGCGAAGCGCACGAGATCGTCGGCAAAGTTCTCCGCGCATCCGAACAGGATGGCCAATCAATCCGCGAGATGCCCCTCGCACGCCTGAAGGAATTCTCGCCGGCATTTGGGGGGGAAGTCAGCACCGTGCTCGCGCTTGAATCGGCGCTCGCCCGGCGTGCAATCGCCGGAGGCACCGCTCCGGGAGCGGTTCGCGCCGCACTCGAAAATTTCAGCAAGCGCGTCGCTGCGCTCGAGGAAAATCCATGAATCGATCTTCCAGTCTCGAGTACAAATGAACGCGCCGCTCACTCCATCCGATATTCCGGCCGGCTTCAGCTTCGCGGCCACTCATTGCGGCATCAAGCGCTCGCGCCTCGATCTGGGCATTCTCATCAGCGACGTTCCTGCCGCCGCCGCCGCGGTGTTCACCACGAACCAAATCGTGGCTGCGCCCGTGATCGCCTGCCGCGAGCACATGCAAAAATCGCGCTCCGAGATGCGCGGCGTGATCGTCAACTCCGGCAACGCCAACTGCTGCACCAAAGAAGACGGCTATCCCGCTTCCATCGCGATGGCCGCGAAACTTGCCGAAGAGCTTGGCATCAATCGCTCGCAAATTCTCGTTTCTTCGACCGGCGTGATCGGAGCGCCGCTCCGCGTCGAGAAAATTCTCGCCGCCGTCCCGCATCTGACCCTCGTTCGCAGCTCCGAGCCCGGCGCCTTCGAGGAATTCGCCCGCGCGATTATGACCACGGACACGCGCCCGAAATGGGCAGCTGCGAAATGCCGCATCGGCGGCAAGCCTGTGCGTGTTCTTGCGTGCGCCAAAGGCTCGGGGATGATTCAGCCCAATATGGCGACGATGCTCGCCTACATCGCCACGGACGCCGCGATCCCGCCTTCCATTCTCGACCGTGCCCTTCGCGCCGCCGTCGAGCCGACTTTCAACTCCATCACCGTTGATGGCGACACCTCGACCAACGACACCGTCGCAGTGCTCGCCAACGGCCAGTGCGGAGCACCCGAAATCACGAAACCGCGCGGCGGCGACTACAAAAATTTCTGCAACGCGCTCCACAAAGTCTGCAAGTCGCTGGCGCTCGCAATCGTCGAAGACGGCGAAGGCGCCGAGCGCGTGATCGAAATCGAAGTCCGCGGCGCATCCTCCGAGCGCGCGGCTCGCCAGGTTGCTCGCACAATCGCCAATTCGCCTCTCGTGAAAACCGCTTTCGCCGGAGCCGATCCAAACTGGGGCCGCATTCTCGCCGCGGCCGGCCGCTCGGGCGTTAAATTCGATCCCTCGCGAACGACGATCAAGATCGCAGGCGTCGTCGTCTGCCGCGGCGGGCGCGAACATCCCTTCGAAGAAGCCGTCGTGCACGAAAAAATGCTCGCAAAGTACGTGCCCATCCGCGTAGATCTCGGCTCGGGCAAGGCTGCCGCGCGCTTTTGGACCTGCGACTTCACAGTCGAGTACATCCATATCAATTCCAGCTATCGCACGTAGCCCGCGAGATCGCGGCCCGCTCTTGCCGAATCAGCCAACTGCTTCGCCGAAGGTTGACTGCGGAGTCCACTTGCCGCAAGATGCTCCTGAGTTGCTGGGGTGCTCGCTCCAGCCCGGAGTCGCCGGCCATTGACGACTGCCCACGGGCCGAGATCCTGTCTCTTCAGCCTCGCATGATGTGCCCGCCCGACCCATGGCGGCACCAGGAGACGGAACGTGAAGAAACTCTACGTGGGCAATCTGCCGTTCAAGGCCACTGAAGAAGACGTAGCAGCTCTTTTTGCGGAAGTGGGCGTTCAGCCGGACTCTCTCACCTTGCTTCGCGATCGGTTTACCGGCCAACCGCGCGGTTTCGGTTTCGCCGAAATTCGCGACGACGCCGAAGCCGAAAAAGTCATCGCGGCGCTCAACGGTAAGCAGTTCATGGGCCGCGCGCTTGTGGTCAATGAAGCCCGCCCGCAGCGTGAAGGTGGCGGTGGAGGCGGCGGCCGCGGAGGCCACGGTGGCGGCGGTCGTGGCGGCCACGGCGGAGGCGGACGTGGAGGCCACGGCGGCGGCCGCGGCGGCTACGATCGCGATCGGTAATTCTGCTCTCTAAATTTCTTGGATATTTGCGGCTTCCCTGGCGATCGTGTGCGCGAGCGTCTCGCTCACGCCGTCGCCGCGCCTGTTATGTGGGTCGGAGCTTTAGCTCCGACATGAGACTCGAAATAAAGTGGGGGCTTTAGCCCCTGAAGCCTTGCAGTTCAGCTTGCACTCATGCGTTGGCCGCACGCTGCTGATCGGTAGGCATGATGGGCGTTGGCTCCGTCACCTCGACTTTCCCGCCTTCGTACGAGAACTTCTCGAGCGTCGCGCCTCGAACACCCCGCGCCACGAGCGCCGGAATGTCGAGACCCTCTTCCGCCTTCGCCAGTCCTTCCGGCGTCGCGGAAAGTTCCGGACTTCGCGGCAAGAAAACCGGGCAGCAATCGTGGAACGGCTCGGACGAGATCTCGTACGTTCCGATCTTCCGCGCCATCGCGAGGATTTCCATCTTGTCCATTCCCACGAGTGGACGGAAAAGCGGCATCGCCGCCGCCGCTTCCACCGCCACCAGATTGCGCAGGGTTTGCGACGCCACTTGTCCCAGGCTGTCGCCGTTCACCAGCGCGAGCGTTCGGTCGCGCCGCGCAAACACCTCGGCGATTCGCAGCATCATCCGCCGGTAGAGCAACACGCGCACATTTTCCGGCGCGAACCGCACGATCTCCCGCTGGATCTCCTCGAACGGCACGCGATACAGCCGCGCTCGAAACTGGTAGGGCACCAGCTTCCGCACCAATCCGCTCGCCACGTGCAGCGACGATTCTCCGGGCCTCGCACCCGTGCCGTAGAAGTGCGTGAAGCTCAAATGCGCGCCGCGCTTCATCATCAGATACGCTGCAACGGCCGAATCGTATCCGCCCGAGAGCAGGCACATCATTCGCCCCGCCGTATTCGCCGGCAGCCCGCCCACTCCGGCACACTTACGCGCGTAGACCAGCACGGGCCCGGGCGTTACCTCGATGTGGCAGGTCAGGTCGGGCTCTTTCAATTGCACGCGCACATCGCGGCCTTGCGCGCGAAGTTTGTCGAGCAGATGCCTCCCAACGACCGTCTCGATTTCGATTGTCCGGTGCGGAAACGATTTGTCGCTGCGCTTGGCACGCACCGCGAACGTAGCGAACTTGAGCGGCTCGACTTCCTCCCACGCCGCTCGGCAGAGCGCCTCCATATCTCGCTCGACGGGCCGCGCCACAGCGTAATTCGCCACGCCGAGCACGCGCTCGATTCGTCCAGTCGCTTCCTCAAGCGAAGCATCGGCTCCTAGCCGGACTAGGAGCCGGTCGCCCGGCTGCTCGATCCGGTCAACAGGAATGCCCTTGAGCGTCTGCCGCAGCGCCGTGAAGAGCTTTCCGAGAAAGAATCGCCGGTTGCGGCCCTTGAGCCACAGCTCGTGGTAGTGAACGACGATCACCGGACTGTTCATATTGGGTTTTCGCTGCTGATACGGCGCCGTAACATCACGCCCCTAGCCTGCGTAGAGTATAGCAGCGGCCCAGCGCCGCGCGAATTGGTGACCGGGCGGCGGCTTTAGGCGTTCGGCTGGGGCGACTCATGGCGACGTTCGTAAAGCTCGATAACTTACTGGATACAAGCGCCACTACTACGCGACTTTCCCCTCGACGCGGGGTTTACAATCGGCAGCATTCCTCTCGCGGGGGAGCGCAAGGCGTGGCGCAGAATTTCATGCTACCGAAAGGGCTTTTCCCGCATCCAACCTACCGTTAGCGGGTGGATTGGGAAGGAAGGGCAAGATGTGGAATCGGCGAGACTGGGCTCAGTTTTTCGACATTGTGAACCAGCAAACGAACAGGCGGCGCCCTCCACGCCCGCTTGATCGCTCCCAGCGCAACCGCCTCGTGCCCGCCGAAGGCTATAGCCTTGCCGAACTCGACGATGCCGGTCTGAGCGTCGAACAAGCCGAAACGCTCGGTCTGCCCGTGGACGCTGGCCGCGTCGGCTCTTACGGCCCCAATATCGCAGCCCTCCGCGAATACATCCGCGCCACCCGCGCCCGCTTCTAGCACACTTTCGGTTTTCGTGGCACCGGCACTCTTGCCTGTGCTCTTACGAAGGCGCACCACTCGCGAGCGCAGACCAAGATCGGCGCGGCACCGCAAGCTGCGTGTTCCTCTTTCTCGTTGCAGCCCGCCCGATTACCCCTTACTTTAGTGGTTTATCCCACCACCAGAGGACACTGCCGTGAGGAAGAAGATTCGCGTCATTCAATTTGGAGTCGGCCCCATCGGGGCCTCGATCGCCCGCCTGATGCGGCAGAAGGCCTCGCTCGAGATTGTCGGTGCCGTCGATAAGGATCCGGCCAAGATCGGCCGCGACCTGGGCGAAATTGTCGGCGCCTTCGACGCTCCCTGGGGAATCATGATCGACCCCGAGATTTCGATCGCCCTCGAAAAGCCTGTCGACGTCGTCATGCACACCACGTCCTCGTATCTCGCCAATGTAATGGACGAGCTGCTTGCGTGCCTTTCGGCGGGCTGTTGCGTCGTTTCGACCTGCGAGGAGCTGGCGTATCCCTTCCGCAAGCATCCCGAGCTTTCAGCGCGTCTCGACGCTGCCGCCAAGGACGAAGGCGTCGCTCTCGCCGGAGTCGGTGTCAATCCCGGCTTCGTCATGGACAAGCTCGTCCTCACGCTTTCCGCCGCCTGCCAGCGCGTCGATTGGGCGCGCGCCACGCGCATCGTCGACGCATCGACGCGCCGCCTGCCGCTGCAGCAAAAAATCGGCGC
Organism: Candidatus Acidiferrales bacterium; assembly: GCA_035622875.1. Lineage (GTDB taxonomy): Bacteria > Acidobacteriota > Terriglobia > Acidiferrales > UBA7541 > Palsa-295. The sequence continues at coordinate 63,619 of DASPUN010000016.1, forward strand.
GGGCATGGACCCCTACGAATTTCGCGATCAGGTTGCCGCAGGCACAATTAAGCATCACGGGTTGCCCGAATCGGTCGCCATGGTTGCCGACGGTCTCGGATTCGCGCTCGACGAAATTTCGGAAACGATCGAGCCGGTCATCGCAGAGGACACCGTAAAGACCGATTACCTCGAGGTCGCCGCAGGCCAAGTCGCAGGCGTGCATCAGATCGCTCGCGGAATGGCTGCCGGGCAGGAGCGAATCTTCATGGAGTTGCAGATGTATGTCGGGGCGAAACAACCTGCGGATACCGTCGAACTGCGCGGAGAGCCGAACCTCACTCTCACGATTCCAGGCGGCACCCACGGCGATCTTGCCACCGCCGCCATCGCCGTCAACGCGATTCCGTCAATCTTGGCCGCGCCTGCCGGCCTTCGCTCCGTCCGCGATCTTCCTTTGGCCTTCTTTCCTTCGCTCGCCCCGTAGGCGGGTGGCTCACCCTTCGTCCCGTGTTCCTCTTCTACTTGACCGCTGCGTAACGGAATGGTACCACTTCGATAGTTTCCGAAGCAGTTTATCCCACGCCGGGGGGGTGCCCCATCCTTCGGTGTGTGAAGGGTGGGCCCTAACGGTCCTCGGCAATCAATGCCCAAGGGGCTCGAGCGCCGCTACGGCCAATACCATCTGCACTTCATTACGTGCAGTTGCTATCGGAGACTTCCGCTGCTGCAATCCGTACGAGCACGCGACCTTTTTCTCGAGATCCTCGATGACGTGCGAGGCCGCTATCAATTCGCGCTGGCCGGTTACGTGGTGATGCCCGAGCACATTCATCTTTTGATCGGCGAGCCCAAGGAGGGCACACCTTCGACCGTCATGCAGGCGCTGAAGCAGCGTGTTTCGAGGAGAATGCGCAAGCGCCGCCGCAGTCCGGCATCGCAAATGCGTTTGTGGGCGGAGGGCACCAATACGGCGCATCGCAGCTTTTGGCAGCGCCGCTTTTACGACTTCAACGTCTGGAGCCCGAAGAAACGAAATGAGAAGCTTCATTACATGCATTTGAACCCTGTCAAACGAAAGCTCGTCGACGAGCCGAAACTGTGGCGATGGAGCAGTTACCGCTTTTATCGCTACGGAGAGAAGAGCCTCTGCACTCCCAATCCGCCTGCATGTTAGACGAGCGGTAGCGATTTTGAAAACAGCCCTTCCCACCCTTCGGTGCGTGAAGGGTGGGATTCTCGCGGTACGAAGTCCACACCAACAACCGTTTGCATTCCGCTTGACAATCTGCCAGCGTGATCACGATGACGCACTCGGGCCATCCACCCTCTCGACGAGGGCGGAAAGAAACGCTCTTTGACAACTGAATAGCGCGGCAAATTCGAGGAAGTTGCGGCTACTGCTGCGGCTCCGGAGGTTTAGGGGGTCGGAGCTTGAGCTCCGACATAACTGGCCGGTGCGGAGCGCCGAACCTTTGCGCTGATTCACTCGCAGCAAGTAGTCTGTGGGTGCGACCTCTCGCTCAGGCGGGAAACGCAATCGTAGTCCGCCGGCCGAACTCCCCTCAGAATCCTGCAAATCTACTCGACAATGCTGTCGAATAGGAATCGCCGTAACTCTCTGAAAATAAAGGAGCGAGGATGATTCTACTCGACAATTTTTCGAGAATCGTCGGAACCCAGTACCTCGTCATTCCGAGCGAAGCATCCCGGCGACTTCTCCTCACTGGAGATTGGCAGTGGTAATCTCCGCGCGGGGATGCGCAGTCGAAGAATCCCTCGGCAAAGCCCGCAGGGCCGAGGCTTGCAATAAGCCAGACAGGTCCGATGCTGTGGGATAATGCGTGCAATGTCCGCCGCGCCAGATGCGACCACGTTGAGCCCCGCCTCGTTGGCGGAGTCCGCCGCGCAGCCGGGATTCGCCCTTCTACGCGACGGATCGACCTGGCGGCTATATCGCAATCCTAAGCAAATCCTGGCTGCCAACGACGCCGACTCACTCGTCCAGTCGCTTCGGCGAATTGAAGATCACATCACGCACGGAGGCGAGGCTGCCGGTCTTCTCCGCTATGAAGCGGGCTACGCGCTCGAACAGCGATTGCGACCTCTGCTCGGTGAACCCGCGGAGCCTCTCGCGTGGTTTGGCCTCTACGCCGATTGCGCGATTCTCGAAAATCCGCCACTTCTCCCGGATGACAAGAACATCCAGATCGATCGTCCGCGGCTCGAGATCGCGCGCGACAAATACTGCCGCAAAATCGAGGAGATTCGCCGGCTCATCGAAGCGGGCGAGGTCTATCAGATCAATTTCACCACGCGCCTGCAGTTCGAAATGCAATGCGGCGCATGGGATCTCTTCTGCGCGCTTTGCCGCCGCCATCCCGTCCCCTACGCCGCGTTCCTGAATCTGGGCGACGAACAAATCGTTTCTCTCTCGCCGGAACTCTTCTTTGAGATAGAGAACGGACGCATCGCCGTCCGGCCGATGAAGGGAACAGCTCCTCGCGGGCGAACGCTCGATGAAGACATCGCCGCCGGCGAAGCGCTCCGCATCGACGAGAAGAATCGCGCCGAAAACGTCATGATCGTCGACTTGATGCGCAATGACCTCGGCCGCATTTGCCGCACCGGCTCGGTGAAGACGACCAAGCTCTTCGACGTGGAGCGCTATCCTTCGGTTTGGCAAATGACGTCTACCGTCGAAGGCGAACTGAAGCGTGATTGCACGATCGAATCGATCGCGCGCGCGCTTTTCCCATCAGGTTCCGTGACCGGCGCTCCAAAGATCCGAGCGATGGAACATATCGCGCACCTCGAAAGCTCGCCTCGCGGTGCATACACAGGAGCGATCGGATTTTTCGCGTCGCAGCGCTCCTTCTTCAATGTGGCGATTCGCACGGTCACGCTGCGAGGCTCATCGGGGGCGATGGGCGTCGGCGGCGGAATCACGCACGGCTCGTCGGCGCCGGCGGAGTGGGAAGAATGCCAGTGGAAAGCGGCGTTTCTCACCGAAAGCGAGCCGGAGTTCAAGCTTCTGGAAACGACGCTTTGGGACGGCGAATATCGATTCCTCGAAGATCATCTCGCGCGGATGAAAAATTCGGCCGAGTATTTCGGATTTCGATTCGACGAGCTGAAAATCCGCGAGACGCTTAACGATCTCGCAGCTCGGTTTCCGCGCGGGCCGCAAAGGGTGCGAATCACGCTGTCGCGGGTCGGCAAGCTCGAAATCGAGCATCGAGATTACGTGGACGAGCGATTCGGCCGCGTGCGGATATCGGATCGTAAGACTTCCAGCAGCGATCGTTTCCTCTTCCACAAAACGACGAATCGCCGCATTTACGATGAAGAATTCGTCGCCGCGCGGAAGGCCGGATTCGACGATGCGCTCTTCTTCAACGAGCGCGGCGAACTCACCGAAGGCGCCATTCACAACGTTTTCGTGGTGAAGGACGGCGTCTGGAAAACGCCTCCGGTTTCGTACGGCCTGCTGCCCGGAACGGCTCGCGCGCAAATCCTGCGAGAACAACCAAGCGCGCGCGAGGCGATCCTCGCTCTCGACGATCTCCTTGGCGCCGACGAGATCTATCTCTGCAACAGTGTTCGCGGGGTCTACGCGGTTGAGCTCGTCCTAGACGATCGCGTGCGCCCGCAACACGCCGAGATCGATCTTCGCGAGTCGGCGCAGCGCACCGTGAAGTAGACCGGAAACCCCAGCTAGCTCTGACTTCCCGCCGCAGCCTTTTTCCAGAAGCGCGCAACCGCGGAAAAATCGGGATCGTCTGTCGACGAATCTTTGACCGCGCTGTATGTCGCATACGCCGCAGTACCCGCGGGAAGTGCAACGCCGTATTCCTTCGCGAGCTCGAGCGCGAGACGGATGTCCTTGTGCATCAGCCGTAGCGGAAAGCTCGCGGGGAATTCGCGTTTCAGCATTAGCGGCGCTTTCACGTCGAGCAGCGGCGAGCGGCCCATACTCGATTGCATCACCTCGACCAGGCGCTCGGCCGGCACTCCCGCTGTGGTGACCAACGCCAGCGCTTCCGCAAACGCGTTCACTTCGAGCGCGAGCAGCAGATTCATTCCGAGCTTTACAGTTTGGCCCGCGCCATTTGGGCCGAGCAGGAAGAATCGCTTGCCCATCGTTTCCAGCACAGGCTTGGCGCGCTCCAGCACTTCAGCCTTGCCGCCGATCATGAAAACCAACTCGCCCTTTTCGGCGCCCCACGTTCCGCCCGTGACCGGCGCATCGAGAAAGTCGACATGCCGGTTCGCGCAGCCGCCCCCGAGACGTCGCGCCATCTCTGGCGACACCGTGCTCGAATCGATGAGCAAGCTGCCGCCACGCAAACCATCGAGCGCGCCGTGCGCGCCCCACAGCACGTCTTCGAGCGCAGGGGGATCGCTCACGATCGTGATCAGTACGTCGCACTGGGCCGCCGTTTCGCGCGGAGTCGCCGCGAGTTTCGCACCCGCCCGCACCAACTCCTCCGCTTTCACACGGGTCCGATTCCAGACGACGAGCGGAAATCCGGCGCGCAGCACATTTTGCGCCATCGGCTTGCCCATAAGGCCCAGTCCGATGAATCCGACTGTTGGCTTCATTGAATCCTCCGCAACAACGATTCAGAGAAGAGAGATTCTTCGACTGCGTGGCCGGACGTCCCGCCAGAGCGGGACAAGGAAGGATACTACTCCGGCCACTTCGCTAAGAATGACGACAAGTCGTGCTTCTGCGCCATCGCTTCAGACGAGCGCGAATTCGACGCGATGCCGCAACGGATCAATTCTCTCGGCGCGCACACGCACACGGTCGCCGAGACGAAAGACTCTTTTGTGCGCGGCGACGCGCGAACTGCGATGCGGCTCGCACACGATCGTGTGGTCCCGCTCGCGGTACATGCAGCGCTGGCCCGTGAATTCTTCAATAAAGTCGATGCCCACAAGCCCTTCGACGAAGATTTCCGTCAGCTCGACGAAGAATCCGAACTTCTGCACCGAAATGATCAGCGCGTCGTACTCCTCGCCCAGATGCTCCTCCATGAACTGCGCCGTCTTCCAGTCCATCAAGTCGCGCTCGGCGAGATCGGCGCGGCGCTCGGCTTCAGAGCTTTCCGATGCGATTTCTTCCAGCTCGACTCGGCGATACGGACCAAGCGCAGGAACCGACACTTCCTTGCCCGACTTCGCATGCCGGACCGACGCGCGAACCGGCGCCGCGGACGGATTCTCGAGCGCCCACTTGAGAGCGCGATGAACGATGAGGTCCGGATAGCGCCGAATCGGCGAAGTGAAGTGTGTGTACTCCATCGCCGCCAGCGCGAAATGGCCGAGCAGATCCGCGGCATAGCGCGCCTGCTTGAGTGATCGCAACATCAGATACGACAGAATTCGCTCCTCGGGCTTGCCCGCGATCTTCTGCGTCAGGCGCTGATAGTGCTGCGGGCGAATATCGACCTCTTCTTCGGCAGGCATCGTCACCGTCATGGCTCGCATCCGGCCGCGTCCGCCGCCGGCTTTCGCGGGAGCTTGCACTCGCCCGTGCCGCACGGCGACGCGGCGCTCGGTAAGGTCTTCGACGCCGAGCGTATATCCGAACGCTTGGGCGAGTTCCTCGAATTCGAGAACTTTCTTGGGATCGGGTTTTTCGTGGACGCGATGAAGCGAAGCGATCCCGCGCTTCTCAAGATACGCGGCCACGGCTTCGTTTGCGGCGAGCATGAACTCCTCGATGATGCGGTGGGCGATGTTTCGCTCGCTGCGGACGATGCTCTGCATTCGGCCTTCGGGGTCGAATTCGATCATTGGCTCCGGCAGATCGAAATCGACCGAGCCGCGCTCGTGCCGCCGCCGGCTGAGCAGCAGCGCCAGCTCCTTCATCCGCCGGAATTCCCCGGCCAGCGGCGCATAGCGCTCGCTCATTTCCGGATCGCCTTCGAGCACTTTGTTGACGTTCGTATACGTCATCCGCTCGGCCGAGCGAATCACGCCCGAAGTGAAATCGGCGTGAGTCATTTTGCCGGACGAGTCCATCTCCATGATCACGCTCATCACCAGGCGGTCCACGTGAGGGTTGAGCGAGCAGATGCCATTCGAAAGTTCTTCGGGCAGCATGGGCACGGCGCGATTCGGGAAGTAGACAGAAGTTCCGCGCAGCCGCGCCTCGTGATCGAGCGGCGAGTCGCGCCAAACGTAGTGCGCGACATCGGCGATGTGCACCTGAAGCTCGTAACCGCCGTTCGGGAGAGGCCGGACGCAAACGGCGTCGTCGAAATCGCGCGCAGTTTCGCCGTCGATCGTCACGATCGGCAGATGGCGGAAATCGCGCCGGCCGTGCAATGCGGTTTCCTCGACTTGCTGCGACGTCGAGCGCGCCTGTGTGAGCACATTATCCGGGAAGACATGAGGCAGGTGGTGCTTCCGAATCATGATCTCGACATCGACGCCGATATCGCCCGGGCGTCCGAGGATCTCAATCACGCGACCGGCAGGCGCAAGGCCGCCCTTGGGATAGCGCGTGACTTCGACGTTGATTACGGCACCGTCGAGCTCGGGCAGCCGCATGCCGCGCATCGAGCGGGGCTCGCTCTTCGGCGTCACTCCGAGCTTCTGTTGCATTTCGGGCGTCAACTCTTCGCCCGGCGGAATCAGGACCTCGTGGGTGATTCGCGTGTCGTACGGCAGAACGAAGTTGCCGTGAGGACCGTAGCGGAAGAGTCCGACGACGGTCGGATGCTCGCGCTCGAGGATCTGCACGACGCGGCCCTCGGCGCGGCCATCGGGGCGGCGGCGCTCGATGCGCGCGAGAACGTGGTCTCCGTGCATCGCGTCGCCGAGACCGTCGCGGCCGATGAAGAGATCGCCTTCGACGCGCGGCATCGGCTCATCAGGAACGAGAAAGCCATATCCATCACGATGCGCGACGATGCGGCCGGAAACGAGATTGGGATCGCGGGCGCGCTCGCGGTGCGCGGACGCGGGAGCGGCCGCTTTGTGCTCGCCGGCGGCGCGGCTCTGCTGGACAGCAGTGAGAGCCTTTTGACCGGTCAAGCGATAGCGGCCTCCATGAATCTCTTCGATTTCGCCCCGCTTCCTGAGCTGCTGAATCACGCGCGGCAGGAAGCGGCGGCCGTGATGCTTCAGGCCCATGCCATGGGCGATTTCGCGAATGCTGGCAGGCAGCGATAGCGTGGCGAGATGGGCGATCACTTGGTCGCGGCTGACTTCGGGTTGTCGAGGTTCTCTCGGTTCGATTGTGTGGCGGCGTCTCATGAGCAGTCAGATGATCGTGAACAGGCTAACGGAAATCTCGGCGCGTGGCAAAAACCCGCAAGCGCGATTGCACCGCGCAGCGACCTACTGCGGAAGCGCTCCGACCGTAGGTTCGTCCAAAATGATAATTCTGCCGCCGGGCGCGCGCTCGAGTGCGGGCGCATAGTTGCCGAGGAGCTCGCGGCGCCACCACATTCCTGTTTCGCGTTTCGTCTTCATGTCCGTGAACCAATACTGATAGATCACCGCACGCACCTGAACCGGCGGCGCGCTCGGGAACGGATTTTGCGCGAACAGGGCCAGCACATCCCGATCGTTCGCCAGCAGCTGCTCTTCGGTCCAGATCACGAAGCGATACTCGGGCCACGTGCCGAGCGAGGCGAACCACAGGTTCCATTCGAACCGCGGCTGATAGGGCGCGTAAATTCCGGGGGCCTTGCTCGGATCTTGGGGCTTGTAACGAAACGGATAGGCTTTCCAATTTGTGCCATCGTCCGAACCTTGGAACTCGATTTCGTAGCGCGCGTGGGTCATGACGGCAAAAAGTCCATACGCCGTCGCCAAATGATAAATCTCGAGTACGCGAACGGGCTTTTGCCAAAGTGGCGTTGTGGGCCAGATACGCCAAACGAGCCACGCCGAAGTTGCATAAAAGACAAATGCGAAGCAAACACCTGCCGCCACCATGCGAGTGATTGCGAGAAGCTTTCGCCAATCCGCGCGCGTCTCTTCCTTGCCAGCGGCAGCCGCTGCGGCTTCTGCGGGGTGACGGTCGATGAGCTGCCGAATTCGAAGCGGGACAGCCCATTCGACGAAGCGGTCGTCGAGCAAGAGGAAGCCGAGAAAGAAAACGATGTAATTCAGAAACGCGTAATTCCCGGTAAGGATGATGCTGATTTCAAAAGGCGCGACAATCCAGAACATGGCGATGCGAAATCGTCGCGGCAGAAACAGCATGAACACGAGGACGAGTTCGATCGCCAGCGTATAGAAAACGGCGGAGGCGTGGAACCAGTGAGGAAAGTGGCCGACGTACCAGCCGATCCAGGTGGGCAGAGGCGCGTTCTGGTAGTAGTCGTCCATCGCGGTGAAATGGCGCCAGGAATAGTCGCCGCTCATCATTTTTGCCAGGCCGGACTCGAAGTAGATGCGGAACCACTCCCAACGGAGAAGATACAAGCTGGCACGCGACGCCGGATGCGCGCGGGCCAGCCCCGGCCGGAAGCCCGCTGGAGCGAAAAACAACGCGACAAAGCCCGCTTCGGGCAGCATGTAATCCGACTGATACGAGGCGAAATCTCGTGCGACCGTCACGAACGAAAGAAAACAGATAAGGCAAAGAAAGAGATTGCCGCGCGGCCAGATATTCAGAACGACCAGGACCGAAGCGATGAGCCCGAGCCAGGTGACGATCATCAGCGCCTTGTCGCTCGAGCCGAGCCAGAAGAGCGAGGGCACGTAGAAGAATCGATAGCCGTGGAGGTTCGCGGCCAGAGCTTCCAAGTAGTCGTGCGCAGGGAGGATCCCTGCGGGTCCGATCATTCCGCGGATTTGAAACAAGAGGGAGTAGAACGCGGAAAAGTAGATCACACCCAGCGCGCGCAAGAAAATCCAGCGCGGCCAAAGATGTCCCGGATGCTTCTCGTCGGCGATTTCGGGCCCGAGCAGCCAGTTGATCGATCGCTCCAGCCAGCTTTCCATGGCTCGCGATTATACAGACGCCGGGAACAAATTATCTTTGGAATAGCGCCGATCTAGGAGAGCGAGCCGGATTTTGCTTCCGAATCTTTCGGCGGGCGGAGCTTCATGAAGGAGGGAAGCGGTGGGACAGCTTCGAGAGTCTGGCGGCCCTCGACCCACTCAATCAGAAAATCCTGAACGTTGAAATGGTGGCCATTGCGCAAGCGGGCAAGTTCGCGCGCGGCGTGGAGGCGAACGTATTCGCCCGTGGGCATCAGAATGCGCGTCTTGAGCGTATCGCCGAGATAGGGCGCAACGACTTCCGTGATCACCTGATTCGCAAGCACTGGATCTTTCAGGCGAAAGATGACTTCAACGCGTTCGTAGATATTGCGCTGCATCCAATCGGCGCTGCCGAGATAGACCTCCGTGTTGCCGCCGTTGCCAAAAACAAAGACACGGCTGTGCTCGAGGAAGCGTCCGATCACGCTGCGAACGCGAATCCGGCTGCTCAGGCCGCGAACGCCGGGCCGCAACGCGCATGCTCCGCGCACGAACAGTTCGATCTGGACGCCGGCTTGAGAGGCGCGGTACAGCGCATGAATGATCTTTTCGTCGAGCAGGGAATTGAATTTGGCGAAGATGAACGCCGGGCGCCCAGCCTTGGCGTGCATAGTCTCGCGTTCGATCAAACTCAGAAAATTCTTGCCGAGATTCAGCGGCGCGACGAAGAGCGGCGTGTACTGCTGGCGCTCGGAATAGGCCGTCAGATAGTTGAAGACGTGGTGCACGGCGGACGTGAGGTGCGGATCGCTCGTGAGAAGGCTGAGATCGGTGTAGAAGCGTGCGGTCGAAGGATTGTAGTTTCCCGTGCCGAGATGGGCGTAGCGGCGGATCTGACCGTCCGGCTCGCGGCGCGCAACAAGAGCGAGCTTGCAGTGCGTTTTCAGCCCGACAACGCCGTGGAACACCTGCACGCCTGCCTCTTGCAGATTGCGGGCCCAGCGGATGTTGGAGGCTTCGTCGAAGCGCGCCTTCAATTCGACCACGACCGCGACTTCCTTTTTCGCGGCAGCTTCGATCAGAGCGCGCACGATGGGCGAGTTTTCGCTGGTGCGATAAAGTGTCTGCTTGATCGAAAGCACATCGGGATCATGCGCAGCGCTTTCGATGAAGCGAACGACGGCTGAATAGGAATCGTAGGGGTGATGCAGGAGGATGTTGCTCTTGCGCACCACTTCGAAGATCGACGACGAGCCGGGCTTCAGCGCCATTTCGCGCGGGCTGAAGGACGGATACTTCAAGTCGGGCCGCGGCGTTTGCTCGTAGAGATACATCAGCCGGGAAAGATTGATTGGACCGTTGACGTGATAGACCTGCTCCCCTTTGAGCCGGAAATTCGCCTGCAGGCGCTCGACGATTTCCGGTTTGGCGCTGGCCTCGATTTCCAGGCGAACCGCCGAACCTTTGCGGCGGCGGTGCAAAAGCGTATCGACCTCTTCCAGGATGCTGCGCGATTCCTCTTCTTCGAGATAGAGGTTGCTATTGCGCGTGACTCGGAAGGCGGCTGCCGATAGAACGTCGTAGCCGTGGTAGAGGCGCTCGGCAAAAGCGTGAACGACGTCGTGGAGGAAGATGTATTCCACCGAGCCCTCGGGTGAGGGAAGCCGAACCAGGCGGGGCAGGGCGCGAGGCACCGTAACGACACCCAGAAAGGTTTGCGCTCCGCGGCGCTTGCGCTTCAGCAGAAACGCCAGACAGAGCGCCTTATTGAGCACGTGCGGGAAGGGATGCGCAGGATCGACGGTGACAGGCGTGAGCAGAGGTTCGACGGATTTCGTGTAGAAGCTCTCGATTTGCTCGCGCGCCTCGGGGCGCAATTGGCCAAGGCCGAGGACCCGAATCGACTCCTCTTCGAGCGCCGGAACAAGTTCTTTGCGCCAACAATCGTACTGATCGTCGACGAAGGAGTGGATTTGTTTCGTCAGTTCGGCGAGGACTTCCTGAGGAGTGCGGCCGTCGGGGCCGGGTTCGCGATTGCCGTGCTCGACCAGTTGCATCAGGCCGGCCTGGCGGACTTCGACGAATTCATCGAGATTGCTTGCCGTAATCGCCAGAAACTTGACGCGCTCGAGCAGCGGGTTGTTCTGATCGCGGGCCTCTTCGAGGACGCGCTGGTTGAACTGCATCCAGGAAAAGTGGCGATTCAGGAACAGTTCGGGGTCCGGCGTGAAGCTCTTTCCCATACTTGGCTCTGAGGCGCGCAAGCGTATCCCTCGATTGTTACAACCGTGTTACGCCTATGTGCGTACCGGAGCCGAAAGCGCGCTATTGGGCCTGAGGATACGCGCTGGACAACGAGCGGAGATACGCGATGACTGCCTGCGCGTCGGCATGGCTCATGTGGTAGATGTGCATGGGCGGCTGGATCGGCAGGCCGTTCGGTCCCACACCCTTTTCCAAGATATCTTCGCCTTGCTGTTCGGTGAAGCCTTCGAAGCCGGCGAGAGCGGGCGCGCGATTGGCCCAGTTCGTCATGGGATGGACCGGGACGATCCAGATGGCAGCACCCTGAAGGCGGCGAGATTCGTCGATATTGCCATTGGCGTCGCGGGGAGTGTGGCACTCTTCGCACATGGCGACATTTTCGACGAGGTACTTACCGCGCTCGATCGCGCCGGGCTCCGCGGCGGCCTTTTGAGGCACCGCTGTGGGCATTTCACGCGAAAACAACCGCGAAGCGCCAAGGCCAGCCGCAAGGAAAATCACCGCACACAAAAGCCATCGGTAGATTGATTTCATCGATTTTTATTCCTGAGTGATGAATTGCGGCCGCCCTCGAGCAAGCGAGAGTCTGCCGTTCGAACGGGAAAGTATCGCAAAGACCGAGATTGCATGTCTATTGTGTTTTTGAAATTTCGGGACGAGGCGATTGCCGCTCCGCGCGAAGCGACTCGGACGAATCACTCGCCGCTTCCGAAATTCGCAACAATGCCCAGCGCGCGTGCTCGGCGATGAGCGAATCGTCCGAAGCAGCTAAGGCGCTCAGCCGCTTCACGAGGCGCGAGTAGACGGGAGAGTTTGGTCGCATTCCGGAATTGCCGAGGGCGACGCAGGTGTTGCGGACGAGGCCGCGCCATTTCGTCCGCTTCACGGCGCTGTGGCGGAAAACCGAGCTGAAATCTTCTTTCGTCAGAGAGGCGAGCCACTCAAGCTCGGGCACCAAAAGAGCATTTCCGGTATCGAGTTCGCGGGGTTGGAAGGCGCCAAGGGTCGTCAGAGGCGCTTTGCGATTCCACGGACAAACGTCCTGGCAGATGTCGCAGCCGATGACGGCGTTGCCCATTTGCGGGCGAAACTCTTCAGGGATTGCGCCGCGCAGCTCGATCGTCAGATAGGAAATGCAGCGGCGCGCGTCAAGAACGTACGGCTCGGGGAATGCCTGCGTAGGGCAGGCATCGAGGCAGCGCGTACAGGTCCCGCAGAGATCGGCTGGCGGCGCTTCCGCAGACGCTAGCGTAGGCGCAAGGGCGAGCGTCGTGATGATGACTCCTAAGAACAGCCAGGAACCGAGCCGCGAATTGATCAAGCACGTGTTTTTGCCGAGCCAGCCGAGGCCAGCGTATTTTGCAGCGACGCGCTCGACAATCGGGCCGGTGTCGACGTAGGCGCGCGCTTCGAACGGCGCCGGAAAACGCGCCCGCATTTCCGCAATAAGGGCGTCGAGTTTTTCCCGAACTTCCTCGTGATAGTCATCGCCCCAAGCGTAGCGGGAGATCCATCCGTGAGGCGATTCGCTGCCCGAATTTGCTTGCGTGGCTGCAGCGTGGGGCGGCGCGTTGTAATTGAGCGCGACGACAATCAGGCTGCGCGCGCCTTCGAGCACGCGCTGAGGCTTGGCGCGGCGCGGGTCGTGGAGATAGCGCATCTCGCCGGCGTATCCGCGGGCGAGCCATTCGGGCAAATGTGCCAGCTCCGCGGACATTTTGCCGCCTCCTGACGCACAAGACTCCGCGTCGAGACTCACAAAGCCGCACAGATCGAAACCGAGGGCTAGCGCACGATCGCGAATCCAAGCGGTTTGTTCGGTGAGAGTCACACGTTGATCATGCCTCACCGACGCTTCGGAAGAAAGCACAGGCACATCGAAAATGCCGTGTTTTGCTTGTCACCGCAGTCCCGCATCTCATACAATCGCGGGCGCTTGTTTTGATACCGGAGAAATTTATGAGCAAGCCGATCGCCGCAAAGATTACGGGAGTAGCCGGATATCTTCCGCCGCGCGTCGTGACCAACGCCGACCTCGAGAAGATCGTCGATACGACCGACGAGTGGATCCGGACGCGAACCGGCATTCGCGAGCGGCGCTACGCCGATCCCGGCGTGGCATCATCGCACCTTGGTACAGAAGCGGCGAAGAAACTGCTCGCTGCAAAGCGCATTTCTGCGGACGAAATCGACATGATCATCGTCGCGACGGTAACGCCAGACATGCTTTTTCCGGCCACGGCCTGTCTGATTCAGGACCGGCTCGGCGCGAGCAAGGCGTGGGGTTTCGACCTTTCGGCTGCCTGCTCTGGCTTTGCCTACGCGCTGACGGTGGGCGCACAATTCGTTGGAGCGGGATCGCACAAGAAGGTTCTGGTCATTGGCAGCGACGTGATGACGTCGATTATCGATTTCAAGGACCGAGCGACGTGTGTGCTGTTCGGCGATGCAGCCGGCGCCGTGCTCCTCGAGCGAGCGACGTCCGATTCCGAAGGCATCATCGATTTCGCGCATGACATTGACGGCTCGGGCGGGTGCAATCTCTATATGCCGGCCGGCGGCTCGCTGCACCCGGCCTCGTGCGAGACGGTCGAGAAACGCATGCACTACGTGCACCAGGAGGGTCAGCAGGTATTCAAATACGCAGTGCGGCGGCAAGCAGAGTTGGCATGTCAGATGCTTGAACGGAATGGTTTGACGAGCCGCGACCTTGCGCTCGTGGTGCCGCACCAGGCCAACCTGCGCATCATTCGGGCTATGCAGGAACGGCTCGGGGTCGATGATTCAAAGGTGATGGTCAATATCGACCGCTACGGAAATACGACCGGCGCAACCATCCCGCTCGGACTGGTCGATGCCGTCGAACAGAAGCGTTTGCGAAAAGGCGATCTCGTGCTGATCGTTGCGGTCGGCGCAGGTTATACGGCAGGGTCCATCCTCATGCGTTGGGCGTATTAGCTGGGCGCCGTTCGCGCGGGACGTCAGAGCTTCAGTCCTCGTTACAAGTGCTCGCGCAATTCCCGAGGTAAATCAGCACAGGATTTGCGTCACCTGACGTCGTGCTGAGTATGACGATCTTCGTTGGTGAGACTACCAGGAAGTCGCCGCTGAAGGTTGCGGGTGCGGTCAACGTGACTATCCCGCTCCCAGTAGTTGAGGACAAGCTCGAGTAATTTCCCGTCACGGCCTGCGGTGCGGAATTTCCAGTCGACGCGCTGACAACCTCCGTGCCATTTATCGTGCCCGCCGTAGTGGAGGTGTTCGCCAACGCAACTTGGCCGGACAGATCGGTCACTGGTGCTGTGGCAGGGGCGCCCGTACCTAGCGCAAAGTTCGTTTCGTTGAACTGCGACGCCGTGAATGGGCTTCCAGATTGCGGCTCGAGCAACCCGAAGAACGGATCGTTCAGAATCTCTCCGATTGCGAAGGCCTCGTTCGCTCCTATGACGTAGAAGATCGGGGCAATCGGGGATGCGATCCCGGAATCGGTACGGCCAAAACTGTCGGTGGTCGTGAATTGCACGCCGGTTGGAGGCACTTGGCCGATCGTGCCTCCTCGGTTTTCAACCAGAGAAATTGTGTAATTAGGCGAAGACGTTCCCGCGATCCAGACTAGGGCCATGTCTGGGATGTACGTGTTTCCGGAGAGGAATTGTCCTGTCAACCCGCCGACACTCGTGCCGGTGAAACTGCTTCCGGCAACTCCCTGGAATGGATAGCCGGACTGCAACAGTAGTTTGCCGGAGGTCAGGTACGGTTCCGATGCGCTCACCTGATCGGTTTCCACGACGAAAGCTTCGGACGACGAAATCGGGTACACGGCGAAATTCAATGTTCCGATTTGCTCGGATAGCGACATAATGCACCGAGACGGCTGCGCGCTGGTTTGGTAATTCCCATTGAGGCTTTGATCTTGCGTAGTAACAAGACCCGGTGTGTTCGCGTCGGATTCACCTGGACCAAGTGTGCCAGCGCCCCCTGCCACCGGCGGAGTGGCGCCGACGCTGCCGACGATTACGACAGGCCCAGCGGGTGAAATTAGAGTCGAGATCGCTTCACCTGAAAGTCCAAATGCATACTGACCGCTCAGCGTGTTGGACGCGCACGCATTCACGGTCATTTTTTCAATCTGGCCTGAGCCCCGAATGCCACTCGAGTCATCTTCGATTATGCGTCCATGAGAGCCCGTTGAATCGATCGAAAAGGCGAAGGAGGGCGAGCCCGCAAGGCTCGTAAAGGTCAGAGTGCCGGTGTTGTTGTTTTGCAGGGTGAATGTTCCGGTAAAGTTCTGATTCTTCGGCGCTCCAGAAGTCGAATTGAAGTCCTCCACGCCATTCGTGAGGGTGACAACACCGTCCGCTGAAAAGCTGCCGGCAAGCGCAACAGCGCCGCCGGCGTTGAATCCGCTCAGCTCGAACACGTAATTGCCGTTGAGCAGGTTGGTGATCGTGATGCTGAGAGCCGTCGGAGGGTTCGTCGTCACCGGCGGCACCTCGGAGTCGGTCACCTGGACGGAGAAATTAAACGTCCCGGTCACAGTTGGTGTACCGCTAATAACCCCCGCGGGCGACAGCGACAAACCGGTTGGCAAGGTCGAGCCGTTTGCGAGTGACCACGCATATGGCGTCACGCCGCCGGTGGCCTGCAATTGCGTATCGGGATAGGCGACAAATTCCGTGCCCGGCGCAAGCGGAGACTTCGTAGTGATCTTCAACGTCTGCGGAGGGACGATCGTAATCGTGATGCTGTTCGTTTCCGAAGGTATTGCGATCGAAGTAGCTTGAATGGTGACGGTGAATTTGCTTGGAACAGTGACCGGCGATGTGTAGATCGCCTCAGTCAAGGTCGTCGTGAGAGTGCCAAAGTCTGCCGGCGGCGGGGTTGGCGGCATGAGAACCCATGTGACGCCGGCATTTGTCTCATCTTGCGGAACCTGAGCAGTGATCGTCACCTGAGTATTGGGACCCACTTGGCGCGAGGTCGCGCGCAGAATGACGGTATCAAAAAGCGGCGGAGTGCCGGTGCAGCTTGCCACTTGCAGGCAAGCGATCAGCAAGAAAAGAAATGCCAGGCACGACCCGGCGCGCTTCTGCATGGCGCCTCCTTCGATGGATGGACCCGGACAGCCCCGGAATTGCCCATTTCATTTAGACCACAAAATCAGTTGCTGCGGCGGGACAACTGCTCCAGCTATTGGCGTAACGTGCAACCGAGCAGATCGGCCAGGGCCGATGCGCTATGGACGCCCAACGGCCCCGCGAGCCTTCTTGGGGGAGTCGATTTCGGCCATAATGTGGAGAGTCGGGCCGAAACAAAATCCACCGATAAGGGGCTAGACACTTGCGCGCGGTGATCACGGGCGGGGCAGGTTTTCTCGGATCACATATCTGCGATCTCTTTGTCGAGAAAGGATGGGAGGTTCTGTGCCTCGATAACCTCGTCACCGGCGCCGATTCGAACGTATCGCATCTGCTCTCTCATCCCCGATTCCAGTTCGCAAAACAGGATGTCTCGCAGTACATCGACGTGGCCGGGCCTGTGGACGCAGTTCTTCATTTTGCCTCACCGGCAAGCCCGCCTGACTATCTGAAGTTTCCGATTCAAACGCTGAAGGTCGGGGCGCTCGGGACGCACAATACTTTGGGCCTGGCCATGGCGAAGAAGGCGAAGTTCCTGCTGGCGTCGACATCGGAGTGTTACGGCGATCCTGAAGTCAGTCCGCAGCCGGAGACCTACTGGGGACACGTGAATCCAATCGGACCGCGCGGAGTCTACGACGAAGCTAAGCGGTTCGCAGAAGCGATCACGATGGCCTACCACCGCTATCATCATGTCGACACGCGCATCGTGCGGATTTTCAACACCTATGGTCCGCGCATGCGCCTAAACGACGGCCGCGCGCTGCCCAATTTTCTCTATCAGGCGCTCGTGGGCGAGCCGATCACCGTCTATGGCGACGGGAAACAGACCAGGAGCTTCTGTTACGTCTCGGATCTAATTGCGGGAATCTACAAGCTACTGGAATCGAACGAACACGAGCCGGTCAACATCGGCAATCCGCAGGAAATTACGATCCTCGAATTCGCCGAGCGCGTGCGCGCTCTGGTGGGAACGCAGGCCCCCATCGTCTTTCGACCGCTGCCACAGGACGATCCAAAACAGCGTTGCCCCGACATCACCAAAGCGCGGCGCATTCTGAATTGGGAGCCGAAAGTGGGCCTCGAAGAGGGATTGCGAAAAACCTACGAATTTTTCCGGCAGCAGGTCTCTTCAACTGGGAAACTAAACTAAGACTCTCCGACAGGTAAAACCGCGGGGATCAGTCCGGACGTCCGAAAGAGCGGTATTCAAAGCCGAGGTCTTTGATCTCGCGCGGCGAGAGCAGATTTCGACCGTCGATGATCAAAGGGCGCGCCATTGCGTCGCGAATCCGTTCCCAATCGAGTTTGCGGAATTCATCCCATTCGGTGGCGATGAGCAAGGCCTCCGCGTCTTTCGCCGCGTCGTATGCCGATTTGGGGTAATAAACCTGAGGCAAAATCACGCGAGCTTTGTCCATTGCCTGCGGATCATAGGCCTGAACACGGGCTCCCTCTGAAAGCAGGCGATTCACTAGATCAATCGCCGGAGCGAAACGAATGTCATCTGTGTTGGGTTTGAAGGCGAGTCCCAGCACAGCCACCTGCTTGCCACGAATCACCCAAAGAGCGCTGCGCAGCTTCTCGACGAAATGGTCGATGCGCTGCTTATTGATCTTCTCGGCCTCGCGCAACATGGTGAAATCGACGCCTGAGCGCTCGGCGAGGTGCACGAATGCCTGAAGGTCCTTCGGCAGGCAAAATCCTCCGAATCCCAGTCCAGCAGACAGAAAGCTCGGCCCGATTCGCGGATCGAGACCCATCGCTTGCACCACTTCGCCAATGTCGGCGCCAAGCTTCTCGGCAAGGTCAGCCACCATGTTGGCGTATGAAATCTTCAGCGCCAGAAACGAATTCGAGGCGTGCTTGATCAGTTCGGCGCTATTGATGGTCGTAACTAGCCAAGCTGGCGCAGGCCCCGCAGGGCAGTGGCCCGCATGGACCGGGCAGTTGAATTTCTGATCGAGGACCGGCTGATAGATTTCCTTGAGCTGGCGAGCGGCGGCATCGTCATCGACGCCCACGACGATTCGATCGGGATGCAGGAAATCTCCAACTGCCGTGCCTTCCCGCAAAAACTCCGGATTGGAAGCGACGTGGAAGGTGACGTTGGCCTTTCGGGCGTACACCGATAGCGCGCGCTTGAGCTCCTGTCCGGTCCGCGCTGGTACGGTGCTTTTTTCGACGACGAGCTTTGGGGATTTCGCCTCGGTCGCGATCATGCGCGCGACGTGGTCGATCGCGCTCAGATCGGCATCGCCGTTCGGCAACGGAGGAGTGCCGACACAGATAAAAATTGCGTCGCCTGCACCCACCGCGTCCGCCGGATTCGCGCGGAAACTCAGTCGGCCTTGCTTGCGGGCCTCGGGAATTATGTTTTCTAGCCCGGGCTCGTAAATCGGGATACCGCCCGATTCGAGCGTTTTTATCTTTTCCGCATCATTATCGGTGCAAACGACTTCGTGCCCGATTTCAGCAAAGCACGCCCCTGTAACCAATCCCACGTAACCGGTACCAATCACTGAAATCTTCACGAGCCCCTCTGTTTTGAGTGCTAGTCGATTCCGCAGATAGATGGTGAAATTTTACCGTGATACTGGCGATTCTGCGCCTGGAAACCATTCCGATATTTGCCTACCGTGACCACCCTCCCCGGTCCTGCCCGTAGTCCACGCCGATATGCCTTGGCCGCATATCGGTACTCTTTCTTCACACGGTTCCGCCGGTCAGTAGCAGTAGCCGCGACTCTACCCTATCCTAAGGGTTAGTACTATTACCATGGACCAGCCGAACAACCCGAAGGGAACTGTCACGACGGACGGCTCCCGTCGCCAGACGGACCATCAGGATACGGTGCTTCTCAGCGATGTCCCTGAGGCCTCCGCTCTGATGCCCGAGGCGTGCGCCGCGTCCAGCGAGGCGCCGGCTCAGCTAAGCTCAATCGCGCTGGCGGGTCTCTCGCAGCGCTACGAGATCCTCGCCGAAGCGGGCCACGGCAGCATGGGCAATGTGTACAAGGCGCGCGACCGGGAAACGGGCGAGATCGTTGCTCTGAAGCTCCTCAAACCTGAGATTGCTTCCGATCAGGCCATGATGGAGCGGTTCAAGAACGAACTGCTCTTCGCGCGGAAAATCACGCACAAGAACGTGTGCCGGGTCCATGAATTCAACCGCACCGGCGGCGTTGCCTATACCTCGATGGAGTTCGTTGAAGGCGAAAGTCTGCGGTCCGTGCTGAATCGATTTGGCGGACTTCCTCTTCGCAAAGCGCTCGACCTCGCGCAACAGATTTGCTCCGGCCTGCAGGAAGCGCACACGCAAGGAATTGTTCATCGCGACCTGAAGCCCGAGAACGTGATGATCGACGGCCAGGGCAACGTCAAGATCATGGATTTTGGCATTGCACGCTCGATGGAGGCCGGCACGCGCCTGACCGGCTCGATGGTCGGTACGCCGGCCTATATGGCGCCCGAGCAGGTGGCAGGGAAGCCGGTAGACTATCGCACCGACGTCTATTCGCTTGGCTTGATCCTCTACGAGACCTTCACGGGCACCCCCGCATTTCAGGCCGACAACGCAGTTGCTGTGGCGCTGAAGCAGATGCGGGAGGCGGCGAGGCCTCCGCATGAGATCGAGCCGACGATTCCGATCACAATCGAACGTGCGATTTTGAAGTGCATGGAAAAGGAGCCAGCGAGACGGTTTCAGTCGGTCGCGGAGCTCAGCAAAGTTCTAAGATCGCCCGCCACCTCTGCGCAAACACCTCCGGTGATGGCGACGCCGAATCAATCGAGCCATTCGACACCACTTGCTTCGCATCCCCTGTACGGATCATCGGCGCTCTCGGTCCCACCTCCCAAACCAAGATTGTTCGGGCGATTGTTTGTGCTCGCGCTCCTTGTGGGTACGGCTGTCTACGCAGCCACTCATTGGGAACAGGTGAATGGGTTGGTTCAAATGGCACAACAGGAATTGCCGAAGCCGCCCGCACCGGATACGCCCAAGCCACCGGACACTTCAGCCGATCAGGGTGCGCAGTCCGCTTCTGCAACGCCCATCGCGCCGACTCCAAGTGCGAAACCGCCGGTGGCACAAACGGCCGATACGCCGGCGTCCGCGGAACAGCCAGCAGCGCAGCCAACGGCCGAGAAGCCCGCTCCAGTCGAATCGGCGCCTGCGAAGCCAGTTGTGACCAACCGCCCAGCGCCTGCAACCAAGCCGGTCGGTCACGCTGAATCGGCGAAGGCTCCAATCCACGAAAAATCCGCGCAGCGATCGGATGAAACACCCGAGGTCGCGCCCGAGGAAGTCCAGAAGCGCGCGGACAAGGCGTTCGGGGAGACAGAACCGGTTGCCGCGCCACCGGTGAATGACCACACTCCGAGCTATCTGTGGGTCGGCCGATTCGAGCGCGAAGATCGCGCGCAAAGCTCTGCGAAGAAAATCGAAGATCTGGGGCTCCCGGTTGTCGTGATTCCGCGGCAAAACGCGAGCGGCGAGTTTTACGTCGTCCTTACGGGACCATTTGGGGCAGACCGGGTGCCAAGCGTAATGGATTGGCTCAAAGCGCAGGGGTTTCTGGGAGTGCGGCTGGTGAAAAATCCGCTCGCAATGGGCCAGCCGAAACCGAATCAGGGGTCGAATTCTAATCAGAAGTAATCAACTGGCAGGACTCGCGTGGGGGCTGAAGCGGACATGGAATTGGAATTTGGGGCGCACAGCGATGTCGGGTGCGTTCGCGAAAATAACGAGGACAGCTACCGCGTCGCCCCCGAAATGAATTTGTTCGTTCTTTCGGACGGAATGGGCGGGCTGGATTGCGGCGAAGTGGCAAGCCGCATGGCGGTAGACACGATCGTCGAGCACTGCCGCAAGGGCCGGACGAGCGATTCGTTGCCGCTCACCGGGCCACGCATCGATGGCGTTTCGGAAATGACCAATCGATTGGCGAGCGCTGTGCGCGTCGCGAACCGAGCCGTGAATAGTGCGGCGATGCAGAACTCGACGGGCAGGCCCATGGGCGCGACCGTATGCGTCGTGCAGTTTGCGGACGAGCGTATGAGTGTGGCGCATGTCGGCGATAGCCGCGTTTATCGTCTGCGTGGAGACGAATTCGAACAATTGACGCACGATCACTCGTTTGTGGCCGAACAGATGCGTCAAGGAAGGATGACCGCGCAGGAGGCCGACAGCAGCAAGCTGCATAACGTGCTGATTCGCGCGCTTGGCGTCGACCCGGAGGTCGAGGTGGATGCCAGCGAAGAGCTCGTGCTCGAGGGCGACACGGTGCTGCTCTGCTCCGATGGCCTCACGCGCGAGCTGACGGACGCCCAAATTGCGGCTCTGCTGCATGAGACGGAGGACCCGCAAGAAGCGGCAAATCGGCTAATCGATCTCGCCAAACAAGCAGGCGGGGGCGACAACATCACCGTCATCGTGCTTCGTCCCGCTGCAAGGCCGGTCGGCGCGCTCGGACGGGTTAGCCGTTTGGGGAAATGGATCAAGGATTCGGCGGAGCGCCACAAGCGCTAAAGATTTGTGATACGCGGGAGGAGTGAAATGCCAAAGCTCGTGCTGAAGTTCGAGAATTCGATTCTGAAAGAAGTGCCAGTTGGCGCGAAAGAAGTGAGCATCGGACGATCGCCGGAGAACGGCATCGTGATCGATAATCCGGCCGTTTCTCATTTCCACGCGCGCGTGTTCAATGAAGAGGGTCGCATCATGCTTGAGGACTTCGGCAGCTTGAACGGCACTTTCGTCAACGGCCAGCGCGTGAAAATGGTGTCGCTGAAGGCGGGCGATTCGGTCGCGATCGGCAAACATACGATCGTCATCTCGGATTCCCGCGACCTCGATGGGTTTGCCAACGGAAGCGGAAACGGCAAGCCGGTCCCGCCGGCGCCGAAGCTGAACGAAACCGTAATGCTCGACACGAAAGCGCGCCGCGATTTTCTGCAAAAAGTCGCTGCCGTGGGAGAGAGCGCCCAGGTTGCTCCCGCTCGGATCAAGGTGGGGACGCTCATCGTCCGCAAGGGTCGCACGGATCAGCGTGAGTACATGCTCAACGACAAACTCACCGTTATCGGAAAATCCGCGATGGCCACGGTGAAACTCAAGGCCTGGTTCGCGCCGAAAGCAGCGGCGCAAATCAACCGACGCGACGACCAGTCGTATTACATCGGTGCCGCGGACAAGACGCCGAGCGTGAATGGGCAACCGATCACGCAGCCGACAAAACTCTCGTCCGGCGACGTTATTACCGTGGCGGGCATCGAGCTTGAATTCGTCTACCGGGACTAGCGCTGTAACGGCAACTCTACAATGCAGTTTGGCGCGTCCTCGGCCTATCGTAATTTCCACGGCCATCTCGAGCGTTAGACCATCTTCGTCCCTTCTCCCTACGTTGCAGGCATTTCGAAGGTCCCTTACCATAGTGGTCGAAATGTCTGCCACTTCGAATGCGTCCAATGCGACGCACCGGGGCAATACGGGCGCGACGCAAACTAGCGCCGTCGAGACGCGGTCGCTTACGCGACGGTTTGAGTCACTTGTTGCCGTCAACCAGCTGACGTTCTCTTTCCCGCGCGGCTCGATTTTCGGCCTTCTCGGGCCGAATGGAGCCGGGAAGAGCACGCTGATCAAAATGCTCACCACTTTGCTGCCGCCCAGCGAAGGAACCGCTCTCGTCGCGGGCTTCGACATCGTGCGTGAACCGCGCGAAGTGCGACGCAGGATCGGCTACGTCTCGCAGATGCTCTCCGCCGATGGCGATTTGACCGGCTACGAGAATTTGTTGATCTCCGCGAAGCTCTATGGCATCGCGCGCGCGGAGCGCGCCAGCCGCATCGCCGAGGCGCTGGATTTCATGGATTTGACCCATGCGGCCTCGAAACTGGTGAAGCACTATTCGGGCGGGATGATTCGCCGGCTCGAAATTGCGCAGTCGATGTTGCACCGCCCGAGCGTGCTGTTTCTCGACGAGCCGACCGTCGGCCTCGATCCGTTCGCCAAGCAAGCCGTTTGGAGGCACATCCGGGAATTGCGCCAGGAATACAACGCGACCATCCTCATGACGACTCACGACATGCAGGAGGCGGACGAACTTTGCGAGACGATCGCGTTCATGCATCAAGGAACGATCGCAACAATCGGATCACCCGAGGCCCTGAAAGCGTCGTTGGGGCCTGAGGCGACGCTCGGTGACGTGTTCATCCACTACACCGGAGCGGATATTTCTGAAGGAGGGGATTTGCGCGATGTCTCACGCACACGGCTTACCAGCAAGCGTCTCGGATAGCGGCTTTCCTGGAATCGGCTACGTGCGGCAGACCCTCGCGGTGGCCGAAGCCGATATCCGCAAGCTGATTCACGATCCTTTCGAGCTTTTGACGCGCATGATTCAGCCAGTTCTATGGCTGCTGATTTTCGGCCAGGTGTTTACGCGAACCCGCGCGATTCCCACGGGGGGAATCAGCTATCTCGACTTCATGACGCCGGGCGTGCTGGCGCAGAGTGTGCTGTTTGGCGCCATCTTCTACGGAATCTCGCTCATCTGGGAGCGTGACCTCGGCATCGTGCACAAATTTTTGGTGAGTCCTGCGGCGCGGAGTTCGCTGGTGCTCGGTCGTGCTATTTCTTCCACCGCGCGCAGCCTGTGCCAGATGGTTCTCGTTTATCTGCTGGCTTTAGCACTACACGTGCACCTGCATATTGGATTTTGGGCATTCGCTGGCGTCACGGCCGCCGTCATTTTCGGCTCCGCCGTATTTTCTACGTTTTCGTTGATCGCCGCGTGTATTGTGAAATCGCGCGAGCGATTCATGGGGATCGGTCAGGTGCTCACGATGCCGCTATTTTTCGCGAGCAACGCGATTTATCCGTTGAGTCTGATGCCTATCTGGTTGCGGAATCTCTCGAAAATCAATCCGCTAACGTATCAGGTGGACGCACTGCGGAGCCTGATGATTGTGGGAGGCTCGACGACATTTGGACTGTGGGTGGATTTTGCGTTCATGGCCGGCGCGTTGGCGTTGATGATTGCGATCGCGACTCGCCTCTATCCGAAAATCATCACCTGATCGCCTGGATGGCACCGGCCCGAGCTGACTGTGGCCGAGCGCCGAGTGGTATCATCTTTCGACTGCATTTCGACGAGAGGAATCAAATGGCGGAACCTACCAAAGAAGAATTGCTGGCTCGCATCGCTGAACTGGAAAAACAGGCGGGGGCGCGACCGAAAGGAAGTCTTGAATTTCGCGTTGGAGAAAAGGGCGGCGTGAGCGTCTATGGCCTTGGACGATTTCCCGTCACACTTTACTACGAGCAGTGGATTCGATTGCTGGATGTTGCCGACAACCTGCGCAAATTCCTAGAAGAGAACAAGAGCAGGCTCAAACTGAAGGTAAAAGAGTAGAAACCACGTCGCGACTCTTCTGCGACTAGCTCGTTTTGGTTTTTTCGAGCTCTTCGATCAGCGCGGGAACCACTTCGAATAGATCGGCGACGATTCCGTAGTCTGCAACCTCGAAAATCGGCGCATTCTGGTCTTTATTGATTGCGGCGATCGTGCGCGCGCCTTTCATGCCCACGACGTGCTGGATCGCGCCGCTGATACCAAGCGCGAGATACAGCTTCGGCATCACGGTCTGGCCCGAGCTGCCGATTTGCCGGTCCATCGGCAGCCAGCCTTCGTCACAAATCGGGCGCGACGCCGAGACTTCGCCGCCCATCAATTTCGCGAGTTTCTCCGCCATCGGAATATTCTCCGGCGCCTTGATGCCGCGGCCGACGGAGACGAGGATCGGCGCCTGCGTCAGGTCGACTGCCTGCTTCGCTTCGCGGAAAAGCTCCAGCGGCTTTGTGCGAATTTGTTCTGCTTTCAGATCGGCACTCACTGCCTTCATGGGCGCTTTGCCGCTTGGGTGCTTCGCAGCGAGATCGGCGCGAAACGCACCCGCCTGAAATGAAGCGATCCATGGTGCGGCGCCTGTGAATACAACGTCCGCAGCGGTGCGGCCCTGAAACATCTGGCGGACGAAGATTAACTTTCCGCTCTCGTAGCGGTAGCCGATGCAGTCGCCGATCATTCCCTTTTGCATCGACGCAGCCAGTTTTGGAGCGAAGTCGCGAACCTGATACGTGTGTGGCAGCAACACGAGATCTGGTTTGGCGTTTTCAATGACCTGCCGAAGGGCGATGGAAAATCCGTCCGGCGTGTAATCGCCCAGAAGATCGTGCTCGATCAGCAGCACTTCATCGAGCTGATATCCAGAAAGCTCTTCCGCAAGCGCCGAAACGCGCTTGCCGATCACAGCGGCCGAAACCGACGCCTTCGCCTGCTGAGCGATTTGTTGCGCAGCGGCGAGCGTCTCGAAGCTGACTTTGTTCCACTTCGCGTCGCGCTGTTCGGCGATCAGGAGTATCTTCATGATCTAAAGCACTCGGGCTTCGTGCCGCAGTTTTTCGATCAGCTTTGCCGCGGCCTCTTTCGGCGAGCCGGTGATGAACTCGGTCTTTTTCGTTTTTTGCGGCACGTAAATTCGCTCGACCTGCTGCGTCTTTGCGTCGGCGACGCCCAGCGACGCGCGCTCTACCGTGGCGATCTCTTTTTTCTTCGCCGCCATGATTCCTTTGAGCGTCGCGTAGCGCGGCTTGTTGATTCCCGATTGAATCGTGAGCACCGCCGGCAGCGGCACCTCAACCCACTGGAACCAGCCTGCCTCAAGCTCGCGCTTCAGCTTCATGCGGTCGCCATTTACTTCGATCGCCATGATGATCGTCGCGTGCGGACGCCCGAGCAGCTCGGCGAGCAGGACGCCGGTTTGGCCGAAGCCCTGGTCGTCGCTCTGCAAGCCGGTAAGAATGAGATCGAAATTCTCGGATTGAATCGCGGCGGCAAGCGAGCGGGCGGACGTCAGCGGATCGAGCTTGTAAAACTCGGGATCGGCGATATGAATGCCGCGCGCGGCACCTTTGGCGAGGGCTTCCTTGATGGTCTGCTTGGTGCGCTCTGGGCCCATCGAGATGGCAACCACTTCGCCGCCATGCTTCTCCTGCAGACGCAGAGCTTCCTCGAGCGCGAAGCCGTCCGGTTCGTTCGTTTCAAATCCAATGTCCGCTTCACGAATCCACGCGCCACCATCGACAATCGCAAGCGGCGCATCTTTGGCGGGAACCTGTTTGATGCAGACGCCGATCTTCACGGTTAGCGCCCTTCCCAGCGCTTGAACACGAGGGACGCATTCGTCCCGCCGAAGCCGAACGAGTTCGACACAGCGTACCTGACATCGGCTTTCCGCGCGTGGTTTGGAACGTAATCGAGATCGCACGCGGGATCGGGATTTTCGTAGTTGATCGTGGGAGGCAGGATCTGATCGCGAAGCGCGAGAATGCTGATGCCGGCTTCGAGACCGCCCGCTCCTCCAAGGAGATGACCTGTCATCGATTTCGTCGAACTGATCGCCACTTTCTTCGCGCGTTCGCCGAACACGCGTTTGAGGGCCGTGGTCTCGACCGCATCGCCAAGCGGAGTCGACGTGCCGTGCGCGTTCACGTAGCCCACATCGTCTGGCGAGATTTTGGCGTCTTTGATCGCCGCAAGCGTGACGCGGTAGCCACCGTCTCCGCCTTCGGCCGGCTGCGTGATGTGGTACGCATCGCCCGACATGCCGTATCCGACGATTTCCGCGATGATCTTTGCTCCGCGGCGTTGTGCGAATTCGAGCGACTCCAGGATCAGAATGCCCGCGCCCTCGCCGACGACGAAGCCGTCGCGCTGTGCGTCAAACGGGCGGCTGGCGCGTTCGGGCTTGTCGTTGCGAGTCGAAAGAGCGCGCATCGCGCCGAATCCGCCGATGCACATCGGCGTCACAGCGGCTTCCGAGCCGCCGGCCAGCATTACTTCCGCGTCGCAGCGCTGAATGATTTTGAATGCGTCGCCGATCGCATGCGCGCCGGCCGAGCAGGCGGTAGCTGTAGCTGAGTTCGGACCCTTCGCGCCGTAGCGAATCGAGACGTTGCCGGCAGCCAGATTTACAATCGCGGAAGGGATGAAAAAGGGAGATATTTTGCCGGGGCCGCCGTTCAGGTATTTCGAGTGCTCGCGTTCGATGACGTCGAACCCGCCGATGCCCGAGCCAATGTAGACTCCAGTCGCATTCGCGATGTCGGGAGTGACTTCGAGGCCCGATTCGCGCATGGCGAAATCGGACGCCGCCATGGCCACCTGAATGAACCGGGCCATCTTCTTCACTTCTTTTTTCTCGACCCAGTTCAGCGGATCAAAATTCTTGATTTCGCCGGCAATCTGGCAATCGAATCCGGTGATGTCGAAAGCCGAGACACGGCCGATGCCGCTCTTTCCGGCCAGCAGATTGCGCCAGACTGCCTCGGTTCCGATGCCGCAACCGCAGACCAAGCCAACGCCCGTCACGACAACTCGGCGGCTCAAAAGGGACTTCTCCTGTTCAAGGTGGGACGTTTCAGCGGGACTTCCTACTTCCCCTTGGAATGCTTCTCGATGTACTCGATCGCGTCCTTCACCGTCGCGATTTTTTCCGCATCCTCATCCGGAATCTCGATGCCGAACGCCTCTTCGAAGGCCATCACCAGCTCGACCGTATCGAGCGAGTCGGCGCCTAGGTCGTCCACAAACGAAGCGCTGGGAGTCACTTCGCCTTCATCCACACCGAGCTGCTCGACAATGATCTGCTTCACGCGTTCTTCGACGCTGGCCATTCTGGTTGCTCCTCCGATTTCAGCGATCTTG
>DASPUN010000017.1:0-11128 GCA_035622875.1 Candidatus Acidiferrales bacterium
GCGGTGCATTGCGCCCATCCTGGCCGCGGAATTGCTGGTACGCTAACGGCCCCGCAAAGGGATTTTCCGATCAGGAGATGACGATGGCGACCAAAAAGACCTCGAAGGCGGCGAACACCAAGAAACTCCGCAAACCCAAGAAACTCCAAGCGACGAAGCCACTAACCGGAGGAACGGGCGCCGGCAAGGTCACCTTCAATCCGTTCTGAGGCCCGCCGGGGCGGCTACTTCGCGTTCGGGTCGTGCTTGACTCCGTTGTCCATAAACTTGAGCCAGAATCCCTGCGGATCGGTGACGAAAAACATGCGCGTGGTCGGCGCGATGAATACAGGCGCGTTCGACGGGCTCGTCGTGTGCAAGCCGGCCGCCTTCACGCGCTCGATCATCACGTCGTCATCCTTCGACATAAAGAGGAAATGCGCCGCTCCGGGATCCTGAAAGTGCGGATGGCCGAAGCGCTTGCTGTGGCCTTTGTACTCGATCAGTTCCATCACCACCGGCGATCCCGGCACCAACGCTTCCGCCAGCCGAAATTGATTCGGAATTCCGGTCAGGTTCGTGTACGACTTGTCGCCCTCGAGCGACGGGCTCATCCAGAATTTGAAATCCGGCCCGACGAGGCTCTGATACATCTGCGCGGTCTTCTCGATGTTGTCCACCACGATCGCGACGCGCGCGCCGAGCACTTTGCTGCCGGCCGCGGCCGTCGACTCCGGCGCGGGCGTGATCTCCATCAACTCCACCGGATATCCATCAGGATCGCGCACCGTCACCGCGCGAATTTTTCCGCTGATCCCCGGCCAGGTCGATAGCCCGACTGGATTTTCGCCCGGCGTGATGACCGGCGTTCGTTCCGAAGTCAGGACCGCGAGCGTTTTGTCGAGGTCGGTGACGATCAGCTTCAGATACGACGCGCCCGGATCGGTGAGCTCGGGATGAAACGGCTTCCGGTCGATGCCCTGAATTTCGATCGCCTCGATCGTCATCTCAGGACCGCCCGCAGCCGCGGCCGTCCCGGGAATCGGCAGCAGCGCGACGCGGCTCGCCTGTTGATACGGATCGGGCGCGCCTTGCACCAGCGACGCAACTTCCTGCAGCCCGCGATTCTGGCCGAACGCTCGGGGTTGTTCACGCGTCCCGCGCAGCTCGAGTCCGATGAGATCGTGATAGAAGTGGATGATCTCTTCGACGTGCTCGATCTGCCCTCCGAGATGCCCGGGACGCAGCGCGTCTCCCGGCGGCGCGATTCCGGTCGGCGGCGCATCGAGCGTCGCCCTGCCCACGACCTGCACAGACGTCGCCGCCTGCGCGCTCTGCGCCGAAGCCATCGGCGCCGCGATCATTGTCGCGCCCATCAGGATCACCGCGCCAATCGCAACGAATGCGCGAACAGCTCCTTGCACGCTCTTTGACACTTTGCCCCCAGTTCACCCAAACAATGATGCGCGACTTCGATTCAACGCTCGCGCATCATACCGCTCGCGCATCCCCGCGACAACCCGCCCAAGGTTTGGATGTAGCGCCGCGGCCTTCAGCGCGGCACGGTTCATGTCGCTTGGCTGCTGTGCTAAAGCAGGGAGGGAGGCGGCGGAGAAACTGGCGAAAAGGGGACTCGCGCTGAGTCCCCTTCGCCGCGGGGTGGGGAATATTCTGGTTCGTTGCGGAGCACTCAATCCACGGTTATCCGAGTTCCGTACGTCGTTCCCTTGACTTCGACGCCCGTGAAAACGTTGCCGGTCGCGTCGTACAGCTTGAAGTCGAAGTTGCCCGAATAGGATTTGCCGTCGAACGCGACCGTGTCGGTTTCGTCGACCGTAAACGTGTTCGTGATCGCCCCGCCCGCATCGAACATCAGGCCGATGTGGTGCAGCTTCACCTTGCCCGGCCCGATTTGCTTCCACACGCCGAAGCAGATGTTTCCGCCGGTCGGCGGCAGGAACGCGTTTTCGAATTCCGTTCCGTCCGCATGCCAGGTCTTGAACGATTGAATAAACACGGAGCCGTCGGCGCTGTTTGTGTACACGAGATGCCATAGGCCGACGATCGTGAACGGCTCAACCGAGTTGCTGGTGGCCTGCGGGTGGGTGTAAAGCGCGAGCGCGCTGGGACCCGTGTGTAGCGGATCGGCGCAACCAGCCTTCGCACCGGAGGCACTCAACAAAAGCGCAAGGCCCGCCAGCGCGAATGCAAAGAAACACCGCGTTTTCGGAATTGCACGAAGTACTCTCATTCGATTCATCTCCCCTCTCCTTTGAAATCGATTCGACCGCTCGTGCCGCCCTTATCGCCGGACCGGCCCTCGGCCACAATGCAAACTCGCTCATCGCTCGAACATTTCCACTACACCGTCCAAGTGGTTCCTATCTCAATACGTTACGTTCTTGACTTAGGGCCGGACGGGCATCACAATCCTGCGGCAACGTCCCCTTCCTGAATCCGCGAGGCCAAGATGACCCCCGCCGGCACAGCCACCTTCGGCCCTTATTCGGTGGACCTGCGCTCCGGCCAACTGCGGAAACTCGGCGTAAAGGTCAAGATGGGCGAGCAGCCGTTTCAGATCCTTCTCCGCCTGCTCGAGACCCCAGGGGAATTGGTCACGCGCGAAGAGCTTCGCGCCAGACTCTGGGCCGACGACACGTTCGTCGATTTCGATCACGGCCTCAATTCCGCCGTCCAGCGCCTGCGCGACTGCCTCTCGGACAACGCCGAAACGCCGCTCTGGATCGAGACCGTCCCTCGCCGCGGCTATCGCTTCGTCGGGAAAGTCGTGTGGGCAGGTTCCGCCGCCCCCACTGCTTCGGATGAGAATGCAGCGGCCCCGGCCGGAGGGGAAGAGCAGAAGCAGCAGGCGCCAACCGTTCCTGCTGTAAGCGAAAGCGTCCCGCCTCGCCCCGCGAGACGTTTCGGGCCTGCCGCGATTTGGACTTCAGCCGCCGTCGTGCTCGCGCTGGCGTGCGTAGCGTTCGTCTTCGGCCCGCGATGGCGAACGCCTCACGCCGAAACGCCTGTCGCCATCCGCTCGATCGCCGTGCTTCCGCTCGAGAATCTCTCCGGCGATCCGTCGCGCGACTATTTTGCCGACGGCATGACCGACGAGCTGATCACCACTCTGGCGAAATATCAGGCACTTCGAGTCACGTCGCGGACGTCGGTGATGCGCTACAAATCGGTGCACCGCCCGTTTCACGAAATCGCCGGGGAGCTTGGCGGAGTCGACGGCGTGATCGTCGGCTCCGTGCTGCAATCGGGCGACCGCCTGCGGGTCAACGTGCAATTAGTCCGCGCCTCCGACGAAGCGCACGTCTGGTCGGAAAGCTACGAACGCGATATGGGAGACGTCATCTCGCTTCAGCAGGATCTGGCGCGCGCGATTGCCGACGAGGTGCAAGTCAAGTCAGAGCCGGTGCAGAGCGCTGCAAGCACAACGGGCTCGCGTTTCAATCCCGCCGCACACGACGCGTACCTGCGCGGCCGCTACGAGTGGTACAAGGGCGACTACCTGAAGAGCCGCCAATATTTTCAGCAGGCCATCGATCTCGATCCCGCCTACGCGCTCGGATACGACGGTCTTGCGGACTCTTACATTGGCGCCTGCGTCTCGGGCGAAATAGCGCCCGCCGATGCCATGCCCAAAGGAGAAGCCGCGGCTCGCAAGGCCGTTGATATCGACGATTCGCTCGCCGAATCGCACAATTCGCTCGCCGCGGTCAAACTCTTCTACCGGTGGGATTGGGCCGGCGCGGAGGCGGAAGCTAAACGCGCGATTGCGCTGAATCCCAGCTTTTCGGAAGCTCATCATCTTTACGACTACATCCTCGGCACGATGAATCGCGAGTCGGAAGCGCTCGAGCAGGAAAAAATCGCCGACCGGCTCGATCCCTTCGCCCGGCCGTGGGCCATAGGACTGTTACTGGTGCGGCAACACCGGTTCGACGATGCCATTCGCGAACTTCACGCGCGACTGCAAGACTCGCCTCGCGACCCTGGCTTACACGGATTGCTTTTCGAGGCCTACTACATGAAAGGCATGCAACGCGAAGCGGTCGGAGAATTCAAGACAGTCAATGTGCTCATGAAGAGTCCCGGCGCTGCAGGCGAAATCGACCAGGTGTTCGCTTCGGGCGGCTTCAGAGCCGTCTTCGAGTGGTATCTGCGCATGCTCGGCGAACAGTCGAAAAAGCGCTACGTCTCGCCGGTGGAGTTCGCGCGATTCAGCGCCATCGCGGGAGATAAGGACCACGCGATTCGCTATCTCGAGGACGCGTACAAGGCGCACGCGCCGCGGCTCATCTGGCTGAAGCAGGATCCGTTCTTCGATTCGCTGCATTCCGATCCGCGTTTCGAATCTATCGTCAAGCGTGTGGGCCTGCCCTAGCGTTGTCCCGGCCGCGATCGCGTGTCCGCGGATAGCCTGAAAATTCTCCGGATGTCTACCGCGGCTTTACTTCGTATCGCGCCAGCATTCCGGCGAGCATGTGGTCGCTGACGTGGCAGTGGTAGAGCCAGATTCCCGGCGCATCCGGCACCATGTCGGCCGTCAGCATTTGCGCCGAGCCCAGGTTAAGCACGTCGGTGCGCTGCCCGGCAACCACCACGGTGTTCCCATGCCAGTGCGGTGTGTGAAAGTTGTTGAAGTCTCCGAGGCTCGCCACGTACCATCGCACGCGGTCGCCCTGCTTCATGGTCATCAACGGCATGTTTCCGTAGAGGTAGCCGTTGATCGACCATTTGATATTCGTATCTACGAAACCCATCCCCACGACGGTGCCCGCGATGCCACCGGGAGTCACCGGAACAATTTCCCTGCGGTTTACGCCGCCCGGGTCGGTCGTGTGTTCGCGGATGTTGTCCTCGAGGTACCAGCTCTCATTTTCGTTTAGGGCGATGAAGATGTTAACGAATTCGCGGTCCACATCTTTCGGCCGTCCATCGGGACGCGCGCTCCCGCGCCGTGTCACCACGATGCCGCCGAACAATCCCGAGGCGACGTCGCGCAGCTCGTCCGCATGCGAATGGTAGAGCCAGAAAATCGAGCTGGGATCGTTCGGGCCGGGTCCGGCGCGCTCGGGAATTTCCCAGGTGTAGACGTGCGTCGCGCCCGGCGGAACTCCTCCGTCTTCCTTGTCCGCGCCGCTGGTGCCGTCGTTGTAGTCTGCGCCCTCGGAGTCCTTCTTATAGAGAACTCCATGGGGGTGCATGCTGAAAGGATGCGAACCGTTGTTCTTGAATACGACCTTGATCGTGTCGCCCACTTCGCCGCGCAGAATGGGCCCGAGCAGGCCGAGATACTGCTCGTCCGCCGGCCGCTCTTTCAATTTTGTGAATGACGCGTCCGTGTACTCCCGGTACACCGCTTTCTTGTAGACCGAACCGATGCGGTGCGGTCCCGGCTGCGTGTAGAGTTTCGAAATATCGTCGAACGGCATTCCCATCGCCTCGTCGCGTCCCGCTGGCGCGTAATTCCATTCGACCTCGTCCGCCGCGATGTAGTAGGTGCGCGTCTTGCCTGTGGACTTGGCGCCCGCGCCTTGCGCCGCGCCTGCGCGCGCACAAGCGAGAATCAAGACCAGCGCGAATACACAAGAAGTGCAAAAGGAAACTCCGCGACGCATTCATTCCTCCTGAAATGTTTTGGCAAATGGAGAAAAAGTCGCAGGATTATAAGCGCGGCGGTGGCGCGTTTCCATCTGCATTTTGGGGTGGGCTAAATCCGTCGTTTGTAGTGATTAATGATTAAGATCGCGCTTCAAAGGTCCGTTCTAGCGCCACCAGGGCTAAAGCCCGAGTGTTTTTTCACGCTTATTCGTGGGCCTGAAGGCCCACGCTTCCACGGGTGAAGATGTAAACGTTCGAGCCTCCGAATATTCGACGGCGCGAAGCGCCGGGGTGGAAGCGCGGGGCTTTAGCCCCGCGAAAAATGATCGCGCGAAGCGCGAATTCCTTTGCGCTGCATCACCCGCAGCATGTGTTCGAGGTTCATCCGATCCGCGCGAACAGATTTCTCGCTCGTGTGCGACAATCGCAGATCGTTTTCATCGAATCGAGCGAGACAATGTCAGCGGCCCAAGCGAACGACAGCGCATACAAGCTCTCCGTCCTCGACGTTTCACCCGTCGCGTCCGGCTCGACAAGCACCGAGGCGCTGCGCAACACGCTGGACCTCGCGCGCCTGACCGACCGCCTCGGCTTCACGCGCTACTGGCTCGCCGAGCATCACAACACTCCGCTGATCGCCAGCTCTGCGCCGGAAATCATGATCGGCCATGTGGCCGACGTCACTTCGCACATTCGCGTCGGCTCGGGCGGGATCATGCTGCCGAATCACACGCCGCTCAAAGTCGCCGAAAATTTTCGCGTGCTCGAAGCGCTGCATCCCGGCCGCGTTGATTTGGGCATCGGACGCGCGCCCGGCACCGATCCGCTCACGGCTCTCGCGCTCCGCCGCACGCGGCAGGCCCTCAGCGCGGAAGATTTTCCCGCGCGCCTCGAGGATCTGATTTCGTTTCTCAACGCGGACGGATTTGATGAAGAGCATCCGCTGCGCGGCATTCGCGCCATGCCGGACGACGTTCCCATGCCCGAAATCTGGCTGCTCGGTTCGAGCGATTTTTCCGCGCTGCTCGCCGCGCACATGGGATTGCGCTTCGCCTTCGCGCACCACATCCAGCCCGAGCCCGCCATCGCCGCGCTGCGCCTGTATCACGAAAATTTCCGGCCGTCACATTATCTGAAGGAGCCGCAAGCGCTGATCGGCGTGTCAGTCGTGGGCGCGGAAACCGACGAGCGGGCAAGGGAACTGGCGCTTCCGCTGCAGCTGGTCCTGCTGCGATTTCGCACCGGCAAGATGGGTCGCTTCCCAACGATCGAGGAAGCGAAAAATTATCCGTACTCGCCCGAAGAGCGCATGGTGATCGAGCACAACCGCGCGCGGTCGTTCGTCGGCTCGCCTGCGACCGTCCGCGCGCAGCTCACGCAGCTCGCCGAGGCCGGCGGCGTCCGCGAAATCATGATCACCACGATGACGCACGAGCACGCCGACCGCCGCCGCTCCTACGAGCTCCTTGCCGAAGCCTTCGCGCTTCAGCCCGCCGTTTCTTCGTAGGGGCACGATATATCGTGCCCGGCGCGGATTCTTGGCGTGGTGCCGGCCATCGCCCTTGTGTCATCGCGTACCGTCGTCCTGAGCGGAGCCGGGCGCGATGCTCATCGTGCGGTGTTTGCGCGCGACCGACGAAGTCGAAGAATCTCTCTTCGGCACAGATCGCCTGCCGCGCTTCTGTTGAATCCGCTCCCTCTCGATGGAGACGGGCCCCGCTTGCAGTTCAATGCCGAATGTGAGCGGTTGCGAAATTCCTCGGGATTGGCTACCCTCTTGCCCATTCCCGCAGGAGCGGTCCGGGCCCCCATCTCCAAAGAGAGGAACTCATCATGCCAACCAAGAGCGCGAAGGCCCCGAAGCGATCTGCGAAACTCCGTGGCGCGAAGAAACTCGAGCCCCAGAAGCCTTTGGCCTTGCAGGCGTACGTCAACCTCGCAGGCCAGAAACAAGGGGATATCAAAGGAAAATAACGCCTCGCGCGCGCCGCAAGCCGGCGCGTTCGCCTCATCCTGCAGCGCCGCCGGATAGCGCGGAGGAAGCTCGGGCCTCGCAATCCCACGCTTCCCTGGGCGGAAGCGCCCAGCTCTAGCCGCGGCGGCTCGATGCGCGGACCCGCGTACGGAAAGGCTTCGCAAGAAAAGAAAACGCCCTGGGGCGCGGGCTTGAGTTGCGTCCCAGGGCGAATCGTTGATGACGGGAACGGGCTAGACCGGGTGCCTGTACGGCGGTAGCGGTTGCGGATTCAGGGGATCAACGCCCACCGTCAGCGGCTTCACTCGGCCAATCTTCTTCGCCGACCGCAATTTCTTCCCACGCGTTGCTTTCGACTTCTTGGTTGCCACGGTGCTTCTCCTCTCTCGATTTCTTGACTCCGTCCAAATCGGGAACCAGGGCCTATTACTTGAAGCTTTGTGGCGCCCCGGGACGTTGGGGGGCAACCGTCCCACGGCGTATCACTGCTGCCGGTCAAGCGAACGAATCGGAAACCTACTTGGGGCTTGCTCCGTCGGTGCCCTTGGTGATACTGATACCGCTAAAGGTTGTGAGCGGCTTCTGCTCTTCGATCTTCTTCGCAGCCTTCAACCTCTTTCCATGCGTTGCTTTCGACTTCTTGGTTGCCACGGTGCTTCTCCTCTCTCGATTTCTTGACTCCGTCCAAATCGGGAACCAGGGCCTATTACTTGAAGCTTTGTGGCGCCCTGGGACGTTGGGGGGCAATCGTCCCAGGGCGGTGTTGCGAACAAATTCGTTCGGCGCGCGTTCTTAATCCCGCACCTTTTGAACGAGTGGTTTCACTGCTTCCAGCTTCTTCGCCTTGCGCAGCTTCTTGCCTGTAGTCTTTTTCGTGGCCATCGTCCGTCCTCCTTGTCATATTTTCTTGCACGGATCAGGCGGGAAGGGATTTGACAGAGGTTTCTTGGCCTCGACGCGCCTGGCATTCCGTAGTCTGTTCGTCTTTTTCGTCGGCTTCTTGGCTGCCATTTGATTCACTCCTGATCTACGAGAAGGCATTGCGCTCGTCACGCGGTTGAGTGCTCCCTGGGGCGTTGGGGGGCAATCGCCCCAGGGATGGTGCAAAGCTCTGACCGAACTAGTGGTTTCGAGTCGCCGGGCTGCCTCCCCGAGTCAACGGTTTCACGGGGCTCAGCTTGGTGGACTTGCGGAGTTTCTTGCTTGCTTTCTTGGTTCCCATCGTTTTTCTCCTTGTTCAAATGAGTGACTGCTCTTGATCCCGGGCCGATTTGGAACTCGTCAGTTGATCCTGCGTTAATCCCGTGCCCCACAACTCCCACCGCGAGTGTGCTGCGGCGAGTGTTGCCAGTCGGCCGGTTTAGTACTCGTAAAAGGAGCCCTTCACCAGAGGCTTGACGGTGCTGAGCTTCTTCGCCTTGCGGAGTTTCTTCCTGCCGGTCGTTTTCTTGGTCGCCACTCGATTTGGCTCCTTTCGCGGGAGGCATGTGCACGAGGCGTGCCAATCGCCCGTCGTAGCCGCGCCGGACGCAAACCCCGCCATTGCCGCGAGATGCGTCTTGCGGCGCGAGTTTTAACATGGAAGCGTAAGGCCGCATGCGTTGAAATATTCAGCGCATGTTGAATAATCCAACGGCCGGCTTAACTCGCGGGCTTCGGCGAGGCCATTAGGCGCGGCAGGATGAAATCGAGGACTTTCTCGCGGTCCGACGCCAGGCACGCCATCACATTCGGCGAGCCCTGTCCGACGCGGGTGTAGCCATCCTTATCCACGTCGATCCGCAGAAACTTCATCGTGCACAGATTCGGCTGGATCGCGTAGCTCACCGCCACAGGATCGTAGAGCACCGGCGTCGGCTGGCCCCACTGGTGGTAAAGCAGCGTGAGCGCGTCGGTGATCGGCGTGCCCGTCGCGAAGAGCTCGCCGCGGCGCACTTCGTCGAGGCGGATCTGCGTCGCATCGAGTGGCAGCATGTAGATTTGCGCGCCGCTCTGCAGGACCTTCTGCGCCGCCGCGACGTCGCTCGCGATGTTGTACTCGGGATCGGGAGGGGGATTGGGGCCCGCGCCCGGATCGAGATAGCCGCGATAAATCGACCCGCCCATCATCACGATTCGTCGCACCTTGCGGAACGTCGCGGGATCGCGGTCGATCGCTGCCGCGATGTTGGTGAGCGGCGCAATCGTGATCAGCGTGATGTCGCCGGGATGCGCCGCAATCTGCCGCAGCAGGAAATCGACCGCATCCACATGCTGCTTGGGCTCCGCGCCGCCTTCGGCCCAGCGCGCCTGCGTGAAATGCGCCTTGCTGTGCGTCGCGATTCCTTCGGCAACCGGTATCTCGCTGCGGCCCGCCTGCGCCAGCAGCCGGTTGACGAGCCGCGCGCGCAAGTGCGTATCGCCCCACGCCGTCGTGATGCCGTCAATCTTAAGGTCCGGCGAATTGAGCGCCAAGCTCACGGCAAACGCATCGTCGATGTCGTCACCGATATCGGTGTCGATGATCACGTGCTGCAGCCCGACGTAGATGGTCTGCGTCGCCCGCGCCTTCGCCGCCGCGGCTGACACGTGCAACGCGATGGCAGCGAGCAGCACCAGCAACCCCAGCGCCGCTATGGCCACGATCGAGCGCACACGCAAACATTCACCCATGGGCAGAGTCTCGCATCGAAACGCCATTACGGGAAGGGAAACGCTGACGCAGGCATGCCGTGGTCCGCTGGCTATCTCGTCAGCACGTAGCACTGATCCGATTTCCCGGCAGACGAAACACAGGAAAAGCCGACCACGTTGTCGCTGTCCGGCACAGGGGCGCGCACCGTCTTGTCGACCATCGGGACGGCTGTCACATAGACGGAGCCGCCGGCTGCTTTAGAGGTTGGCGTGCGGAAGAGCCACGCGCCCAGAACGAAGCCCAGCACCAATGCGATTCCGGTCTTCAGAATCCTCATCTCGTCTCTCCTTTGTCGTCGTATCGGAGGTTTGCCGGCGATGATCCTAACCCCGCGGGGAGCTCAGGCGCGAGGTCAAAGGTCGACACGCGAAATACCTCTTGCCCTGGCGCAGCCACCGCCATTCGCCCCGTTTTATTTGCCAGGGAAACTGACGTAGTGGTATACCCGAAGGCGCTGCGGCCAATGGCTATGCGACGAAGTCTTGCCAGGTCATGTCGAACGGTGCTGCGATTCCTGATAGCCATCGCCTTGCTTGGCGTGTCCTGCGGCTGCCTATGGGGGCAGAGTGTCGAGTCGCCGCGTCCCAGATCGAAGGTCGGGTATGGCCTTCAGATACTTACTCCGACCAATGGCGTGGACTTCACGCAATTCGAGAAGCATCTCCTTGCGGCCGTCAAGGCTAAGTGGTTTGCGAAAATGCCGGAGTCGGCCATGATGGGAGAGAAGGGGATGGTCGTCGTCCGTTTCGGTATCCAAAAGGACGGCACGCTGACGAGTCAGCCTCCGATTGTCGAAAATCCTTCGAAGATAAAAGAATTGGACACGGCTGCAATCGATGCAGTTCGCAGCGCAGCGCCTTTTGATCACCTGCCGGACGCTTTTG
>DASPUN010000018.1:0-7635 GCA_035622875.1 Candidatus Acidiferrales bacterium
GACGTCCAGAACCTGCTGCAAAGCATCGATGCGAAAGTATCCGGCGCACCGACTGGCGCTTCAGGCGCGCCCGGCGCTCCGATCGCGCCCGGCGCCGCCGTTGCACCGACGCCCCCTCCCTCGATGCCGCCGATTTCGGCCGATACCCTGTATCAGAACGCGCTCCGCGACTTCAACGGCGGCCACTACGATCTCTCGCGGCAGGAATTTTCCGACTACATCAAGCATTTTCCGTCGAACGATCTGGCCGGCAACGCGCAGTTCTATTTGGGTGAAGTTGCCTATGCACAGGGTGACTTCAAAGGAGCGATCGGGGCGTACGATACCGTGCTGACGAATTATCCCACCAGCTTCAAATTAGCTGCTTCCCTGCTGAAGAAAGCAATGGCCGAACTCGAGCTCGGTCTGAAAACCAGCGGCACGCGCGACCTTCGCGAAGTGGTCCGGCGTTTCGCGGGTTCGGATGAAGCCAAGCGCGCGCAGGCCAAGTTGCACGAGATCGGGGCCACGGCGCGGCCGTCCGCGCACTAGCCTCGCTTGCGGAGGCTAGGCGCGCAGCAGGTCCGGCTGCCAATCGCGGACGAGCTTCTTGATGGTCTTGCGATCCGTCAGTTTTTCGTCCAGCACCTTCCGTGCGAGCGCGGGAAGCTCCGCATCGCTCGCAAACCGCAGCGACACTAATTGCCCAACCGTGAACTCCGGGATTCTCACACGCAGATCTTGAGGCAGAATCTGCTGCATTCGCAGGCGCATCTCCAGTCGTATCACGCGATCCTGTACCGTTAGCGCAAACATGCGGGCCGTCAGCGCAAGGAGCAAAAGCGCTATGGCGACCAAGACCGAGACGGCCGCTGCGAAAGAGAAGTTGTGAATCACGCGCACGACGGACCAAATGAAATTCAACAGCAGAATTGGCAATACGACGAAGTGAAACGCCGGAACCAACTTTGTGTGATTTTCAAAGTTCTGAACCTGGCTCATGAAAGTCCTCCCGTAGTTCTACGCACAATTGCGCCGGATTCTAACCGAGAGTCGCTCCGCAAATTCCGCGGGGAGATTGCGGCGAATTGTACGGTGTTGCGTTCCCTCCTGCCGCGGATTCGGATATACTCCACCGCATGTCCGTCAACAAAGTAATTCTTGTGGGGCGCCTCGGCCGCGACCCGGAAACCCGATATACGTCTGGCGGCCAGGCGGTGGCCAATTTTACGCTGGCAACTGACGAATCCTACAAGGATCGCTCGGGAGAGCGCCAGAAACGCACCGAGTGGCACCGCATCGTCTTGTGGGGAAAGCTGGCCGAGATCGCGCAGCAGTATCTCAAAAAGGGAATGTTGGTCTACATCGAAGGGCGGATTCAGACGCGCCAGTGGGAAGACAAACGCGATGGCCAGAAGCGTCAAACTACGGAAATCGTCGCCAACGTGATGCGCATGCTTACGTCTCGCGCCGAGGGCGCTGCAGCGGGAGCGGGTGCGGGCGCAGCCGCCGGCGTGGGCCAAGGCCGGTCCGCGGACGCCGACTTCGATGTCGCAGGACCCGGCGCTGAAGAGGGCGCCGCGGCACCCGAGATCTCCGACGAAGACATACCCTTCTGACGCTATTTGGCTTTGGGCTCGCCATTGCCTCGGGGCGCGGCCGAATTCTCCTCGGCCAAGACGTCATGATCACCGGCATCGGGCGCGGGCAGTGTGGGCAGAACTTCCGATGCGATTAGCCGGTCGTGAATGACGACATCTTTCCTCAGGCGGCCGTCCCGAAATTCGATCGCGCGTTTTGCATAACGCGCAATGTCCGGCTCGTGCGTGACGATGACGACCGTAAGACCATGCTCGTCGTTCAATCCCTGCAGAATCTCCATGATTTCCACGCTTGTGCGGCTGTCGAGGTTTCCGGTGGGCTCGTCGGCGAGCAATAGGGAGGGACTGTTGACAAGAGCGCGCGCAATGGCGACACGCTGCTGCTGGCCGCCTGAAAGTTGCGAAGGATAGTGGCCCGCGCGCTCGGCCAGTCCTACGCGTTTCAGTGCGTCTTCGGCGCGCCTGGCCCGCTCCTCGATAGGAACGCCGGCGTAGATCGTGGGGAGCTCGACATTCTCAAGCGCCGACGTGCGAGGAAGCAGATTGAACTGCTGAAAAACGAAACCGATCTTACGGCTCCGAATGGCAGCCAGCTCGTCTTTTGTTAGGCCGGAGACATCCTTGCCGTCAAGGAAATACTTCCCACGTGTCGGACGGTCGAGGCAGCCCACAATATTCATCAGCGTCGACTTGCCCGAGCCGGATGCGCCCATCACGGCGACGAATTCCCCCGGATAGATATCGAGCGAAACTCCGCGCAGCGCGTGCACCTGAATCTCGCCCAAATCGTAAATTTTGTGGACGTTTTCGAGGCGAATCGTCGGAATTCGCTGCGACGTTTCATGGTTCGCGGCGCTGGTCGAAGCCTCTGGCGTGGTCGCGCGGGAGTCCATTGAATTTCGAGCGGTGGCTGGTTGCGACAAGAAGTTCAGCCGCCAGCGAGTGGCATCAGTGCGCGGATTGCTTTTCCGCGGCCTCTTTTTTCCTCTGGTCGTCGAGCCGCTTGAGGAAGTCGTCGAATTTCACTTGCTGATCCGGCGTCAGAATCGCGCGAATCTTGGCGCGACCCTCCTGCCTGATTTCCTCGCGAGGAGCATCAAGAGGCGCGTAGAGGGCCTGCCATCGGGCACGCGTCTCATCGATCGCAGCAGTGACCTGCTTCTGTTGGTCTTGCGTCAGTTGCAGACGCTGCGTCAAATCCTGGATCACTTGATTGCGAGTCGGGTTCGTAATGACCGCAGACGGCGAGCCAGAAACGCGCTGGCTCCACACGTGATTCCCGACAACGCCAAATACCACGCCGAGAACGAAAACCACCAGGAACAGCGCCGCCGCTTCGAGCCGAGCCTTAGAATTTTGCATGACTATTGTCCGCTACCATCATCAGAACTTCATCCCCGTTTGCCGGCACTCGCGCCGGCTCCGGTGCAAATAGATCCATGCTTTCTGTAAGACGCGCCGTGGTGACTTTCGGTTGCAGCAGATGTCCCCAGCCTGCGTTGTAGGAAACAAACACGGCGAGCGCCAACGTAGCTGTCGCCGTAAACCTCCATCCGAACGACACGAACGGTTGCCAGAAGTTTGCCCCGCCAGCTGACTTTTCGCGAATTCGCGCCATCACCACACGCGCGAATCCGGGTCCCGGATCCGCCGTCGGACCAGCCACCCTCAGCAACCGCAAGCTTGCCGCTGCATGCTGCAGCGCCGCGCGGCATCCGGCGCAGTTCTGCCAGTGCTCGGCCGCGGTCTTCGCGTCCGCCGCACTGAGGTCTCCGTTCAGATAGTCTTCCAGAAGCGCTTCATACTTCTCGCATGCCGCGCTCGTCGTGCTCCAATCCGTTGCCATTGCTATGACTCCTTCCTATTTGCTGCCGAAGCGGCGTGGGCTTTCCCCGAAGAATTCACCTTCCGCCGGTAAGTGTCCATGATTCGGCCGCGCGCACGGAACAGTCGCACCTTCACGGTATTGACGTTGAGGTCGAGAATCTCTGCCAACTCCTGCACCGAAAATCCTTCGATTTCCTTTAGCACCAGAAGCTGCCGGTCTTGTTCGGGTAAAGCTTCGAGCATCCTTTCCAATATTTCACGCGTCTCCATCCTCGTGCTGGCGCTCTCCGGCGGCCGGTCAGAGGAAACAATCCCGTCCAACCGCGAGACTTGCTCTTCCGACAAATCTGCCTCGTAAACCAGCGGCCGGACCTTTCGCTTCCTTAGATAGTCCCAACACTCGTTTACCGCGATCTTGTAGAGCCATGTCGAAAAAGCGGCGCGCTGATCGAATTTCTTGATCCCGAGATACGCTTTCAGAAAGACCTGCTGCGCCACATCTTCCACGTCATCCGGCCGGTGCAAAATTCCGCCTACAAGGGCGAATACTCGCTGTTGATGCCGCCGTACTAGTTCCTCAAAGGCAGCCTCTGTTCCATTTTGAGACAGCCGCACGAGTTCGCGGTCGTCTACTCTTTTCTCTCCCACCTGCAACGGGAGCGTGAGCGCCGTCGCGCTAGCCGCCATACTTTTTGGGACGTCCCTCATCGCAATTCGGTTACGCCTAAAAACTTCTGCGTTTCATTGTGT
The DNA here is from genome assembly GCA_035622875.1 of Candidatus Acidiferrales bacterium. GTDB lineage: Bacteria > Acidobacteriota > Terriglobia > Acidiferrales > UBA7541 > Palsa-295. The sequence goes on from DASPUN010000018.1 coordinate 4,158, forward strand.
TTTATCTTGCGAGCGCCACTGGTCCATGTAACAATATCTGGCATGATAATCGGTGAACGTATTCGGTTGCTACGAGAACAGAAAAAACTCTCCCAGGGCGATATCGAAAAGCGGACTGGTCTGCTTCGATGCTACATTTCACGCGTCGAAAACGGCCACACAGTTCCGGCGATCGAAACCCTCGAGAAGCTGGCACGGGCTATGGAAGTGCCCCTCTACCAGCTATTCTACGACGGTGAGGAGCCTCCTGTGTTGCCGAATCTTCCGAAGCGGAAGAGCGCAGACGATATCGCGTGGGGTAGCACCGGGAAAGACGCCCGGTACCTCGGCCGCTTCCGTCGCCTCCTCGGCCGCATTGAAGAGGGCGACCGGCGGCTGCTGCTCTACGTGGCACAGAAGATGGCCAACAGGTAGCTGCAGACGGCCGATAACATCCGAATTCGGTAGCGGGTTTCCCAAGCTCCCTTTCTACGCTACCACGTCTCCACCTTAGAAAGCTTCCAGAGCCGACTGGGGGGTGTGTCTGGACGACGGATCTCTACGGCCAAAGGGCGGCGGGAAAGCGTTCTATTCCCACTCGATTGTACTAGGTGGTTTAGAGCTGATGTCGTAAACAACGCGGTTCACTCCGGGCACTTCGTTGACAATCCGCACGGAGATGCGTTCGAGCACGTCCATCGGCAACCGCGCCCAATCGGCAGTCATCGCGTCGAGCGACTCAACCACGCGCACGGCGACGGCGTTTCCGTAAGTCCGACCGTCACCCATCACTCCAACGCTGCGAACCGGCAATAACACCGCGAATGCCTGCCACGTTTTCTCGTAGAGGCCGGCGCGCCGAATTTCATCGACGACGACGGCGTCTGCGCCTCGCAGCATCTCCAGTCGCTCTGGTGTCACCTCGCCGAGAAGTCTAACGGCTAGTCCGGGGCCAGGGAACGGCTGCTTGACCAAAATTTCCTCCGGCAGCCCAAGCTCTCTCCCGATCTGGCGCACTTCGTCTTTGAAGAGATCTCGTAAGGGCTCGATTAGTCCGAAGGGCATTTCCTCCGGCAACCCGCCGACGTTGTGATGCGACTTGATGACAGCAGACGGGCCTTTTACCGAAATGGACTCGATGACGTCCGGATACAGAGTTCCTTGCACCAGAAATTTCACCGGCAGGCCCTTCGCGGTGGCGACAATCTTGCGTTCTTCCTCCGCAAACACTGAAATGAACTCGTTGCCGATGATTTTTCGCTTCTGTTCGGGATCGGTGATCCCCCGTAGCTTCGTCAGAAAACGTTCGGACGCATCCACGCCGATGACGTTCAAGTGCAGCCGGTCACGCAACATTTCCAGCGTGTCGTGAAATTCGTCCCGCCGAAGCAAACCCGTATCCACAAAAATATTCGTCAAGCGGTCGCCCATTGCCCTGTCGACGAGCACCGCCGCCACCGTTGAATCCACGCCGCCGCTGAGTGCGCAGATGGCTCGTGCGCCTTCGGCTTGTTTGCGAATGACCTCCACCGTCTCGGCAATGAATCCCGCGCGGCTCCAATTCTGTTTCGCGCCGCAAATTTCAAAGACAAAATTCCCCAGGATTTCAGAGCCTCGCTCGGTGTGGTTCACTTCGGGGTGAAATTCGACTCCGTAAAACTTCCGCGTCGGATTTTCAATCGCGGCGACCGCATTGTCGGTGTGCCCGGTAATGTGAAAGCCGGCGGGCAGCTCTACGACGTGATCGCCGTGGCTTTCCCAGACCTTCAAGCTGCTGGGCAGGCCAGAGAATAGTTTCGTCTCGCGAGCAATCTCCAGTTGCGCCGGGCCGTATTCCCTCCTGCCCGCGGGCTCGACCTTTCCGCCCAGCGTGTGCGCAAGCCATTGCATCCCGTAGCAAATTCCAAGCACGGGTACGCCGAGGTCCAGTGTCTTTGGATCGCAAACTGGCGCGTTCTTGTCGTAGACCGAGCTCGGGCCGCCCGAAAGCACGATGCCGACCGGCTCTTGCGCGCGAATTTCTTCAACCGACGCTGTGCAAGGCAAGATCGCGGAAAACACCTGTTGCTCGCGAATCCGGCGGGCAATCAATTGCGTATATTGCCCGCCGAAATCCAACACGACGATTCCGCGTTTCGTGCTCACTGTACCTCCGCGCTCTCGCTGCACTGCTGCTCCGCCGTCTTTCATCATCGCATCACTCGAATGTCTCGATTCACGGCCGTCATTTCAAAACGATATTCACGAGCTTTTTGGGGACGACGATTACGTTCACAATCTCTTTGCCCGCGATCAACGCTTTGATACGAGGGTCGTTGAGTGCCCGTTCCTTTGTCTCATCCGGACTCAAACTATCTGCCACAAGAATCTTTCCGCGAACACGGCCGTTGATTTGAACCGGAATCTCAATTTGTTCCTCGCGCGTCAGGTCCTCGCGATACGCCGGCCACTTCTGGGCCGCGATCGTGCCTGCATTCCCGAGCATCTCCCACATCTCCTCCGCGATGTGCGGAGTCATCGGTGAAAGCATCAGCACTAAAGCCGACAGCACCCGCTTCAGAATCTCTGGTTCGACATTCTGATCGAGCGGCTCCTGCGCCGACAACTCGTTTACCAGCTCCATGATCAGAGCGATTGACGTGTTGAAGTGCCAGCGCGCCTCGAAGTCATGTGTCACACGCTTCAGAGTCTGGTGCAGCTTGCGGACTAGGATTTTCTCCTTCGGCGTCGCGCGAGCGAAATCGGTGCGAGCATTCCAATCCAGCGTCGCAGTCTTGAGCCGCGGACCATGCTTATCGACGAGCCGGTAAACGCGATTGAGAAAACGCGCCGAACCCTCGATTCCCTGCTCGCTCCATTCGAGATCTTTTTCCGGCGGCGCGGCGAACAGCGTGTACATTCTTCCCGTATCGCAGCCGTACTTCTCCGCCATTTCGATCGCGCCGACAACATTTCCGCGTGATTTCGACATGGCCACTCCGCCTTTCTGCACCATCCCCTGCGTAAAGAGCCTCGTTATCGGCTCATCGTGGTTCACGAGCCTGAGGTCGCGCATCACTTTGCAAAAAAACCTCGAATAGAGCAGGTGCAGGATCGCGTGCGTGATCCCTCCGACGTACTGATCGATCGGAAACCAATAGCGCACTTTGTCTTCGCCGTACGGCGCCTTGGCGTTGTGCGGGTCGGTGTAGCGGTAGAAGTACCACGAGGAATCTACAAACGTGTCCATCGTGTCCGTCTCGCGCTCGGCCGGACCGCCGCATTTCGGACACGTTGTCTTTAAGAATTCCGGCGCATTCGCCAGAGGCGATCGCCCCTGGCCGGTAAGTGTGACGTTCTCGGGCAGCCGCACCGGAAGCTGATCGTCGGGAACTCCGACGACTCCGTCCTTCGGACAGTACACCACCGGAATCGGAGTGCCCCAATAGCGCTGCCGTGAAATTCCCCAATCTCTCAGGCGATAAGTAGTCTCGGCCGAGCCGAACCCTTTGGCAGCGGC
>DASPUN010000019.1:0-78303 GCA_035622875.1 Candidatus Acidiferrales bacterium
AGGGCACACACTCGACGGTCATCTTTCCCGATTCGACCCGGGAGAGATCGAGGATGTCGTTGATCACGCTCAGCAGGTGCTCGCCGTTGCGCCGGATGGTGGCCAGGTGCAATCCGTACTCGGCGCGCGCATCGCGGGTCGAGTGCTCGGGGCACTGGCTGCAGCAGTTCATCGATTCGGCGAGGAGTTCGGCGTACCCGAGGATGGCGGTCATGGGCGTGCGGATCTCGTGGCTCATGTTGGCGAGGAATTCGCTCTTGGCGCGGCTGGCAGCTTCGGCAGTTTCTTTCGCGCGCAGGAGAGTCTTTTCGGCGGCCTTCCGTTCGGTAATGTTCTCCATGATTGCCAGCCCGTAGAGCAAACGGCCGTTGGAGTCGCGCACGGGGCTGACGCTCAAGCCGATCCAGAGGATTTCGCCGCTCTTGGTGATAAACCGGGCTTCCAGGATGTCTTTGTGAATCGTGGCCTCATCGCTGAAATGCTTTTCGGCCTTCTGAATGATCTTTTCGACTTCGTCGGGATGCACCACTGCCAGCATCGTGAGACTGGAGAACTCTTCTTCTGAATACCTGAGCGTCTCGCACAATGCCCGATTTACTTTTATGAAACGAAAATCCTTTCGGATCAGACCGATGCCGAGCGGCCCTTCTTCCATGGCCAAACGGAAACGTTCCTCGCTCTCCCGCAATGCGCCTTCTGCCTGTTTGCGCTCCGCAATTTCCCTACGTAGTTCGCTGGTTCGCTCGTTGACGCGGACTTCAAGTTCGTCGCGTGCCGCACGCAGGGCTGCCTCGTGCTGCTGAATCCGGCCGAGCATTTCGTTGAAGCCGTCGACGAGAGACCCAATTTCGTCGTCCGTTGTTTTCGTCGCCCGCAGTGAGTAATCCTTCCGTGCCGAGACAGCAGCGGCGGTCTTAGCGAGGTCACCGACCGGTACGGAGATCAGGCGCTGCAGGCGCGAAGCCAGCAGATAGGCGGTTGCCAGCGAGAGAAGGCTGACGACATCGATGATTCCCACGAAACGCGCTGTACGCGCGTGAAGCGCTTCGAGATCGGACTTTACAATGATCGTGCCGACGCGTTCGCCATTCAATTCGATTGGCTCGGTGTCGGAAACGTAGCCAGACGCAAACAAGGTTTGTTTCAGGGTCGGCGAGGAGGGAGAACAATCGGTACCAACGCTGCCATGCTCATATTTCGCAAAGATACTTCCATTGGGCAAGTAGACGCAGGCCACTACGATGTGCGGCTGCTTCGCAAGCGAGCCGAGCGTTTCGCCCGCAGCCTTCGAATCGCCGAACGCAAGTGCCGCAGTCAGATTGGAACCGGTCATTCGAGCGACGGTGGACAATTCACTGTGGAGCTCACGGCGGAAGGTCGCGATGTCGTAGGCCGCGATTGCGGCACACGCGAGGAAAATGGATGCGCCGCAGGTGACGAGAACGATAAGCGTCAATTTTCTTCGAATCGAGCGGCGCGGTCGTGAGTTCACGTCAATTCTTTCCAGTCTCGGCCGGGTTGTGGACGACTTTCGCCAGCGCTAGCAGTTTGGAGCTGATGCGCAGGCCGGAGCTTTCAGCCGCATCGGTATTGATCGCGAAGCGGATGTGGTTTTGCTCGAGCATGAGCTCAATCGTGCCGCCGGAATCGGCGAAGTGCTCGCTTTCTCCTACGATCAAGATGTTTGCGCCCTGCAGTGCCATCAAGATTTCCGCAAGACGGTGCTTTTCCGCGGAGCTGATGAAAAGGATCTGGCAGTGGCGCACGTTTGAGGGCTCTTTGACGCGCTCAATCACCACCGGATGCTCTCCGATGGTTTTGCCTCGCAGAGTGTCGTCGATTGCAGTTCCGAAGGGATCCGCTCCCAGAATGCAGATCGCAAACGGGGACTGCTGCGACGCAAAACTGCGAGGCGGCCAATCGACGAATTTCGCGAAGCTGAAGAGGAAAGCCGCTTTGAGTTGATACTCACTCGGCGGCGAATCCTGCGCGCGCGTAAACGGCGCGACGACAATCAGAACGGCGGCCAGAACCACATTTTGCGATGCGCGAGCCGCGATCCGGGAGTGGTGTCGGGTTGTGCCGAGAGCGATCAAGGGCTTTCGATCCACATCAAAACTGCCAGCTCAGTTCGGCGTACACTCCGCGCTTGGTCAGCGTTGTCTGTATGCTTCTGTTGGTGTCCACAAATTCCATGTGGTGATCCCGGACCAGGTTTTGACCGAAAACACTCAGGCGAGCGCCTTCCGCGAAGTGCCACGCCAAGCCGGAATCCACTCTGGTGTACGCGGGCACGATCGGATCGGTTAGCCGGTCGACGAAATACGCGGACGAGTCCCAGCTAAGACCATGCGGCAGAATCAAATGCGAACGAAGCTGAGTGGAGTGGTCTGGACTGCTCCCTTGCGCGGCACTCACAGAAGTCGTGTCATGACTTCCCGGCGCCAGGCGCATGTGGATCTCTTCGAAGGCGTATCCTGAGCTCAGGCTCCAGCGATTCGTCACTTTCCAGTTGGCGGCGGCCTCGAGGTCATGTGTCTCGCCATGCATCAAATTCGCGAAGAGGATGGGTACAACGAAGTGGCTCGGAGCAGGCGTGTCAACGAGGAATGGAGCAGCAGGCTCGAAAGTCTCCTGATGGCGGTAGTTGTTGTAATAGGCTGCGAAGTCCAGGGAAAGCCGGTCTGAAATCAATCGTCGGTAGCCAAGCTCATAAGCGATCAGCGCTTCATCATCGAGCTTTGGATTTCCCGTGAGCGTTACAACGGCCGGCGTCCCATCCGGCTCACGAAACGTGGATATGCCGGCACGGATGCCGGTATCCAGGTCCGCCGGCGACCGGACCGCGTCGGACACGGCGGCCCAGAGTGTTTGGTTCCGTGTAGGCATCCAAGCGGCGCGAGCGCTGGGCATCAGGTTGAAGCCGGTGTAGTAGTTGTCTTCAAGCTTGGTACCGAGCATTACGTGCAGTTGGTCGTCCAGCATCGAGATATCGTCCTGCGCAAACATGCCGTAGAGCTGCGTGTGTCGGACTGGCGGAACCAGCGAAATGAATAGGTTGCCGTCGGTGCTCGAACTCGAATCGCGAAACTCGAGTCCCCACACAAGGTCGTGCCTGTCCGCTATACGAAGATGGTGTTGAAACGTGAGATCGAACGTTCGGCGCGCGTCTCGCAATTGGTCGTTGCGCTCGTACTGATCGTAGGAGAACTGCAGGGTCGTGTCGGAATGAGGCGAGTACTGGCGGTTCCACGTGCCCTCAACGAAACCGCCGTCGAGATTTACTCTGAGCTCAATCGGAATCGTCGTAGGAGTTGTGACGGAGGGAAGAGTGTAGCTAGGCTGGCCTTCGCGGTTGACATAGATGACTCCTTGGAATGCGAGATTGTCCTTGGAAGTGACCGAAGAATCGGTTCGAAAGCCGCCTTGGAGGGAATGCCATCCGTCGCCGCCATCAACGTCCGAAATTCCAGGAAAGTGATTGCTGTTGAAGTAACTTGTGTACGCACGGAACTGTGTCGAATCGCCCAGATTGCCGCCGTATTGAACCGTCCCGAACCCCTGCTGAACATTTCCTCCGCCTGATGTGAGGAGCACGCCACGCGTTTCGGACGCTTTCTTGGTGACGATGTTGACCACGCCGTTGACGGCGTTTGCCCCCCAGACCGAGCCACCGGGTCCGCGAATCACCTCGATGCGCTCGATGTCGTCGAGCGGCAGATTCAGTACGTCCCAGAACACTCCGCCGAACGTATCCGTGTAAACGCTCCGGCCATCCACCATCACGAACATTTCGTTAGCGAACCGCGCGTTGAATCCGCGCGCGCTGATCGCCCAGGTGTTGGCGTCGATCTGAGCGACATCGATTCCAGGCACCATCCGCAGCAAATCAGGAATATTGAGCGCGCCTGAGCGGCGAATATCTTCTTGCGTGACGACGAATACCGCTGAGGCTGTCCGCGAGAGTTTCTGCTCGGTTTTCGTGACCGAGACCACCTCGATGTTCATGAGGTCTTCGAGGCTCGCGTTCGTCAGATCGCCAGATTTTTTGCTGAGGCCACGCGGGAGCCGAAATCGACGCGAGGATCGAGAGACACACACACGTGCGGCTCGCCCATGGCGGGAGGAGCCTTGCACACCTGGTCTTTCCCGGCACTTGCTTTTCGTCCCCCAAAAGCACAAATCGACCCGAAAACGCGTGGGCGTCTATCGATTCTTGCGCCTGTTGCTGTGCAGAATCGCGCCCAAACGGGGACGGCTGGCGGCGCCACAAGTCTCAGCGCTCCAGCGGTTTATAGATGTTCCGCTAGGGAACACGTTGTCTAGCTCGGCGACGCTGTTTCAGGGTGGACCGCTCGGTCCGGTATGGGACGATGTTAATGCCGGGTTAAAAGCGCTAGTTACCGCTTTCACTCCCTTGCTTCCAGGACACGATTTCCCGTATGTTGAAAGTGAACCTTCAACAACAAAGCATCGATGAAGCGCGTTCTCGTAATCGAAGACGACAAAGACATCGTCGAGCTGGTGAAGTACAACTTGGAGAAGGATGGTTTCCAAGTGGCCGCGACCGGGGACGGTGCCACCGGCCTCGCGCAAATCCGCAAGACGCCCCCCGATTTGCTGGTATTGGATTTGATGTTGCCGAAACTTTCAGGGCTCGAGATCTGCAAGGAAGTCCGCAAGGACGTCAGCCTGAATCGCCTGCCCATACTGATCTTGACCGCGAAGGGCGAAGAGGCGGACAAAATCGTGGGGCTTGAACTGGGCGCCGACGATTACGTGACCAAACCGTTCAGCCCGCGCGAACTCGCCGCTCGCGTAAAGGCACTATTGCGCCGCACCGAACCGGGGACGCCATCCGAGAAGTTGATCGAAATCGGCGGGCTGCGCATCGACCCGGCCGCCTACCGAGTCACTCGCGCCGGCAAGCCCGTTCCGATGAGCACGCTCGAGTTCCGCCTGTTATACTTCCTGGCCGCGCGGCCGAATCGCGTGTTCTCGCGCGATCAGCTGCTCGACGGCGTGTGGGGCACGGAACGGTTCGTCACGCCGCGCAGCGTGGACGTCTACGTGCGCCGGCTGCGGGAAAAAATCGAATCCGATCCGCAGCATCCAGCGTATATGAAGACGATTCGGGGGGCTGGCTACCTTTTCGAAACCCGTGCGAGCTAAGCTTTTCTGGAAGCTCGGTCTCACCTATCTTGGCCTGCTGTTGATCGTGCTCCTCGCCGTAGGCCTGTACTCCTCCTATGTTCTGCGCCGGGATCACATCCACTCCGCCGAGGGCCGTCTTGCATCGCTTCTGAGTGTCGCGCAAGCCCGCCCGCCTGATTTTGACAATCCGAGTGAGCTTGAGTCCTGGGCGCGCTGGATGGCGCAAAGTGGCGCGCGAGTCACGGTAATTGACGGCGCGGGAAATCTGCTGGCCGATTCGGCCCCGGAATCCGGGACTCCCGAGAGTCATCTCTCGCAGCCGGAAGTCCAGCGAGCGCTCACGTCGGGCGCGGGCCATTCAGTGCGCTATAGCTCGGCGCTCGGAAGCGATTTCGTCTACTACGCGGTGCGGTCCCGATCGCGCGCCGGTACTCCCCTCATCTTGCGCATGGCGCTCCCACTGGCGGAAGTGGATGCCTCGGTCTCAGAACTTCGGAGAAAAATTTTCGGGGCGTCACTTCTCATCCTGGTTCTCGGTGGGATCATTTCGCTTCTCTATTTCCAGAGGCTCGCAGCGCGCATCGAGCGGCTGACGGCGTTTTCGCGCCGAATCGCGGAAGGCGATTTCCGGCCTTTGCCGGCCGAGGGACCGCGTGACGAGCTCGCCGAGCTGGCGCACGCGCTCAACGATACAGCCGCGCGCATGGACGCCACGATCCGGTCGTTGAGCGGCGAACGCAATCAGTCGAGCGCTATTTTGCGAAGCATGGTGGAAGGCGTTGCCGTCATCGACGCGAATGAGCGGGTCGTCTTCTCCAATCGCGCCTTTTCAGAGATTTTGAATTTGGATCCCGCGCTGATCGAAGGCCGTCCGCTGATCGAGGTCGTTCGCAATTCCGACCTCCTCAGCTTGATCCGCCGCGCCCTGCACGGGGAAGAAGGGCTTCGCACCGACATGGCGGTGGGCATTGTCCAGCAGCGCACGTTTTCCATCACCGCCACGCCGGTCCAGGCGCTCGAAAATGCCTCACCGGCGAATCCTGAAAGGCCGTCGGGCGCCGTCGTTGTTTTGCATGAGGTCACCGAATTGCGACGGCTCGAAAGAGTGCGGCAGGATTTCGTCGCCAATGTTTCGCACGAATTCAAAACGCCCCTGACCGCAATTCAGGGATTCGCGGAAACGCTCCTGGCCGGCGCTCTCGAAGACCCTCAGCACAACCGGCGTTTTCTCGAAATCATTCGCGATCATGCTGCGCGTCTCGCGACGCTGACAAACGACCTGTTGAAGCTCGCGCGCATCGAAGCCGGAAAACTCGAGCTGGAATTTGGCCCGGTCCATTTGTTCGAGATCGTCGAACGCTGCACTGAGACTACGCTACTGAAAGCCAGCCGAAAGCAGATCGCGCTCGAAACGGACGTTCCACCCGGCTTACCCGCGGTCCGCGGAGACGCCACCTTGTTGCGGGATGTGTTGCAGAACCTGCTCGACAACGCAGTGCAGTACACGCCCGCGGGCGGCCACATCAAGGTCAGCGCGACATCCGGCGCCCGCGAAGCCGTGGTCACGGTCGAAGACACCGGCATCGGGATTCCGCTCGCGGAGCAGGAACGGATTTTCGAACGCTTCTATCGTGTCGACGCGGGCCGTTCGCGCGAGGCCGGCGGCACCGGGCTCGGCCTCTCCATTGCCAAGCATATCGTCGAGGCCCACGGCGGGCGCCTGTGCGTCGAAAGCGAAGTCGGGCACGGTTCGAAATTTTCCTTCTCCGTCGCTCTCATCACCTGACCTTCTTGCGATGTCGCGAAGGTTTTACGTGCATGTCACACGCTTGCAATACGCGTGTCGAATCCTGCAAACGGGCTATTAGAGACTCGGACGGCAGTTGACCTTGGGAGATCGCAAATGGCTGTAGCGAAATCGGGTGGCGAGGGGATTTTGCAGACGGTGCTGATGAACTATCTGGTCTCGCAGGCGCGCACGGTCGAAGCGTCCGTGAACCGTGCGCTCGGCGCGCTTTTGAGCAGGGACGAGCGCCTCGCGAGCGAAGTGTTTCTTACCGAGCCGCGCATCAACGAAATGGAGATCGTGATCGACGAGCACGCGATCCGCATGCTGGGGAACGGGAACTTGCTCGACGCCGACGTCCGCCTAGTGGTCGCCGCGCTCAAGATCAATAACGACCTCGAACGAATGGGCGACCTGGCTGTCAACCTGGCGGAGCGCTCCGTTTCGCTTGCGACCATGGGCCAAGTGCGCATTCCGGAAGAGCTGGAGCCGATGACCGCCGCCGTTCGCGCCATGGTTTCGAAATGCCTCGGCGCTTTGATCTACGAAAACGTCGATCTCGCCACGCAGGTGCTGGAAAGCGACGACGTCGTGGATCAATACCGCGACCGGGTGTTCGAAGTGCTGCTCGCCGGCATCGGCGACGATCCGGCAGTGGCCCCTCCCAATCTCCAGTGGATTCTGGCTTCCCGTAATCTCGAACGCATCGCTGACCACGCCACGAACATCGCCGAGGACATACTTTTCTGGTTGCGAGGACTCGAAGTGCGGCATGGCAGAGGGCGGAACGTCGATCCGCGCTCCGAAAAAGCCCGCGCTGCCGACGGTTAGTCGCCCATCTTTTACAGTCCATTCATCGTTCATAGACATATTCGGTCTATAGAGGCACTCGAACGGGGACGCGTATCCCTGTGGAAAAAAGGCGGATGCACGGGGGCAGACCGCCGAAACCAGCGTTTTCACGCCGAATTCTCGGCGATGTAACGCGGTTGTAACAACCGAGAAACGATAATCAGACGAAGGAGACATCCCGAACTATGAAAAAGATAGTACTTTCATCGCTGCTCTTGCTGTGCCTCGCCGCCACAGTAAGCGCGCAAGGTAATACGCTGCTCCTAAACGCGGCTGGTGCGACGTTTCCCTACCCCATCTACTCCAAGTGGTTTGACGTCTACCACAACGAGCACCCCAATATTCAGATCAACTATCAATCGATCGGTTCGGGCGGCGGAATCCGTCAGGTTCTGGCCCACACAGTCGATTTCGGCGCATCGGACGGACCGATGTCCGATGAGCAGCTCGCACAAGCTGGGTTCAAGATCTTGCACTTTCCGACTGTTCTAGGGGCCGACGTGCCAAGCTACAATGTTCCGGGCGTTACGGCGGAATTGAATTTCACGCAGAAGGCGTTGGCTGGCATCTACCTGGGAACGATTACGAAGTGGAACGACCCCGAGATTGCGAACGCGAATAAGGGCGTTAACCTGCCGAACGCCGACATTGTGGTCGTGCACCGATCCGACGGCAGCGGAACGACTTACATATGGACCGACTTCCTCTCCAAAATCAGCGAGGACTGGAAGAACAAGGTCGGGAAAGGTACGTCGGTGAATTGGCCGGTCGGCCTCGGAGGTAAGGGTAACGAGGGAGTTTCCGGATTGGTTAAGCAGACTCCGAACTCGATCGGGTACATCGAATTGATCTACGCGCTGCAGAACAGCATTCCGTTCGGCAAGGTGCAAAATGCGGCTGGCAAATTCCTGAAAGCGGATTTGGCCGGCGTAACGGCCGCGGCGGCGGGCGCTGCGAAAGACATGCCGGATGACTTCCGCGTGTCGATCACCAACACTCCCGGTGCGGCAGCGTATCCGGTCTCCAGCTTCACGTGGCTCTTGATTCCCGCGAAGATCGACGACGCGGCGAAACGTGATGCCGTCAAGGGCTTCCTTAAGTGGATGATGACGGATGGGCAGACCTATAATGAAACTCTGTCCTATGCCAAACTGCCGAAGCCTGTTGTTGAAAAAGAGATGAAGGCCATTTCGCTGATCCAATAGCGTGTCTACAACAGCCACCACAATTGACCGCGCGGCCCCGCCAGAAGCAGGGCCGCGCGCGTTTATTCGCCGCCTGCGGGATGGTGACGAGATAGCCCATGTCGTCACCCTTGTTTTTGCAGCGGCAATTCTATTGATCACCTCGCTGCTCGTCTACGAACTCTGGATGGACTCGCGTCTTTCGCGCGCGAAATTCGGCTGGGATTTTTTCTGGACCCGCACCTGGGACCCCATCTTTGATCATTTTGGGGCCCTGCCATTTATTTATGGAACCCTCGTGACCTCCGTGGTCTCCCTGATGATCGCGGTCCCTCTGGGGCTCGCGGCCGCAGTCTTCCTGGCGGAACTCGCGCCTCGAAGGCTAAGCGATGGCATAGCCTTTCTGATCGACCTGCTGGCAGCCATTCCGAGCGTGATCTACGGACTGCTCGGAATCTTCGTGGTGGTACCGCTCATGCGCACCGTGATAGGGCCCGCTCTAAAAGCTGTCCTGGGAAAGTTGCCACTATTTGGCGGTCCGAACTACGGAGTCGGATTCCTCACGGCCGGGATCGTGCTGGCGATCATGGTTGTCCCATTCATCATCTCCGTCTCCCGCGAAGTTCTGCTCACGGTTCCCGGTGACCAGAGAGAAGCGGCGCTTGCGCTGGGCGCCACGCGATGGGAGGCTACCTGGCAGGTCGTCGTGCCGTGGGCCCGCACGGGAATTATGGGGTCGGTTTTTTTGGCGCTGGCACGCGCATTGGGTGAGACGATGGCAGTGACCATGGTTATCGGAAACGATCCCAAGGTCAGTGCCTCTTTGTTTGCGCCAGGCTATACGATCGCGGCCGTGATCGCGAATGAGTTCACTGAGGCAACCGGTGACTTGTATCTCAGCGCGCTGATCGAGCTCGGGCTCGTGCTCTTCTTGATGACGTTCATCTTGAACGGCCTCGCGCGCATTCTGATCGTGGCGACTGAGCGAGGAGGTGGCCACCCCTCATGAGCAGCGTGCGACTGATCTGGCGGAAATCTGTCAATGCCGTGATGCTCACGCTCACCGGTGTGGCAGCCTTTGGGGTCGTGTGCATCCTTTTTCTCATTCTTGGATACTTTGTCTACAACGGTGGGCGCTCACTGAACTGGGCTTTCTTCACGCGGCTGCCCACGCCAGTGGGCGAGTCGGGTGGCGGCATGGCGAATGCCATCATCGGAAGTTTGAAACTTCTCTTCTTGGCCGCCTTGATCGGCTTGCCGGTTGGTCTGATGGCGGGTGTGTATTTGGCGGAGTTCGGAGGGAAAGCGTTCGCCTTCGTGATTCGCTACACCACGGACCTGCTGAACGGCGTTCCCTCCATCGTGATCGGCATTTTCGCCTATTCTCTTGCTGTTGCGCCCGTCAAGCATTTCTCCACGCTTGCAGGCGGCTTGGCACTGGGCATCATGGTTGTCCCGATCACCTTGCGGGCCACCGAGGAATTCCTTCGTGCCGTTCCCGGGAGCTTGCGCGAAGGAGCGATGGCTCTCGGTGCAAGCAAGTGGCGCACGATTGCGACTGTCGTCTTGCCGGCAGCGGCTGGGGGCATCATCACCGGGATGCTGCTTTCGCTGGCTCGCGTTGCCGGAGAGACCGCGCCTTTGCTGTTCACCGCTTTGGGTAATCGCTTCTGGAGTCCAGGATGGTCTCAACCAACAGCGGCGCTCCCTTTGATGATTTACGAGTACGCAATTTCCGCTTACGATGATTGGCACCGCCAAGCGTGGGCGGCAGGGTTGGTCCTGCTAGCGATAGTTTTGCTTGCGAATTTGGGCTGCCGGATGGCCTTGGGCCGCCGCGGCATGCCCCGGAGTTCATAATCATGGCTGCAGCGAGTCAAGGAAATAACGCCACCGCCGCACAATTAGCTCACCAGATGAGGGTCGCCGAAAGACCCTCAGCGGCGCACGAGAAGGAGGCTTCGGTGCGCTTCGAGATTTCGGATCTCAATTTTTACTACGGCGCGAAACAGGCGGTCTTCGGCCTCAACCTGAAGATCCCGAAGAACAAGGTGACGGCGTTGATCGGTCCCTCCGGCTGCGGGAAGTCCACGTTTCTTCGCACGCTTAACCGGATGAATGAGACAATCCGGAACACGCGCGTTGTTGGCAACATACTTCTCGACGGACAAAGTATTCTCAATATGGACGTGGTCAAACTTCGTCGGCGCGTCGGCATGGTGTTTCAGCGGCCGAACCCCTTCCCGAAATCGATTTACGACAACGTGGCCTACGGACTGAGAATCAACGGCTATAGCGGGCGGCTTGACGATCTTGTGGAGCACAGCTTGAAGCGCGCGGCGCTCTGGGAAGAAGTGAAAGACGCGCTTCACAAGTCTGCGTTCGCGCTTTCCGGCGGACAGCAGCAGCGGCTGTGCATCGCGCGAGCCCTGGCCGTCGATCCCGAGGTCCTGCTTCTTGACGAACCGTGTTCGGCGCTCGATCCGGTGACCACGGCGAAGATCGAAGAGCTGATGTTCCAATTGAAAGATAGCTGTACGATGGCGATCGTCACGCACAATATGCAGCAGGCGGCCCGCGCCAGCGACTTCACGGCATTCATGCTCGACGGCAAGCTGATCGAGCACAACGAAACGTCGAAGCTGTTCACCACGCCTCAGGATCCCCGTACCGAGGCGTACATTACGGGCCGCTTCGGATGATCTGTCCGCCCGCTGCAGCGGCAAGGGCCGGAAGGGACTAAGGGTTCATGGAACGCCATTTCGAACGCGATCTGGAGGAACTGAAGCAGCGGCTCCTGTGGATGGGAAGCCTCGCCGAGCGCGCGGTCCATCAGGCGGTGCACGCCGTGCTCGACGCGGATGAACATCTCGCCGAAACCGTGCTTGGCGAAGAGGACGCCATCAACGAGATGCAGATCGAGATCGACGACCGCGTCCAGCGTTTGCTTGCTCTGCAGGCGCCGATGGCCGCCGATTTGCGGTTTTTGCTCGCCGTCTCGCGCATCAATGGCGATCTCGAGCGGATCGGCGACCAGGCCGTAAACATCGCGCAGTCGGCGATGCGCATTTTGCGCCACCCGCAGGTGAAGCCCTATGTCGATCTGCCGCGCATGAGCGAACTGGCCGAAGGAATGGTCCGCGATAGCCTCAATGCTGTCGTGCGCGGCGACCCGGAGCTCGCGCGCAGCGTGCTGCAGCGCGACGATCAGGTTGACCGCTTGCGCGATCAGCTCTTCCGCGAGCTGCTTACCTACATGATGGAAAATTCGGCAGTGGTGTTCGCGGCATTCGAATTGATTCTCGTCGCCAAGAATCTCGAGCGCATCGGCGACCACGCGACCAACATCGCCGAAGACGTGATCTACTTCGTCGCCGGTCGCGATGTGCGCCACCCGGCGCTGGACCGGCGCTAGTTGCCGAGCAGGCCCCGCAGGAGCGTCTAACTGCGCGTTTTTGCCATCTAAGGCCCCCTAAGGGCGTGTTCCTGTGCAGAAAAACGCTCAAAATTGCTACCTATGTGGATGAATAGACTAGCCTCACATCGAACGAGTTTGGCGCCCCGCTGCGCCGTCAACTTTGACCACATCGAACCGACCGATTCTCGAAACCGCTTGTAGTTTTATTGTGTTGTAGTATCTTCCCGCCGACCATGCGGAGGGGGAAAACCATGCGGAAAATTTTGCTGAGCGCGGGTGTGTGTGCAGCGCTTGCGATTCTTGGAGTTTCAGTTCTCGGAACGGGCCGGGCAAATGCGCAGAATTTGGTGCCACCGAGCTGCGACCGGCAGTGCCTCTACGGATTTCTCGATCAATATCTTGCGGCGCTCAAAGCCAAGGACCCGTCGCGGCTGCCGCTCGCGAAGGGAATCCGGTATTCCGAGAACAACGTGGAGATGCCGATCGGGGACGGCGTGTGGGGAACGATCACCGGCCTCGGACCGTACAACCTTCGCACGGCCGATCCCGCTAACGGCGCGGTCGGCTCTTACGGAATCGTCGAGGAAACCAACACCGTTTCGATATTCGCACTGCGCTTGAAGGTGGTCGACTCAAGAATTTCCGAAGCGGAGATCCTGATCCGGCGCAGCGGGGCCGAGAGCGGCCCGTTTCCGAGCAAGCCTGCGCTCACAAGCAATCCCGTTTTCGAAGAGGTCGTTCCGCCGGAGGAGCGGAGCCCACGCGAGCGCATGATCGCGCTGGCCGATGGCTACTTCAATACCTTGCAACTCAACGACGGAACGTTGTTCACGCAGTTCTACGACGATTGCGACCGCTGGGAAAACGGCCTGCTGACGACGCACAATCCGGACCTTGTGAAGGTCATGCCGGTGGCGAACCTCGGATGCATGCAGCAATTCAAGCTGGGAAATTATCGCTACGACGACCGCGTGCGCGACCGACGCTTCTTTCTCGTGGACGAGGAGCGGGGCCTGGTGATGGCGGCCGGATTCATCGATCATGCGGGACGGCTTGAAAATTTCACACTAACCGACGGCACGCCGATCAAATCGCCGATGCGAACTCCGAGCACGCTCTGCCTACTGGAGCTTTTCAAGCTGCGCGGCGGGAAGATTCAGAAGATCGAAGCGGTATTCATCGGCGTGCCCTACAACATGCCGTCACCGTGGTTTCACTACGCGCATTAGTTTGCGGCCACGCTCAACCGGGGGACACGTCATGGGGGCCAAATCGAAAGCGCTCGGCGCGATAGCCGCGGTAGCGGCAATTTTCGCGCTGGGAAATTACGGAGCACGAGTTGCACCGGCGCGCGGGGATCGATCTCAGGCCGCGGCCCGAGGCCAGATCGATCTCAAGCGGCTAATGGCCGCGGACAAGCATCCCGACCAGTGGCTAACAACGGGACGAGACTTCGGCAAGAGCCACTATTCTCCACTCGCGCAGATCAATAAGGACAACGTATCGCACCTCGGTTTCGCATGGGACTACGACACGCACACGGTTCGCAGTCTGGAAGCGACGCCGATCGTGGTCGATGGTGTGATGTACACGTCCGGTTCGGTCGGCCAGGTATACGCGCTCGATGCTAAGACTGGAAAGGAGCTTTGGACGTACGACCCGAAAAACGATCTGCGCGTAAATCAGCGCGCCTGCTGCGATGAAGTAAATCGCGGCGTGGCTGTTTGGAAGGGAAAGGTCTACGTCGCCTCGTTCGACGGCCATCTGATCGCGCTCGACTCGAACGATGGGCACGAGATTTGGCGCGTCGACACGATCGTCGACAAGAAAAAAGCGTACACGAGCACCGGAGCGCCGCAAGTTGCGGGGAAGGTTGTCGTGATCGGGAATGCCGGCGCGGAATACGACGCCCGCGGCTACGTCAGCGGCTACGATCTCGACACCGGAAAGCTCGCGTGGCGTTTCTACACCGTGCCGGGTGATCCGTCGAAGCCGTTCGAAAATCCGGAACTCGAAATGGCGTCAAAAACCTGGGACCCCAAGAGCAATTGGGCTATGGGCGGCGGCGGAACGGTCTGGGGCGACATGGCATACGACCCGGAACTGAATCTGCTCTACTTTGGCACCGGAAACGGCACGTACTACGACCAATCGAAACGCAGCCCCGCTGGCGGCGACAACCTCTTCATCGCGTCAATTCTCGCCATCAATCCCGACACCGGCCGTCTCGTTTGGTACTACCAGGAAGCACCGGGCGACCAATGGGATTACGACGTGGTCCAGCAGATCGTGCTGGCCGACCTCAAAATCGGTGGCAAAGTTCGCAAGGTCCTGATGCAAGCGCCCAAGACCGGCTTCTTCTACATCATCGATCGAAAGACGGGCCAGGTCCTCTCTGCGGAAAAGTTTGTTCCCGTGACGTGGGCCGATCACGTTGACCTGAAAACCGGACGGCCCGTCGAAGCGCCGGACGCGCGAACGTACCGCTATTCGTCGAATGGGAAAAAGTTGATCGAACCTTCTCCGATGGGCGGGCACAACTGGAATCCAATGTCGTGGGATCCGCAGACCGGGCTCGTCTACATTCCCGCGACTGAGAATGGCCAGGAAGGAATTTTCAGTGGCGAGTCGTATCTGCGCGCGTGGGATCCACTTCGAAGCAAGACCGTGTGGGACGTTCACCGGCCCGGCTGGTGGGATCGCGGAGGGACGCTGGCGACGGCCGGCGGCCTCGTCTTCACCGGGACGGTCATGGGACACTTTTACGCGTACGACGCGCTGACCGGAAAAATGCTGAAGGACATCGACGTGGGAACTTCGATCATGGCGGGGCCGATGACGTACACGATCGATGGAACGCAGTATGTGGCCGTGATGGCAGCGTGGGGCGGCGGGGGGTGGAATTTCGTGCATGAGTCGAGCGCCGCGTATCAGCGCGGAAACGAAGGCCGGATCATTGCGTTTAAGTTGGACGGCGGCAAAACCCCCATGTCCGCCCTGCTTTCACCGGTCCAGCCGATTCCGCAGCCGCCAGCGCTAAGCGCGTCGGCGGAGACGATCAAGCAAGGCTCCGATCTTTTTGGCACGCATTGCAGCTCGTGCCACCTGAACGTGCCGGGCAGTCTCGCTCCTGATCTGCGGAGGATGAGACCGGAGACACATGACGCGTTCAAGCAGATCGTGCTCGGAGGCGCGTTGATCAACGCCGGAATGCCGCCGTGGGACGACGTGCTGAGCCCCGCTGATGCGGATGCGATCCATGCGTATCTGATTTCGATTTCCTGGGACGCGTACAACAAGCAGCAGGCAACACCGAAGAACTGAACCGGCTACGACGCCAAGATTGTGGGTTAGAATCGTGCCAATATGGCCTCTGAACGGAAAAAGCCCGTCATCGCGATCTATCCGGGTTCGTTCGATCCGGTGACGAACGGACACCTGGACCTGATTGAGCGCGGCGCTACGATCTTCGATCAACTCATCGTTGCCATTGCGCGCAACCCGGAAAAAGATCCGCTATTTCCTGTTCCCGAGCGTATTGAGATGCTTCAGGCCGTGACGTTCGATCTGAAAAACGTCGCAGTGGACGTGTTCGAGGGGCTGCTGGTGAATTATGCGCGCGCGCAAGACGCCAGCGTGATTCTGCGCGGTATCCGCGCCGTCTCCGACTACGAATACGAATTGCAGATGGCGTTGATGAACCGGAAGATCGAGCCGGAAATCGAAACCATCTTCATGATTCCCGGAGAAGCCTACAGCTTTTTGAGTTCCCGCCTTGTGAAAGAGCTGGCCCGCCTCGGAGGCCCAGTTACGGGACTGGTGCCGCCGCTGGTGGAAGAGCGCCTGCGCGCGAAGGTGGGCTGAGCAGGCAGCAATACCATCCGGACGCATCTCTCAGCCAATTTGGCCGCGCGGATTTCCACCGCTTTGATTTTCGGGCTCCCGCTTGATGAGCTAGAATAGACCCGCTCGTTCATCTACAGGTCGCGCAAAAGGAATCGCGAATGGAACCGGCTACAGTAGTGAAGACAGAACTGGCAACTCAGCTTTCCGACCGCGTGAATCGTATTGCCGCTTCGCCGACAATGATGGTGGTGCAGGCGGCGGACCAACTGAAAGCGAAAGGCGTCGATGTAGCCGACTTCGGCGCGGGCGAACCCGACTTCCCCACACCCGAACACATCAAGCGCGCCTGCATCAAGGCGCTCGAAGAAAACCGCACGAAGTACACGCCGGTTCCGGGCATCACGCCGCTGCGCCAGGCGATTTGCGACTGGCATAAGCGCGAGCTGGGTTCGTCGTACCAATCGAATGAATGCGTTGTGACCGTCGGCGGCAAGCAGGCGATTTTCAACGCGGTTTGCTCGCTCGTGAATCCGGGCGACGAGGTCGTGATGGCTGCGCCCTACTGGGTGAGCTATCCCGACATCGTGAAGTACGCAGGCGGCAAGCCTGTGGTAGTGGAGACGCACGCGGACGATGGATTCATCATGCGCGCGGCGCAAGTCGAAAAGGCGATCACGCCGAGGACGCGCATCGTAATTGCGAATTCGCCGAGCAATCCTACCGGCGGCGTAATTCCGGCGGGCGAGCTCCAGAAGATTTTCGAGGTCTGCCAGCGGCGCGGCGTGTGGCTGATGTCGGACGAATGCTATTCACACTTCGTCTACGGCGACGCGAAGCCGTATTCTATCGCGAGCGTTCCGGAATCGAAGGCGGGGCTGATCGTCATCGGCTCGATGTCGAAGACGTTCGCGATGACGGGCTGGCGCATCGGTTACGCTCTGGCGCCGCAGCTGCTGATCGCGGCGATGACCAAGCTGCAGAGCCAGTCCACGTCGAATCCGACTTCGATCGCGCAGTATGCCGCGATGGCAGCGATGACGGGCTCGATGGAATCCGTCCCAGTGATGCTGGCCGAGTACGCACGGCGCCGCGAGAGAATCGTGGCGGGTCTTCGCGCGATTCCCGGAGTGACATGCACGGCGCCGGCGGGAGCGTTCTACGTCTTCCCGAATGTCTCGGCGTGCTTCAACAGCTCGATGTCGAGCGCCGCGGAGGTTGCGAAGCAGCTACTTGAACGCGAGCATGTCGCATTGGTGCCGGGTGAAGGATTCGGCGCGCCCGGATTTTTGCGACTTTCGTACGCGACGTCGATGGATCGGATCGACGAAGGACTCCGGCGGATGGCCCGCTTCTTCAGCCAGGCAAAGTGATCGCCAGCGCAACTCGATGATCCTGTGCCCTGCGCGCCTCGAGCCGATTTTCAGCCCGCGGCCGTGGGGTGCACCCTCGCTTGCTCCCTATTTTCCTGAAATGTCGAATCTCGCAGAGCCGATCGGCGAGGCTTGGCTGACCGGCAACGACTGCCGGTTTGCGAGTGGTCCGTTCGCGGGGCGGAAGCTCGGCGAAGCGTGGCCGAAGATGCCGGCCGAATGGGCGGGCAGTGCGGTCGACCACGCCAGCGACTTTCCTTTGCTCGTGAAATTCATTTTCCCCGGGGACAAACTTTCCGTACAGGTCCATCCGGACGACGAGTACGCTGCGTTGCACGAACAGGCCGCTGGCGGCCGCGGCAAGACCGAGATGTGGTATGCCGTCGATGCGCGACCCGGCGCGGAGGTGCTTGTCGGGCTGAAGCCGAACGTGACGAGGGAGGATTTCAGGCGCGCGATCGCGGATGGTACGGCCGAAAACTGCTTGGAGCACGTCCCGCTTCGCGCGGGAGATGCTGTTTTCGTTCCTGCGGGCACGGCGCACACGATCGGACCCGGGCTCGTGCTCTGCGAGATTCAGGAGCAGTCCGATCTCACCTATCGGGTCTACGATTACAATCGGCGCGACGCAAAAGGACAGACGCGCCCGCTCTACGTCGAAAAGGCGCTCGAGGTAATGCGCTTTGGCAGGCAGTTCGGCGGGAAAGTCGAGCCCGTGCCGATGCGACGGGGCCCGAATGTGGAAACTCACTACGCCATTTGCAAGTATTTTGCGGCGACGCATTGGACAATGGCTGAGCGAATTGAAGCGACGACTTCGCGCGAGCATTTCGATCTGCTGATTTTCCTTGAGGGTAAAGGACAAATTTTGTGGGGGGCGGAACGCGCGTCGTATGGCCCGGCGCAAGTGTGGCTCATTCCCGCAGCGCTCGGGAGATTCGAATTCGCGCCAGAAGGACGCACGACGCTGCTCCGCACATACGTTCCCGGCGATTTGAACCAGTTGAAACGAACTCTTGCTGGCCAGGGCGTGAGTGAAGAGCAATGGTTGCGGCTGCTTCACTGATAACGCGAGCATCAACGACAGGGCATGAGCGCTAATTCCAGAAGCGAATCCGGGAAACTCCCTGTGTGCGCCGTGCTGCTTGCCGGTGGGCGCGGAACGCGATTTTGGCCGCGAAGCCGTACGCGTACGCCGAAACAGCTCCTGAATATCGTGGGCCGCGAGACGATGGTGCGGCAGACCGTGGCACGCCTTGCGTCGCTCGTTCGGCCGCGCAACGTGTGGGTCGTCACGAACACGGATCAGGCGGCGGCCGTGCGGCGCGAACTTCCCGGAGTCCCCGCATCGCACGTGCTGTCCGAGCCGGTTGGGCGCAATACCGCTGCTGCAATCGGGCTGGCAGCCGTCCATCTTACACGCGAGCACGGCGACGCGCTGATGGCCGTGCTGCCGTCGGACGCGTACATTCGGGATGACCGGAGCTACCGGAGGCTTGTCCTCGCGGCGCTCGCGCAGGCGCAAACACCGGGCAGCATGGTCGTCATTGGAATTCCGCCGACCCGAGCTGAAACCGGCTATGGTTACATCGAGCGCGGCGGTGCGGTGGGCCGACTTCGTGGGGCGATGGCCTATTCGGTTCGGCGGTTTACTGAGAAGCCCGACCTGCAAAAGGCGCGAAGATATGTCGCATCCGGAAGATATTTGTGGAACGCGGGGATGTTCATGTGGCGGGTGTCCACATTTTTGGACAACTTAAAGAGATTTCTTCCGGCGACGCATTACGCGCTTATGGAACTCTCCAAAATAACCAGCACGGCGAAGTATGCATCGGCCTTGCGGCGTGTCTATCCGCGGCTCGAGAATATTTCAGTTGATTACGCGATTATGGAACCCGCCACGCGCATGCCGGGCGAGCCCCGAGTCTCGGTGATCCCGGCGAAGATTGGCTGGAGCGATATCGGTTCGTGGGCAGCCGTTTATGAACTGCTGGCGAGCGATGCGGGCGAAAATGTGGCCGCCGGGGCCTCGTTCACGCTGGATGCGAGCGGAAACTACTTCTGGAGTCCGAAGAAGTTCGTGGCCTCGATTGGCGTGAAGGACGTAGTGTTGGTCGAGACCGACGATGCGCTGTTGTTATGCTCGCGCGAACGCTCGCAGGATGTCGGGAAGATTGTGAAATGGCTCGAGCAGCAGAAGAGGAATGACCTGCTTTAGACTGAGCGCGCGATGACGACGACCTCGATCAAGTTCGGCACCGATGGCTGGCGCGGCATCATCGACGAGGATTTCACGGACGACAACGTGCGAAAGGTTGTCCAGGCGATCGCGCGCTACGCTGTACGCGCCGAGAAACCGGGCAGCGGGATACTCGTTGGCTACGATACGCGATCTAAATCCGAGCATTCTGCGCGTGTCGCGGCGGAGACTGTGGCGGCCACTGGAACGCCCGTTTGGCTCGCCACGGATGCGTGCCCGACTCCGGCGCTTTCATTGATGGTACGGCAGCGCGGCGCGGCGTGTGGAATTCAGATCACCGCCAGCCACAACCCATATCGCTGGAATGGCGTCAAGTTGAAAGCAAGCTACGGGAGCTCGGCGTCGGCCGCCATAGTGGCGCAAGTGGAGATAGAGCTCGCCAAGGTACTGCGCGACGGAGTCCCTCCACTGCCGCCGCGCCCATATTTGATCCATTCGCTTGACGTGCGTACGCCTTATCTCGAGACGCTCAGCGGCCTCGTGGATTGGGACCGGCTGCGCGCCTCGAAGTTTCATTTTCTGACCGATCCGATGCATGGAGCAGGCCGCGGCCTGTTTCGCGAACTGCTGCGCCGTCACGGAATCGAGGCAGGCGAAATTCGTGGCGAGCGCGATCCGCGTTTCGGCGGTGTCAACCCAGAGCCCATCGAGCCACACATTGGTGCGCTTCAGCAGGCCGTGCGCGAAGGCGGTTACGATGCTGGCTTTGCGTTCGATGGCGATGCGGACCGCATCGGAGCTGTCGACCGCGACGGGACGTTTATTACGCCACATCAGATTTTTTCCATCTTGTTATGGCACCTTGCCGGGACGCGAAAGCTGTCCGGAGACGTGGTGAAATCCTTTTCCACCACGAAGATGGTCGACAAGATCGCGGAAAAGCTCGGGCGCAAGGTGTGGGAAACGCCAGTTGGGTTCAAATACGTCTGCGACCGAATGCTTCAGAGCGACATTGTGCTTGGCGGCGAAGAAAGCGGAGGCATCGCGACAAAGCTACATTTGCCGGAGCGCGACGCTACTGTGAGCGCGCTGCTGCTTGCCGAGGTGATGGCGTGGCACGGCAAGCGGCTGGGCGAATTGGTCGCGATGCTACATCGCGAATTCGGCGAGCACCACTACGGAAGAGTCGACCTGACGCTGAAGGACGGCCAGAAGGAGAAGGTGATCGAGCGATTTGCCGATGCGAAATTCGCGCGGCTGCTCGATTGGTCGATCGTGCGGCGCGAGGATCTGGACGGCATCAAGGTTTACCTCGGAGATATAGGCTGGGCGATGGTCCGCGCATCGGGAACCGAGCCGATGCTTCGCGTATATGCCGAAACGACGCGTGCAGAGACAACGCGACGGGTGCTCGACGAAATCACGACTTCGGTGCGCATGCTGTAAAAGTGCAGCCGGGAGCGCGCAGGCTCGCTCGGCCTCTCAGGTGGCGAAGTTCTTGAGCGCGGCGTCGAGCACGCCGTTTAGGAATGCCGGGGCTTCGGCCGAGGAGAATTTTTTCGCGAGTTCCAGAGCTTCGTCGATGATGACCCGAGGCGGAGCTGTTCCCGCGCGCATTTCGTAAATCCCCAGGCGCAGAATATTGCGGTCGATCGCAGCTAAGCGGTCGAGGCGCCAGTTTTCGGCGAGCTTCGCAACCATCGCGTCGATTTCGCCGGCCTGTGCGACCGTGCCTTCGAACAATTCGTTTGCGAAGTCGCGAGTCGACTCAGCGGCTCGGGCCGATTTCCAGAAAAGCTTCTCGACGCGAGACGGTTCCTGCCGCGTCATGTCCCATTCAAAAAGCATCTGAAGAGCGAATTCCCGCGATTTGCGCCGGAGCGTCATCGGCGATTCGAGCGGATGCGTGGGTCCGGTCGTGAATTCGAGGATTTCTTCGACAGCTTGCGAGAAAGTGTGGCCATTTCGACTGCGGCGAGCCCTGCTTCGTAGCCTTTGTTGCCGCCTTTCAGGCCGGCGCGATCAATCGCCTGTTCGAGCGTGTCGCAGGTAAGAACGCAAAACGCCATCGGAACGCCCGTATCCAGTTGCGCGAGTTGGATTCCGCGCGCCGTCTCGGAACAAACGTAGTCGTAATGCGAAGTTTCGCCGCGCAGGACGCAACCGATGCAAATGATCGAATCGAACCGCCCGGTGGCGGCTAGCTTTTTTGCAGCAAGCGGAATCTCGAATGAGCCCGGGACGCGGACAATTTCGATCTGCTCCTTCGGCGCTCCCGTGCGTTCGAGCGCGTCGAGTGCGCCGGCGAGGAGTCTGTCCGTAATGAAGCTATTGAACTGGCTGACGACGATGGCGAAACGCAGCCCCGCCCCATTCAGCTCGCCGTGTAGTGCGTTGGATTTCGATTCGCCCGAGGTCATCGCGCAGACACCAGGCTCATGGGGTCGCCAACTGCACGAGAGCATCGCCGCCACGCTGGCGCGCTTCGTCAAGACCTGCTTCGGCGCGATTGATCCATTCCGTGACGCGATCTTCGGTATCGTCGCCCGGTCGCGAAGACGCTTCCGCAACAATGGCGCTGACGGTGAGGTCGGGCGGCTCCCAGGTTGGCCGAACGGTCGCAGCGACCTGCCGCAATTTTTCCGCAAGCGAGCGGGCGTTGTCGAGCGATGTATTGGGCAGCACGAATACGAGCGACCAAGCCGTGTATTTTACGGCGATGTCGGTCTGGCGGACGGCCGAAGAGAGTGCCCGTGCCAGCTGCTCCACATACTTGTCGACAGCCGCGTCGCCGTGCTGCCGGAGAAGGTCGCCGCCGCGGTCGATGTGAAGCACAATCAGCGAGAGGGGCGTCCCCTGCGAGCGCGCACGGTTGGACTCGACCACGAGGCAATCGATATAGGCGCCGCGGCTGAGCAGGCCCGTTTTTTCATCGGCCACTGCCAGTGAACGCACCAGCGATCGCAACCGCGTGTGGCTCACCGAGAGCACGAGCTGGTCGCCCACGGCTTGCAGGAAGAAACTTTCGTTCGGTTTCCATTTTCGCGCGCTCGCATCGCCCACGAGCAGCACGCCCGACGCCCCTTGCGTCTCCTTGTCCGTTAGTTGCACCGCGAGAGCCGTCTCGAGCCCCAGCTCTCTTAGGCCGGGGCAGTTCGAGGCATGCAGCTCGATTCCTCCCAGTGCGTCGGGCGTGAGTTTCGCGACGAGGGGAACAATCGCGGAAATACGCGAGACGCCCACGGCGGGAACACCCGGAGTGGAGTATTCAGCCGTCAACTGATGAGCTCCTTCGCCCGCGGCACCGACGGCGATCAGGCAGCGAGTGACCCCGAGATATTTTCCGATCTCGGCAGCGGTGGTTCCCGCTACTTCACGAGGCGTCTGTTGCCGGTACATCAATCGGTTAATTTCGGCGATTGCAGCGAGGTCCCGATGCGTATCCGCAGGCGTGGGCGCGGCTACTGGAGGCGGCACCGGAACCGCTGCGGGTATGGGAGCAGCCGGCGGCGGTGGGGTCGGAGCAGGCGCGGGCTTAATCGGAACACCCTTGGGCCACCAATTGGCCCGCTCGTAGAGCGAACGAAGGCGTTCGTTTCGCTCCTCTTCGCCCGGGAAGAGTTCCGCGATACGCTCTAGACGCTCCACAGCCTTGCTCTGCAACGAATACTGGAGAAAGATTTCCACCTGAACGATCAGGTCCTCGAGCGCCTGCTGCGCGCGAACTTCTTCAGAGACAGGCCCCGCGGTTGCGGCGATCTCCGATCCGGCGCCCGTGAAGCCATCGGTTCTCGTAGACACGGTCGCAGCTTTGGCTGCACGCGAAAGAATACTCTGCAAGAAAGCCGGGTCGACGTTTCCTTCGAGCTTGGCGATGCGCTCGTGATTGCGGTAGTCGTACGGGTCGATGTCAACGAGGCGATCGAGCGTCTCGCAGGCCTCCTTCATCCGTCCAGCTGTGAGATAGAGATCGAAGAGGCGGACGAGAGCGTCGAAATATTTCGTTTCCCGATTCAGTTCCTCGAAGATCCGAGCAACCGTTTGGGCCAGCGGAAGGGATTTCGGGTAGGCAGCCGCGAGGCGGTCGACTTGAGATGTCAGCTCGGCTTCGCGGCGGCCCGCGCGCATCCAATCTTTCAGCTCCGTGAGCAATGCCGCGCCTTTGGCGTCCTCGCTGGCACGGATGTAAGCGCCGGCAATCTCAAAGAGCTTCTCGAAACCTTCTGGCTTTTGCCTATAGTAGGCCTGAAAGAGCTCGCGCGCGCGATCGAGTCGCCCTGTGCGGAGAAGCGCTTCGCCGAACAGTGCGAGATAGGTCGTATCTTTGTCGTTCGGCGCGAGCGGTTCAAGCAGCGCGAATGCTCCTTCTGCGTCGCCCTTGCGAACCTTCGCCTCCGCGTACAGGAGCGAGCCTGTACGATCGTTGGGCGAGAGCTGATGGGCGCGGCCGAAATAATCGAGCGCCTCTTCGAGCGAGCCAATCGCTTGCGTCAGTTGCCCGGCACGGAGAAAACTTCGCGCGGCGAGATCGGCGTGCCGGAGGCGTTCCGCAAGCTCGCCTAGGATCACATGCCGTGATGCGTTCTCCGGATCGAGCAGGGCCATACTTTCGTAGCACGCCAAGGCCTCGATACCGCGCTGCTGTTGCAGGAAGAGCTCGGCGGCGGCGCCGAATTGTTCGATCGCCTCGGAGACCCGGTTTTGCTTTTGCAGGAGCGAGGCGTAGCGCATCAAGCGGTCAGGAGGCTGCGGGAACGGCCGAAGAAAGCGTGAGAAGACAGCAGAGGCCTTGGTGTGGTCGCCGGCCTCGAGCAGGCGGTCAAACTGGATGCCGTAGTATTGGGCCGCTACGGCAGGTTCGTTCAGCCGTGTGTGGATATCGGCCAGTGCTTGCAAGGCCTCTTGATTGCTCGGGGCGTCGTTGAGAACCGCCTGATACTCTCCGACCGCCTCGCGGAGTTTGTTCTTCTCGAGGCTGCGCCGCGCGCGCTCGAGATGTTTGCTGATGTCCGGAGCCATGGAATATTGGGCAATCCTTGCGCGCCTACGGCGACGAAGGCCGGCGCTGCGTCTCCCACCCGGAGACGCTACGGCTGGAATTGCGAGCGCAAGGACCTAGGTCTCAACTATATAACGGAGGCTGGGCAGCCCTTCAAAGGAAATAACCCCGATGTGCCGATGACAGCTGTGAAGCGGTTGGGGATGTATGTTCAGCTCTGGGTGCTCGGCTTGAGATTCTGCCGCGGAATACCGGTGACTTTCTCGCGCATCGACCGGATGGAAAGCCCACTCCGCACCAGCGCCGCAAATCCCAAGAGCGCAAAGGGAAGATTGAGCGCGAACCAAGCAAACGTGGAGAAGTTGGCGGCGCCCGTTCTATCAATGTCGAACACGCTCAAACCCAGCACACAGAAAAGCTGATAAGCGCCAACATTGGCAGGCGCGTTGGGAAGCGAGACGCCTAGGTTGATGACCAGCAGCACGACGACAGCAGCGAGAAACGACAAGTGCAGACCGTAAGACCGCATCATGGCCCAGAGACCCAGAACCTGGCACAACGGGATCAAGATTGAAGTGAATACAGAAGCGTAGAAGCTCGGCGCCGTGCCCATCGAGTGAAGGTCGATCAGCGCTCCCATTACCTTGCCTGGCAAGTGCCGCCTCGCCATCGTGGGTTCGGGACTGCTGCCGAGCTTTATTTCCAGATAGAAAATGAGCAAGACAAGGATGGTCACTAAAACGAGCGTAATCACGCCGAGCAGGTCGGCGGCGCGCTGAAATCGGCGGGGCAGATCGACCAAGAGCGAGACGACTGCCAGCGAAGCCGTCGCAATCACCAAGTCCACGAGCCGTTCGACGCCCACTGAGCCGAGCACACGGCCTATTTTGATGTCGTCCGAATTCGATAAAAGATAGCTTCGCAAGAACTCGCCGGGGCGAAGTGGGAAGATCAAGTTGGTGAAAAGGCCCGCGAATACCGCTCGGATGGAGCGCGACAGTTTCACTCGACCGAAAGGCGTGAGCAGAAATTTCCAGCGCAGCCCTTGAATGACGTAGCTCAGCACATCGAAGGACATGCCGAGCAAAACCCACTTCCAATCGACCTCGGCCAGTTCACGCACAAACCGAACGAAATGGAAGTAACGAATTACCCATACCAAGCAGACGAGCGCCAGCCCGTAGCCCACGTACCGGGGAATCTTCGAAGGTGCCGAATTCTCGTTTCGAATGATTTCGCTCAAGGCAAATGTTCCACGGGACTGTCGGCGTCCGCCTTCGGCACGTTCATCAGGCCGGAAGGCGCCAGCACGGCCTCGCGTACATCGGTGACCGCAAAAATCCTTGGGAAGATAGGTTGGACACCAACACTTCCCGACGCATGTTTGCTCGGCGAAGTCGTGGTTCAACCGAACCATCGCCAAGAGCTCGGAGTATATGTGTACTGAGCCCGGTCGCTTCGATTGCCGAGACTTGCGGCGGTATGGGACGAACCGGGACCCGAGGCCCGCTACAGCCTACGACATCAGCCTCCGCCAGGCAATCCGGCACTCATGGTATGGGGCAGACGGTCGCTCGATCCGGATAAGCGGCGTATAATGCGTGTATTGAGATGAGAAGTCGCACCGGAACACCACAGATCCACGCCTACCGCCGGACCGGATGAAAACTACTCAACCGATTGAGCGCAGAGAGCCAGTGTTGCTGGTCGGCGTAAACGTGCGACGCCTGAGCCACGCCGGCGGCCGAGCAGGCGCCGATGTCCCCGCCGCATCCGCCCGCGATTCGCTTAAAGAGTTGCAGGAGCTAGCAGAGAGCGCCGGCGCAAATGTGCTTGGCAGCGTTCTGCAGATGCGCGATTCGCTCGATCCCGCCACACTCGTAGGGCGCGGCAAGCTCGATGAAATTCGGGCCGAAGCACATGCGCGCCGCGTGCCGCTCGTGATCATCGACCACAATCTGACGCCCGTGCAGCTCCGAAACATCGAGAAGGAGGTCGGATGCCGCGTGATCGACCGCACGCAGCTGATTCTCGATATTTTCGCCACGCATGCGCGCACGCGGGAGGGCCAACTCCAGGTCGAACTCGCGCAGCTAAATTACCTGCTGCCGAGGCTGACCGGTCGAGGCGAAGCGCTCTCGCGGCTTGGTGGCGGTATCGGAACGCGAGGACCCGGCGAACAGAAACTCGAAACCGATCGAAGGCGCATTCGAGAGCGAGTGCGAAAAATTCGAAGCGCCATTGAAACCGTTCGCAGCCAGCGGACCACGCGGAGACGTGCACGTCAAGCGGTGCCGCTGGGCATGGTCGCACTCGTGGGCTATACAAACGCTGGAAAGTCTACGCTGTTCAACGCGCTGACCGGCGCCGGAGTGCTCACGTCCTCAAAAATGTTTGCCACTCTTGATCCCACGATACGCGCGATTCGCCTCCCGTCGCGGCGGCGCGTGCTGCTATCAGACACGGTTGGATTCCTGCGCGACCTGCCTCCCGACCTGATTGCCGCCTTTCGTGCGACGCTAGAAGAAGTGCAAGAGGCGGCGCTGATTCTTCACGTCACGGATATTTCAAACCCGCACCACGCCGAGCAGGATGCCGAAGTGACCAAGGTGCTGCGCGCGCTGGGGGTCGACGACCGCCCGAGGATTCACGTTCTCAACAAAATCGACCGCCTCAAGGACGAAGAATTGAGCGCGTTGAAGACATCAAACGGCCACGGCCGCGAGAATGTGTTCACATCCGCCGTGACCAGCGCGGGGTTGGACGAATTGCTCGCCCGGATCGATGCGGCGATGCCCGTCGATCCGTTGGTGAGGTTGCGGCTTCGCTTGCCCTTGGCGGACGGACGCCGTCTCTCAGTCGTTCACGCGGTCGGACGGATCGTGAGTTCCGAACTGCTTGATGGCCATTTGGTTCTCGATGCGGAGTTGCCGCAATCTGCAGCGCGGCGGCTTCAAGAATTCGTCGTGGAGTGACGCGACGCAATCACGACGAGAATTGTCCGTTTCCTTTCGAAACCCCGCCGTTTGCTGAGCGTTGCCAGTTTCTCAGGCCTGCCTTCTCGGACTGCACTTGCCCTTCGGACCGAGATTTCACACGACACCGACAGTCCACAGGACAATTTCCGTTTCACCTTTCACGGCACCGCTAGCCTTTATCTTGCGCGCCAAAGAGGGCGCGAGAAGAAGTGCCGATCCCCCTAGAGGGGAAGAAAGGAGAAGCCATGAAACGAATCGCAATTGCGATTGCGCTCGGCATCGCATTGAGCGCGACGCCGGCGATTTGCCAGCGGACCGTCCAGCTCACCTGGCAAGCGAGTTCCTCCGCAGCGGGAAATCCGACGCTCACGTACAACGTCTACCGGGCATCGAACTGCGCTGAACAATTCGTGAAGTTGAATGCTTCGGGGCTTTCCGCGACGAGCTACGTCGATACGACGGTCGCTCTCGGAGCGACTTATTGTTATCAGGTCACGGCGGTTCTCAACGGAGTCGAAAGTGCGCCGTCGAATCAAGCCATCGCAGTGATCCCGGCACCGTTTGACCGACAAGTCGCTTGCGAGCACCGCGGGCCGTTGATCGGGTGGATACGCTGTCTGGGTGTCCGATCAAAGCGGCCGCCAGCAAGCTCGCCGAGACCGTGACTAAGAATCGTGTAGCGCTCCCAGGTAGAACCGGGAGCCCGATCCTGTGTAAAACACTGTGGAAAAGCCGGGCCACGGACAATCGTCTCAGGCCGGCGATTCCCTGATGCCGCTGGTAGCCCTTCAAGTGTCAATTCTCTAACGATCGTTGAATCTGTATCTTAGAGGCACATAAGAACGCTCGAAATGCGACGGGGCTGGAAGCGGACGGCACTGACGTCGCGCACCAAATTTGCACAGATCTAGGGCAGCACGCCCGATAAATGACGCCGCGACAGCAGCTTGCCGATTCGAGCGAGGCTTCCATCAGTCGGATCGGCAGTGGTTCACACGTGACACCAGCTTCCGTTGACTCAATCAAAAGCGGAGACTATAGTCGTCTAGACGGCGGCCTAGCCCGCAGAAGGGCTTGGTCGTGTCTATCTTTCCGGAAACGCAATGAACCTGCCCAACAGCCTCACAGTACTGCGAATCTTTTTTGTGCCGCTGCTTGTGGTTGTCCTGTGGACACGACAACCCAATTGGCGTTTTTTCGGGCTGCCGTTCCGTTTCGAGGTTTGGGGAGTCCTGATACTGTTGGTTGCGGCGGCGACCGACGCGATGGATGGCTACATCGCGCGAAAAAGGCGAGAGATTACAACTCTGGGAATTCTCCTCGATCCGATCGCGGACAAGCTTTTGATCACAGCAGCGTTTGTCCCTCTGGTGTGGATGCATCTGGTGCCAGCGTGGATGGTGGTGATCATTCTTGGGCGTGAGTTCATTGTGGTGGGCCTTCGAGAGATTGCCTCAGCCGAAGGTCTGGTGATTCCGGCGTCTGCGCTTGGCAAGACGAAAATGATCTTGCAGGTCCTGGCCGGCTGCGCTGTGATTTTGACCGCGAATCATCCTGCCCTCAAGACGCTTGGGATAACTCTTCTTTGGTTGGTGGTGATAAGCGCCGCATTGTCTGCAATTCACTACTTTCAGATGTTCTGGAGCCAAATCAATTTCCGCGTGCAGCAACGGCAGAGTTCGAACGTCGTCATCGTGGAGCCAAAAGAAAAACCCCAGGATGTCCTCACTCGATAATCGCAAAAAGCGGTATTTGCTGGATGTGGCTCGCCGAGCTTTGGTAGCAGCTGTCGAAGGTGGCCAGGTCTTCGAAATGCTGGCGGTTGAGCGCGATGAGGCAGAATGCGCCGGGGCGTTCGTCACTCTGAAATGTCGCACGCGGCTGCGAGGATGCATCGGGCAGATCGGGACGAAACAATCGGCCGCTCAAGTCATCGCCTACTCGGCGAGAGCTGCGGCGCTCGAAGACCCTCGCTTCGATCCAGTCCGGCCACATGAACTCCCCGAAATAGAAATCGAATTGTCCGTCCTCTCACCGCCGGCGGCGATCTCACCGCACGAGATTGAAGTCGGCAGACACGGCCTCATCGTCAGCCGGGGATGGCAACGCGGACTGCTATTGCCGCAGGTGGCTCCGGAACACCGTTGGGAAAGCAGCCGATTCTTGGAGGAAACTTGCGTGAAGGCGGGGCTCCAACGAGACGCGTGGAAAGACCCACAGACACTGATTTTGGCCTTTACTGCCGAGGTTTTCAGCGAGTCGGAAATCCAGCGGGATGCAGGATTCGAAACACGCAACGTGTTGAAATCTGACTATTCGAGTTCGACGTAATCGCCCGAGTAGACTTCACGAAGCGCGAAAGTGATCAGGACGGTCGAAGAATTTGGTCCTGTCCGAAGGACGATTCCTTCCCCTAGATCTTCGCGAGGCACGTTGCTCCAGTTGTATTTGCTAGGGGCTTTTCCGTAGCCATACGTCGGTCCTAAATCTCCCGCGACCTCGAAGCCGAAACGCCGAGGCTGATAGGCAGTTTCATGCTGGGTGCCCTGGTAGCGGAAGATCCGGAAGTAATCACCCACCTTAACGCCCTGATCGGTACCGAGATTGACGTAGACGATGTCGTTTTTACCGTTCTCCTGCTCGAATTTTTTTGCGGTAATCACCATTGCCAAAGCTTTGCCGTTAGCCTGTGCGAACCGATCGAAATTGTCTTCTGACTTCAACTGGGGGGTCGGGCGTGCTGTGAACGGCAGGGCAATATCGCCACGCTGCACATACTGGCAAGAATCTTTCACCTGGCCGATGGAAGTGTCCGACAGGGCTACGACGACTTTCACGCGGCCTTCGTCTTCCCACACCGTACCCATCTTGTGCAGGATCGCTGTCTGCCATTTTGTCCATTCGGTCTTGATCGAATCGACCACCGGCCGGATGATCAGAAATTCATCGCCTGCCTTCACGCCCTGGCTCGAACCCTTATTGATGTAGACGTAGTCGCCCTCTTGGAAGGTAACTTTGTAGTTCGATTCTTCGCCCGTGACGACGAGCGTATCGCGCGGGACAGACTCGGTCGTGACGATGCCCGAGCAATAGACCTCGCCCGGGCTCGGGGTCGTCGGTCGCGTTTGCGCCGAAGCTACCCCGGCGGAAATCGTCAAAAACAGGCCGACAGAGACAAACTTAGCGCGCATGATATTCGCTCCTTCTCAAAGACGTTGCGCGGCTTAGTAGTACTAAACCCCAGCCGATGAGCCGACCGTAACAGACACCGCGAGGGAGCGTCAAGACAATGGTCCATCGGGCTTTACACATTGTGTACCACGTGGTAGAAGCAAGAATTCCCTGTTCTGCAGTGCTTCGCGCACCCATCGAAACAATCCGGAACAGATAGGAAATGCAAGGTGTTAGGACGCGACAAAATCTGCGCCGTGGCCGCTGCATCTGACTCCGAATCGTTGATTCGGCAGCTGGAACAGGCCCTCGGCCAAACTGGAACGATCGAACTCCGGCTCGACTGGTTGGCAGATGACCGCGAGATCGACCGGTTCCTGGCCAAACTGGCGGGGCGGAGGCGCCGCGCAACTCTCATCGCGACTTGTCGACGGCGGGAGGCGGGAGGTCGGTATCGCGGCTCGATTGCCAAACAGCTTTTCCATTTGGCGGAAGCAATTCGAGCGGGATGTGATTGGTACGACCTTGAAATCGAGACAGTTCGCAAGTGCCCTGCGGAACTCATCGATGCGTTACTCGGGGACGGCCACCAATTGCGGTCCGCCCACTTTTTTCGCGCGATGCCGCGCGATCTCAGCCGCGTGATGAACGAGTTGGCACGCGGCGGACCGGATGCGACGAAGATTGCGGCGCACTGCAATTCTCTGACGGACGCGCGCAAGTTACTCCTTTTCGCGAGCCATCGTTCGAATCTTGTAGGGATACCGATGGGCGAAGTGGCACTTCCCACGCGAATATTGTCACTCCGCAGAGCGAGCGGCTTTGCTTATGCTCCCGTCGACGTTGCGACCGCGCCGGGACAGACATCGCTGGCTGACCTTAGACACCTTTACCGCGCACAGGGGCTAGATTTGCGGACGCGGGTCTACGGAGTTATCGGCAATCCGATCGCACATTCGCTCTCTCCGGCGATGCAAAACGCCGGATTCGCGGCGCGGCGGATGAACGCGATCTATCTGCCGTTTTCGGTGCATGACCTGAGCGATTTTCTCGATTCGGTCGAGCCGCTCGGAATCCGAGGCTTCAGTGTCACGTTGCCTCACAAGGAGCAGATCGTGAGCCGCCTCGACGATTGCGATCCGCTTGCGGAGCGGATTGGAGCGGTCAATACGGTCGTGGTGCGTGGAGGCGGAAAACTGTTCGGATACAACACAGACTACGTGGGAGTGTTGACGACGTTGGAGAAGAGGATCCCATTGCGCGGGAGCCGCGTCCTGATCGTTGGCGCTGGAGGTGCGGCGCGCGCGGTAGCCTTTGCGCTGGCCCAGGCGGGCTCCGCTGTGTGCGTTTATGCGCGACGGAAGGAACGAGCGAAGTCTCTTGCGAAAGCCGTCGGAGGTGAAGCCGTCGCGCGGACTCAGCTACGGCGGGAATTCTTCGATGCGATGATCAACGCCACGCCTGTGGGCATGCATCCGGCGGTTGGGAATTCTCCCCTCGAAGCGAGTGAATTGAATTGCCGACTCGTATTTGACACCATTTATCGCCCACCTATGACGCGACTGCTAGAACTTGCAGCGCGACGCGGTATCGAAACGGTCTCAGGCGTGGAGATGTTCGTCGCACAGGGCACGGCGCAGTGGGAGATTTGGACGGGCGAGCCCGCGCCCATCGACGCCATGCGCAAGGCAGTCGTTTCAGCACTCGCGCGCGAGGAAAGATCCACCTATTCAAGAACAGCTTTGAAGCGAGCCACTCGATGATTCAGCCCGATTTCAAGACATTCTGCGAATTGGCGCGACAGGGAAATCTCGTCCCCGTGTACGACACATATACCGCGGATCTGTTGACGCCGGTCGGGGCGTATCTACGGATTGCCCGCAATGCAAAGTACTCGTTCTTGCTCGAAAGCGTCGAAGGAGGAGAGACGATCGGGCGCTATACGTTTGCTGGCGTGAATCCTGAAGAGGTATTTCGTGCGCGAGGCACTTCCTGCACGCTCGAATCGCGCGGCAAGAAAATCCGGTCTGAGGAGAATCCGGTCGAGCGGCTGCGCCAACTCACGGCACGCTACAAACCGGTGCGCGTCCCGGGACTCCCACCGTTGACAGGCGGCGCGATCGGTTACTTTGCCTACGACATGGTGCGGCTGATCGAGCGCATTCCCGACACAGGTCGCGACGATGTGGGCGCCGATGACTGCGTGATGATGTTCTACCTGGGTCTTGTCGCGTTTGACCATGTGCAGCACCGCGTGTCAGTAATTCGCAACGTGTTTACGGGGGGCCCGGGCAGTTTGCGCGGCAAATACGATGCCGCCGTTCGTGAAATTCGACGCACGAGACAATTGCTTGAAGGACCCTTGCCGAAGCAGCACCGGGCGCCACGCACGAAACCTGTGCGCGTCGAAACGAACATGACGAAGCAGCAGTTCATCTCCGCGGTAAACAAAGCGAAGGAGTACATCCTCGCAGGTGATGCATTCCAGATCGTGGCCAGCCAGCGATTTTCCGCGAAGGTGAGCGCCGAGCCGTTTGAAATCTATCGGGCTCTGCGCGTCGTGAATCCCTCTCCCTACCTCTATTTTCTGAAACTCGAGGATGTTTGCGTCGTCGGCAGTTCGCCCGAAATGCTGGTGAAGGTGCAGGGCCGGGATGCTTATTACAAGCCGCTCGCCGGCACGCGTCCACGGGGGCGCAACGACGAAGAGGACCGCAAGCTCGAGGCGGAACTTCTCGCTGACCCGAAAGAGCGAGCCGAGCACATTATGTTGGTCGATCTGGGGCGCAATGATTTAGGACGTGTGTGCGAGTACGGCTCGGTCAAGCCCGACCGGCTGATGTTTGTCGAGCGTTTTTCGCACGTGATGCATCTTGTGTCGAGCCTGCATGGGCGATTGCGTCCCGAAGTGGATTGTTTCGACGCGTTGATGGCTTGTTTCCCGGCGGGCACGCTTGCCGGCGCGCCGAAAGTTCGGGCCATGCAGATCATCGATGAACTTGAGCCTACGCGGCGCGGAATCTATGCCGGCGCGATCCTCTATCTCGACTTTTCAGGCAACGTCGATTCATGCATCGCACTTCGAACGCTGATCGCAAAGGGCGGGCGCGTTCATATCCAAGCGGGTGCGGGAATCGTGGCGGATTCGGTGCCCGAGCGCGAATACGAAGAGACGGTGAACAAGGCACGAGCTCTCCTGAAAGCGCTTGAGATCGCACAGGGCGGCGAGAGTCGCGGCAATTGAGAATCTGCGCTATTCTGAAAGCTCACCATGATTCTGCTTCTCGACAACTACGACTCGTTTACCTACAACCTGGCGCAGTATCTCGGCCAGATGGGCCAAGAGTTGGAAGTGCGCCGCAACGACCAAATCACGCTCGAGGAGATTGAGCAGCACAAACCTGAACGAATCGTGATTTCGCCGGGACCATGCACACCGGCGGAAGCGGGGGTGAGCGTCCCGCTCATCAAGCGCTTCGCAGGAAAAATCCCGATCCTAGGCGTGTGCCTTGGGCATCAGGCGATTGGTGCCGCATTCGGCGGCAAGGTAATTCGCGCGAAGGAAGTGATGCACGGCAAGACGAGCACAATCCATCACGACAACAAGACAATCTTCCGAGGCTTGCCACAAGATTTTCCCGCAACTCGCTATCATTCCTTGATCGTCGAGAAGGAATCTCTGCCGGATGACCTCGAGATTTCGGCGACAACCGCCGACGGCACGATCATGGGTTTGCGCCACAAAAGGCTGAAGGTCGAAGGCGTGCAGTTCCATCCGGAATCCGTGCTCACCGAAGCAGGCTTCCGGCTTCTCGAAAATTTCCTGACCATCTAGCCGCGCGCGTGTGCGGCGCGATTCTTCTCCGCTTGTGAGAAGGCGACGAGCCTTTCTAGTCGCTCTCTGGCTTCACCAGAATCGATCGACCTAGCGGCGAGGCGCACTCCATCGAGGAAATCGGGCGCGCGCCCGGCGGCGACGAGCGCAGTGGCAGCGTTGGCGAGGACGATATCGCGATGCGGCCCGTGATCGCGATAGAGCATGGACCGTCCTAAAACCTTGTGAACGATCTCGGCGTTCTGCTTCGGATCGCCTCCGCGAATCGAATCGAGTGGCGCGCGGCGCAACCCAAAATCCTCCGGAGTGACGGTGTAGCTGCGCACGACTCGGTCGCGCAACTCGGAAACAAACGTCTCGCCTGAGATCGAGATTTCGTCGAGCCCGTCTGCGCCGTGAACCACGAAGGCGCGCCGCACACCCAACTCGCCGAGTGCCCGCGCCATCGGCTCTGCGACGGCCGAATCGTAAACCCCGACAACTTGCGCTGAAGCTCGCGCCGGATTAGTAAGCGGGCCGAGAAGATTGAAGACGGTGCGCGTCTTCAGTTCGCGCCGAGCGGGCATCGCGTGGCGCGTGGCCGTGTGGATGGCGGGCGCGAACAGAAAACCGATGCCGACTTGTTCGATGCAGCGCGCGATGCTTTCCGGCGGCAAATCGATCTGGACGCCGAGCTGTTCAAGCACGTCGGCGGAGCCGCAGCGGGAGCTGATCGAGCGGTTACCGTGTTTGGCGACGCGTACACCCGCGCCAGCAACGACAAATGCCACGACTGTTGAAATGTTAAACGTGCCGGAGGCGTCGCCGCCCGTGCCACAGGTGTCGACCAGCGTTTCATCAGCGCATGCGTGATTGGCCGGAAAGATCGGCGGAGCGTGGCGTCGCATCGCGCTCGCAAAACCGACGAGTTCGTCGACTGTTTCGCCCTTTGTCTTCATGCCGGAAAGCAGCGAGACGATCTGTTCGTGAGTCGCGCGGCCGGAGAGGATCTCCTCCATGGCGGCGTCTGCCTCGGCGCGCGATAAGTCCTTGCCCGCTGCTATTTTTTCCATCGTGCTGTTTAGCATTTTTCGGGACCGCGCCTTGCCCGCCCCGCACGTTCCAAGTACACTGAGGTGCTTTTATCAGTCTATAAATTCTAGCATTTCTACGGCCGGCTTCTGACCGGTCGCGATGCCTGCATGAAGATTCACGAGTACCAAGCCAAGGCCATCCTCGCCAAGTTCGGTGTGCCGGTGCCGCGCGGTGAAGCCGTCTTCAGCAAATACGAAGCGCGGGCAGCGGCTGCGCGCCTTGGGACGCCGATTGTCGTCGTAAAGGCGCAAATCCATGCTGGCGGGCGCGGCAAAGCGGGCGGAGTGAAGATCGCAGGATCGCCTGAAGAGGCCGCATCCCTCGCCGAACAGATGCTCGGGATGAAACTCGTGACGCCGCAGACTGGGCCTGAGGGGCGGATTGTCCGGCGAATACTCATCGAAGAAGGCCTCGACATCAAGCGTGAGCTGTATCTCAGCATTCTTATCGATCGTGTTGCACGCGCTCCGATTTTCATGGCGAGCGCGGCGGGCGGTATGGAAATCGAAGAAGTCGCGAAGGAACATCCTGAGAAAATTCTGCGCGAGGCGATTCTGCCCGAGACAGGCTTTCAGCCATATCACGCGCGGAAGCTTGCGTTTGGCTTGGAACTCCCCGCCGGGCTGATGAACGCCACCGTGCCTTTTTTCCGGTCGCTTTAT
Source organism: Candidatus Acidiferrales bacterium (assembly GCA_035622875.1). Taxonomy (GTDB): domain Bacteria; phylum Acidobacteriota; class Terriglobia; order Acidiferrales; family UBA7541; genus Palsa-295. The sequence continues at coordinate 36,530 of DASPUN010000019.1, forward strand.
AGCGCCTTTGTCGAGACCGATGCTTCGCTTGTCGAAATTAATCCGTGTGTGGTAACGGGCGATGGTCGGCTTCTCGCGCTCGACGCGAAAGTGAATTTCGACGACAACGCGCTCTATCGCCATCCCGAATTGGAGGAACTGCGCGACATCGGCGAAGAAACACCGCTCGAAGTCGAAGCTTCGAAATTCAAGCTCAATTACATCAAGCTCGAAGGGACGATCGCGTGCATGGTCAACGGCGCGGGCCTGGCGATGGCCACGATGGACATCATTAAGTTGAGCGGCGGCAACCCCGCGAATTTTCTCGATGTCGGCGGCGACGCGTCGGAAGCGCGCGTGAAGAATGCATTTCGCATCTTGCTGAGCGATCCGAACGTGAAGGCGGTGTTCATAAACGTCTTCGGCGGCATTTTGCGCTGCGACATGCTGGCCAGCGGTATCGTGAATTCGGCGAAAGAGCTGAACATCAAAGTCCCTGTTGTCGTGCGTATGGAAGGCACCAACGTCGAAAAAGGACAAGAAATTCTGCGCAAATCAGGTCTGAATTTCACGGTGGCCAAGGGCATGAAGGATGGCGCCGAAAAGGTCGTCGCACTGGCCGGAGCGGCTCGATGAGCATCCTCGTCGATAGAAAGACGCGCGCGATCGTGCAGGGGCTGACGGGTCACGAGGGCAGTTTTCACGCGCAGCAGATGATCGACTACGGCACGACGATCGTCGCGGGCGTCACTCCGGGCAAGGGTGGCACGAAGCATCTCGGCGTTCCGGTATTCGATACCGTCGCCGAGGCAGCTCGCGAAACACGCGCGAATGCAGCGGTGGCTTTCGTACCTCCGCCATTCGCGGCGGACGCGATTTTGGAGGATGTGGACGCCGGTTTGCCGTTCGTCGCTTGCATCGCTGAGGGCATTCCCGTGCTCGATATGGTCCGAGTCGCCGCGGCGCTCAAGAATTCAAAGACGCGCCTGCTCGGGCCGAATTGTCCTGGCATCATTTCGCCCGGACAGTGCAAGCTGGGCATCATGCCGGGCTTCATCCACAAGAGGGGGCACGTCGGAGTGGTGAGCCGAAGCGGAACGCTCACGTATGAGGCTGTGGGCCAGCTTACGGGGCTCGGGATAGGCCAATCGACGTGCGTCGGAATTGGAGGCGACCCGATTATCGGGACCAGCTTCCTCGACGTCATTAAGATGTTCAACGACGACCCGGACACGGACGCGATCGTCATGATCGGCGAAATCGGCGGCAACGCCGAAGAAGTGGCGGCGGATTTCATCAAGAAGTACGTGAAGAAACCCGTAGTCGGATTTATCGCGGGGCAGACCGCTCCGCCAGGCCGCCGCATGGGGCATGCGGGAGCAATCATCAGCGGCGGTCAGGGAACAGCGAAAGAGAAGTACGCGGCGCTGCGCGCAGCCGGAATTCATACGGTGCAAAGCCCGGCCGAAATAGGCGAGACGATGGCGAAAGTTCTAGGAAAATCGAAGAAATCAACTCGTGGGTCGACCGCCGGGGCTACACTTAGGAAAGCGGCAAGGCGGCGCGGAAAATAGGCGACAATAAGTCAATTTGGAGGAAGGAATTTTGGCGATCGAACGCACTCTCGCAATTATCAAGCCCGATGCTGTAAAGCGCGGACTCGCAGGCGAAATCTTGAGTCGCATCCACGCGGCGAAATTTCAGATCGTGGCGATCAAGTCTCTCCGGCTGACGAAAGGCGAGGCGGAGGGATTTTATGCCGTTCACTGCGAGCGTCCGTTTTTCGGCGAGCTGACGGAATTCATGAGTACGGGAAAAGTGTTCGTGATGGTCCTCGAAGCGGAGAACGCCATCGCGAAATGGCGCGATACAATGGGCGCCACCGACCCGGCCAAGGCTGCGCCCGGTACGATCCGCAAAGAGCTTGGTACCAGCATTCAGTACAACTGCACGCACGGCTCGGACGCGTCGGCTACGGCCGCATTCGAAATCGGCTATTTCTTCGCGCGCTCCGAGCTGGTCTAATGCGGGCCCTGCGCGATCCAGGGCATCGCGGCTTCTGAAAATATTCCGAGAACCGCGCTAGAATAAGTGATCCCGCGACATGGACCCGCTGCGCGAAATCGGCAGACTTTTGGTTGTCGTCGGCATCGTGTTGGTGGGCGCCGGACTGTTGCTGACCCTCGGCGGGAAACTGCCTTTTCGATTGGGACGTTTGCCCGGCGACATCGTCTTTCAAGGTCGCCACGGCAGCTTCTATTTTCCAATTGTCACGTGCATTGTGCTGAGCGTCGCGCTCACTCTGATTCTCTGGATCGTGAACCTCATCCGCCGCTAGCGCCATGAGCCAAGCCTCGCTTTTCGATCTCGCGCCCGAGCGCCACATCTGGAAAGTCAGCGAACTCACCGAACAAATCAGCGCTTTGCTGGAAGGCGCATTTCGGGACGTCTGGATCGAGGGCGAAGTCTCAAACTATCACGCCGCTCAATCGGGCCATCTCTATTTCACTCTCAAGGATTCGCGCGCGCAAATTCGCTGCGTCTGCTTTCGCGATCAGGTGCGCGGGCTGAAATTTCGGCCCGAGGACGGCCTGCACATCACGGTTCGCGGATCGATCGGTGTGTATGAGCCTCGCGGCGAGTACCAGGTGTACGTGAGCTACATCGAGCCGGTCGGCCTCGGCGCGTTGCAACTCGCCTTCGAACAGTTGAAAAAGAAACTCGAGGCCGAGGGCCTGTTCGACGAAGAGCGAAAGAAACCCTTGCCTCTCCTGCCGCGTTGCATCGGCATTGTCACGTCGCCCACGGGCGCGGCGATTCGAGACATTTTGCGTGTGTTAAAGCGACGCTTCGCGAATCTGCGCGTGCAACTCTATCCCGTGAAAGTGCAGGGCGAGGGAGCAGCGGGCGAAATCGCTATGGCACTGAAATATTTCAATCGCGAGAAGATCGCGGACGTGCTGATTGTCGCCCGTGGCGGCGGATCGCTGGAAGACTTGTGGGCCTTCAACGAAGAGATTGTGGCGCGCGCGATTGCAGCCTCCGATATCCCCGTGATTACCGGCATCGGCCACGAAACGGATTTCACGATCGCTGATTTTGTGGCCGATCTGCGCGCGCCGACGCCTTCGGCTGCCGCGGAGATCGTGGTACGTTCGCGGCAAGAGTTCGAAAGCCACATTCAGGCGTATTTTCGCGACTTGGTGAAGGAGATGCGCTACCTGCTCTCTGAGCGGCGTCATCGCATGCGGGATTTGCAGTCGCATCGAGGTTTTCGTCAGGTGGAGTTGCTCGTGCGGCGGCGCCACCAGCAGGTGGACGAACTTTCTGCGGCGCTGGGAATTTCGCTGCGTCGGCAGTTGGCTCTGGCGCAGCAGCGCCTCGCGAAGGGAAGCGCGCGGCTACTTTCATTTGACTTGCGGGCACGTGCCACGGTTCTGAGGCGCAGGATCGAGCAGCAGCGGGAAGCGCTGCGCGCGGGACTCGAGCGCGTGGTGACGCGAAAGCAGCGGAGATTCGCTGCAGCGAGCGTCCGCTTCGCGCAATCGGACTTGCGTGCACGCGTGGAGAGGCTGCGGCGCATGGTCGATGACCGCTCGGGCAATCTGCGCGTACGAATCGATCGCGCGCTCATCATGAAGTGGCGCCGGCTCGAAGCGGCCGCGCTGCAGCTGGATGAGCGCAGCCCATTCCAACTTCTCGAGCGGGGATACGCGATTGCATACGATGCTTCGGGGAAGGTCTTGCGTTCGCCAGATCAAGTTGCTGTTGGAACAGACATCAGTGTGCGGTTAGCTCGCGGCGAGCTTGACGCCACCGTCCGCCGCAAGCACAACATTTAGGCCATTTAGGGCAATTCCGGGATCACTCTTCTTCGGTACCGCCCGCGACCTTCAGAACCGCAAGAAACGCTTCCTGCGGGATATCGACGCGGCCGACGCGCTTCATGCGCTTCTTACCTTCCTTCTGTTTTTCGAGGAGCTTGCGCTTCCGCGTGATGTCACCGCCGTAACACTTGGCGAGCACGTTCTTGCGAATCGCGCTGATCGTTTCCCGAGCGATGATTCGCCCGCCGATGGCGGCCTGAATAGGCACCTCGAACATCTGGCGTGGGATCAGCTTTCGCAAGCGCGTCGCGAGCTCGCGGCCGCGCTCGTACGCTTGGTCCCGGTGACAGATAATTGTCAGCGCGTCCACCGACTCGCCGCCTACGAGCACATCGAGCTTCACGAGATCTGATTCGCGATAACCTGAGAGGTGATAGTCGAGCGAGGCATACCCGCGCGAAACGCTCTTCAGGCGATCGTAGAAATCGAGGACGATTTCGTTGAGCGGCAGATCGTAGGTGAGCATGATCCGCGTCGGCGAAAGATATTCAAATTTTTTCTGCACGCCGCGTTTTTCCTCGCAAAGGTGCAAAACGCCGCCGAGCGATTCCTCGGACGTGATGATCATAGCGGTCAGAATCGGTTCCTCAATCTTGCGAATCGAGGACGGCGGCGGAAATTTCGTGGGATTGTCGACATCGAGCACGTCGTTGCTTGTAGTCGTGATGCGATATTGTACGCTCGGGGCCGTAGTGATCAGGCCAAGGTTGAACTCGCGCTCGAGCCGCTCCTGGACGATCTCCATGTGCAGCAAGCCAAGAAACCCGCAACGGAAGCCGAATCCAAGGGCAGCGGAATTCTCCGGCTCGTAAAAGAACGCTGCGTCATTGAGTTGCAGCTTGCCGAGGGCATCGCGCAGCACTTCGTAATCGGTGGCGTTCACCGGGAAAAGGCCGGCGAAGACCATCGGCTTGATGGCTTCAAAGCCCGGCAGCGGAGGCGCGGGCCGCTCGGCTTCAATCACCGTGTCGCCCATCCGTGCATCGGCCACGCGCTTGATATTGGCAACGACAAAGCCGACATCCCCCGCCGCCAACTCGTCGAGCGCGACGGGTTTCGGCGTCAGTGCGCCAAGAGTCTCCACCTCGTACACGTCATTGCTGGAGCAAAGACGAATCTTCATGCGCGGCGTGATTCGTCCTTGCATCACGCGTACGAGCACGACCGCGCCGCGGTAGATGTCGAACCAGGAATCGAAGATCAGCGCCTGCAGCGGCGCGTCTGAGGTGCCTTTGGGTGGCGGCACGCGCTTGACGATCGCTTCCAGTACATCCTCGACGCCAAGTCCGCTCTTCGCGCTAATCAGAAGCGCGTCCTGGGCCGGAATCGCTAGGACATTCTCGACCTGCTCCTTCACGTATTCCGGCTGCGCGGCTGGCAAGTCGATCTTGTTTATGACGGGAATGATTTCAAGATTGTGCCGTGAGGCGAGAAAGGCATTCGCGACGGTCTGCGCCTCGACGCCCTGGCTTGCGTCCACGACGAGCAGCGCGCCTTCGCACGCCGAAAGCGCGCGGGAAACTTCGTAGGAAAAATCGACGTGCCCCGGTGTATCGATCAGATTCAGGCGGTACTCATGGCCGTCGCGCGCGGTGTAATGCAGGCGGATGCTCTTCGCTTTGATCGTGATGCCGCGCTCGCGCTCGAGGTCCATCGAGTCCAGCACCTGCGCGGTCATCTCGCGCTGGCTCAGTGCGCCGGTCAACTCGAGCAGTCGATCGGCCAGCGTGGATTTCCCGTGGTCGATATGCGCGATGATGCAGAAATTCCGGATGAACTGGGGATCCATGTATTTTCGTGCGGACCGCGATCCGGCAGGGATGGCGCGCTCTCAGCGCGCGGCCGCCGCGTCCCTTGAATTATTCAGTGTGCCACAGTTTAGAGCGCCCGGCCAGTAAGCGTGGGGACGCGCCCCTTTCAGGCTGGTGTGGAGGAGCGAGCCGAGGCCGCCAGTATCACATCGGAAAGCATTTCTCCCAGGCCACGGTTCTCGAACAGGAATTGCGGATCGCGTGTCGCACGGTCCATCCATCCGATGCAGATCAGTGAGACCGTTTCGGACCATGATTCCGCCGCCGACCAGGAAAAGCCCACGTCTCGCAGTACTTCGACGATCAACTTGGCTCGTTTCCACTCAATGATAGCGACTTTGACGGCGACCCTTGCGTCTGCGCGCCCCCACTCGCGAATCGCGACCTCCGCGCGGATACGCGCCGGGTCGCTAACACGTTCAATTAGTTTTGCCCAGCGTGTGGCTGTGCTGGCCTGCGTCCCCCTCTCTTCAAGCCAGTTCGCTTCCGTTTCTTCCCATTGCGCCAGCATTCTCTCGAGAAGATCGGCGCGATCGCGGAAATGCCAATAGAAGCTTCCCTTGCTTACGCCCAGGTCCCGTGCAAGGAGTTCGACTCGAACCTCCTGAATGCCTTCGTTCGAAAGGCGGCCAAACGCGGCGCGAATCCAATCGGCCGATTCTAGAGAGCCAGTGCGTGCTGGAGCAGGCGAGGCCATACGGCAGCGTATGCGTCTCACAGGTTAGCCAAACGGGCTCTAGTTCGTCAAGCTGGTTGGGCAGATGTTTCAGCGATTTTCATTGCTGCTGCGACCGCGTCCGGATCGTCCCCGAAACCCGTGAGCCAGTCGACACCTGGCTCCTTGCGGAACCATGTGATTTGGCGCTTGGCGAATCGGCGAGTCGCTTGCTGAATGGCTGGGATGGCCTCTTCGGGATCTCCACGCCGAGCCAGCCGTTCGCGGATTTCCGAATAACCTATGAACTGGAAGGGCTTGGCGCCGATTGGCACTCCTTTGTCGATGAGACCCTGTACTTCCGCGCACCATCCGGCTTTCATCATAGCTGTGACGCGAGCGTCGATCCTGGAATAAAGCCTCGCGCGTGGAGGTAACAGTCCGATTCTTCTGACTTCGTATCCCTGCAGGGCGCTGCGTCCGGCCCGGTGAATCTCTCCGACTGATTTGCCGGCAAGAATTCGTATTTCTACTGCGCGGATAATTTTTTGGGTGTCGCGTGGAGCGATGCGTGCTGCGGTTTCAGGGTCAAGACGCTTGAGCAGACGGTGCAGGCTCGCCGGGCCATGGCGTCTTACCCGTTCGCGCATGCGCTCGCGCAGTTCCTCGGAACGCGTCGGCGCATCTGCGAGTCCTTCCAGGAGAGCGCGCAGGTAAAGGCCGGTTCCGGCGGTGATAATTGGCAACTTGTTTCGGCGGCGCAAGTCGTCGAGCACGTCGAGCGCACGCTGTCGGTACTGCCCAGCAGTGAAAACCTCGGTGGGCTCCACGAGATCGACTAAGTGATGCGGAATACCGCGCTGCTCTGACAGCGGAACCTTGGCCGTGCCGATGTCGAAATGGCGGTAGACCTGTGTGGAATCGCAGACCAGAATCTCGCCGCCGAGACGCTCGGCAAGCTCGATACCGAGCGCAGATTTGCCGGAAGCCGTCGGTCCGAGAATCACGAGGAGCGGCGCGAGTTCGCTCATCCGGAAAATGTCCAATACCGCAGCAATAGGGCCAGCAGCACGAGCGCTGCGAGCAGCAGGGCTCCCACGACTTGCGTCCGGTTCAGCCTCAATGCAGTCCGGCTTGTTCTGGCGTGATGTTGTAGAGAAAGATGATTCGAAGTTTGAGATACGGGCCGTGAAATGCCGAAGGCAGCGGCTCAAACGGATTGGACGCGTGGATTGCCGACATCGCAGCGTTATCGAGCGGCTGCTTTCCCGAAGTCCTCTCGAGCAACGGGTCCGGTGGAGGAACGCTGCCATCTGGATTGATTTGGAATGTCGTTGAGACGATTCCCCGGTCGCCCATCAGTGCCGACTCGGGCATGATGTAATACCAATTCCGCTTCAAAGTCGCCAAAAGCCTCTGAATATACGGATTGAAATCGACGCCCTGCGTGTCCGAAAGGACCGTGACGCCATACCCCATTCCCGGTCCGCCGCGGCTTCCGGGAGTAGCTGGTCCGCCGCTGTATAATCCGCCCTGCCTTGGAGCGCGGCTGATCGCGTCGCTGAGTTGATCGCTAAGCATTTTCCCGGGCGAAGACTGCGACAGGCCAAGGTTCAGGTGATTCGGGTTGTTGGGCGTCGCGGGAACCACAGGCTCAAGGTGCGATGGCGCGGGCTGTGTAGGAACCTGATTGGGTGCCGGTTGGCTCGGCAGCGCCTGCACATGTGGCGTCGGCGCTTCGGGCAATTCTGGCTTCGGCTGCACAGGCGTGGGCAGGGGCGCGGGTGGCGGCGCGTTCAGTACTGGCGGCGCAACCTTGTTTAGCGTTTCGCGATTGATATTGAGTTTCGGAGTCGGCGCAGGCGGCACCGGCTTCTCGGGCGGCAGATAGACGAAATTGAGTTCCTTCTGTGCTAGGGCGATATCTTCAGCCGACGGCCCGTGATAGGGAAAAATCTTTGGCCACAGCAGTACAAAAGCGATCACGGCGACGTGGACAACGACTGATACAACGCGCATGAGCGCGTCCCACTTCGGATCCTGTTTCTCCTCTGGCTGGATGAGAAGGTTCGCGTCGCCCGTGATGAAAATGTCCGGCTCGATCACCTCGCGCAAATCCGGGGTCATTTCCGGCGCGTGCCGGAATTCCTTGATCGTCTCCGGCGCGGCTGGCTCGACGAACGCTGGAACGACCACGCGGGAATCCAGTATTGCAATCGGCACAGACTGCGTAATCGGCTCGAACCGCTCTATCGGCCTGGCTGGCATGCCGCGAGGAACAAGCGTGCGATCGACGAGAACGTCGAGCGGAAAGTGAGATGGAATGGTGGTTCGGCCGTCGAGCTTCGGAAGATTCGGGTCGGGCAAGCCGGAAGGGACCAGAGTCCGCTCGTCCATGTACGTCTCAAGACGGCGTGCGGGTGCCTTCCCGTCGCCGTCCTTCAACGGGCGCACATCAACCGGAACCAGCGTTCGTGGAATCACGGAACTTCCTGCGGGGCGAATACAGCTAATTGGACGCGCCGCGCATGATCGAGGATGCCTGCCATCACCCGGTCGGCGAGCTCAAGCGCGCGTCTCCCTGCGTCGCCGTCCACGACCGGCGACTTGCGCGTGCGCACCGATTCGGCGAAGGCGCGCAACTCCGCGCGCAAGGGCTCCTCGGGCGTCGTCGGCAGCTTCTCGAAGGCTATCTCGGGTTGTGTTTCTCCAGGTTTCACGCGGATGCGCAGCGCATCCTGCCGCGTGAAATCGAGAGAAATGTATTCGTGCTCCTGGAAGAACCGCATCTTGCGCACGCGCTCGGTGGAGACGCGGCTTGCCGTAAGATTTGCCACCGTCCCGGTGGCGAATTCGACTCGCGCTTGCGCGATATCCACCTTATCGGTGATGACCGGTATGCCGACAGCTTTCAGGTCCACCACCGGAGCGTTCACAAGCGCGAGAAGAATGTCCAGATCGTGGATCATCACGTCGTAGACCACATCCACATCAAGACTGCGCGGCGTGAAGATTCCGAGACGATGGACCTCAAAAAACATCGGGCGAGCAACGATTTTCTGTGCAGCCACGACCGCTGGATTAAATCGCTCGACGTGGCCGACTTGCAAAATGCGATTGGACCGTCGCGCAGCGGCAATCAATTGATCGGCTTCACCAAGCGAAGCAGCCATCGGCTTCTCAACGAGCAGATCCAGCCCCGCATCAAGCAGCCGGCAGCCGACGCGAGCGTGTTCCTTGGTCGGCACAGCTAAGCTGACGGCATCGAAACGATCGTGTGTGAGATCTTCGATGCTCGAAATGACATTAGTGCCGGATTCGGCCGCCACTTGCTGCGCGCGTTCTGTATCGACATCAAAGACGCCGCCAAGCTCGGCGCACTCGAGTTCGCGCCAAACGCGCGCGTGGTTTTTGCCGAACTCCCCAGCGCCGACAACGGCCACGCGAATCGGGTCTGCGCTCATGCGGTTGTCTTCGGCTCCAGCGCAAACGCTTCAATTGCGATCCCGGCCGCGTCCGCTGCGCGAATCAGCGGGTCGCGGTCGAAGAGCAGCGTGCGCCCAGCGTCGATCGCAAGGGCAGTGGCGTTCGATCGGTGCATCACTTCAATTGTCTTCGGCCCAACAACCGGCACATCGAAGCGCATGTCCTGTCGCGGCTTGCTCACTTTCACAACGACCAAGCGCTGCCCGCCGGCGATTCGCGCCGCGCGCTCGATCGTCTCGTCGGTGCCTTCCATCGCCTCGATCGCCACGCACGCTCGGTCCCGCACGACGACGGTTTGCCCCAGATCGAGTCCCGCGATCTGGCACGCGATCTTGCGCCCATATTCGATATCGGCTGCCTCGGTGTGATCGGGCGCGCGCTGCGTCAAGATCCCCTCTTGGGGAAGCAGCGGGCCGAGGAACTTCGTCGAATCAATCAACTCGATTCCCTCGTCTTGCAAGACGCGCGCGATCGCGCCGATTAGCGAATCCGTATTCTTTGTTGGCAGCGATAGCAGCAGCTTTGCGAGTCGCCAATCGGGCCGAATCGAGCTGAAAATCTTGTTGTGCTTTACCTGGCCTGCCATCACAGCGTGTTTCACGCCCTCGCGGTGCAGCAGTTCGATGCCGCGACTCAGTTCTCCGAGACTGATCCAGTGCAGCCTCTTGGCCTCGCGCTCGAGAGCCGGCGAAGCCTCTTCGCGGATTGCAATCACGGCCATTTCGATACCTCGGCTGCGCGCGCCTTCCAGCACGAGAAACGGGAAGTCGCCGTTTCCGGCGATCAAGCCCCAGGCCCCCGGCGAGTTGTCTACTGTCGCGGCCATGGCTGCTCCTATTTCGTCAAGCCGCGTTCGGCCACAGCTTCGATGAAGCGGATAAGTACTTGGACGTCCTCGGAATCGGGGAGGGTTTCACGCATTTTCTCGACGGCCTGCGTAGTGTTGAGTTTCGAGCGAAGGAGCAGGCGGTAGGCCTGATCCAGTGTCTTGATGCGCTCGGGCGAAAATCCATGCCTCTGCAATCCAACTTTGTTGATCCCGAAACATTTCACGCCGCGCTCGCCGACAACCATCGAAAACGGGGCAACGTCCTGCGTGATCACGGTGCCCGCTCCGACATAGGAATGGCAGCCGACGCGCGAAAACTGGTGCAACAGGCAGAACGCACTGATGCCGGCGTAGTCGTCGACTCGAATGTGCCCAGCGAGCTGCGCGCCGTTCGTCAAAATCACGTGATTGCCGATCACGCAGTCATGGCCGATGTGTGCGTAAGCCATGATCAGGTTGTGGCTGCCGACGCGCGTCGCGCCGCCACCCTTGACGGTGCCGCGATGCACCGTGCAAAACTCGCGGAAGTCATTCGAGTCTCCGACTTCGAGACACGTGCGCTGTCCCGTGTATGTCAAATCCTGCGGATCTCCGCCGACAATCGCGAAGGAATACATGTGGTTGTTGCGACCGAATCTGGACGGGCCTTGAACCACCGCGTGCGGCTCAAGAGTGCAGCCGTCGCCCAGTTCGACATCGTCGCCCACGGTCGCGTACGGCCCAACCCGCACATCGTTCCCCAGCCTCGCGCTAGGTGAAACGACGGCCCGGGCATCGATCTGCGTCATCGGGCCTTCTCGGCGGGCTCGGCGGCCGGCGTCGCTTCGGCCTCCATATCCACCATCTTGCACATCATGGTGGCTTCCGCGGCCAACTCGCCGTTCACCGACGCGCGACCCTGCAGTTTGCAGAACGTTCCCCGGCATGAGTCGACAATTAACTCCAGCTTCAGTTGATCGCCCGGGACGACCGGCCTGCGGAAACGAGCATTGTCGATAGCGACGAAATAGATCAGCTTGTTGTCGCGATCCGGCACCTCATTAAGCAGCAGAACGCCCCCTGTTTGCGCCATGGATTCAATGATCAGGACGCCCGGCATGACCGGTTTGCCGGGGAAATGCCCCTGGAAATAGCTTTCGTTGGCGGTGACGTTCTTGATTCCGACTATCCGTTTCTTTGGTTCCATCTCTTCAATGGAATCCACCAGCAGGAACGGATAGCGGTGCGGCAGGATCTTTTGAATTCCGACACTGTCAAGGAGCATCGTTAACCTCAGCACAGCCGGGAATTTTGCGCCCAGGTAATCCAAACAATTCTATACGAATCGACGGCACGTGGGAATTGGCGCGGAGCGGCCGTTGTGGCCCTCGCGCGCCGCTGTTACGATACGGCGCGATGAGCAACGGCGCGTCAGAAATTCGCCCGATCATGCGCGAACTGAGCGCAGGTTTGCAACGGCGCGAAGCCCAGATGGTACGACTGCTCGGGCGGTTCGTTCGATGCGAATCTCCGAGCCACGATAAGCCTTCCGTTGACCGCATGGCTCGACTCGTTGGCGCCGAATGGCGGCGCAGAGGTGCAAAGGTCACGACCATTCCGCAAAGACATCGCGGCAATCATGTGCGCGCGGAAGTCTGGCTTGGAACCGGGCGCCCACGTGGTCAGATCTTGGTCCTAGGTCATCTTGATACGGTCTATCCGCGAGGCACACTCGGAAGCATGCCGTTCCGCATTTCCGGGGGCCGCGCTTGGGGGCCCGGTACCTTCGATATGAAAGGCGGTCTGGTGATCGCACTTGCGGCGGTCGACGCACTCAGATCGGCGGGCTTGCGGCCGCGCAAACGGCTCGTCTTCTTGTGGAACTCAGACGAAGAGATCGACAGCAAGTCGTCACGCCGCTTCATCGAGCGCGAAGCGAAGCGCAGCGATGCCGTCCTCGTCCTCGAACCGGCGTACGGCCCAGCCGGCCGCCTCAAGACGGCACGCAAGGGGGTGGGCACGGCAGAAATCACAGTAACCGGCCGCGCGGCGCACGCGGGCCTCGATCCCGAAGCAGGCATCAACGCCATTCATGAACTGGCCCTGCAAACAGCGCGGCTGATGAAAATGAACGACCCGCGCCGGGGCATCACTGTACAGGTGACCGTAGCTGATGGCGGAACCGTTTCGAATGTTGTGCCAGATTCCGCGAAGGCGCAGGTGGATCTCCGGATATCGAAACTCGCAGATGCGGCGCGCCTTGAACGAAAACTGCGCAGCCTGCGCCCAGTCCTGAAAGGCGCGCGAATCCAGGTTACCGGTGGAATCAACCGTCCGCCACTTGAGCGCACGCCTGCGGTCCGCGATCTTTTCCGCCGCGCGAAGAATTTGATGAGCGAGATTGGCGTACCGCTTGACGAGTGTTTCGCAGGTGGCGGATCGGACGGCAACTTCACCGCTGCGCTTGGGATCCCTACGCTAGATGGACTCGGCGCCGTCGGCGATGGCGCGCACAGTTCACGAGAGCACGTCATCACCCGCTCACTGCCCAAGCGCGCAGCTCTTCTGGCTGGATTGCTTTTGATCCACTAACGCAGATAGGTGCGTTTGAGATATGCGACAGTTTGCTGATTCAAGTCCTCGTAGTTCAGGTGCAAGCTTTCTCGCAAAGCGTCCTCAATTGAAGATTCCGTGGCGATGCGATCGAGCAACCGGCTGATATCACTGACGCCGCCGGCATCGATGATCGACTCGACGACGGCAAGTGACCAGGCGTAGGCAAACGCCGCTGTATTGCCGGATAACCCCATCCACGATCCGCCCATCGCGCCCAGTTGCGGCGCCATCCCCTGTGCGGCGGCGTTGATTAGCGCTCCGGCATCGGCGGCACAGCGGCGGCCCTCCATCCATTGCGCGACGCCTTCCTGAAGCCATGTGGGCGCGCGATTATGCGACTTTTGTCCCACGAAACTGTGCGTCAGTTCGTGTTTCAGCACGCGCGCAAGCTCGGGCGTGACGGTCGTCAGGCCGTGCACTGGGATTCGCAATCTCCCGTCGTTGAGTGCGCCAACCCAGCCTGGTGCGCGCGTGATGTCCGCAAACGCCTGCTCCGTATAGAGAATCACCGCGATTTTTTCGGGCGGTGTGTAGTCGAGCTGCGACTCAAGATCGCGAAAATCGTCTTCGAGAACACGCAGAATCCCGTGCGCGAGATCGGGCGCCGCGCCGCCGTAGTATTTCAGGTCGAAATGAATTGTTTCGCCCTCGCGGTAGCTTTCCTCCTCCGATTTGTCGCGTTCAGCTTTCTCGAGGGCCTGCTCGACCTCCGGGTCCGGCCGCAGCCGCTCGGCTCGCTGCCATTCCGCAATGGCTTGATCGATCTTGTTCGCGCCGTAATAGGCCCATCCTGTCAGCTTCGCCACATCCGCCGAATCGGGTGCCGCGCGCCGCGCGCGATCGAGCGGGTCAAGCGCGCCGGTGAATTGGCTTTCGCGCAAATAAAGGACAGCGAGATTCAGCAGCAAGCCCACGTTTTGCGGCGCAAAGACGAGCGCCTGTCGGTATTGCTGGATCGCAGCGTCTGTATCACCTTTGTTGGCCAGAAACTGAGCAGCCGCATGGTGCGCAGCAGCGACTTTGGCAACCGCGATCGTAGCGCCCGAACGCGCGTCGGTTTCGAGTTGCGCTATGTAGGAATAGTCCACGGCGTCGTCGTGGACGGCGCGCGCCGCGACATCCTCGTAGCCGCGCACCGGCTCAACTTTCGGCGCGGAAACGGGGGGTTGAGAGGAAACGCTCGATGCCGGAGAGTAGACGAAATCGTCGTGCTCGATCCGTTCAACGATGGATTTGGGTATGGCGAGCTGGCCGGCGGGGGTTTCATACGTGACTCGCGCACCATCATCGGTGACATTCTCAGCCACGATCCGGCGGCCGTTCTTGAGCACGATCGTGTCGGCGGCAGCGGAGGCCGACACGGCGAGCGCGAGACACATCACGCATGGCGCTGCGGGACGCACACACCAATTTTATCAATCGCGGAATCGGGGTTGCGGTCCTCTGAATCCAGCCATGTCCTAAATCGAACAGCCAGTTTGAACTTGTCGAACAGGTCGACGAGTACGCTCACGCCACAAAGAAGAACAAGACATTAAGATGGCTTTATGTCTGTTCAAAAAATTGCGATTTCGACTTGCGTCCAGTCGCTTCCGGTTTTATGCTATGCGCTCTTAAATAAACCAGCGCGACCAACCGCAATCTCATATCGGGAACGCTGGAGCAGACAGTCGGCGCGAAACGCAATCTTGACGAGGCAGCAAAATCGGTTTCATATCCGCGCTGGATGTTCCAGGGGACGCGTTCCAACGCCCCCTTTTAATTTAACAACGTAGCGACATCAAGCGAGCGCAGGGGACACTGGGTGGCTTCCGAAAGCACTCATAGGCCTGAACCTCTGATCGGTCCGGGCCACACGTTCGAAACTGTAACCGACAAAATCAGTTCCATCGTGCTGACGCGCGGCACGACACCGGGCTGGGTGTTCGGCTTCCTTATCGCGTTTTCCCTTCTGATGCTGTTGAACCTGGTGATGACGATGCTCTTTATCAAGGGCGTCGGCATCTGGGGTATCCGCATCCCGACGGCGTGGGGCTTTGCGATTGTCAACTTCGTCTGGTGGATCGGAATCGGCCACGCTGGGACACTGATCTCGGCCATCCTTCTCCTGCTCCATCAGAAGTGGCGCACCTCGATCAATCGCTTTGCCGAGGCGATGACGATCTTCGCCGTCATGTGCGCGGGAATGTTCCCGCTGCTCCACATGGGCCGCCCGTGGCTGTTTTTCTACCTCATGCCCTATCCAAACCCGATGTGGCTGTGGCCGCAGTTCCGCAGCCCGCTGGTTTGGGACGTGTTCGCGGTCTCCACCTACTTCACGGTTTCGCTCCTGTTTTGGTTCGTCGGCCTGATTCCGGACCTCGCCACTCTCCGCGATCGCGCCAAGAACAAAGCCGCGAAGATCATCTACGGAATGTTATCGATGGGCTGGCGCGGCTCCGCCGTCCACTGGTCGCGCTACGAGATGGCTTCGCTTCTGCTGGCGGGATTGGCCACGCCGCTCGTACTTTCGGTTCACACCGTGGTGAGCTTCGACTTCACCATCGGCATCATCCCCGGATGGCATAGCACGATTTTCCCGCCCTACTTCGTCGCCGGCGCCATCTATTCCGGTTTCGCCATGGTGCTGACACTCGCGATTCCGATTCGAAAGGTTTACCACCTCGAGGATATGGTCACCGATCGGCACCTCGACATCATGGCCAAAGTCATGCTGGCCACTGGAATCATCGTTGCCTACGGTTACGTTTCTGAAACATTCATGGCGTTCTACAGCGGCAACGAATACGAGCGCTTTCAAATGATGACGCGGCTGGCGGGCCCGTACGCCCCGATGTACTGGATGCTGATTCTCTGCAACATCGCGCTTCCGCAGACGCTTTGGTCGCGGCGTGCGCGGCGCAGCGTGCCGTGGCTGTTCTTCATTTCGCTGGTAGTGAACATGGGCATGTGGCTGGAGCGCTTCGTCATCGTCGTCGTGAGCCTGCACCGCGATTTCGTTCCTTCGTCGTGGGCGATGTACTACCCGACGAAGTGGGACTGGGCCACGTACCTCGGGACGTTTGGTTTGTTCTTTACGTTGTTCTACCTCTTCGTGCGTTTCCTGCCGATGATCTCGATCGTCGAAGTGCGGTCGCTGGTTCACGAAACGAGCGAAGAGCATGGAGATTAGTCGCTAACGCGATCGGCGCGAACATTCGATGGCACAGATTTTTCATCGCAGCACGAACCTGATCTCGCGGGTGAGCATCTTTGGCTCCGTGGGATTCATTGCCGTGCTTGGCTTTGCGCTCTACGAGATTGCTCTCTCGCCGTGGTACACCGGGCAGCACATGAAGCTGCAGCAGCCGGTTCCGTTCAGTCACCGGCACCACGCGGGCGAGCTTGGCATCGATTGCCGCTATTGCCACACGAGCGTCGAGAAATCTTCGTTTGCCGGCGTTCCGCCGACGCAAACTTGCATGACGTGCCATTCACAGATCTGGACTAACTCTTCGATGCTCGAGCCGGTTCGTGCGAGCTATCGCGACGACACGTCGCTCGAATGGCAACGTGTGAACGCGGTGCCTGATTTCGTCTATTTCGACCATAGCATTCACGTCGCCAAGGGTATCGGTTGCACGAGCTGCCACGGCCAGATCGCCGAAATGCCGCTGACGGAGCGCGCGGGCACGCTCTACATGTCCTGGTGCATCGATTGCCATCGCGAGCCGGAGAAAAACCTGCGCCCGAAGTCGGAAGTGTTCAATCCGTTTTACGAGCAGCCGTCACGGATTCATCCGGTCAAGTACCAAGGGGTCAGTTATACCGATCAGCACGAGTTGGGGCGCCGGCTTAGGGCCGACTATAAGATTCAGCCGCTGGCGACGTTGCAATCCTGTTCGACGTGTCACCGGTGAGAACGGAACGATGAGCGAAGATCACAATCTGAAGTTGAACGAAGACCAGACGCTCAGGGAATCGATCGACCTGGATGCGGCGCGGGCAAAGCTCGCAGGGCCGGATGCACCGCGCTTCTGGCAGAGCATCGACGAGCTTTCTAACACGAAATCGTTCCGGAATTTCCTTGAGAATGAATTTCCTGCGAATACTGAGATCGATCGGAAGACATTCAACCTCGAGCGCCGCGACGTTCTGAAATTGATGGCCGCGTCTGCCGCACTGGCGGGAATGAGCGCCTGCACGAAGCTTCCGCCGGAAAAGATCGTTCCCTACGCGCACCCACCCGAGGAAATCATTCCGGGGCGTCCGCTTTTCTATGCAACTTCGTTCCCGCAACACGGCGTATCGGTCGGAGTGTTGGTCGAAAGCAATATGGGCCGACCCACCAAGATCGAGGGCAATTCCGAGCATCCCGGCAGTCGCGGTGGCACAGACCTATTCACGCAGGCTTCAATCCTCGCGCTATACGATCCCGATCGCTCGCAGTCGGTGCTGAACGAGGGGCGCGTCAGTACCTGGAGTGATTTCGCGGCTCGGACCAGTAATGCCCGTACGGGGCTCCTGGCCACAAAGGGCGTGGGCCTGCGCATTTTGACGGGGACGGTCACATCGCCGACGCTCGGCTCGCAGATTCATGCTCTCCTGTCGCAATTCCCCAGCGCCAAGTGGCATCAGTGGGAGCCTTGCAACGGAGATTCCGCGCGCGAGGGTGCGCGCATGGCCTTTGGCCGACCGGTCAATACGATCTATCACTTCGAGCAAGCCGACGTTGTGGTCTCGCTCGACGCTGATTTCCTAACCATCGGTCCCGGCCATGCTCGCTATGCGCGAGACTTTGCCTCACGCCGCGACCTTGCCGACGGTGCAGCTTCCAAGCTGAATCGGCTATACGTCGCGGAAAGCATGCCGACGAGCACTGGCGCGACGGCCGATCACCGCCTGCCGTTGCGCTCGTCGGAAATTGACGATCTCGCGCGCCAGTTGGCCGCAGCCGTTGGAGTTGCTGTGCCGCCGAGCGCCAATGCGAGCTCGAAGATTCCATCCGGCTGGGTGGCCGCCGTCGCTCGCGATCTTGCCGCGCACAAGGGTTCAAGTATCGCCATCGCCGGTGAGCAGCAGCCGCCGTTCATCCACGCTCTCGTGCACGCCATCAACGCCGCTCTCGGCAACGTCGGGAAGACAGTCACGTATACCGAATCGATTGAAGTCAATCCGGTCAACCAGTTCGAATCGCTGCGCGAGCTTGTGAACGATCTAAACGCTGGTCAGGTGGACCAGTTGTTAATTCTGGGCGTCAATCCTGTCTACGACGCTCCAGCGGACCTGAATTTCGAGTGGGCGCTGCGCAACGCCATCGGCTCCCGAACGCTAAAACAGTGCATCCACTCGGGCCTGTACAACGACGAAACAGCCGAATTTGCCCACTGGCACGTTCCCGCGGCGCACTATCTCGAATCGTGGAGCGATGGGCGCGCTTTCGATGGCACGGTCGGTATCATCCAACCGCTCATCGCGCCGCTTTATGACAATCATTCCGCGCACGAGATCCTTGCGATCTTGACGGGCGATTCCGGGAGATCTCCGCACGACAATGTTCGCGCTTACTGGCAGAGCCAACGTCCTGAGAAGGACAGGGCCTTCGAGAATTTCTGGGAGACCTCCCTGCACGACGGAGTAATGGCAGGAACTGCGCTGCCTTCGATTTCAGTTGCGCCTCATGTCGACTTCACGAGCCAAAGTAACGCCCAAAGTGCCAGCGACCCCAGCGCGCTCGAAATCGTCTTTCGTCCCGACCCCACAATCGGCGACGGCGAGCTTGCAAACAACGGTTGGCTGCAGGAATGTCCCAAGCCGATTACGCGAATCACGTGGGACAACGCGGCGATGATCAGCCCGGGCACGGCTCAGCAAAAGAGCTTAGCGACTGGCGATTATGTCACGCTCCGCCTCGCAGGCCGTCAAGTTCAAGCGGGCGTTTTCATCGTTCCTGGTCACCCGGACAATTCAGTCACGCTGCATCTTGGCTACGGCAGGCGGCGCGCGGGAAGCGTGGGGACGGGCCCCGGCTTCAATGCTTACTTGCTTCGGACTTCATCAGCGCCCTGGATTGCGCGCGGCCTGCAAATCGAGGCGACCGGCCAGAAGTATTCCTTCGCGTCGTTTCAGCAACAGTACACGATCGACGTCGAGGGTCACCCGGCGGACGAAGAAAGCAACGCGGCGTTCAACGCTCACCGGGACCTAGTGCGCATCACTACGATGGAGGAGTTCCGCAAAGACCCCAATTTCGCGCGCGATTCGGAACTGGAAAAAGACATCTCGATTTATGCCAAGCATCCTTACGACGGTTACGCCTGGGGCATGTCCATCGATTTGAATCGCTGCATCGGATGCAACGCCTGCGTGGTCGCCTGCCAGTCGGAGAACAACATCGCCGTCGTCGGCAAAGACCAGGTGACTCGCGGCCGCGCCATGCACTGGATTCGCATCGACACTTATTTCCGGGGCAGTCTCGACAATCCCGAGATGTATTACGAGCCGATGCCCTGCCAGCAGTGCGAAAACGCGCCGTGCGAATACGTCTGCCCGGTCGGCGCCACCACCCACAGCTCTGAGGGCTTGAACGACATGGTGTATAACCGATGCGTCGGCACGCGGTATTGTTCGAACAACTGCCCGTACAAAGTTCGCCGGTTCAATTTCTTCCTCTTTTCCGATTTGAATACGCCGAGCCTCTACGGCGTGCGCAATCCGAACGTGACCGTCCGCAGCCGCGGAGTCATGGAGAAGTGCACTTACTGCGTGCAGCGCATCAACGAAGCCAAAATTCAGTCTGAAATCCAAAATCGGACGGTGCGGGACGGCGAAATCGTCACGGCGTGCCAGGGCGCATGCCCGGCCGAAGCGATCGTTTTCGGCAATGTGAACGATCCCGCGAGCCGCGTCTCAAAGCTCAAGACGCAGTCGCGCAATTACGGTCTGCTTGAGGATTTGAACACGCGCCCGCGCACGACCTATCTCGCGCGCGTGCGCAATCCGAACCCGGAGATTAAGGGCTAGCCGAAAACGGAATGAGCGTCATGCAGAAGAAGCGCATATACGGACTGATGGCCGAATTCGAGACGCCCGAGCAGGTGCTGGAAGCGGTGCATCGCACCCGCGAAGCGGGCTACAAGCGCATCGATGCCTTCACGCCCATTCCGGTCGAGGGTCTTGCCGAGGCTGTGGGCTTCGATTGGACCGCGCTTCCAGTTTTGGTTTTCTTCGGCGGATTGGCGGGAGGCTGCACGGGTTTCGGGATGTGCTGGTACGCCAACGTCATCAGCTATCCGTGGAATATCGGCGGGAAGCCGTTCAACAGCTGGCCGATGTGGATTCCCATCACGTTTGAGCTGACGATTTTGGGAGCCGCGCTGACAGCCGTGTTCGGCATGCTCGCGCTCAACGGCCTGCCGACACCGTACCATCCGACGTTCAACGTCGAGCGGTTCGTACTTGCTTCCACGGACCGCTTTTTCCTGTGCGTCAAAGCGCGGGACAAGAAATTCGATCTGGCGCAAACGAAAGCTTTCTTGGAAGGTTTGCACCCGCATGGTGTGTATGAAGTCGAGGACTGAGTTCGGCGGAAGCTCAGCGACGCAGCGCAGCTTTTCTCGCGGTGCGCGACTGGTGTGTCTAGGTGCCGTTGCGATGCTGCTCTTCGGCTGCCGTCTCGACATGCACCTTCAGCCGAAATACTTGCCTTACGCGAAGACGGACTTCTTCGCCGATGGCCGCTCCGAGCGCCAGCCCGTTCCTGGTACTGTAGCCCGCGGCCAACTGCGTGTGGACGAGTTGTTTTACACCGGGCGCGAGAATGGCGTGGTAGTCGACAAATTCCCGTTTCCTATCACGCGCGCCGATCTAGAGCGCGGGCGCGAGCGGTACGACATTTACTGCACGCCGTGCCACGATTACACCGGCAGCGGCCGCGGCATGATCGTTCAGCGCGGATTCCCGCAGCCGCCTTCGTATCACATTCAGCGCCTGCGGGAAGCACCAGTCGGCCATTTCTACGAAGTGATTACCAACGGATTTGGCGCGATGTACAGCTATGCGGCGCGCATCGAGCCAGCCGACCGCTGGAGAATCGCGGCATATATTCGCGTTCTGCAACTGAGCCAGAACGCCAAGATTGACGACGTGCCCGCAACCGAGCGTCAAAGCTTAAATCGAGCGTCGGCGCAGGGCTCGGCGGGACAATCAACGGGGCAATCGCAATGAATTCGTCGGACGCAAAAGTGACGCAAATCGATCGAGCGCAGAAGCGCTCTCTGAGCCTCGGCGTGCTTGGCGCCATTCTGCTCGTTGTCTTTGGCGTCATCGACTCGCACAGGGCCGGATCCCTCGGATGGACGCATTTCTTCCAGTCGTATCTATTCGCTTATGTCTACGTCGTCGCGGTCGCGCTCGGTTGTCTGGCGATTTTGATGCTGCACCATTTGACCGGCGGCACGTGGGGCCTCCCCATCCGTCGGATTCTCGAAGCGGGTTCGCGCACGCTGTGGCTGATGGCCGCGCTGGTGATTCCGATTTTGGTCGGAATGTCACGCCTCTACCCATGGATGCAACCCGGAGTGATACCGGACGATCCGGTCGATAATTTCAAGCGCGCCTATCTGCAGCACGGATTTTTCATCACGCGCACCGTCATCTACTTTGCGATTTGGGTGATCATCGCGCATCTGCTGAACAAGTGGTCCGCCGAACAAGATCGCACTGCCGATTTGCGCATGAAGGATCACATGGGAGCGCTTTCCGGCATTGGCTTGGTTATTTGGGGCCTCTCTGTCAGTGCCGCCGCGGTCGATTGGGTCATGTCGCTTGAACCGTACTGGTCGTCTACGATCTACGGCATGGTGTTCATGGTGATCATGGCGCTCGCAGGCCTCGCGTTTTCGATTTTCGTCTTGCGAACGCTTTCCGGCCGGCCGCCGCTGAAGGATTGCGTGCCGCCAAAGGACTACAACGACCTTGGGAATTTGGTTCTCGCATTCACGCTGCTGTGGACCTACATGTCCTTCTCGCAGTTCTTGATCATCTGGGCCGGCAACTTGAAGGATGAAATTCCGTGGTACCTTGTGCGCGCCTTCGGGAGCTGGCGCGGAGTCGCCGTGGTGCTGCTGCTTTTCCATTTCTTCCTTCCGTTCTTCATCTTGCTGCAGCGGAGATTCAAGAGAAAGCTATCGCGCCTGGCGCTCGTTGCAGGATGGATGCTCGTTGTCACGCTCGTCGACGTGTATTGGCTCGTAGTCCCGGCGTTTGAAAACGAGCACAAGACCGCCGCCTTCAGGCTGCTCGACGTTTTCGCCGTGATTGGACTCGGCGGGATTTGGCTGGCGGCGTTTTATGGACAGCTGAAGAAGCTTCCGCTGCTTCCGCTGCACGATCCGAGATTTGAAGGGATTTTGGAGCATCAGCATGGTGACTAAGGAATCGCACGGAGCAAACACTCCGGTCGACCGCGGCCCCGGTTACGAAGTGCGCGACGCGAATGTCCACGCACTTCTCCAATTTGCTTTTTGGATGGCCGTGGTTTTGGCTGTAACCATGGTCGCCATGAAGTGGACATTCGACTATTTGAAAAAGGCGGAACCGCTCGGCGCGACGTCTTCGCCACTCGTCAAAGAAGGCGAGCGCGTCATGCCGCCCGCCCCGCTACTGCAGGTCCACCCGCACCAGGAACTTGAGGACTACTGCGCGGCCGAACAGAAGGCTGTCAATTCATACGGCTGGGTGAGCAAGGAAGCTGGTGTGGCACACATTCCGGTTGATCGAGCGATGGACCTCGTCCTCGTGCACGGATTGCCCACGCGCCCGGCGAACGAAGCTCCTGCGGGTGCGCCGACCGTAGCGTCGGCAACCGTCGCGGGCGATACCGACGTGCAGGGCCAGTGCGGTTACTTGACCGAGCCGAGGGAAACGGTGGCAAGCGAAGGCGAGACCGAGAAATAAGCGAATGCTGAAACGATCAAATTCGATGGGCGTCTGGTCGCTAGCAGCAGCGACGGCGTGCGTGTTTCTCGCGCATCCTCGTCCAGCTGTGGCTCAGTTCACGGACCCAACCCAGAATGTCGGCGTGCGCCCCGAGCTTCTCAAGGAAGTCGGCATCGATCAGAAGCTGAACAGCTCGATTCCCCTCGATCTCATGTTCCGCGACGAGCACGGTAAGTCCGTTGCGCTCGGACAATACTTCGGTAGCAAGCCGGTGATCCTTACGCTCGTCTACTACAACTGCCCGATGCTCTGCACACAGGTGCTCAACGGCCTCGACCGCAGTCTTGAGCAGATTCCGATGACCATCGGCAGGGATTTCTACGTCGTGACGGTCAGCATCGATTCGACGGACCAACCGCCCCTTGCCGAAGCCAAGCAGGCGGTTTACCTCGGGATGTACAACAGGCCGGGTTCAGCGGCGGGTTGGCATTTCCTGACGGGCGAAGAGTCCCAAATCAAGCAGCTTGCTGCGGCGGTCGGTTTCCGTTACGCCTACGATCCGGATTCGAAGCAATACGCGCACGCCAGCGGAATCATGCTGCTGACGCCCGAGGGGAAAATCTCGCGCTACTTCTACGGTGTCACGTACCCGGAGCGCGACATGAGGCTCGGGCTTGTGGAAGCGTCGGAAGGTAAGATTGGCTCGCCAGTCGATCAGGTTCTGCTTTTCTGCTACCACTACGATCCGCACACTGGGAAATACGGATTGCTGATTTCGCGCGTGATTCAGCTAGGCGGCCTTGTAACGGTCTTGATCGGTGGGATCTTCCTGATCCTGCTATTTCGCGGCGAGCATTATGAGCTGCAAGGGAAGAGAGCATGAAGTAGTCTCAGGATCGATCGTCTGTAAAGGATTGCAACGGAACTTTGATGATGGGTCTCATACAATCTGGCGTTGGTTCTCTCGCGGCGATGATTCCGATTCAGCCTGCTGCAGCTTCTTCGATTGCTCGAGGCGTGGACAGGCTCTACCTCGTTCTTTCGGGCATTACGGCATTTTTCACTGTACTGATTTTCTCGATCATCTTCGTTTTCATGATCAAGTACCGCCGTCGATCGGATGGCGAAAAGTCAGCGGAAACGCATACGCCTCTGGCTGTCGAGCTCACATGGACGATCATCCCCTCGCTGATCTGTGCGGTCCTATTCGTTTGGTCGGCTGCTCTTTACGTCCAGAACGCCCGTCCTCCTGCATCTTCGACAGAAATCTTCGTCATCGGAAAGCAATGGATGTGGCACCTGCAGCATTCTGAGGGACCGCGCGAAATCAACGAGCTCCACGTTCCTGTGGGCGTGCCCATCAAGCTCACGATCACCTCGCAGGACGTAATTCACGATTTCTACATTCCCGCGTTTCGGGTCAAAAAGGATGCGCTCCCGGGACGCTACACATCCCTCTGGTTTCAGGCCACCGAGACGGGCACCTTCCACCTTTTCTGCGCCCAGTACTGCGGCACCAACCATGCCGAAATGATCGGCTGGGTCTACGTGATGTCCCCGACGGACTACGCAGCGTGGCTTGCAGGTGGCGAGAAGACGGAATCCTTGGCGCAGCAGGGCGAGCGCCTCTTCACTCAATTTGGATGCGATAGCTGCCACACCGGCGAGGCAGGAGCGCAGGCGCCGTCGCTTGCGGGCGTGTATGGCAAGCCGGAGAAGATGGCGAATGGAGAAACCCGCATTGTGGACGAGTCCCTGATTAGCCAGGCGATCTGGGTGCCCACCTCGGTCCACTTGCCTAACTACAAGTCGATCATGCCCACCTACCAGGGGCAGGTTGACTCGGAGCAAATGGTTCGCCTGATCGCTTACGTGAAATCGTTGAGTTCGCAAGAAAGGAACGGCAAATGAGTACGGCCACTGCAGATCTCCACGATGCCCCGGCCGAGCCGGGCGTCAATTATCTGAACGCGAGTTACGGTATCCGGTCGTGGCTTCTCACCCTCGATCATAAGCGCATCGGACTGCTGTATCTCGCTGCGATCACGTTCATGTTTTTGGTGGGTGGGGTGGCGGCTGTGATGGTGCGGATGCATCTGATCGAGCCTCAGGGAGCGCTGTTCGAGCCGGAAACCTACAATAAGATGTTCACAACCCACGGGATCATGATGGTTTTCTTCTTTCTGATCCCATCCATTCCGGCGACGCTTGGAAATTTCTTGATCCCCTTAATGATAGGGGCCCGCGATGTCGCGTTTCCCAAGCTGAATCTCATGAGCTGGTATGTCTTCATGATTGGCGCTAGCCTAGCGGTCTTTGGCACGCTTGCGGGCGGCGTGGACACCGGATGGACCTTCTATCCTCCCTATAGCGCTGCATATTCGCACACCAACGTCGCCGTCGTGGCGCTCGGCATTTTTATCGCCGGTTTTTCTTCGATTCTGACAGGCCTGAATTTCATCGTTACCATCCACAAGATGCGTGCGCCGGGCATGACCTGGTTTCGCCTGCCTCTTTTTATCTGGGGCATGTACGCGACGAGCTTGATCTTCGTTCTTGGCACGCCGGTTATTGCGATCACAATTTTCTTGTTAGGGCTTGAACGGATTTTGCACGTCGGCATCTTCGATCCAGCTGTTGGTGGCGATCCGCTGCTTTTCCAGCATTTGTTCTGGTTCTATTCACATCCCGCCGTATACATCATGATTCTTCCGGGCATGGGCGTCATCAGTGAGCTAGTAACGGCTTTTGCGCGCAAGAAAATCTTCGGCTACAGCTTTGTTGCCTTTTCGAGCTTGTCGATCGCCGTGATCAGCTTCGTGGTCTGGGGCCACCACATGTTCGTGACCGGTCAGTCGATTTACGCCGGCCTGGTTTTCTCCGTCCTGAGCTATCTGGTCGCGATTCCTTCGGCCGTGAAAGTTTTCAACTGGACGGCGACGCTCTACCGAGGCTCGGTCTCCTACGAGGCGCCGATGCTCTACGCGCTCGGTTTTATCGGTCTGTTCACAATCGGCGGCCTCACCGGACTTTTCCTTGCCTCGCTTGCCACAGACGTGCACCTTAACGGCACGTACTTCATCGTGGCGCACTTCCACTACGTGATGGTGGGTGGTGCGGTGATGGCCTATCTTGGCGGAATCCATTACTGGTGGCCAAAGATTACCGGGCGTCTTTATCCTGACATCTGGGCGCGCATCGCGGCAGCCATCATCTTTGTCGGCTTCAACCTGACGTTCTTCCCGCAGTTCATGCTCGGCTATTTGGGGATGCCGCGCCGCTATGCGGTCTATCCGGCGGAATTTCAGGTGCTCAACGTGCTGTCTTCGGCGGGCGCGTCGATCTTGGGCATCGGCTACGTGATTCCACTGGTTTATCTGATCTGGTCGATGCGCTACGGGCCGGTGGCCAGCTCGAATCCGTGGAAAGCGAAGGGATTGGAGTGGACTATTCCCTCCCCGCCGCCTACCGAAAATTTCGCGGAGATACCGATCGTCACCGAAGACGCCTACAACTACCCAGTTGCCGACGCACACGCTTACCCCGACGCTCCGGGGGTGGCCCGTGTCTGAGATGGCAGCCCACAGCGCGCATCCGCCAGGCTTCGCGCATCAGTTCGAGACTGTCGCGCAGCAACGCGAAGCGGGGACGCTCGGGATGTGGGTCTTCCTGGTCACCGAAATCCTGTTCTTTGGCGGGATGTTTACGTCGTACATCATCTACCGCTCGCTGCATCTGCACTCGTTTATCCAGGGCAGCCACGAGCTGATCGTCAAATTCGGCGCCACGAACACGGCCGTCCTCATTTTCAGCAGCTTGACGATGGCGCTGGCGATCCGTACAGCTCAGGTCGGCAAATCCAAGGGGCAAATCATATTTTGGCTGATCCTCACCATGATTCTTGGCGCGGCCTTCATCGCGATCAAGCTGCGTTACGAATGGTATCGTGATTACGTGGAGGGCCTGATTCCCGGGGTGAGTTGGCTCGATGGCGGAACGCATACGCCCGGCGTGAAGATGTTCATGTGCTTCTACTTTTTCATGACCGGACTGCACGCCTTGCACATGGTTGTCGGACTGGGCATTCTCACAGTGCTCGTGATCATGACTGCACGAAACAAGTTTTCGTCGCAATATTACGCGCCGCTCGAGATCAGCGGGCTTTACTGGCACTTCGTCGATATCGTTTGGATTTTCCTGTTCCCGTTGCTCTATCTGATCGGCGGGCGCTACCCGGGGAGCTGATTGCAGATGTCTGGACACGCAGCACACGATTCGAACGCGCCGCACGTTGTGCCAATCAGTACGTACATGTTGGTGTTCCTGGCGCTGATGGTGGGCACGGCGCTCACCACGTGGGTCGCCTACATTGACCTCGGGCGCTGGAACACGGTTGCCGCGCTCACGATCGCAGTGGTCAAAATGTCGCTCGTGGTCCTCTTCTTCATGCACGTGAAGTACGCCACAGGCCTGACGCGCATCGTGATCCTCGCGGGATTCTTCTGGCTCGGCATCATGATCACGCTATCCTGCTCGGACGAGCTGACCCGCCACTGGGAAATCGTCCCACAGGGCTGGCAAATGATCCTTCCGCTAGTTTCCCGCCTGTTCTAGTTTCCTCCGAGACCGGCCCGCGGTTCCTTCAGAAACCGACTGTTTCCGTGCGTGGATTAGCGCGAAGCAGCGCGGAAGGCGACGACGGCGTTGAGACCGCCGAATGCGAAAGAATTCGAGAGTGCGGCTCCAACCTGCGCTTTGCGCGCCTGGTTGGGAATGTAATCGAGGTCGCATTCAGGGTCGCGCTCGGTGAAATTTGCGGTCGGCGGCAGGATACCGTTGCGAAGTGCAAGCACTGTGGCGATGGCTTCAAGTGCGCCGGCCGCGCCCAGGGCGTGACCGTGCATTGATTTCGTCGAGCTGACGCCGATCTTGTCGGCATGCGCGCCGAAGACCTTGCGGATCGCCCGCGATTCCACTGGATCGTTCCCGGGAGTCCCCGTGCCGTGCGCGTTGATGTAGCCGATTTCGTCGGGTGAAAGGCCGGCTTCTCGCAGAGCGGCGCTCATCGCGCGCGCCGGGCCTTCGACGGTCGGCTGCGTTAAGTGGTGCGCATCCGCCGTCATCCCGAAGCCGCAGATCTCGGCGTAGATTCTTGCGCCGCGCGCCTTGGCGGTCTCGAGCGGCTCGAAGATCAGCATCGCGCCGCCTTCACCCAAAATCATTCCCTTGCGATCCCTGCTGAAAGGACGGCAAGTATCGGGCGAAATCACGCGCATCGCCTCCCACGCCTTCAACATGCCGACCGTAAAGAATGCTTCGGCGCCGCCAGTGACTGCGAGCTCCGCAAGACCATCGCGGATCAAACGAAACGCCTGCCCCATCGCGTGGTTCGCGGAAGAGCACGCCGTCGAGATGGTGTAAGCCGGGCCGCTCAAGCCCAAATCCATCGCGATGTGACTCGCGCCGGCGTTCGCCATCGTTTTCGGAATCGTGAGGGGGTGAACGCGCCCGCGCCCATTGACCCACAGATCCTCGAATCCCGCTTCGATCGCGGATTGCCCGCCGACCGCCGAACCGCACACGATCGCGCAGTTCTCGCGCAGTTCCGGTGTCAGCGCGATTCCGGAATCGCGCAATGCATCACGCGCCGCGACCACGGAAAATTGCGCAAACCGGTCGAGCTGCGCGTCCTTGCCTCCTTCGAAATGTTTCAGCGGGTCGAAGCCGCGGACCTGCGCGGCATTTTGGATTCTCAATCCCACGCGGGAGCCATCGACGCCCTGTAGCGGCGCGATTCCGGAGCGGCCTTCGCACAGCGCCTTCCAGTTCTCGGCGACGTCGAGACCCAGCGCTGAAACGATTCCGAGACCTGTGATGACGATGCGGCGCGCCATCAGTTCGCCGGGCTGGCCGAACCCACCGAAGCGTCGGGCGGAGCAGCGGCGATCAGCTTTTTGACGCCCTCGACGATGTCGTTCACCGTCTTGATTGAACGGACTTCGTCGTCGGGGATGGAGATTTTGAAGGCGTTTTCGAGCTCGAAGAGGAGGCTGAAGACGTCGAGCGAATCGATGCCCATTTCCTGCAGGTTGGTCTCGAGCGTGATCGACTCGGCTGGAATGCGCTTTACGGACGCGAGTGTCGCGATCACTTTTTCCGCTACAGGATCAGCCATCAGATTCACCCCGTGGGCGCAATACAAGATTTCTGCGCGTGAATGTGCCCGCAAACGCTCGACCTACGGAGCGGCTGCAAATGCAGGCCGTAGTCTAAACCAAACGGAAAACAAAATTCTAGCAGGAGTGGGCCGCCAAGGAATCGACCTTTTTCTTCCGAGCCCCTTGGGCGGATGCGCCTCGAAGTGGAACGCCGTGTGTGCGCGGAGCGGGCACACCCCGGTCGGTGTGGCATAATACTGACCTCGAGGCTGCGGCGACGCGGCTCGGCTCGATGACATTGCGGCGCAAAATTCGGCGAAAACTACGCGCAGCGCACCGCAAACTGCGGGAAGCACGCATGCTTGTGAAGGGGCTTGCCTCGACCCGCCATCCGCTGCTGGTTCATCTCATCCCGGTACGCCGCTGCAATCTTTCCTGCACCTACTGTAACGAGTTCGATGATTTTTCAAAGCCGGTACCGACCGACGAGATGTTCCGCCGGATCGATCGCCTCGGCGCTCTCGGCACTGCGATCATTACCATCAGCGGCGGTGAACCCCTGCTGCATCCCGATCTCGACGCGATCATCGCCCGCATCCGCAAAAATGGCATCATGGCCGGCCTCATCACCAACGGCTATCTGCTCGTCGCCGAGCGTATCGAGCGGCTGAATCGGGCAGGTCTCGAATATCTGCAGATCAGCATCGACAACGTACAGCCGGACGAAGTCTCGAAAAAAAGCCTCAAGGTGCTCGACCAGAAGCTTGCGCTTTTGGCCGAACACGCGGAATTTCAAGTGAATATCAATTCCGTGCTTGGCAGCGGCGTCCGCAATCCGGAAGACGCGCTCTCCGTCGCGCACCGCGCGCAACAATTAGGCTTCACATCGACCGTCGGAATCATCCATGACGGCAATGGCCAGATGCAGCCGCTCGGCACACGCGAACGCGAAATTTTCGAAGAGATCATGTCGCTTGGAAAGCGCTCGTTCACGCGCGTGAACGGATTCCAGCACAACATCGCCGCCGGCCGCGCAAACGACTGGCGCTGCCGCGCCGGATCGCGCTATCTCTACGTCTGCGAGGATGGCCTGGTGCACTATTGCTCGCAGCAGCGCGGCTATCCGGGCATTCCGCTCGAAAAGTACACAGAGGCGCAGCGGCGCCGAGAGTTTTTCACGAGGAAAGGCTGCGCATCGCACTGCACAATCTCTTGCGTCCATCAGATCGCGGCGATGGACGCGTGGCGCGCGCCGCAGACCCTCGAACCGGGTCCCTCGGCTCCATCGGAGCCACTCGTGCAGCTCACGGGCCCGGCAGCCCGCAACTAACCTTTCTTCCATTTGAGCGATCCCTGCCGCCGGTGTATTCTTGCGCCGGGGAGATGCCGCACGATTTTCTGACTCACGCAGGTTTGTTCTCTCTGGAATCGAATTTCAGCGTAATTTGCCAATCGGAGAAACGAGGCGCAATTGATCGATTGCGCCTGCTAGATCGATGAGTGCGACTGCGGAGTACGTCCGGCCGATGCCGCAGGTGAATCCGTGGCTCATCGCTGCGACCGTGATTTCGGCGACGTTCATGGAAGTGCTCGACACGAGCGTTGCCAACGTCTCGCTTCCTCATATCGCCGGCAACCTGTCGGCGGGCGTGGACGAAAGCACTTGGGTCCTCACGTCCTACCTCGTTTCCAACGCGATTGTGTTGCCGCTGACGGGATGGTTTTCTACGCTCTTCGGCCGCAAGCGGTTCTTTCTCGCGTGCGTGGCGATTTTCACGGTCAGCTCGTTTCTTTGCGGGATGGCGCCGTCCTTGAGCACGCTCGTTTTTTTTCGAGTGATTCAGGGCGCGGGTGGCGGAGGAATGCAGCCGATTTCGCAGGCCATTCTTGTCGACAGCTTTCCGCGGTCGAAACAGGGCATGGCGATGGCGATTTATGGAATGGGGGTGGTCGTCGCGCCCACGCTCGGACCCACACTCGGCGGATGGATCACGGACAATTATTCGTGGCGCTGGATCTTCCTGCTGAATGTGCCCGTCGGAATCATCTCTGTCGTGATGATCTCGCTTCTCATTTTCGATCCCGCGCACATCGTGCGCAAGACGTTCAAGCAGGGTCTCCGTATTGATTTTCTTGGTCTCGGGCTGCTGGGTGTCGGTCTCGGATTCCTGCAGGTCGTACTCGACAAAGGCGAGCGGGACGACTGGTTCGGTTCAACGTTCATCACCTGGGCGACGGTCGTTTGCGTCACTTCGCTTGTCGCCCTGGTCATCCGTGAGCTGACCGCGAAAGATCCGGTTGTCGATTTGCACTTATTCAAAGACCGCAATTTCGCCATTTCGACTTTCATGATGTACACGCTGGGTGTTGTGCTCTATGGCACGACACTTTTACTGCCGATTTGGCTCCAGACGCTCATGGGCTACACGGCGATGGAAAGCGGCATCGTGTTGTTGCCCGGCGGACTGCTGCTGCTCGCAACTTTGCCCCTCGTGGGAGCGCTGCTGGACAGATTCCCGCCGCGATGGATCGTCGCCGGAGGGCTCTGCGTGATGGCAACGGGTCTATTTCAGTTGTCGCACCTGAGTCTCGAAGCCAGCTCGCGATCGCCCATTGGCGATTGGATTATTTCGCGTGTTGGCACGGCATTCTTGTTCGTGCCGATCAACGTGATGGCATTCTATTTCGTGCCTCGCGGGAAAATGAACAACGCGTCGGGGTTGATCAACCTCGCGCGCAACATCGGCGCCAGCACCGGCATCTCCTTTGTGACGACGATGCTCGATCGTCGAGCTCAGTTTCACCAGAATGTTCTCGCGGGCAAGATGCAGGCGGGAAATCCGCTTTATCAGTCGGTGGTGCGCCACTTGACGGACATGCTGGCGACGCGCGGAGAAGACGCCGCTCGCGCCGTCTTCGGCGCGCACGCGCTGGTCTATCAACAGTTGCAGCGTCAGGCAATGATGCTGTCTTTCGTCGACAACTTTCGCGTGATGGGAACGATCTGCCTGTGCGTCCTGCCGCTGCTCTTTGTCATGCGGCAACGAAGTCGTAATCCGTAGTTTGACAAGAACCCAAATACCTGAGGGACTTCGACTACTCCTGCCGCTTTGCCAAAATCTTCAAGAACGAACCGCTTCGAAGTTCCGCCGCCGACAGAGTTGTGAGTCTCTCCACTTCTTCAGTCGCGAGTGCGCCGCAGTTGATCGCCTGCAGGAAGTAGTTGAGCAAACCCTGCGCCATCGCGACATCGTCGAACACCTGTCCCACGCGAGTGGCCTGCGCCGCTTTTTCGATGAAGTTGCGCAACCGCGTGGCGGACGAATCGAGGTTTTCGAGAAAAAAGGAGTAGACGGCCGCGTAGCGCGCAGGAAGCTGCGCCGGATGCAAGTCCCATCCCTGGTAGTAGCCGTTCTCGAGCGCGCGGCAAACGTTGTCGAAATGAATCTTCCATCCGCTATGAACTGCCACGCGGTTATCTTCGAGCTGGACCGCGCTGAGGCCACTGCCGTCTTTGGCAGCTCGATGGGGAGGAATCGGCATGATGTTGGTTGGACCATCGGCGATTCGAATGCCGGTGCCGGCGAGTGCCACCTGCATCATTCCGCGAGCAAAATCAGACGCAAAATGCCCGATCGGCTGATGCGTAGCCGCGATATGCAGGGATGCGGTGTAATCGTATGGCCCAAAATGAACCGCGACGCATCGCCCTCGCGCGGCACTGATCAGCGCCAGCAGATTCGCTTCGCCGCGTTCGTTCAAAATGGCGTGCGGCGTTTCGACCATCAGCTCGATCCGCAGCGCGCCTGGCTCGAAATCGAGCATCGGCTCAAGGCGCGAACACAGGTCGGCAAGCACGGCGACTTCGTCAGGCAGCGCAACTTTTGGCAGAGTGATGTAGAAAATCTTCGGCAATTCGCCGCGTGACTTCTCCGCCAGCTCCGTCAGAAAAATATCCAGCGTGCGAACGCTCCGTTCGCGCAGTTCTTCATTGAGCGGCTTGATGCGTATGCCGATAAACGGAGGCAGTTCTCCCGAGTTCTGGCCTCCGCTCACCTCGGCCGCGGCCGCCGCAGCGTGCCCATCCTCTTCGTCATCGGGGCGATTGCCGTATCCGTCCTCGAAATCGATCCGCAGATCCTCGACCGGCTCGCGCCGCAGCTTTTCGCGAATCCGCCGATAAACCGTGTGTGCGGACCACGCCGGCGGATTTTCGCGCTGCGCACGATCCGGATCGGATTCGATCGACTTTGCGATAGATGCGACGGCATCGGAGGCGTCGGGCAAACTGCTTGCGCCGGACAGGCCGATTGCCTTGGCGAATGCGGCGAAGTCAGGCGCGTAGTCGTCGAGCGATTTCATCGCAAGCTCTCCGAACTTGCGAGCCGTGCCCGATCGAAATAAGTGCGCGCCGCCGTACACCACGTGAACAGGCTGGCGGCCGCCGGGCGGACCAGGGTAGCGGCGCAGCAGCGCCTTGTGCGCTTGTTCGAGCCGCGTCGAGATCTCGTGCAGAGATTCGGGCGTCAGCGTTCTCTTCATGATGTGCCGCGCGATCCTTTTTCTGCCCGCCGCTCTGCTTCAAATCCCATCGTTGCGATTCCGGGTTGTTCCGGCGGACCGGACAGGATACATTTGTTTGCCCTCGCCGCGAAGATCAAGCGCCGTTGGCCGCCGACGAACCATACGCCTTCGTTGGTCATCACCGAAGTATGGCGCTACCGGCGGACGCTGGGACCGGCGAATGCAAAACGATGCCCGGAAAAATTCTTATCGTCGACGACGAATCGGCTGCGCGGCTGGCGCTGGCGACTCTGCTGCGCCGCGAAGGCTTCGAAGTCACCGAAGTCCGCGACGGTGCCACTGCGCTCGCGCACTGCGCTTCGTTTTGTCCCGACCTCGTCTTGCTCGACATCCTCATGCCCGGAATGGACGGCTTCGAGGTGTGTCGCCGCATCAAGGCGACGCCACAAACCCGCCTCACTCCGGTTGTATTGATTACAGGCCTGAGCGCCACTGAAGACCGCATCCAGGGCATCAACGCTGGCGCCGACGATTTTCTCAGCAAGCCTATCGATTTCAATGAGCTGCTTGCGCGCACGCGCTCCCTGCTGCGCCTGAAGCAGTTTACCGATGAGCTCGAAAATGCCGAGGTTGTGCTCTTCAGTCTCGCCGAGAGCATCGAGGCGCGCGATCCGTATACACGCGGCCACTGCGAGCGGCTCGCGCAAATGTCCGCGTGCCTCGGCGAAATTCAGGGTCTCCCAGAGGAAGAAATCAAGGCGCTGCGCTGGGCCGGCATCGTTCACGACATCGGCAAAGTCGCCGTGCCGGACGCGATCCTGCTGAAACCGGGTCCGCTTTCGGCAGAAGAAACGGAGATTATGCGGAAGCATCCCGTGGTCGGCGAGCGCATTTGCGCACCGCTCAGGACTTTTCGCTTGGTCCTGCCGATCATCCGGCATCATCACGAGCGCCACGACGGCTCGGGCTACCCCGATGGCCTCCGCGGCCCGCAGATACCCGTGACCGCAGCAATCCTGCAGCTCGCCGATGTTTATGACGCGCTGACTACCGACCGGCCGTACCGCACGGCTTCCCCGA
This sequence comes from Candidatus Acidiferrales bacterium, assembly GCA_035622875.1. Classification (GTDB taxonomy): domain Bacteria; phylum Acidobacteriota; class Terriglobia; order Acidiferrales; family UBA7541; genus Palsa-295. The sequence continues at coordinate 71,452 of DASPUN010000019.1, forward strand.
CTGAAATTGCGCTGAAAATCATGCACGAAGAATGCGGGCGCGGCTGGTGGAATCGTGAGCTGCTCGATGCCTTCACGAGGATGATCGGGAACGGTCAGCCCGGCGCGCCGCCGAAGAAAATGGGGAAAGCCGCGCGCTAGATTATTTCGGCAGCGCGGGGGTGCTTACGATTGCATGATTCGCTCTTCGCCCGCGTAGATCACGAACCGCTGTCCCCGCAGGAATCCGATCAGCGTGAGCCGCAGCTCGCGCGCGAGCTGCACTGCGAGGCTTGACGGCGCCGATACCGACGCGACAATCGGCAGTCCCGCAACGATCGCCTTCTGCACAATTTCGAATCCACCCCGCCCGCTGACCAGCATCACAGCTTCTCGAAGAGGGACGCGGTTTTCAAGCAAGGCCCATCCGATCACTTTGTCCACGGCGTTGTGCCGCCCGATATCTTCTCGCACAACGAGCAATTCACCCCTCGCCTCGAATAGCGCCGCCGCGTGAAGTCCTCCGGTGCGTCCAAAAACAGCCTGCGATGCGCGGAGAGCGTCCGGCAGCCGTAGGAGCACCTCCGTATCGAGACGAAAATCCGGATTCGGCGGCTCGAGCGAACGGGACCTCACCGCGTCGATCGAAGCTTTGCCGCAAATGCCGCAGCTGGACGCAGCGAAAAAGTGGCGGCGCATTTTCTCGAAATCGGGCGTGGATTCCGAAGCAAGCACGGCCCGAACCACGTTTCCGCGTTTCGCCTCGCCGTCTTCAATTACGTTCTCGAGCGAAACAATCTGCTCGCGCCGTGTGACCAGCCCCTCTGTGAGTAAAAATCCCGCGGACAATTCTAGGTCGTGCCCCGGCGTCCGCATGGTGACGCTCAGCGGTTCATCCCCGACGCGGATTTCGAGCGGCTCTTCGGCGGCGAGGTAGTCCTCTTTGCGGACGATTCTGCCGTCGTCCCACTCTGAGACTTGTGTCAGATCAAGGCTGCGCGGCTTTCGTGCCAAGCAGGCGTCTCCGGGCGCTCATTCGTTCTCGCCGATGCTACAGCATACATCGGCGACGCTCGGCACAACGCGCCCAAAAACGGACTGGCTCGTCCCGGAGGATTGCGGGACGAGCCAGGGGGGCGTTGCTTGGTGTGAGGGACTGCGAGAATTCTCTTCGCTGCCTCAGTACGGCCCGGGGTGCACTATCTCGCCTGTCGACGGATCCAGGAACAACGGCGGCGCGTTGTTGAACGGGTTCGAGTCGAAATTAAACATTCCGTCGAGGGTGCCTGCCTTTGCGTCGGACGAATTTCCGCCGATGCGCCCGAGATTCCAGTTGTCCTCGATGAAGCGAAGGATAGACGACTGGTCCGTGAGTTTGTGATCGACGTAATTCTGCTTTGCGTAGGTCGAAATCACGAGAAGCGGAAGCCGCGGTCCATATCCGCACTGGCCTTGCGTGCTGACCGCGGTTGGCGAGCCGCAATCCGCTGAGCCCGCAAGCGCATCGTCCGCAACCGCCGATTGGTTGACGACAGGGCCAAGCACGTGGTCGTACCATCCGTCAGAGTCGTCGTAACTAATGAAAATGGCCGTGTCTTGCCAGTACGGGCTCGCCATGATCGCGTTCACCACGCCCGCGACGAAAACCTGCTCATCAATCGGATCGGAATAGCCCGGGTGTCCGTCCTGATAAGCCCCCGCCTTCAGATAGGTGACCGCCGGGAGCCGACCCACCTTGAGTGCCGTCCAGAAATCGGCCATATCGTATTGGTGCTTGGCCTGGTCGGTCTGGCCGATCATTAGGGCACTGCTCGGTCTCAGATGGTGCTGGTTGGTCGACTGTGAGAAATACTCGAATGGTTCGTGGTGAGGAATGTAATCGCCGCTGGTCGTCACGGCATCGTCCCCGGCCAGGCCAACATGATGCGCGCCGCAAATCGGACGGCCCTGCACGTCGAACCCGGTGGGCGCGAAGCCACCCTGAAACCATCCCCAGGTAATGCCCTTCGCATTCAAGAGATCGCCTACATTCGTTCCCGTAACGCTGATCCGGATCTTTGTAAACAGCTTGCTCGTTGTTGGGTCGGTCGCTACGCAATCGTCGTAGAACGGACGCGGGTCGCCGATCGCAGGTCCAGTCAGCGACGGGCCGGCAATGTTTCCGCTGGCATTCTTTGCCGTCGCCGCCTTGCTTCCATCCGCGGAGGGTTGCAGCGTCGCGAGAGAAGTCGTTCCGGCGATCAAGTTGAGCGCGCCGACGGTTGAAGGACCGAACATCGTGCCGTAGGAGTTGTCGCTCATCGCGAAGTGTTGCGCGTAATTCCACATCGCCTGCACGGTATTCCCGTCGAAATAGCCCATCGTCACACCGCCGCCTTTGCCGTAGTCGTTGCATGGGAAGGCCGCCGAATTCCCACTCCCCACGGATTCGGGAAATTTGTCCATCAGACCATGGTCCGTGGCTTGCTGCTCTGGCGTGTAACTGTGGTTTTGGTCGCACGTCACTGACGCGGCACCCGTGTCCATACGGAACGGCTGGGTCGAATTAGGATTCTGGTCCAGCAAGCCGCCGCTCAGAAGATTGCTGACGCGCGGAGTGCCAGGCCTTGCGAAAAACGGAGGCTCTCCCACCGGATTCGTGGCGTAGGGGTAGGTGGCGAAGTAATGGTCGAACGAAATATTTTCTTGGAAAATTACGATGACGTGCTTGATGGGCGTCGTCGTTTCGGCGCTCTCGGCAGGGCCGGTCGGGCCTCCCGCCAATGCAGTATTAGGAACTGCCAAAGCCAAGTTCGACGCGAGGAGGATTGCCGCCATCCAGCGAAAATTCTTCCGGATCATGAAATCTCCTTGTAGTGGTTGGGTCTCCTGCCTGACACCGTCTCGCCTCTCGCGGGGACCTGCACTGGCGCACGCCGAGTGCTCAGAGGCTTCCGGAATCAAACGCGTACTGAGAAATACGCTGCGGTTGTTATTCCCTGATGACACGTTCGTTAAAAACTGCCATTTGCCTGGATCTTGTCTTTCGCAATCTCTTGTGGGCCATTCGCGACCGCTTTAGTGAAATTGTAACGTTCGGCGTTTGATCGGTGCGTCGCACCCGACACTGTGAGGACGGGCGACCCGCACAAAGGCCTACCCGTGGGAACTCGCTGCAAACGCGCGCTCCTGCGGCCGCCCTTTGGCTCGACTCGGATAAGCCCCATCATTCCGCCGTCTTCGTGCTCTAGGAGGTGACAATGGTAGACAAACGTTCCGACCACATTTGGATTGCGAAAGTCCATCCGCAGTTTGACACTTGGATAGGCGCGGCTCTTGCCGTCCCAATACGAAACGTTGATTGTGTCGCGCAGAAACGGCTCATCCAACGGCACTCCATTGAATTCGGTCAGCATGAAATGAATCTGGTGGATGTGAAATGCGTGCAGCTCCTGCGTGCGATTCTCGATCATCCAGTCTTCCACGTCTCCTTGTTGGACGACGATGTCGGGTACGTTCGACTTCGGATCAAACAGCTTCGGTTCTTGCCCATCGACCGTGATGTAGAAGTCGGTTGGGCTGTTGGGGTCATTTGGGTTCCGAGGTTTTTCGGAGAAGTACAATTTCCTAGTTCTGGCGGGCGTTACGTCGCCGAGCCAGACCATCTCTGGCGTGCCCGGCGGCGCAGGTGAGTCCGTTAGCTTCGCCCGTGGCTCCAGAGCATCGGGCGAGACCACGACTGTCGCGAGCGGCCTGGTTGGATCGTTCTCGCCGGCAGGTCCGGTGTCGACGGTTCGCGTCACGAAACTTGCGGTTTGGCCCGCCGGCAGTCCTCGCACGATAAATTCCGCGCGTCCAGCCGGCGGCAGCAGAACGTGGCTCTGCCAGATGATGCGGTTGTCCACCCGTGCGTTCTCATTGATAGGAACGCCATCGAGAGCTACTACGCCGAGCGGCTGTGGCACGTTGTTGACTAGAAGCTGCAAATCTAGATAGGTGATGGCGCACGAATTCAAGACCCGCCAGAACTGTCGTTCCCCCGACTTCACTCGAATTACGCCCGGCACATAATCCGGGAACGATGCCGGGACGAAATTAATCGACAGATCTTTCGCCGGTTTTCCTCCGCCCGTGCCGGTGTTCAAAATATCGCCTTCGGCATCGCGGAGAACGATCGGCGGAGGAACGTTGCCCGATTGAATGGGCTCGGCGTCAGGATGTTCCAGATCTTCATCTCGAATCACGAACACGCGTTCCGGCAAGCCTGCGAGTAACTTGTTTGCTCGCTCGATGCCCTCGACGATCAGGGCTCCTGACGCGCCGCCCAGCACCTGTGTCTTCGTGAGGCCGTGAACGTGCGGGTGATACCAGTAAAGGCCCGGCGGCTCATCCGCGGGAATCCGAAACCGGTATTCAAACGGTCGCCCGCCGGGTTCGATCAGCGTGTTCAGCACGTCGTCCTCGTGGCAGACCGGCGGCACGTCAAGTCCGTGGAAATGAATGTTGGTGGCTGCGGCGTTCATCTGCGCGCCGGCGCATCCCCCCGGCATCGAGCGCATTGCGAACATTTTATACTTGGCGCTTGAAGGTAGGTTCACGTCGTTCTTCAAGCGGAGAATCAGCAGGTCGCCGGGCTTCAGGCGCAGCGTGGGAGCCTCGCCGCCGCCCCTGTATGAATAGCAGTAGCGGCGGCTCCCGTTCGGTTCGAGCGAACTACGGTACGTCAGGTCGACCCTTAGCACGCCATTCTCGCTGCGCAAATCTTTCGGCTCAGGCACGGCTGCGCCCACGGACGGGCGCGGGCACGCCTCGGACGGTGCGTTTTGCGCAACCGCATCTACTGCGGCGCATGCCGACGCTGCGATGATGAGTAAGACAACGGCCGGAAATCGACGGAAGCCCATGGGACCCGCTCGCACAAATTCATTTGTAAGATAACCCCGGATTGTTACCCGCCTGTGACAACGGGCACACGGTGTGCTCCAGAGGGTTGGCGAAAGGCGCGCTCCTAGACCGGAGTCGCTTCTTGCCTGCATTTCACCCTGCTGCTAAACTATCGCGGCAAGAGCTTTATTGCCGCTCCTGCCACACTTCCCTTAAAGGTTTGTTTCATGTCTGGACACTCGAAATGGGCCACGATTAAGCACAAGAAGGCGGCCACTGACGCTCGCCGCGGCAAGATTTTCACCAAGCTCATTCGAGAGTTGACGATCGCCGCACGCGTCGGCGGCGGTGACCCCAACACCAACCCGCGCCTCCGCACGGCGATCCTCGCCGCCAAGGGCGAGAACATGCCGAATGACAATATCGAGCGCGCGATTCAGCGCGGCACTGGGCAGCTCGAAGGCGAAACACTCGATGAAGTAACCTTCGAGGGTTACGGTCCGGGCGGGGTCGGCATGCTGATTCAGGTCGTCACCAGTAACCGCAATCGCATCGTCAGCGAGATTCGCCACCTCATGTCGAAAAACGGCGGCAATCTGGCCGAAACGGGCGCAGTCAACTGGATGTTTCACCGAAAAGGCGACATCGTCGTGCCGAAAGATCAGGCGGACGAAGACAAGATGATGGGCATTGTCCTCGATGCCGGCGCTGAGGATCTGAAAGACGACGGCTCCACCTGGGAAGTGATTACGCCGTCCGAATCGATGGAAAAAGTTCGCGAGGCTCTTGCCGCCGCGAACATCAAGCCCGCTTCGGCGGAAGTCGCGTGGCTTCCGCAGAACTATGTCAAGCTCAGCGGCCAGCAGGCGCAGCAGATGCTACGGCTCGTCGAATCGCTCGAAGATCACGACGATGTGCAGCACGTCTACGCGAACTTCGACATCGACGAAAAAGAAATACAGGCTGCTGTGGCCGGATAGCCGTTCCCGGCGCCGCACATCTGCGAAAAAACCCTTTCCTCCGCTTCCGCCGCGCACGTACACTTGTGTCCGCTAAGATGCCCGTCCGCCCGGCAAATTTGGACACGAAGCCGCGCAAGCTGCGCATTCTGGGCGTCGACCCGTCCGTTGGCGGCGCGACTGGATACGGCGTGATTGAAATCGACGGGTCTTCGGCGCGCCCGATGCGCTTCGGCGCGCTTCGGCTACCCGACCGCGTCACCTTCGCCGTCCGCCTCCGCGAAATTCATTTTCTGATTTCCGGTCTCGTCGAGCAGTTCTCGCCCGACGCCGTCGCCGTCGAATCCGTTTTTGCGGCCCTGAACATCCGGACGGCTCTCAAGCTCGCGGAAATGCGCGGCGTCGTGTTGCTCGCAGCGGCGCAGGCACAGATTCCGGCGCACAGCTACTCGCCAAGAGAGGTAAAAGCCAGCGTCGCAGGATTTGGCGGAGCGTCAAAGCAACAGATTCAACAAATGGTGCGGTCGCTTCTCGACCTGCCCGATGCGCCGCAACCAGCCGACGCAGCCGACGCCCTTGCCGTCGCGCTCTGCCACGCGCAGGCCGAGCGCGCGCGCGAGCGCATGACCGCTGCCTCCGGCCGGTGGCAGGTTGCGGCCGCGACTGCCGGAGCTCGCGCTTCAGGCGCTTCCATCTCGCGGGGGCGATGAACCGTGATCTTTGTCCGCCGGCTCCTCGCATTTGCCTTCCTGGCGCTTGCCTGCTGCCCGCTGGCTGCTGCCGCTCCGGCCAGCGGCACGACGATCACTTTCCGGAAAGTCTTCAAGACCAGCTACCCGGAATTCGTCGAGATCAAGGTCAGTGACTCGGGCGCCGGCACCTACGATATTCGCCAGCTCAGTGACGATGCGAATCCCCAACCGATGAAGATCGACCCGGCTTTGGTTCAGAAGATATTCGATCTCGCCGCAAGACTTCACAATTTTGATGGGATCGACCTCGAAATGCATCGGCGCATCGCCAATCTCGGTGAGAAAACGTTTCGGTACGAT
>DASPUN010000020.1:0-2992 GCA_035622875.1 Candidatus Acidiferrales bacterium
GCAGCGCACTTTCCAGATCCGGCACGCGTTTGTCGCCGTTACCGGGATAGTCGGCAGCGGTGCGGATGCGCGCCGCCGCTTTCACTCCCGATGGACGGTATTTCCCCACGCCCATGAACGGAACCTGCGCGCGCCCGTTCACCGTTTCCGGTACCATGCGCCCAACGGCGTTCGCAGTCAGGTCACCCTTTTCCAGCGTAGTCATCGTGCACCTTCAAAACTCGACTGTCCAAGCCTCGTTCCTCGTTGCGTTCTCAGCGGCCTTTCTTCGCGCTCTCTGCGGTAAGATTTCGATGTTGGTCGCTCCTTCACCGCAACGAATCGTCCGAACCAGTCAGTCCCATTGCTCGAGCTCGAGCCATCAGCTTCAGGGCCCTCTGCACCACCGGAGGGTCAATCATTTTTGATCCCAGGCTCACAACTCCCAGACCTTTTTCCCGCGCTTCGTCATAGGCGGCGACAATCTTCCGCGCCCGCTCGATCTCCGCCTCCGTCGGCGCAAACGCCTCATGAATCACCGCAATCTGCAGTGGATGCACACAACCCATTCCCTCGAACCCCATCGCACGCGAGTCCAAACCCCAGGCTCGCAGCCCGTCCATGTCGGCGACATCGCCGAAGACCGAATCGATCGCCTGTACCCCGGCGGCATGGGCGGCGTTGACCACCCGCTGCCGGGCGTAGAGCGACTCTGCACCAGTCGAAGTCTTCACCACGCCCAGGTCGGCCGTGTAGTCCTCCAGCCCAATCGTCAGGGCGACGATCTCTTCGCTCGCCTTCGCAATCGCAAACGCGTTCTCGATTCCCAGCGCGGACTCGAGAATCGGCATGAGCCAGATGGGGCGAATGATCCCGTAGTCGGCTTTGATGTCCGCTATGCGCTGGCTAGCCTGGACCACTTGTCCCGGATTTTCGACTTTCGGAATCAGAATCAGATCGGGCGACTCCGGAACGATCTCGTCCAAGTCGGCTAGCCCCAGCGGCAGCTGGTTGATGCGCACCATGCGCTCGCACTGAAGAAGGTCGACCGCACGCAGCGCATTGCGCACCAGCAGCCGGGCCGCATCTTTCTCGCCCGGATGCACGGAGTCCTCGAGGTCGAGGATGACGCCGTCTGCCCCATGCAGCGCTGCATTGATGAAGTATTTCGGCTCGCTGCCCGGAACGTAGAGCCGCGATCGCCGCATACGATCGCGCGGCGACGGCTCCGGCAGGGCCACCCGGTCCGGGAGCACACGCGTGCCTTCGCCCAGCCCGGCTCGCTTCACGGCTGCTTCAATCCGCGCCGCAGTCACGAATGGCAGCGCGCCTTCATCGTGAATTTCCACGCGCGCGTGCCGCACCCCCAGCGCTTCCAGCACCTCCTCGGTCTGCCGCCGGATCGAGTCGCCATAGTAGGGTTTCACTCGCGACTCGAGCTCAATCGCAATGCCGCCTCGCTCGTGCGGTTCGATTCGCACGTGAACATCCGACCGGATTGCCTCGCCCCAATGTCCGGCTTCGCCTGACAGTGCTCTCGTTTCAAGTGCCTGACTCATGATTCCAGCTCCCGCGTGTCGAACACCGCGATGGCCCCGGACTCCGGGCCCCCGGCCTCCTTATCCACCCATTCCTCGTCCACCCGGATGGTGTGAAACCGGACGGTGCAGGTGACGTCGTGCGCAGCGCAAATGACCCGGAAATGCTTCGTCCCGTGCAGCCGGGAAAGCCGAGTCATGAGTTCCCGCGCCAGCGCGATGCCGCGACCCACCATTTCGAGCGGAGGAAGCCCGCCATTTTCCAAGTAGTCCTCGACGTGGACTTGGTTCACAAAACACTCATATGCCGTGCGATCCGGAAAATCAGCCCGCTGCACCGGGCTCGCCCTCTTGAGCGCCGCCAGGAACACGCATTGCTCCGCTTCCACAAAGCCGCCATTGAGCAGTGCCAGCAGCTTCTGCGGCAGAGCTTTCGGATCGTCGAGATTCTCTTCGCGAATCTCTTCGTACAGAGCTTCCATTTCGCGATTGGGTTTCACACCGACTCCCGCTCCGAAAACGCATGCGCGAGTTCTGCTCCGGTCTCAAGTTTGCCGAGTACCGCATTGGTCATTTGCACGGTGCTGGCCGCTCCCCGGCTGATCGCCTTGGCCCCGCCCGGAATGCGCATCATGTCGTAGGTTCGCACCTTGCCTTCCTTCACTACAGCAGCAATGGCCGCCCGGATGCGGCTGGCTTTGTCTGACTCGCCCACGTGGTCGAGCATCATGACAGCCGAGAGGAACATCGCAATCGGATTGACGATCGGCGGATCGAGTCCGGCATACTTGGGCGCCGAGCCATGCGTCGGCTCGAACACAGCGACTTCATCCCCGATGTTGCCCGAAGCTGCGAATCCCAGCCCTCCGATCAGCCCGGCAAACGCGTCGGAAATCACGTCACCGAACAGGTTCGAGGCCACCACCACGCCGTAGTCCTCGGGATTCTTCGTCAGCCACATGGTTTGGGCATCGATATTCGTCGACCACAACGCGATCCCAGGATATTTCCTGGCCACCGCCTTGGCCTCGTCTTCCATCATCCCCGACGTCTCGCGCAATACGTTTGGTTTCTCGCAGATGGTCACCGACTTGTAGTCGTATTTCTTGGCCCACTCAAAGGCTGCCTGGCAAATCTTGTGCGCCGCTCTGCGCGTGATAATGCGCACTGAGATCGCCAGGTCCGACCCAGGAGTTTCCCTGAATGGCTTGAACTTCGGATGGGTTGCAAGTGCCGCACGAACCTGCTCTGGTGGATTGGTCCACTCGACTCCGGCATAGAGACCTTCCGTGTTCTGCCGGAACACGACGACGTTGACGAAGGGCTCTTCGAAGCCTCCGCTGACTTTCTTGCGGATGAAGTTCAACGGATTTCCAGGAAAGGAAATGCACGGCCGAATGCAGGTATCGAGATTGAAGCGCTGCCGCATGGTGACGATCGGGCTGAAATACGAATAGCCCTTGCCCCGCAGTTCT
>DASPUN010000021.1:0-103684 GCA_035622875.1 Candidatus Acidiferrales bacterium
GAGACAGTTCGGTCCCTATCTGGTGTGGGCGCAGGAAACTTGAGAGGAGCTGTCCCTAGTACGAGAGGACCGGGATGGACCGACCTCTTGTGATCGAGTTGTCACGCCCGTGGCATAGCTCGGTAGCGAAGTCGGGAAGAGATAATCGCTGAAAGCATCTAAGCGAGAAGCTCGCCTCAAGATAAGGTTTCCCAAGGGGGCTGCGGCCCCCTAAGAAGGCCAGTCGAAGACTACGACTTTGATAGGCGGGAGGTGGAAGCGCGGTAACGCGTGCAGCTTACCCGTACTAATCGGCCGTTCGGCTTGACCATAAAACTTTCCTAACGCGAAGCGTTATCCTGAGACCGCATCGGCGGGCGAAGGGCAACGGCGCGAGAGGACAAGTAACTTTCCCAACGCTGCAATCGTTGCGGAATTTGCGGTTCGACTTACTTCCTTCAGTTGTTGATTCAAGTTTCCTGGTGGTCTTACCGCGAGGGTCACACCCGTTCCCATCCCGAACACGGAAGTTAAGCCTCGCTGGGCCGATGATACTGCGCTGGAAACGACGCGGGAACGTAGGTCACCGCCAGGATAATTTTCACAAGGCCGCATTCGCGAAAGCGAGTGCGGCCTTTTTTGTTCTGGGGCCCGGCTTCTCGATTGCACGGCGTGGCCCGCTGTATCATCTGAAATAGTGGAGGATGAAGATGACTACGGCTGCCCGTAGACAAAAGATAGGGGTCCAATCAGCAAATCTGATGCGGCTACGTGACTGCGTTTCGTCAGTCGATGCCGATATCGACTTGGACGCCAAATGGAACGTCCTTGATATCGATGCTAGTGTCAACCGATGTACGGCCGCTGCCACAGAAGCCCTGAAATTGGACACGCCGCGTCTATCGCTGGAGCAACGAATTCATCTTCACCAGATCTTCTTATCGATGAGGCACGCCCACGAAGCGGTCCGCGAACTTCTGAGAAACGAAGGTAAGCGGGCTCTCGCAGTCAGTGTGATGCCCTTGGTGCGTGCACAGGTAGAGACGCTCTACGCCCTTTGTCTCATCATCGAGCAACCATCCGTCCTTGGCGATTACATGAAAGACGGCTGGAAGAAACTCTTTGTTCGCCACATTGCGATGCGGGAGGAATGCCGATCACTTCCGAGAGTCATGGAAGGCTTGTCGAAGCAGCTCCAGTGGATTGATCAGATGCAGGTCGCGTCCGGCGTAACGAACGCCGAGAGGGAAACGATCGAGGCCGAAGAACTTGGGGTTGCGCTCCCTGTCGGAGTTAGCCCAACGCACATTACCCCGTTCCCGATGCCCAAGAAAGTGATCTCGAAGATATCCGACGCTGACCGCAAGCGAATGCTAATGCTAATGCGTTTGTATCCAGAGTACTCGTTCCTCTGCGGCTTCGTCCACTTCTCGCCAGCGAGCGTGATCTTGGCGAGCCTTCTAGACCCTCGCCAGCCTTTTCGGGCGATGTTTACGTCCGGACAAATCGAAGAAATGTTCCAGAAGGAAATTGCCGGACCAGCTGTTTGGTTCGACGTCCTCAGCGTCGTTCAATGCTGCTCGGAGCTCTTGGATATCTACCCAGGTGATGTTGAGCTCGCGCGATGCTGTGCGGATGCATGGAAGCCGCTCAGCGAAAACACATTCATTGGCCGCGTCATTTGGAAATTGAGAGCGAGGAGGCTCCTCGGGGTGATCGCCTGAAGTGGCGCCGGCCGCTGCCGAATCGGGAATGTTGGGTACGAAATCCGGCTCCAGTTGTTTGGTCTAGGCCGTGAGCTTGAGCTTCATTTTCACGCAGCTATATTTCTCCCCTCCCTGAATGTTGCGGAGGGTCCGCTCAACCTCTTTGAATTTTCTGAAACCAGTCGGGAATTTCAAAGCTTGGAAAGAAGGTTTCGAGAAGAGCACCTTGTACCCGGGACTCTCGTCCTTCTCCTTTATCGCTCCTTGAAGCCGCGATGCAATGTTGAGAGGACGGCCCATATACTCCTGTCGTCCCATCATCCGTATTCTTATTAATTGCCCTCGATCAACGCCGAAAGTCAGGCCGAGTGGTCTCGGCTGACCTTGCAACTGAGGGAGAACACGCTTAGCCAGTTGGTGATGGAAGTATTTACATAGCTTGTCTAAGAAAGTAATAAGTGACTCTCCAGAAGTCTGCCCTGGAAATAGGAGCACCCAGCCGTCACCTATGAACTTGTGGACTTCAAAGCCTTGCTCTGCAGCTTCTGACTTGAGGAAATTCTTCACAGCAATGAGGAGATTTCGCATGACTCGTTGATTATTGGAAAGCATCAAGTCTTCTAGCATGTTAGACGACGAGCAAATGTCAAAGAAGACGACGGTTCTTTCGACTACATCCGGGTCCTCTGCCTCTCGAGTCACGGCTTTCCTTCCCTTTCTCGTTGCTGGAATTTAGCGTGAATGAGTATCAGCGAGTGCCCACGGTTGTCAAATGTGTAACGCGCAGCACCAAAATCAGCACATCCTCACGGTTCGGCACGGTAGCGGTGCACCGGGAAGCTCCTGTATCTTTGTGCGGAGAGGCGGGGATGCAAGAGACGGGGATACACAGCATCGAGCTGATCGTTCTGGTGATGCTGATTCTCGTCGTGGCGTTTGCGGCTCTGGCGAAGCGGCTGCACACGCCGTACCCGATCATTCTCGTGATCGGCGGGCTCGTCCTGAGCCTTTTCCCGCGGGGACCTCACGTCGAACTGAATCCAGAGATCGTGTTTCTGTTGATCCTGCCACCTCTGCTTTTTTCTGCAGCAGCCATGACTCCATGGCGCGATTTCCGCTACAACCTCGTCAGCATTGTTGGTCTCGCGTTTGGGCTCGTCGGATTCACGGTGGTCGGTGTGGCGGCGGCGTCGCGGTGGATCCTGCCGCGCTTTGACTGGCGGATGGGACTTGTGCTCGGCGCAGTGGTCTCGACGACCGACGCGATCGCGGCGACATCGATCGCGCACAGGCTGGGCCTGCCGAAGCGCATCGTGGACATTCTCGAGGGAGAGAGCCTCGTCAACGACGCGACGGGCCTGCTGGCTCTGCAAATCACGACCGCGTTGCTCGTAACGGGCCAAAGGCCCTCCGTGTTTCAAAGCATCTGGGAACTGCTCTATCTGGTGTTCGGCAGCATTGCGATTGGATTAATCGTCGGCAAGTTGATCCACCTTCTCGAATTGAAGATCGTAGACGCGCCCATCGAGATTACGATCAGCTTGATTGCGCCGTATTTCGCTTATCTCGCGGCGGAGGAAGCGCGAGCCTCGGGAGTGATGGCGACGGTCGCCTGCGGGCTCTATCTGGGCCACAAGAGCTCACTCTATCTGTCGCGGGGCGCGCGGCTCACGGGGCAGGCCGTGTGGGAAACGCTGACATTTGTGCTAAACGGATTCGTCTTCCTGCTGATCGGGATTCAACTGCCGTACATCCTCGCAGGAATTCGCACGCACCATCTCGGCGGACTGCTGCTGTTGGGACTGATGTTCAGCGGAGTGGTGATTCTGCTGCGGATGATCTGGGTGTATCCGGGCGCGGCGCTCTCGTTTTTCATCCGGCGCCGGCTGCTCCACCATCACGAAAGCCGGCCGGACGCGAAATCGATCTTCATCATCGGGTGGACGGGGATGCGCGGAGTGGTCGCGCTGGCAGCCGCCATCTCGCTTCCCGAGATGCTGGACAGCGGCGAACAGTTTCCTGAGCGCAACGTGATGATCTTTCTCACGTTTTGCGTGATCTTTGTGACCCTCGTCCTACAGGGGCTCACTCTGCCTTCTCTGATCCGGCGCCTGGGATTGGCGGGAGCGGCCGGACACAATGTCGAGGAAGAACACGCGCGGCAGGAAATGGTAAAGGCGGCGATCGCGTATCTCGAACACAGTCGTGAGGACGCTGAAGCCGAATTCGCTCCTGTGTACGACGAGCTGGTGCACACGTATCGGCGGCGCCTGAATGCGCTCGAAAGCAATCATGAAGCCGAGCCCGGAGCACGGCCGGACGATTATCAAAGATGGCGGGACGTGTCGCGGCAGGTGGGGGCGGTGCAGCGCGCCACGGTGCTGTTGCTCCGGAGTCAAAATAAAATCAACGACGAAGTGATGCGAATGCTCGAGCGCGAGCTCGACTTGAACGAGGCGCGATTTGGGGCCTCGGACCACGGCTGATTCCCCGGCGGAGCCTGCATGAGCGCGAAACCGAAATCGTTCCGATTCATGGCGACTTTGTACCGGATTTGGATGATGCGGCACATCGACGTGCCGGAGGAGGTCGCGCGGGTATTGCAGAGACAAATGGCGAAAAGCCGCGCAGCCGGAAAAGCGGTGAAGCCCAAATACATCCCAGTCGTTGCGACGGTGAATCGTGCGAGCGCCCGGACAACGCTTGTCCCAGCAGGCGGCGGACGATTCCGGATGCAGGTCAACACGGCGTTGCGCAAGGCGGCGCGGGTCGATACCGGAGAGGTTGTGAGCGTAGAGCTGCGGATCGATCGCGAGTCGCGGACTCTTCCCGTGCCTCCCGACCTGCGCGAAGGATTGAAGCAGCATCCCAAGGCGCAAGAAGCTTTCGAGGCGCTGGCGCCCGGGCATCGCCGGCAATTCATTCAGTGGGTCGATTCGGCGAAGTCGGAAGAGGCCCGTACGCGGCGGCTTAATCGCGCGATCGACGTGCTGCTCGAGCGGGCGATGCTCGGCACCGCTTTGCGCAGACGAAGGCGCGGCTAGCGAAAATCGCGAGCACCGCGAATCGCAAGCTTTCTTGACTGTTCCAGCTCTCCCGTAGAGAATCGCGCCAATTTCACGTCCCGGAGGAGACCATGCGGACCGGACTCCGGTTGGCAATTCTGTGGGCAACGATCGTGCTGTGCGCCGCGTCGCACAGCGTGGCGCGGAAGGCCGAGAGCGCTGAGACGGGCGTGATTGCCTGTCGGGTGATGGAAGCCCACACGAGCGCGAATCCCGCTGCGACGGTGATTGTGTTTCATCAGCAGCACAAAGAGGACGGACCGCGCCTCGGAGCCGTGCTGGGGAGCCATTCGGGCGAACGGATGGAAATTCAGGCGGGGGGAGCGGCGTGGACGGCCGTGACGATATTTCGGCTGAGGAGCTGCTTCGGGCGCGGGTTGATGGTGCTGCCGCCCGGCGCGCCTGAAATGAAAGACGGGGCGACATTCTTGTTGAGGATTCCGGGATCGGCAGGGAAGAACTGAGAGCTTTCTTGGAGGAGGCACTGTGATGCGAGGAAAATTGTGGCTGATGCCCCTTGTCATCTGCTTTGCGGCGGGCTCTGCGCGAGGACAGGGAGGAACCGCGGGGGATGAGAAGGCGATACGCGACGTCGAGGCACGGTGGGAGGCGGCGTGGAACCGCCACGATGTGGCAGGCATGGCGAGCACATACGCACAGGACTCGGACGCGATCAATCTAGCGGGCGAATGGTTCAAGGGGCGCGACGCGTTCGAGAAAAGTCTCGAAGAACTACATTCGGGAAAGACGAAAGGCAGCGTGTGGCAGACCGAACAGACTCACATTCGATTCCTGACGCCGGAAATTGCCATCGTACACGTGTACGTGAATTCGCACGGCGACCGGAATCCGGATGGCAGTCCGATGGCACCGCGACGCGTGATCCTGACGCGCGTCGAAGTAAAGCGCGGTGGCCAGTGGCTGATCGTTGCGTCGCAGGCGACCAACATCGCGGCGCGAGCGACGGCGGAAGCCGAGGATCGTCCGAGTCGAAATGCAGGCCAGTAGAAAAATACTTCGATTCGCGGGCTCATTGGTTGCGGCCGCACGGCAAGCTCAAGTAGGATTTTTGCGATGCGCGCAGCGATTCGAGTCGTCGTTTTATTGAGCGTTGTCACCCGCATTGCCTCTGCGCAAACAACTCCAAAGCACAGACTGGATCCCGACAGGCTCGGGCTGACGTGCGTGGACATTTTGAAGATGAGCTCGACGGAGTGGGTCGCCTACTTCGCCGATAAGGCACAACCGCCTGCCGCGGACAAGGCGAGCGAGGTCACGCGGGCGGCAGCGGCCTATGGAAAATGCTATGACGCGAAGACGGACCAGCTAGCGGCGTCACTGGCAAAGAGCGGGAAAGGTCCGTCGAAAGCCGCGCGCGCGGATTTCGCAAGTTTTGAGGCGGCGCTAAGAGCGTTTACTGAGAAGGCGCTCGCAGATGCACAACCTCCGGCTGACACACAGAAGCACGCACTTGCGGCGCTCTATGAAAAGCAGTTCCGCTACGATCTCTATCATGGATACGAGCTGAAGATCCTGCCGCCCGGCTCTCCCGCAAAGTCGATGACAAGTATGGCGCCAGCCGACGCGAATAGGCCGGCCACGGCGGCGCCAGCGCAGAATCCGGGTCGAAAGGCTTCGGTCGAAACGGATGAAATGAGCAAAGCGAAAAATCGCTTCGGCGAATTGCTCGGCGCGCTGCCGGATGAAAAGCTGCACGAGCTGCACGCGTCGTTCGGCGCGATCCTGGGATTGCACGAGGTAGACGAGGCTACGACGCTTGCCGTTTATCGATACGCAATCTTCTTGCTGGAACCGACTTCAGAACACCCTTCTTATCCGCCGCCGTTTTGAAACGGGAAAAGACTTCCGCTGAGAAAGTCCTCCGTCGCGGCTCCTGCGAACCGGTCGGATCGAGTTGAATCGATAAGAGCACAAGCAGGAGTGCCTGTGCCACTACGAAAGTGGATTTGCGGCGGCGAGTTCGGTTATAACCGCTAGGATGACCGCAGCCGCGATCGTCGCTGAAAACCTCGAAAAATATTTTCCTCCCGCGCAAGCTGGCTGGCGAGCTTGGCTTCATCCCCTCACTGCACCCACGCACTGCGCGCTTGCCGGAATTTCTTTTTCAATCGAGAGCGGAGAAGCCGTCGCAATCGTGGGACAAAACGGTGCGGGAAAAACGACGCTGCTCCGGATTCTTGCGACGCTGATCGTGCCGACACGAGGCCGAGCGACGCTCGGCGGATTTGACGTCGAGCGAGATGGAGCCGGCGCGCGTGGGAAGCTCGGATATCACACGGGCGGCGACGAGGGCTTCTACGCGCGGCTGACCGGGCGGCAGAACCTCGAGTTTTTTGCGGCGATGAACAATCTGAACGGCGCGGATGCGGAGCAACGGATCGCGGCGGTCACCGAGTGGATGGGAATTTCGGATGAGCTCGACCGTCAAGTAAGGACTCTATCGACGGGAATGACGCACCGACTGGGGCTAGCGAGAGCGCTGCTGCACGGGCCGGCAGTGTTGCTGCTAGATGAGCCGACGCGGAGCCTCGATCCGCTCGCCGCGGCGGATTTTCGAAAGCTGCTGAAAGACGAAATCGTCCGGCGCCGGGGCACGACCCTGCTATTTGCATCACACACGTTGAGCGAAGTGGAGGAGATTGCCGACCGAATGATGCTGCTCGATCATGGGAGGCTGAGCGTGTGTGAGTCGCCTGCGCGACTGCGTGCCAGAACAGGCGCGGCGACGCTGGAGGGCGCGATCGCGCAGTTGACGCGCGCGCCGGCGGCGGTTGAGGCGCGATCGTGATGCGCACACTGCGGAAAATTGCGGCGTTCGTGCGGCGCGACTTTGCGATCGCGCGCGGCTATCGCGGAGCGCTCGTGCTGGAAACGATCGAGGCGCTGTTTGGCGTTGCGACATTCTTTTATTTGTCGCGATTCGTTGAAAGTCCCGAGCTCGAGCGTGTGCTGCCCGCCGGAAGCAACTATTTCGCGTTTGCGCTGGTGGGGTTCGCATTTTTCGACTATTTGAGCGTGGCGCTGGACGCCCTTGATTCGAGCATCGTGGAGGCACGACAGAACCGTACGCTCGAAGCGCTGCTGGTGACGCAGACTCCACTGACCGTGATTCTGGCGGGCTCGGCCGCATATCCGTTCGTCGCGCTGGCGCTGCGGACGTGCGTGTATCTGGGATGGGGCGCGCTCTTTTTTGGATTCGCGCCGAGGGCAGCGAATTGGGCGGGTGCACTTGTGATCCTGGCGGCGTCGATTCTTGCGTTTGCGGGGCTGGGAATATTGTCGGCGAGCTACCAGATTCTTTTCAAGCGCGGAAATCCGGCGAAATGGGTTGTGCTGGGCGTGTCCGGGCTAGTCGGAGGAATGATGTATCCCGTGGCGGTGCTGCCGGGAGCGCTGCGCGTGGTGGCGCGACTGATTCCGGTCACGTATTCGCTTGAAGGGATGCGGGCGGCGTTGCTTGAGGGAGCGGGATGGGCAGGGCTTTGGAAATCGATTGCCGCGCTGCTCATCTTCGCGGCGCTGCTGATTCCGCTGTCATTTGCCGTGTTTGCGTGGGCGCTGCGAAGAACGAAGGTTACAGGGACGCTGACGCACATTTAGAGTGGCAGCGCGGGAAACAACGGGCGCTGCCACTCCAATTCGCAGCACGTCAACGCGCGCTATTTAGCGGCCGAGGAAGGATTCGAGCTTCTCGGCCTGCGCTTCGGCCTGGTCCAGATACTCCTTGGCCTTTGCGCCATCCTGGCGATCGAGAGCAGCCTGCGCGCGAGAAAGATTCGTTTTCATCAGCTCTTCGGCGGAAGCCATGTCACCGCGCAGACCATAGCCCATTTTTTCCTGCTGGCGGCGCAGATTGTCTAGGCTCTGCGTGATGGCGGCGGCGCGAGCGTCGAGTTGATCCGCTTCGTGCTGGGCTTCCTTAAGCTCCGCGGCTTTCCGCGCAGCCTCTTCCTGCGCTTTGCGGGCAGCTTCGGCGGCGGCCTTGGCGGCTGCGTCGTCTTGAACGGAAGACGCAGCGGCAGGCGCGGCTGACGAATCGGCGGTCGGTGCCGGCACGGCATCATCGGGAGCGGCAGAGATGTCCACAGGAGCGTCCGAAGATTGCGAGGCTGGCGGCTGCGACGATTCTGCGGGCTGTGCTTGAGATTGCTGAGCGGCGCCGCCGCTCGCGCGAGCCTTGATCCAGTGCGGACCGTAAACCGCGCCGAAGGCGAGGATCGCGACGACGAGCAGGCCGCCGAGCGCCATGTAGAGGCCGCGATGGCTGCTCGATGAAGCGGCAGCAACGGCAGCGGGCGGGGGTGGTTGCATCGGAACGGTAGCTGCAGGGCGCGCGGCGGATACCGTTGGGGCCGCAGCCACAGTTGCGGGGCGCGCAGTGCCGCCGCCCATGACCGCCTTCAGGGCGTTCGCGAATGCGTCGGCGGATTGGAAGCGATCGTTCGGATTCTTCGCCATCGACATGACGATGATGTCGCTCAGCCCGCTGGGCAGATCGGGACGCAGCTTGACGGGAGGCTGCGGAATTTCCTGCAAGTGCGCGGACATCACGGAATAGTTGCTATTGCCGCGAAAGGGAAGCTGCCCCGTGACCATTTCGTAGAGCGAGACGCCAAAGGAATAGAGATCGGAGCGCGCGTCGACGGGCTCACCTTTGACCTGCTCGGGGGACATATAGTTCAGCGAGCCGAGCGTGGTGCCGGTGAGAGTCATTCCCACTTCGTTGTTGGGCCGGGCGATGCCGAAGTCCATCAGCTTCACAACGCCCTGCGACGTGAGCATCATGTTGCCGGGCTTCACGTCGCGATGGATTACGTTCAATTTGTGGGCGTAGCTCAAAGCCGAGAGCAATTGCTCGGAATAGTTGACGGCTTCCGCGGGTGGAATCGGGCCCTTTTCGAGGCGCGATGCGAGCGTGACGCCGTCGACGTATTCCATCAGCATGACCAACTGATTGTTCAAGGTCAGCGCGGTATTGAGCTTCGCGATGTTGGGATGATCGAGGCTCGCAAGGAGCTTGATTTCGCGCAGGAAACGATCGGCCAGCTCTTTCTGCCCGGCCAGGTTGCCGAGGAGGATTTTCATCGCCTCGACTCGGTCCGAGATCGTGTTGCGGACCCGGTAGACTTTCCCCATGCCGCCGGCACCGAGAACGCCGAGGATTTCGTAGTCTCCTACCTTTTGGCCGACAGCAAAATCGTCACTCATGACAGACTCCTTTTGAGGCCTTTTCTGCGGTGACACGATAGCGCAAGTGGGCTTCTGGCGTAAACAGGAGGAGCGCGAAAGAGGGCGGCCGAAGCGGGCGCGCTCAGGGGCGCTTAGACGCTTTCATTAGAGCTGGTGCGAAGGAGGCGCGTGACGAGCTTTTCGAGTCGATCTTTGTCCGCAGCACTCATATCCTTGAATTCGATGCCCATGCCTTCACCGGGCGTGACGTTGCGCACGGTCGCCTGGCTCCGGATTTCGCCTTCCTGGACTGAAAGAAGGATCGTGAGCGTAACGCCCTGCGGAGTGGGAGTAGGCGTAGCGATGAAGAGGCCGCCGGCGTTCAGGTCGCGGACGCGCGAGACATCCTGATGCGTGTTGTGCTGCCAGGCCACCCAAAGACCTTTTGGCGTGGGAATTCGCTCGAACCGTCGATTGGACTTGGCGGTGTCTTTCGGCATGAGTTTAGGTCGACTAAACTATAAGACGACGGGCCGAACGATTCATCCGGGAGTTTTGGGCCTGTTCCTCACCGGCACTGATTCCGCCTAATTCCGAGTTATCGGAGCGGCGTTCGGATTCGAGGCTTGTCCGGCCACGATGCGTCGAGTAGAGTTCGGAAGACGGATGAAGGTTCCCTTTCTTGATTTGAAAGCGGAGTTCCAGCAACTGCGGGGAGAGATTCTCCCGGCTCTGGAACGGGTGTGCGAGAACGCCTCGTTCATACTGGGGGAAGAGGTCGAGGCGTTCGAGCGGGAATTCGCGGACTTCTGCGGGACGAAGCACTGCGTGGCACTCGCGTCCGGCACGGCGGCGCTGCACCTGGGCCTGCTCGCGGTCGGGGTGCAGCCGGACGATGAAGTGATCACGACGCCGAACACTTTTCTCGCGACGGCTGAAGCAATCAGTTACTGCGGCGCCGATCCGATATTTGTCGACATCGACCCGAAAACGGGAAATCTCGATCCGAAGCTGATCGAACGAGCGATTACACCGCGCACGCGAGCGATCTTGCCAGTGCATCTCTACGGGCGTCCGGCAGACATGGATCCGATCCGCGAAATCGCCGCGCGGCACAATATTCGAATTCTGGAAGATGCGGCGCAGGCGCACGGGGCGCGTTACCGAGGCAAACGCGTCGGAGGGCTGGCCGCGGCGGCGGCGTTCAGTTTTTATCCGACGAAAAATATGGCCGCGTACGGAGAGGGAGGCGCGCTCACGACCGACGACGACCAGATCGCGAAATACGCGCGGGCGGCGCGATCCCACGGTCAAACGGCGCGCTACGAGCACGAGTTCGTCGGCTTTAATTACCGCATGCACGGATTTCAGGGCGCCGTACTGCGCGTGAAATTGCGGCACCTCTTTGCATGGACCGCGCGGCGGCAAGAGATCGCGCGGGAGTACCGGCGGCTACTCGAAGGGGCACGCGCCGAGATTCCCGTGGACGATCCCCGCGACGAGTGTGTATACCACCAGTTTGTCATTTGCGTGAGCAACCGGAACGCCGTGATCTCGCAGCTCGCCGCACGCGGAATCGAGACTGTGGTGCACTATCCGAAGCCCGTGTATCTGCAGCCGGCGTATTCGTCGCTCGGATGCCCGCCGCGGACATGTCCGATCGTCGAGCGAGCGTGTGAACGCGTGCTCAGCCTTCCGATGCGGCCGGACCTGACCGCGGAGCAGGTTTCCTACGTCGCAAATGCTATGAAGGAAATTGTGGGCGCGAAGTAGGACCCGCCCTATCGAAGGGAATCCACACCAATGGCTTGCGGTGGCGGACTGACGATTCGGTCAGGCGTTGGCGCCGCTCGCGAGTTCGTTGTGGGGTGCGGGAGCGTCTTCGATTTCACGCGCGGCCGGCGGAGCGAAGCCCACGGGGGCGGCGGATGCCGCAGGACGCTCGCGGAACATCTCGGAAAGACCTGCAAAAACTTTCGCGAACGATTCGCGCAAGCTCTGATCGGCCGACCGCACGAGCGAATCGATCGAGTCCTGGCCGTGCTCGTTGAGCCGGCACACCGAGGAGACGATCCACGAATCGCTGGCGTTCTGCAGGCGCTCCTGATGCTTCGCGGCGGCTTCCTCGCTGAGGTGACGGAGATCTTCCGTCCAATTCCGCAATTGGGCGTCGCGCTCCGCGCGAAATCCATCCAGGGCCGAGGCAGACTCCGCGGCGAGAGCCGCGCGGCCATCGGCGACAGCCGATTCCACCTGCGAGGCCGTCTGAACGCGGAAGCCCTCGAGAGATGTCCGGCCACTGGCCTCAAGATTTTGAAGCAACTGCTCAGCGGCGCGGCCAAGCTCGCGTTCGCGCTCGGAAAGAGCCTGGCGGCTGGTGGCCGTGAAATTTTCGACTTCCTGCTCTGAAATCCGGCGCAGCACCTGACCGAAAGAAGCAGCCGCTGCTTCCGCAGCCAATTCGAGCTGCGTGCGCGCGCGGCCTGTGACTTCGCCGGCGACGCCATCGAGCTGCTCATTGATCTGCGCGATGCGGCCGGAGGATTGCTGCTCGAGCCGAGCCTCGAACTGCCGGGCCGCCTCAGCCGTTTTCGCCTCGAATTCACCGGCGGCGGATACCAGGCCCTGCTCGACCAAGACCTGGAGCCTTGCGCGCGCTTCCTGCTGGAACCATTCGGAGGAGCGTCCGATGGCCTCGGCGGCGGTGTGAGAGGCGCGAACAGCGCTCGCGTCCAATTCCTCGTTCCACTTGGCGAGGGCCTCAGTGCGCGCGGCTTCGAAGTCGTTGCGTAGATTGGAAAGCGTCGCAGCAGTTTGCGCGGCGGCTTCGCGCACATTATTTTCTGAGACCTGGCGCAGGCGCTCTCGATGAAGACGAAGGCTTGCATCGGCTTCCGCCTCGCGCGAAGCCAGACCGTGAAGCAATTCAGACGCCCGCTCGATCCGCGGCGAAAGCTTCGAATCCATTTCCGCCATCGTTCGCTGGACGACCTGCTGGCTGAGGGAATCGATCGCGGGCGCCAGACGCTGCGGCACGTCGGCCAGCACATGCTCGGCGCGGCGGTTCATCTCGTCGGTCTGCGCTTGCAAGATGTTTTCGAGGCGGCGATGGAGTTCGTTGAGCGTGTCGTGGCTTGCGGCCTCGAGCTGCGCGGAATATTCCTTCATCCGGCCGGCCGAATGCTCGATCTCGGTGAGCGAAGATCGCGCGCGGCCGAGTTCTTCTTCGAGCGAGGAGCGGACGGAATTTAGAGTCTCGCGCGCTTCCGAGTACATCTGGCCGAGGGGCTGGCGAAGTTCGGCGAAACGCTCGGAGATTTTCTGTTCGACGTTGCGAAGCAATTCCTGCGAACGCCCGGAGAGCTGCTCGACGAGGCGCCCGAGGCTGCTATCGAGCGAAGACTGCAGAAGTTCATTCCACTGCGTCTGCGCCAGCGCCATTTCCGATTCGAGACGCTCGCGCCACCTGGCGGCATCGGTTTCCGCTGCAGCCGAAGCGATGCTGGGCTGCAACTGAGCCCGCGCGGCTTCGGCGGCCTCGATTTGCAGGCGCGACTGCGCCATGCGGCTCGTCGCCTCTTGCGCCGCCTGGCTTTCGGCGCGAAGAGCCTGCGCGCTTCGATCGAGATCCTGGAGGAGATCGCGAGTCTGCTGGAAGCCGCGATCGAACTCGGATTTGAGAGTGGCGAGAATTTCCTGCTGAGTCTCGGCGATCTGAGAGGTCAAGCGCTCGCGCGCATTCGCCTGGAGCTGTTCGAATTCTTCCATATTGCGGCGAATTTGATCGGCGGCGCGTTCGGCGGCAGCGTCGGCAGCCGACGCGGCCTGGCGTTCGAACTCCGAAGTCCACTGGCGCAAAAGCGGGCTATCGGCCGCAGGCGCGGCTTGCAGCGGGGATTGAGCTTCGGGCGCAGAACCGGGAAACGCATTCGGTGTATCGGGCACAAATCTCTCCGTAAATTGGCCGGCCGTGGGAGGAGCGAAGACGGTCTCTTCGGTTCGGGGCTCCAGCTCCGGCGCATGTTCGGCAGGCGGATACGCCACGATCTCCGGCGTTTCCCAGTTGGGTGGCGGCGAGGCGAGATTCCAAATGTTTGCCGGGCTCTCGAGCTCGACTGCAATCTGAAAAAATTCGCGTACCGAGTGGGGCCGCTGAATCCAAGCAACGCGAGCGCGAACGTGACGGCGTGCGGCGCTATCAGGCACTTCCAGCGTGACCCAGGTATTTTTCGGGAGGTGATGTTTCGAAGCGTAGCGGCAGCCGTGGAGATTCAGCGCGAGCGTCGATGTGCGTTCTTCAAACGGCTGGCCGAGAAGGTCGATCCCCCGAACGATGACGGGCAGGGACTTTGAAATGCGTTCGCTGCGCCGTCTCTGAGTGCCGAGATGAACAGAAGCCACTTCTGCCAAGACGAACCTCTGGATGACCTGACCGAGGATAGCACTGTCGCGGCGGTTGGTCGAGAGGCGAGATGAGGGCGGTCGGCGTCGATTTCGGCGCAGGGGGATCGCTCGACGACGGCGAAACCGTTACAGTTGCAAGCTGTCTGGTACGGTCAAGACGGACCGGCCGTACCAGGCCTAGCTGAAGATGGGCAGCGAGCCGCTATTTTTTCTTGGTTGGTTTCGGCTTTGATCCGATCAACGTCACATCGCCGCCGGCCATCGACGCTAGGCTATCGAGCATCGTCTTGCACTGCGCGGCGTTAGGCCCATTTGGGTCTGTGTCGATGCACTTCTGATAGGCGTCAGCCGTGCCCGGCGGGATCACATAGGTGATCCTGTCGCCTTCCTGTTTGGTTTCGATTAAGCCGGTGTAGGCGCTACCGAGCAGATACCACGCCTGAGCGTCTTTGGGATCCATTGTGGTGGCCTTCTGGAGCGGCGCAAGCGCGTCCTTCAGGTTCCCCTTGTTGGTGAGAACGATGCCGATATTTTTCCAGCAGCGGGCGTTGCTTTGGGGATTTGGAGGCGTTTCCAAAGCGGCTGCCTTGTCGCAATCGGCGCCGGCATCTGCGATTTTTGCAGTTACGGCGGCCGGATCCGCAAGGGTTCCCGCCGAATTCGCAGTGGCCTGGCTCAAGCCGACGTAATATCCCGCCGTCGGATTCAAATCGATGGCCTTTTGATACGACGCGATGCTGTCGTCGTAGTGTCCCGCGAGATTCTGCGCGATTCCCAAATTGGACAGGATCACAGCGTGATTCTTCGTGTCTTTCGCGCCGACCACTTGCTCGGCCTGCTGCAACTCAGTGATCGCAGTCTGATAGTCGGCGTTGATCTTGTCCTGAATCCCGGATTTCTGATCGGGCGACGCAGCCTTCAATTGCTTGTGGAGATCATCCGCCTCGCTCAGCGCCGCGACACCGGCGTCCACGTGGGTCTTCATGTTCTTGAATTGATTCTGAGCCTCTTCGCGCTTTTTCTGCTCCTCCGGATTCGCGCCCGCCTGCGCCGCGACTTTCTGGAAGTTCACGGAGAAATCGTTGTCCTGACCAGACACTACTTGACGCTGGATCTGATACCCGGGGGCAGGCAGCCGCGGCGGAATGATGAACGTAACCGTATACATGCCGGCCACAAGCCCAATCTGGCTGAACTTGCCATCCTTGTCGGTCGTGAGCGTAAACGTGCGGCCAACATCACTCTTGATCGTCACGGATACGCCCTGCCACGGCTTTCCATCGGGATCAAGCACTTGACCGATAACGCGGCCGTCTTGCGCCGCTGCGAGCGTGGCGAATGCGAGGCAAAATGCGAGCGCTGCCCAGACGCGCATCCAAAGTTTCATCTGGAAATCTCCTCCGAACTTAGAATTACGGCCTTCCCCCAAGGATGACACTCCATTATCGCGCAACTTGCGCCCGATAGGCGATAGGGTCGCGCACCCCGGCCTCGGCGAAAGCCCGAAGCCGCAGCCGGCAACTATCGCACGTGCCGCAGGCTTCGTCGTCAAATTGATAGCACGACCAGGTGAGGTGCAGGGGCGCGCCGAGATCGACACCGCGACGCACGATTTCGCTTTTTCGCATGGCGATCACGGGCGTCACGATTTTGATGCGCGTCTCCGGCCGCGTGCCTTCGCGGATCAGGGCCTCGAACGCACGATAATACTCCGGACGGCAATCGGGATATCCAGAACTATCCTCCGCAACGGCGCCGATATAGATCGCGTTCGCTCCGATTACTTCCGCCCAACTCACGGCAGCTGAGAGAAAATGCGCGTTGCGGAACGGAACGTAGGTGATTGGAATACCGGCGTGGGGCGAAAGTGCCTCGCCGGATTCGGGCACCGAGATGCGCTCTTCGGTGAGCGCGGACCCGCCGATTTGCGTGAACGCGTCGAAGCGAACGACGAGCCGGTCGCGGTCGCGAACTCCGTAGAAATCGCCGATGGCGTCGAAGGATCTTCGTTCGCGGCGCTCGGTTCGTTGGCCATAGCTGGCGTGCAGCAACGCGAGGCGATGCGTCTGGTTCGCGATCGCTGCGGTGACGCAGGAATCCATCCCGCCGCTCAGAAGCACGACCGCTTTCGGTTTCTCCGCCATCGTACGAAACTAAACGCCTTTCATCGCCGGGTCCCAGATAAATTTATGCAACTGCAGGCCGAGACGTACCGGCAGTGCGTCGGCGAGAATCCACTCGGCGAGCTCACGAGCATTCAAGCCGGGCCAGCGCCCCGCCGGGTCGGCGAAAACCGGCGAAAAAAGCACCTGCCGGACGCGTCCGGCAAGAGCGTGGCGCTCCATGAAATCTCGGGCGAAATCATAGTCGCGGCGGCTGGCAATCACAAATTTGATTTCGTCGTTGGGGCCGAGCGCGTCGAGATTTGCAAGATCGAAGGTGTCCGCCTCGCCGGAATCGGGGCATTTCACGTCCACGATTTTGATGACTTCGGTCGGCAGGGCGCCGATGAAGCGCTCACCGCTGGTTTCGATCATCACGGTGTAACCGGCCTTGAGAAGCTCTTCGGCAAGCGCGGGAGTTTCGGGCTGAAGCAGAGGCTCGCCGCCCGTGATTTCGACAAGCGAAACGCGGCCGGGACCGTCGCCTGTGAGCGCGCCCACCTTTTTGAGGACTTCTTCCAGCGTGAATTTCGTCCCGCCGTGGAACGCGTATTCGGTGTCGCACCAGACGCAGCGCAGGTTGCAGCCCGTGAGGCGCACGAAAATGCAGGGCAGTCCGGCGCGTGTGCCCTCACCCTGAATGGACTTGAAGATTTCCGTGATGACCATAACTGCGATGCCTGAATATCCGGGGTGCCCGGCCGCGACGGTTGTGCCTACGCGCGATAGGTCGCCGCGCTCGTGTCCGTTTCCCACACAGTGACGCCCGAGATTCGCGCGGCGTTGGGCGATTTCGGAAGCTGCTTCGCGGTCTCGTCGTAAATATGCTTGGCGATATTTTCGGCCGAAGGATTGAGCTTGTCGAAGGGCGCGAGCTCGTTCAGGTATTTGTGGTCGAGTGAGCGAATCACGTCCTGAATCACGCGCTTGAGGTGCACGAAATCGTAGAGCAGGCCGGTCGAATCAAGCTCCTTGCCTTCCATGATGACGCGGACTTTGTAATTGTGACCGTGCAGATCCTCGCATTTGCCGTGATAATCGCGCAGGTTGTGAGCCGCGGCGAACGTTTCATCAACATTGATCTCGTACATGAGCCTTCTTTCGGATCCGGAAAAAGCACGCCCCCCGCGCTATTTTCCCGCGTTTCCCATGAAGCGAGCGACTTCCAAAAGGTCCCGCGTGGTTTTGTACTCAGGCAGGGACTCTAGGAAAATTTTACCATACTGCATGCGCTGGATACGGTTGTCGAGGATCGAGAGAATGCCGCGATCGATTTTGGACCGAATCAACCGGCCGAATCCCTGTTTGAGTGCGAGCACCGCTTCCGGAATCTGATATTCCGCGAAAGCGTTGCGGCCATCTTCCTGAAGCGCCCGTACACGCGCGGCGACAATCGGATCGTTTGGCACCGCGAAAGGGAGGCGGTCGATAATCACACAGGAGAGCTGCGCGCCCGGCACATCCACTCCCTGCCAGAAGCTTGCGGTGGCAAAAAGCACGGCGTTCGGCGTAGAGCGAAAACGCTCGAGAAGGATCGAGCGGGGAGCCGTTCCTTGCAACAACAGTGGAAAACTCACGCGACCGGACACGCGTTCGTAGAGGTCCCTCATTTGCGCGTTGCTCGTGAAGAGGCAGAAGGCGCGGCCCTGCGAAATTTCGAGCAGGCGGACGATCTCGTCTGCGGCGGCCGACGCGAAGGATGGATGGCGCACGTCCGGAAGATCGGGAGGCAAGTAGAGCAGCGCCTGCGTCGCATAATCGAATTCTTGCGGCAGAACACTTTCGTTCGCGGGCAAGACGCCGAGGCGCTGCTTCAGATAATCGAACCGGCCGCCGACAGCGAGCGTCGCTGAGGTAAGGATGACCGTGTCGAACCGCTCGAAGAGCTGCTGGCGCAGGATTTGGCTGACGTCGATAGGAGTGGCTGCAAGAAAGACGCCGCGGCCGCGGCGCTCGTACCAATAGACGTACGTTTTTTCCTCGCTCTCGAGCAGGAATGCCAATTCGCGGCGAACTTCCGCTGGGCGCCGCGCTACCGCGACGACCTCTTCCGGCTTCGGTGTGAGCGCCGCAAGCTCGCTCTCGATTCGCTTCAGGACGGCGACAAGATCGTCGTACGCCTCGCGATTTTGCTCAAGGAACGCGCTGCGCTCGACGTGGCCGAAGGGGTAGCGGCCTTCGCGCTCCGGAAAGCGCTCGAAGAAACTGCGGGCGCGTTCGCGGAGACGGCCGAGCGACCGGCGGAGCGGCGCGGCGTCGATTTGCAGAACGCGCAGGACGTGCTCGGTATCGCGTGCAAGCTCTTCGAAGCGGTAGCTTGAAATCTGGCGGCCGAAATAGTCGCTCGCGACGTCTTCGATCTCGTGCGCCTCGTCGAATACGACGGCCGAATATTCCGGCAGGATGGAGCCGAAATCGTCCTGGCGGATGGCGAGGTCAGCGAAGAAGAGGTGGTGATTCACAATGATCAGATCGGCCTCGTGCGCACGCTGGTGCATGGCGGTGATGAAGCAGTTCTGAAATTCGGCGCATTTCTGGCCAGTGCACAGGTCGCTGCGCGCGTCGATGCGATTCCAAAGCTCGGCATCGTCGGGCAGGAAAGTGAGTTCGCTGCGGTCGCCGGTTGCGGTGAGCTTTTCCCAATCGCGAATCTGCGCGAACCAATCGATTTCATCGATGCCCTTGAGGATGGGTTGGCCTTCCAACTGATGAACTTTTTGGCGGCAGAGAAAATTCGCCCGGCCTTTCATCAGAGCGGCTGTGAGGTTGGGCGCGAAATGTTTTTGTAGAAACGGAATATCCTTCTGGAAGAGCTGCTCCTGAAGTGATTTCGTCGCAGTGGAAACGACGACGCGGCGGCCGCTGCGAATCGCCGGGATCAAATAGGCCAGCGTCTTGCCGGTGCCCGTGCCCGCTTCGATGACCACGTGCTGATGCTTTTCGAAGGCCTCGTCGGCGATCTGCGCCATCGCCAGCTGCGAAGGACGGAATTCGTAGCCCGGTTGGCGCCTCGCAAGCAGTCCGCCGGGGCCGAAGATTCCTTCGACGGTGACGTCTTCGGATTTCGCTGTAGCGGCTTTTCTCGCCATGGATGCGCCGTCCGGCGCGCCCGCGCCGGAAAAGACAGAAGGCTAAAATAACATACCCGGAAGGGACGAAGCTTTAGCGCGCCTTGGGCTTCGCTTCGGATAGGCGGGTCGGATCTTCGAGAAGCTTCGACCACGCGGAGAGATGGTCGAGCGATGGCGCGTGGGTCTGATCGATTTCGAGCGGCGTGATGGAGATGGCGCGGTCGCGAATCGCGGCGTGATCTGTATCCGGCTCGATGCCTTCGAAGAATTGCTGCTCGCTGAGCCAGTAATAATGCCGCCCGCGCGGGTCGGCACCGGGCTGCAACAGATTGCGCGTGATCTTGGAAGACTGGCGGGTGATTCGGACCTCGCCATTCCAATCCTGAGGCACGTTGACGTTGAGAAGCACGCCGCGCGGCAACCCTTCGCGCAGCACCAGCGGGACGAGCGAACGCATGAATCGCGCCGCGGGCGCGAAATCGTAGTCGCGTCCGCGATAGACGACTGACACCGCAATCGCCGGGACGCGATTGATCGCCGCTTCCATCGCGGCGCCTACGGTGCCGGAATAGAAAACGTTTTCGCCGACATTGCCGCCGCGATTGATCCCGGAAATCGCGATGTCCGGCTTTTCCTTGAGCAAAGTGTGCAGCGCAAGGATCACGGCGTCGGCGGGAGTGCCTTCGATTGCATATTCGCGCTCGGCGAGCTGGTCGCAATAGATCGGCTGGCGCAACGTGAGCGACTGCGCCGAAGCGCTGCGCTCCTGCGAGGGCGCAACGATGGTGACCGTGCCCAGATCGTTCATCGCAGCAGCCAGCGCGCGCAAACCCGGTGCGTGAATGCCGTCGTCGTTGGTGATCAGAATATTCGGCATGGAATTTCCGCTGCAGGCGAAACGCAGCCCGAGAGGTCAACGTGCGTTTCTGGCGGAGGGGAAACAGTGGTCGGGACGACTGGATTTGAACCAGCGACCTCACGCACCCCAAGCGTGCGCGCTACCAGGCTGCGCCACGTCCCGACCGCATCGACTGCACTTGGGCCGATTTCGAGCGTATCACTCGCGTTCGAGGAGGGTCAAGATCGCCAGGAGCTCTTCGTGGAGATCAAGCAGGAATTTCTTGTGTGCCCGAGCGGCGGGCCCGTGTTTTGCAGGAACGATCAGCGCAGAAGCTAGTTCGTTGCGAGCTTCGCTGTGCACACCGGCCGGAGCGCTGCCATGCTTGCCAGTCTGCTCAGCGAGATGCTTGCGCGCGCCGGCAATCGTGAAGCCCTCCTCATAAAGCAAACGCTTGATTTCGAAGACGGTCTCGATATCTTCGCGGCGGTAGAGGCGATGTCCACTCGGACTTTTCACAGGCTGAAGCGCGGGGAATTCGGATTCCCAATAGCGCAGGACGAAAGCTTTGGTGGCCGTGAGGCGGCTCACTTCTCCGATGCGGAAAAGGCTCTTTTCCGGGATTTGCTGCGGAGCTTGAGCCGCACTGGCCATATCTTGCTTGTATCCTAGGCCGATTTCAGGCGGTGTCAACCCCACCGATGTGTTTTCGCAACAGCTAGCGCTTTGGGCCGTGGCCGGGCCGGCGTTTTTCGCTGTGGCGTGGCTTGCGCTTTGGAACACGGCGGGATTCGCGCTCTTCGCCTTCAGCGCGCTCGCGTTTCTTGAGGCGCTGAGTGAAGCGAATGGGAGTGCCGGTGAAGTCGAAGGACTCGCGCAAGCGATTTTCGAGGAAGCGCTGATAGCTGAAATGCAGCGGCTGCGGTTGGTTCGTGAAGAGCACAAAAGTGGGCGGCGCGCTCGTGGCTTGCGTGACGTAGTAGATCTTCACCTTGCGGCTCGCGGGAGAAGTTCCGCGCTCGAGATCCACGCTTTTCAGCCAGCGATTTAGCTCACCGGTCGATATGCGACGCTTTCGGGCTTCGGCAACGCGATCGATCAGCGCGAAGAGCTTTTCGATGCGCTGGCCAGTGAGCGCGGACAGAAAAACGATCGGCGCGTACGAGAGAAATTTGAGTTTTTCGCGGACAATGCGCTCGTAGTCCGCAAGAAGCTTGCCGGCGTCGACTTGCGGAGGCTTCATGCCGAGTTTGGCCTCGCGATCCGCTTTTTCCTGCGCGGCCTTGAGCGCGAGATCCCATTTGTTCATCACGACGATCACGGAGCGACCTGACTGCTCGGCGTAACCGGCGATGGTCGCGTCGTGCGACGTGACGCCCATGGACGCGTCCGCGACGAGCACGGCCACGTCAGCGCGCTCGAGGTGCCGGCGCGCCATGATGACGCTCAGCTTTTCGGCGATGAGGCTCGTCTTGCCCTTGCGGCGGATGCCGGCTGTGTCGAGAAAGCGATAAGACTTGCCGTGGCGCGAGACGACGGTGTCGACAGCATCGCGCGTGGTCCCCGGCTCGGCTGAAACAATTGACCGCTCTTCGCCGACAAGCTTGTTCAGGAGCGTCGATTTCCCGACGTTCGGGCGGCCGATAATCGCGACGTTGATGTCCGGCGCAGCTTCAACGGCTTCGACGCGGGGGAGATTTTGCGTGAGCGCGTCAAGCAGCGCGTCCACGCCGAAGCCGTGCTCTGCGGAAATCGGGAACACATCATTGCTGAGCTCGAAAAACGGCGCGGCGAGTTCCGCCTGCTTCGCCGAATCGACTTTGTTGACCGCAATGACCGGTGGCTTGCCGGCGCGGCGAAGAAGCTGCGCGAGTTCCGCATCGAGGGGCAACACGCCCGCGCGGCCGTCGACGACCTGCACGACGCGCGTGGCACCGGCAATCGCGACTCTTGCCTGCCGGAGAATTTCGCCGGGGATTCCGGCTTTGTCCTCGGGCACGATGCCGCCTGTGTCGACGACTTCGAACGCGCGGCCGTCCCAGTTGGCGGTGCCGTAGATGCGGTCGCGCGTGATTCCGGGTTCGTTGGTGACGATCGAGCGACGCGTGCCGGTGAGACGGTTGAAAAGCGTGGATTTGCCGACATTGGGCCGGCCGACGATCACAATAGATGGGAGTTTGGAGTTCATTGTGGGCGGCGCAAGGTCGCGGTCAGAAGTTCACTGGCGCGCAAGCATCCTCTGGAGTTCCAGGCGGCGCGCGAGCAGACGGGTCAGATCGGCCGGCGCGGTCTTCGCTTCGATTTTTTTCTGCAACTCGGCCAGCTCCTGGCGCAGCGAGCGGTCACGCAAGACGCCGAGGCAGCTTTCCGCTTCTTCCCATGTAGCTTCGGCAGACGGCTCGAAAAGCACTTTGAAAAGCACGTCTTGATCGCGCTTCTCGAGAGCGGCAGTCAGTGTTGCGGCGTCCGGACGTTCACCAACCTTCGTGATGAGAAGCTCGAAGATGCGCTCCGTCTCGAGGCCGCGATGCAGAGCATTGGAAATCATTTCGCGCGCGAGCTTCTCGCGAAAACCTTCGGCCTCAATCAACATCTGCATCAAGCGGCGCTCGGCCGGGCGAACCGTCGAGCCGAGCAGCTCTGGCTGCGGCTTTACTTCGCTGCGGCGCTCGGCCGCGGCGCGACGCAGCGCTTCGCGAAGGACGGGCTCGTCCACGCGCAACTCGGCAGCAACGCGAGTGGCCCATTCGGAGCGCAGCAGGCGATTGGGAACGCGCTGCAGGTGAGGCATCAGGAAATTCAGGGCAGCGAGCTTTCCGGTTGTCGTGGAGCGGTCCATCTGGCGGGCGCGCGCGATCAGGTAATCGAGATACGGCGGGGCCTCTGTGAGCAGCTTCCGATATGCGTCGGCGCCATGTTCCTTGATGAACTTGTCCGGATCGGCTCCCCCGGGCAGCACGAGCACGCGAATCTCGAATTCCTTTTCGAGCAGGAGCGAAAGCGAGCGCTCGGTCGCGGCCTGGCCTGCAGCGTCGGGATCGAAATTGACGACGACGCGGTGCGTGGCCCGGCTGAGCAGCCTAATTTGCGGCTCGGCGAGGCTGGTGCCGCAGCTCGCGACGGCGTTCGCGAG
Source organism: Candidatus Acidiferrales bacterium (assembly GCA_035622875.1). Classification (GTDB taxonomy): domain Bacteria; phylum Acidobacteriota; class Terriglobia; order Acidiferrales; family UBA7541; genus Palsa-295. The sequence continues at coordinate 23,549 of DASPUN010000021.1, forward strand.
GCCCGCCCGCGCGACGGCGATTGCGTCCATATATCCTTCGACGAGAATTGCGAAATCCTCTCGCCGCAATGCTTCCTTCGCGCGATCGAAGTGATAGAGGACGTTGCTCTTCGAATAGATCGGTGTTTCGGGCGAGTTGAGATATTTCGGCTGATCGTCACCCATCGCGCGCCCGCCGAAGGCGATGATTTTCCCCGCTTCGTTGGAGATCGGGAAGATGATGCGGCGGCGGAAGCGGTCGTAGAGGCGGCCGCTTTCGTTGCGCGAAAAAAGGCCGGACGCTTCAAGTAGTTTCTCCGGAAATTTCGATTTCAGATGGCGGAGGAGCGCGTCACCGGACGAGGGCGCGAAGCCGAGCCCGAAGCGCATCATCGCCGCACGATCGAGCCCGCGGTCTTCGAGGTACGCCGAGGCGACTTTGCCTTCCGCGCCTTCGTGAAGCTGGCGCGCGAAGAATGCCGCGGCCTCGCGGTGCAGTTCGACGAGAGCGCTGCGCTGCTGATTTTCGCGCCGCTCTTCTGGCGAGCGTTCGCGCGGGCGGGGAATCGGGATGCCGCATTTCTCGGCAACCGTGCGCACGGCTTCGGGGAAGGTGCACTTGTCGAGTTCCATCACGAATTTGAAAACGTCGCCGCCCGCGCCGCAGCCAAAGCAGTGATAAATCTGCCGCACGGGATGCACGGCGAACGAAGGCGTCTTTTCTTGATGGAACGGGCAGAGCCCGGTGAAATTTTGTCCGGTCTTTTTCAGGCGGACGTAATCGCCGATGACGCGGACAATGTCCGCCTGCTGCTTTACTTTCTCCGCGAATGATCCTGCTTCAGCCATCCTGTTCTTCTCTTAGCACCACGCTATCAGGATTTCAACTCGGCGACGGTAATTGCGGTCCCACCGCGATCCTCGGATTCGTAGTGAATCTTGTCTACCAGCGGATGCGAGGACAAGAACTCCGCAAGGCCCCGGCGGAGAGCGCCGGTGCCATGGCCGTGAATGATGCGGACGCTCGGCTTGCCCGCAAGCGCGGCTTCGTCGAGAAATTTGTCGACGCGCTCGGTAGCTTGCTCGACTGTGCATCCGATGACGTTGATCTCTTCCGACGCAGCTTCGTCGCTTGGCTGCGCGCGGACTGTAATTCCGCGCGCGCGGCCCACTGCGGGCTCGGCCTTCGTCGCCTTCGCTTCGCCCGCAATGCCCGTGATGTCCGCGAGCGGGACTTTCATGCGCAATGGCCCGGCTTCGACTTCGGCCATGCGGCCGTCGTGGCGGCGGAAGACCACCGGCTGCTTGAAAGTCTTGACGAGCACGCGCGCTCCCTCGAAGAGCGCTTCAGGAGAAATAGACTTTGCCTCTGCTTCGACCGCGACGCCGAGATCGGCCTGCGAAGCGGCGAGCGTTTCGACGACAGCGGCGTCGGTTTCTGCGCGGGATTCCGATGAGATCCTTCCCATTCGGCGGCCCGCCTGCTTTTCGAGCTGCGTGCGCACGGCGCGGTCCTTGATGTCTTCGGTCAGCCGTGCGACTTCAGCTTCGAGGCGTTTTTGCGTTTCGTGAAAATTTCGCTCGAGCTCGCTGATGCGCTTTTTCTGGCGGTCGACCCATTCCGTCTGCAGCTTGCGCCGCTCGGACTCGAGCTGCGCGAGCTCGTCGCGAGCCTGACGCTTGACCTCTTCCATTTCATCGCGGCTGCGATGCAAGTAAGCGATCAAGTCGCGCGCCTCGCGCGATTCGGGCGAAAGGCTTGCACGTGCGTGTTCGACGACGCGCCCAGGAAGCCCGAGGCGGCGCGCGATTTCAATGCCACTCGAAGTTCCCGGCACGCCGACGAGCAGGCGATACGTCGGGCGCAGGTGCTCCTCGTCGAATTCCATCGCGGCATTCACGATTCCAGGCGTAGTGGAGGCGTACGCCTTCAGGCGGTCGTGGTGCGTCGTCGCGAGCGTCAGCGCGCGGCGGGCGCGAAATTCCTCGAGGAGCGCGACCGCAAGTGCTGCTCCTTCTTCAGGAGCCGTACCCGTGCCCATTTCGTCGACGAGAATCAGCGAACGCGGCGTGGCCACTTCGAGCATCGATTTCAGATTCAGCATGTGCGCCGAAAAGGTTGAGAGGTCTGCGGCGATCGACTGTTCGTCGCCGATGTCGGCGAGCACGTGATCGAAGACCGGCATTTCCGCGCGTTCGGCCGCAACGGGAATGGCCGATTGCGCGGATAGCGCAGCCAGCCCGACAGTCTTGAGCGATACTGTCTTTCCGCCAGTGTTGGGGCCGCTCACGACCATCACGGTTTCGTCGCCGCCAAGCGAGAGCGAGAGAGGAACGGCTTTGCGGCCCTGCGGCCTGAGCGTGGCTTCAAGCACGGGATTGCGCGCGGATTCGAGGCGCAGCGAATTACCGGCTGCGAATTCGGGTGCGGCGCAATCGTATTCCCGCGCAAACCGTGCGCGGGCGAAGACAGAGTCGAAATGCGCGATCGACGCGGCAGTCGCCTCGAGCGGGCCACGATCGGCGCGCACGCGCTCCGTCAGTTCTTCGAGAATGCGGGCAATCTCGGCGGTTTCGTCTTCGCCGAGCTGCACGAGGCGGTTATTCAGGTCAATTGCGTCGAGCGGCTCGACGAACACGGTTTGTCCGGTGCCGCTTGCGCCGTGCACGACGCCCGGGACGCCCCGGCGCTCGGAAGCGCGCACGGGAATCACGAAGCGATCGTTGCGGAGCGTAATGTAGTCCTCGCCCGCCGGCGCGCCGCGAGCGCGGAGGATGCTTTCGAGCGAATGTTGAATCTTCTCGCGGGCCTGCTGGATGTTTGCGCGAACGCGTTTCAGTTGAGGCGAGGCGTCGTCGCTAATTTCGCCGTTTGGGAGCACAGCGCGGCGAATCGCGGTTGAGAGCGAGCGAAGATCGATCAGTGCTGCGGCGCGGTCGGAAAGACGCGGATATTTTTCCCTCTCGCCCTTGAAAGTTTGCCGGACTCCGCTGGAAGTCTCCATGAGCGAAACGGCGTCGAGCAGTTCAGCGGGTGCGAGGATCGAGCCTGGAACGGCGAGGCGCGGAAGCCATTCTTCCGGATCGGCCATCGATCCGAAGCCCAGTTCGGAGCCCGCGCGGAGATAAGAGATCGCTTCGCGAATCAGCGTGAATTCGGCGTCGAGCGCGGCAACATCCTGCTGCGGCACGAGCGCCTGAATCGCGCGGCGTCCCGGAGCACACGTGGTCGCGCGGCTGACGATTTCCTTCAGCCTGTCGAATTCGAGCAGTTCTTCTACAGGGCGGGACACGGGTGCCTCAATAATTCATTTTAGCGTGGCTTCCTGTGGGAAATCAGCGCGCCTTCGAACGCGAGGCGAGATGTCGCGCGAGGTGCTCGGCGGCTTCGCCAGGAGAGGACGCCATGTGGATGAGCGGCTCTTCGCGCTCGCCCCAGCGCGACGGGTGGCCGAGTTCCACTTCGCGCACGCGTTCGATCACGGGCCGCCAGAAATCACCGAAAACGACGAGCGGCTTCTTCGCCATCGCGCCCTTGTTGAGCATCTCCCAGACGACCGCCAACTCGACGAGCGTGCCCGTCCCGCCGGGGCAGGTGACGTAACCGTGGCCGCGCTTGACGAGCTCGAACAGGCGATCTTGCCAGGTCGCGACGCGAATCTCTTCGTCGATCCAGTCATTCGCGCTCGAGCGAAAGAATCGCGCCGTGACGGCGAGCGTGCGGCCGTCGGCTTCCTTCGCGCCGCGCGACACGGCTTCCATCACGCCGCCATATCCGCCGCTGCAAACCGTAAAGCCATGCGCAGCGAGTGCGGCGCCGAGCGCGTGGGCCTGCGCGTACTGATCGTCGCCAGCGCGAGGGCGCGAGCTGCCGAAGACTGTGACGATTCTTGAGCGCTTATTCATTTGTGCTTCGCGGGCGGCCGACCCTCGCCCAGCGCTTCAACCATCGCCGTCGCAATCTCGTCGATAGGAGCGGCCGTTTCGATCCCCTTCAGCGGATTGTTGTTGTAGAAGATCGAAAAAATCAGGTGCTCGCCGCGGAGCGTGGTCGCATAGCCGGAGAGCGCGCGAACGTGTTCAACTTCTCCGGTCTTCGCCTGAACCAGCCCCGAAGCCGCGGAATTTTTCATGCGATTTTCGAGAGTGCCGTCGATACCGGCGATGGGGAAACTGGAAATGTAGAAAGCGCCCCACGGCTGACGCGCCGCGTAGCGCAGCAGCGTAACGGCGGCACGCGGAGTGACGAGGTCCCCGCGCGCGAGGCCGGAGCCGTCGCTGAGCACCACATCGCCGTCGGCGACTCCGGCCTGGCGCAGAAAATCCCTTTCGACTTTGAGGCCCGCGGCCGTGGAGCCTAGGCCTAGCTTTTCGCGGCCGACAGTGCGAAGCAAAAGTTCGGCGTGCAAATTGTGGCTGACCTTGTTTGTGATGCGAACCGCTTCGAGCAACGGGGCAGAGACGTGCTCGGCAAGCACCGTGCCGTTAGGATCGGGCGGCTGAAACGCGCGCGGAAGTATCGGTTCGCCCGAGGCCGTCGTTTCCGGGGGCGGTGCGTGGAGCGCTCGAATTCCGCCGGTGACGCGGACTCCGCGGGCTTCGAGGAGCTGTTTCAGAGTAGTAGCAGCAGTTTCCGCGGGCGCGGCCATCGCTAGATCAAGCTTTACCGGCGTGTGGCCGAGCGGAATCGTTCCGCGCAGCATTTGAAAATTCAGGCCCGGTTGTCTGACGACCGCAAAGTCAGGATCGCCGCCTTCGGGGGCGGTCGTGATTTCGTGGCTAAAGGTGTCCAGGGCGGCCTGAGGCTGCGTCGAAACGGTCGCGGGATCGCCCGCTTGCAAGCCGGGCTGCACCTGCACGGAAAACGTATTGTCATTGAACGCGATCGCGCTTACAGAGGCGCCAAACTGGAAAAAGAGGTCGCCAACGCTCCAGTCGGCCGGATATGGATCGTAGGGAAAGTAGGTGTCGTCGGCCACGATGTCGCCGTCGACTTCGCGCAAACCCTTCGCCACCGCCTGGTCCGCCAACTCCGCGAGAGCTTTTTCGACGGGGCCCTCGCGATCGGGGAGGCCCGCGTACGGAATCCTGCGATTCGACAAGTCGGGATCGCCGCGCCCGACGAGCACGAGATCTCCGGCGAGGCGGCCGTCAGAGCCGAGCGCGGCTTTCGATTCGAGAGTCGTGTGAAAGCGGTATTCGGGTCCAAGAGATGCGAGAGCGAGTGCGGTGGTGAAGATTTTTGCGTTGGACGCAGGCGTGAAAAAGTGATCGGCGTTGTTTTCGTAAAGCGTTTCGCCCGTATCGCGGTCGCAGACGAGAATGCCCCAGTAGTCGCGCGATGAATTCGATCCACGCAAGATTGATTCGACGCGGGCGCGGAAGCGCACCGCATCCGGGCGGGGCTTCCGGCCGACGGCCGCCGACTTTTTCCCGCCGGACTGACTTTGTACCGCGACGGGCGATACAGAAAAGATTGCAGCGGCAATGCATAGCGTGAGCGCAAGCCAGCGCAAATTGCGGACCGCTAGGAGACTGGCGAGTCGGAGTGTGCGCCGCGGTTTCAACTCGCCAATTATATGGCATTCGCTGCGCGGAAGTTCGCCGCAGAGCGCTTCGGTTGCAGTCGGCTGCTTGGAAAACGTATGATGGGATACCAGCCTCAGGAGGAAGCAATCATGATAAGGAAAATCTTCGGTTTATGGCTTGTGGCGGTGTTGTTGGGCTTGCCGGCGCTATTGAATCCCGCGCCGTTGCGAGCCGATGACAAGGAGAAAGACGAAGACCGGCTTCGGAATTCAGGAGAAGTCCTGAAGGAAATCATGAATATTCCCGACGACATTCCGCAATCGCTGATCGACAAAGCGGACTGCGTGATCGTGATTCCTTCGGTGATTAAAGCCGCGTTCATTGTAGGCGGCGCCTACGGACGCGGCGCGATGACGTGCCGCGCGGGGGATAACTTCCGAGGACCGTGGGGCGCTCCGTCGATGATCGCGCTCGAAGGCGGCAGTTTTGGATTCCAACTCGGCGCGCAGGCCACAGACTTTGTCCTGCTGGTGATGAACACACAGGGAGCCGGCGCGATTCTAGGCAGCAAAGTGAAGCTTGGGGCGGACGCTTCGGCCGCCGCGGGTCCTGTGGGACGCGATGCCGAGGCCGCCACCGATGTGACGATGCGCGCCCAGGTGCTCACCTATTCGCGTTCCCGCGGACTGTTTGCGGGCATTTCTCTCGAAGGATCCACACTGCGTCCGGACGACGACGCGAACGAGAGAATCTACGGCAGGAAAATCAACGCGAAGGAGATCGTACTCCACGGCGCTGTGCCGGTTCCGGAAGCTGCCCGAACGCTCACGGCAACGCTCAATCAGCGCAGTCCTAAGAACCTGTCCAAGTAACGCATCGGGCGGGTGCCGGCCGCGGGCCAGTTGCTGCGGCGGGCACCCTGCCTTTCACTCGCTCGACCGAAGATTCGCAACCCGCTTGTCTGTGCGCGAAATATGACTTATAGTCATATACGGTTTTAGGTCACCAAAGGAATCAACTCATGGCATCAGCGGCAGCAGTTGCCCGCCATCCACGCCCGCCGAGAGCCGGGCGGCGCGAACGCCGGCGCGCGGAGATTCGAGACCGACTGTTCCGCGCCGCGCTCGATCTGTTTGCCGAGCGTGGCTTTCTCGAAACCACTGTCGAGGACATCACCGAAGCGGCGGACGTCGGCAAAGGAACGTTCTTCAATTATTTTCCGACGAAGGAGCATGTGCTCGCGACGCTCGGCGCCGAACGGCTTGCGGTAATCCAGCGCGCTCACGAGCAATCGAAGAAAGGCCCGGTGCTGCCCGTGCTCAAGGACCTGGCCACGGATTTGGCGGGCCAGTCAGCCGAAAGCGCAGCACTGCTTCGCGCGATTTATGCGGCGCATGCGTCCTGCGAGCCGGTGCGCGCGGAGCTTCGCAAGCGCTTGATCGCGGGCCGAAGATTGCTCGCGGAGATTTTCGATCGCGCGCAGCGGAGCGGCGAAGTCCGCCGGGATGAATCACCGGAAGAACTGGCGCGGCTAACCCAGATTCTTCTGCTCGGGGTCGTGCTTGCGTGGGCGCTCAATCCGGATTCGACGCTGCGGAAGACGGCCGAACAGGTGTGGGATCTCTTCTTCGCGAATCTTCGTGCCGATGAGAAACACAGGGCCGCCAGACGGCGGCGGAGCGCCAGGGCCTGACGGCAGATGGCTTGCAAGACGGAATCTTTGAGTCCTGCATGGCGGCAGGGTCATCCAACGTAGCACCCTTTTCTGGAGGGCAAGCGGTGATACGCGGAAAGGTTTTCGATGTTGTGGTCGCAGCGGCCGGAATGCTGTTGACAGCCGCGGCGCTGCAGGCGCAGGCGGGGCCGGCGGTTGGGAGCGTCAACACGCTGCCTCCTGCGGCTCAGGGGACTTACTCCGCGAGCGTTCCCGATAAGCTCGTTCCGGGCAGATTACAGCTTTCGCTTCAAGACGCCATCGCGCGCGGATTGAAACAGAATCTCGGCGCGCTGCTTTCCAGTGAAGACGTTCGCGCAGCGCACGGCCAGCGCTGGCAGGCGCTGAGCGCGCTGTTGCCGAATGTGACGACGTCGACGTATATCGATGATTCGCAGGTGGACCTGGCTGAGTTCGGCTTCACTTTCAAAATCCCGCCGGGCTTGGGATTTTCGATTCCTTCGGTCGTCGGCCCGTTCCAATATTTCGATTCGCGCGCCAGTGTGACGCAGTCTGTTTTCGATTGGAAGGCGATCAACAATTCGCGTGTAGCCTCGCAGAACGAGAAATCGGCGCAATCGACCTACAAGGATGCGCGAGATCTCGTCGTGCTGGCCGTCGGCTACACCTATTTGCAGGGGATCGCAGACGAGGCGCGGATCGAAACGGCGGAGGCGCAAGTGAAGACGGCACAGGCGCTCTTCGATCAGGCGACCGATCAAGTTCATGCGGGTACTTCGCCGGCGATCGACGCGCTGCGCGCGCAGGTGGAGCTGAAGTCGCGGCAACAACAACTGATACAGGCGAAGAACGCCTTCGCAATCCAAAAACTGACGATCGCGCGCGTAATCGGTCTGGCTCCCGGCCAGGAATTTGAGCTCACGGATACATCACTCTACGAGCCGTTCACGAACATGACGGTGGAGGAAGCGTTGAAGCGAGCTTACGATTCGCGATCGGACTATCGGGCGGCCTTGGCAGCTGTGCGCTCGGCTGAGTACTCGCGCAAGGCGGCAGTGGGCGGCTACTTTCCTGCGCTGAATTTCAGCGCAGACTACGGACTGGCAGGGACCTATCCAAACGTCTCAACGCACGGGGTATTCGACGTGCGCGGGACGCTGACGATTCCAATATTTCAAGGCGGGCGCGTCCACGGCGATATCCTCGAAGCCGACGCGCGCCTGAAACAGAGCCGCGACCGCGCCGAAAATCTCCGCGCACAAATCGATCAGGACGTTCGAACGGCGCTCTTCAATGTGCAATCCGCCGAAGAACAGGTGGCCGTTGCGAAGAGCAATATCGATCTTGCCGATCAAAGTCTCGCGCAGTCCGAAGATCGCTTCCGCGCAGGCGTGACTGACACGGTGGAAGTTGTGCAGGCGGAGGAAGCGGTCGCAAGCGCCCACGAAAGCTACATCGAAAGCCTTTACGAAGACAACTACGCCAAGATTTCCCTTGCCCGGGCACTGGGTCTAGCCGAACAGGGCGTGAAAGACTACCTCAAAGGAAAATAAGCGATGGCACAGAGAACCGACGTCGAAACGCCGAGCGCTCCCACAGAACATTTCACACCATCGGCGGTCCCTGCCAGCGAGACACATTCGGCGGAACCGCCTCCCACTCACGCGTCCGAATTTTTCCGGCGGCGTCCCGGCGCGCGGATATTCCTGATCGGCGCGATTCTGGCGTTGCTGGTGGGAGCGTTTTTCGCGTGGCGCTATTTTTCGAGCTACGAGTCCACCGATGACGCGGAGGTGGATGGCCACCTGATGCCGATCAGCTCTCGAATCTCGGGGTACGTGGTGAAGGTCAACGTCGACGACAACCAATACGTTCACGCGGGCGACGTGCTGGTGGAAATCGATCCGCGCGACTATCAGGTGGCTGTCGATCAGGCGCGCGCGGACGCAGCAAACGCAGACGCGACGGCGCGGTCGCTCGGAATCGACGTGCCGGTGACGCACATCAGCACGACGAGCCAGATTTCCACGTCGGAAGCGGACGTGGCGAACGCGAAGGCGGGAATTGACGTGGCACAGCAGCAGCTCGATGCCGCCCGCGCGCAGCTCGCGCAGGCGCAGGCCAACGACGTGAAGGCGCAAGACGATCTCATGCGCTACAAGCAGCTGGTCGACAAGCAGGAAGTCTCGCAGCAAACGTACGACCAGGCGCTGGCAACGGCAACGGCATCGACAGCGAATGTGGCCGCGGCCAAGGCGAACGTGGCCGCTGCGGGACAGCAGGTGACACAGGCCAAGGCCCGGCTCGCGCAGGCGCAAGCCAACTGGACCTACTGGCAGACCGGGCCGCAGCAAGTTGCGTCGCTTCGCTCCCGAGCGCAGGCGGCGGCCGCGGCTGCCCAGCAGAAGCATGCGGCGCTGGAACAGGCGGAGCTAAATCTCTCGTACGCGAAGGTTGCCGCGCCGGTGAATGGAGTCGTGACGAAAAACGTCGAAGTGGGCATGAACGTACAGCCGGGTCAGCAACTCTTGAGCATTGTTCCGCTTGACGACGTGTGGATCACGGCGAACTTCAAGGAAACACAGTTGAAGAAGATGAAGCCCGGCCAGTCCGCCGAAATCAAGGCGGACGTGAACGGCCGTACTTACAAGGGCTTTGTAGACAGCATTGCGGGATCAAGCGGCGCGCGGCAAAGTCTGTTGCCGCCGGAAAACGCGACCGGAAACTACGTGAAGGTGGTGCAGCGCGTCCCGGTGAAAATTGTTCTGCAAACGGGTGAGAACGCGGATCACTCGCTGCGTCTCGGAATGTCGGTAGAACCAAAAGTCTTCGTCAACCGCTAGTGCGGCGGCAATCCGCTTGCGACGCGCCGCGGGCGCGAGTCGAAGCGGCCGCGGGTCCGACTTCGCGAAAATAATCCAGCCAGCCAGCGCGATCGCAGTACACTACCGCGGGACCAGCCCATGCAAATCCGCGTGATTACCGTGGAGCGCGAGTACGGCAGCGGCGGCGCCATCATCGCGAAGGGGCTCGCTGAGCATCTCGGCTGGAAACTCTGGGACCACGAAATCTCGGCGGAGATCGCGCGGCGCGCCAACGTCGATCAGAAAATAGCCGCGCGGCACGATGAGCGCGTGAAGGCATCGCTCCTTTACCGCCTCTTCCGCGTGTACGCGCGCGGCAGCTACGAGCGCGCGCTGCCACTTGAAGATTCGGGCGAATTCAACACGGACCGAATGTTCGCGATGCTTCAAAAGGTGGTCGAGGAGTTCGGCGAGCGCGGGAATTGCGTGATCGTTGGACGCGGCGCGCCTTATTTCTTGCGCAACAGGCCGGACGCATTTCACGTGTTCATCTACGCGCCCGCGGATGAAAAAGTCCGGCGGCTTAAGTCGATCGGCCAGACCGAAAAGGAGTCGCGCAGGCTGATCGAAGAGATCGACCGCGAACGCGCGGAGTTCATTCGCCACTATTTCGGAAAGGAATGGCCGTATCGCCCGCTTTACAACCTGATGATCAATTCCAAGTATGGCGATGAGTACGTGGTCGAGACGATCCTCGAGCAGGTCACGGCACTCGAAAAGCGCCCTTCCACAGCCGGGAGCGCCACCGGCGCAACACGCTGATGACCTGTCCGATCTGCGAGAAGCGGCCGCCGAAGCGGTTTTGTCCTGCCAAGGGCGAGAAAATCTGCGCGGTCTGCTGCGGCCAAGAGCGCGAAGTGACGATTGATTGTCGGACCGATTGCCCGCACCTGATCACCGCGCATCGCTACGAAGCGGAGCACCGCAAGCCGCTTTCGGCCGAGGAGATTCCCTACCGCGACGTGCAGGTGCGGCCGGATTTTGTGTATGAACGATGGCCGGTGATCGCGGGACTGGCGGCGACCGTTCTGCGATTCCAGCTCGGCAACAAAGACCTCAACGACTCGGCTGCCTACTCCGCAATCGAGGCGCTGGCGGAAACGTACCGAACGCTGGGGACGGGCATTTACTACGAGCGGCCGCCGGACGCACCGCTGCCTCGCGCGCTGTACGGGCAAATGGCGCAGTTCCTACAGGAGTTCGGCAAGAGCGAAAGTGCCCGTGCGGGACTCCCGGCGCTGCGCGATTCCGACGTGTTTCAGCTGCTCGTGTTCTTGCTGCGCATCGCCAAACAGGAAACTAATGGGCGGCCGCGATCGCGCGCGTTTTTGGGATTCCTGCGCGAGCGGTTTCCGCTGCCCGCGGAAGAGACAAAAGAACCGTCTCGCATCATCATCCCCTGAGAGTTTTCTTTGCGTTGGGTTTGAGCCGACGATTCTCGCCTGTCCGCAGCCGGCGAGCCCGAGGCGGAAGCGGGCGGCCGGCCCGCAAGAAGAGCAGCGAAGCATACCAGCGCAAAGATCAGCACAAAGTTCGAGACAGTCTTCAGCTTCAGCCCGCGCGGCGGTTTGGTCTCGATCGCAGGCGGGGCAGCTACAGGGACTTGTATACCAACAGGCCTTCGGGCGATATGTTTGCGACGGCGCATTCTTGCGGTTGACACGGTGTTCCTCCCTCTCCGAGATCGAATTGCAATTGCGGCGAACGCCACGAGCGCGCCGTTTCCGGCTTCTTCGGACGCGAAGCGATTCCGTATTTGCGCCGCAGCTGCTCGATGCGCTCTTTGATTTGCTTGCGGTAGTTCTCCGGCGCGTCGCCGTAACCGCGAAACCATTCACGATAGCGACGTGCCAGCTTCGGAAATCTTTGGTCGAGAAAGGCGATCATTTTTCGCCACGATGCCGGCATCAGAAACACGACATTCGCGGCAAGCCATTCGGCTCCGGCGTCGCGCGCGGCTCGCACAAGCGCATCGAGATCTTCTTCACGATCAGTCAAGCCGGGCAATATGGGCATCGCGTTCACGCCCACGTGGATCCCCGCTTCGCGAAGCTTGCGCACGGCATCAAGGCGCAGATCGGGCCGCGGCGCTCGCGGTTCGAGCAGGCGCGCCAGGCGCGTGCGCAGCGTTGTGACGGTGATGTGGATCGAGATCGACGAGCGCTCCGAGATCTTGCGGATGAGGTCGATATCCCGCACGACCTGATTCGACTTCGTCGTAATCGAAAGGCTCAGGCCTTCGCGCTGAGCCATCTTTTCGAGGATTGCGCGCGTTGCGCCGAACTCCTTCTCGGCAGGCTGATAGGGATCGGTCGCGGTGCCGATGGCGATGTGCTCGCCCCAAATCGGCTCAATCGTCAGGTCGCGCTCGGCGAGCGGACCGGCGTTTTGCTTGACGTAGATCTTCGATTCGAAATCATCGCCGTCGACTTCCATGTATTCGTGCGTATAGCGCGCATAGCAGTAGTGGCAGCCGAATTCGCAGCCGCGATAGGGGTTCACGGTCCAGCGGAAGGGAACCCGCTCGGAATGGCACTCGTTCAAGATCGACTTCACAGGCAGCAGGAAATACTCCGTCCCGCGCTTGGCTTCGGCGCGAGGGGAGGATGCAGCGAGGCGCGCAATGCCGACCAGTTCCGTCGCGGGCTTCACACTCCGGGCAGGTACCGGAGGGGGCGCGGAAGCACCGTTCGGGGACTCACAATTGCCGTGGCGAGCGGCTTGGGGGAATAAGGTGAGACTGGTTTGCTTCGACCGCACCGGACGCCGCCGAGGCGTCGCCGGTCTCGGTGGAAGGATGGGAGAAGTGGCCATTGGCAGCCTCGCCGCACGGGCGGAATATATTCGCTTTTCATTCGCCATGTCAAGAGAAAAGTTTCGCCTTATGTTCGCCTGTTCACGCGTACAAGATCGGCCCTGGAAACCTCGCTCAGAGCCTCCGGTTAGCGCGCTCTAAGGCCGATATACTTGTTGGGCGAACTGGGGGACCCAGCCGTGGCCGAAGTCGGAATCCTGATTGTTGACGACGACATCGCTAACCAGCGCGCACTCAAGAACATCCTGGACTCCGAGGGCTGGCGCGTCCGGATTGTTCACCGCGACTCGGACGCTTTGAACGAGCTGGCGACCGGCGAGTGGAGCCTGGCGATCGTCAACATCACGCTGACGGACATCCGCGGGCCGTTCTTCGCCATCCTCAAGGAACTCTCGCAGGCGGAGGTTGCAGAGCCGGCGGCCGATGGTGACGGCGCGCGAAGGGGCTTCCGAGCACTCTTTCTTGTCCCGATGGCAACAGCGAGCAAGGTGTTGCCGCTGCTGGAGCGCGAGGGCATGCCATACTCGCTCAAGCCTTATCACCTCAACGATTTCCTCGAAAAAGTCAGCGAGCTGCTCGTGGAAGCGGGCGCGATCGCCCAGCCGATCCGAAGCATCGGCGGATTTGGCGCAACGAAACACCGGCGCCGCGAAGCAAGGCGTTCGCGCGAGGGGCGCCGCGGGACGATGTTTGCATCCCGCGAGGATTACCAGATGACCGAAGAAGAGATGGCCGAATACGAGCGCCAGGAAGAGGAAGAGCGCAAGAAGCGCGAGAAGGCCATGAAGGACCGCGAACACCTCTAGGCAGGACTGTCGGCACCCGCCTGAAGGAATTTCCCGAGATATCCCTGCAAGGAATTAGCCCCGGATCGTTCTCTCCTTTGAGTCCCGCGGAATTGCGTGTTGTGTTCGCGCGGGCGGCGAGGAGGGCTCATGAAGCGGCATCTCGAAACGATTGCGATGATTTTGATTGCGGCTGGTCTGGCCGTGCTGGTGGCTGCATTGCCCTTGGTGACTGTCGATCGCGGCGTAGGGGCAGCGTCGCCAAGCCCCGGACAAGAGCCTGGATGGCGATTGGCGTCCCCGGTGTCATATCAAAACCTGACCATTTTCCCTGTCGTTTCTTCGCTGGGTGCCGACACGAGCGGCTTCGCCACACTCGACGAAGCACTCGCCAACGGCGATGCCGTTATCTCCGAACAGGGCAGCTACATGCGCCGGTCGCGCGACGGGCAAATCCCGCAAGTTTTTTCGAGCGGCCCGCAAGTTAACCAGCTTGTTTTGCTGAACCGCGGGGAAAAGCCTCTCCTGCTGCTGGCAGGCGAAGTCGTCTCGGGCGGGAAACAGGATCGCATCATCGGCAAGGACCGCATCGTGCCGATTGGCGCGGCGCCGCTGCCGCTCGACGTTTTCTGCGTGGAGCACGGCCGTTGGACCGGCGCGTCGGACCAGTTTTCAGCGGGAAACCTGATGGTGCATCCGAGCGTGCGTGCAGAGGCAGCGGTCGCACAGAACCAAACGCAGGTTTGGGCTGCAGTGCGAGGCGAGGCGCAGGGTGTTGCTCGCAGCGAAGCATCAGCCGCGCCGACAGCTCCGCCACCGATTTCGAGCGAAGCGCTTGCGGGCGCGATCAATTCGGCGGGCACGCAGTCATACGAGCGAATCTACAAGGTCTCGCCGATCGGCACTTCGGTCGAAAGCGTAGCGCGGGAGATCAGTAGCAGATTCGATCGCGCGACATCGGGATTGAAGGGTGAGCACGTCGTTGGCGTCGTTGCGGCGTTCGGCGACGAAGTGGCGTGGAGCGACATCTTCGCTTCGTCGGAATTGTTCAACACGTATTGGCCGAAGCTGCTGCGCAGCTATGTGGTCGAGGCGATGACGCGGCCCGGCGTCCGCGAAACGGCTTCGCTTAACGACGCGCGCGATTTCCTGCGGCCGATCAGCGGCCACATCGAGCAGGAATCCGAGCCGGGCGTTTACGAGTGGCGGAAGCAGTCGGTGGGGCAGCTGTCGGAGATTCAACTGATGGCGCTCGCGCCGAAGCCGCTCACTCTTCACTATCTGCGGGTGCTTCGCGGCGACGATTTCAACCGCGGCGTCATCCTGCGCTAGCGCGTTTGTTCGGGCGCGAATTTGCGGACCTGGCTTCGATCCGGTGTGCTGGCGAGAAGCTCGCCGATCGTTTTCTTAAGCACCGGGTGTTGAACGCCGCCCGCGATATCGGCCAGTGGCACAAGCACGAATCGCCGCTCAGCCATGCGCGGGTGAGGTATCTCGAGCTGCGGCGCGTGAACGACACTTGAGCCAAAGAGCAATATGTCGAGATCGATCGTGCGCGCGGCTTTCGGGCCCTCCGATTGAGCCTCACGTCGGCGGCCGAGTGAGCGCTCGACGGCGAGCAATGCGTTCATCAGCTGCAGCGGCATCATGTCCGTTTCCGCTTCGACCGCGCAGTTTAGGAACCAGCCGCCACGGGCGTCGATTGGCTCCGTCTCGTAAAGCGACGATTGTCGCGTGACGTGGATGCCGCGCTCCGCGAGCGCTTCAATCGCCCGTGCGATATTCTGCGCGCGATCTCCCATGTTCGATCCGAGCGAGAGATAAACGGTCTTCATCGAAGAGCCGACATTTTAGTCTTGCGTCCGCAGGCACGCCAGTTGGTAGAGGGCTGTATGTTCCGACGAGTCGGGCCTACGAGAAAAGGCCGGATTGCGGGCTCGCGGGCGGCGCGGAACGGCCGTGCTCGGGCAGGCCGAAATGCTTGTAAGCTAGTGCGGTGGCGACGCGGCCTCGCTGCGTGCGGTCGAGCAGACCAAGTTGCATCAGGTATGGCTCGTAGATTTCCTCGATAGCGTCTTCTTCTTCGCTGAGTGAAGCAGCTATCGTGTTGAGTCCCACAGGCCCGCCGGAATACTTATTGATGATCGTGAGGAGGAGGTTGCGGTCGGTGTCGTCGAGGCCGTGCTCGTCGACGCCGAGCATCGCGAGCGCATCGCGCGCGACGCCGAGCGTGACGTGGCCCTTGGCGCGCACTTCGGCATAGTCGCGGACGCGGCGCAGCAAACGATTCGCCACGCGCGGAGTCCCGCGGCTGCGGCGAGCGACTTCGCCCGCGCCGTCTTTATCGATCGTGATTCCCAGAATTTTCGCCGAGCGCGTGATGATTTTTTCGAGATCGTCCGGCGTGTAGAACTCGAGGCGGTGGACGATCCCGAAGCGCGAGCGCAGCGGCGCCATGATCAGTCCCGCACGCGTGGTCGCGCCGATCAGGGTGAACTGGTTGAGCTGATACGGATGCACGCGCGCGCCGGGCCCCTGGCCGATGATCAGGTCGACGCGAAAATCCTCCATCGCGGGATAGAGGATTTCTTCGAGCGCGGGCTGGAGGCGGTGGATCTCGTCGAGAAAGAAAAAGTCGCGCGGGTCGAGAGAAGTCAGCACCGCTGTTAGGTCACCCTTTTTTTCGAGCAGCGGCCCCGAGCTGATCTTGATCGACGAGCCCATTTCGTGGGCGAGAATTTGCGCGAGTGTGGTCTTGCCGAGGCCGGGAGGACCGTAGAGCAGCACGTGATCGAGAGCTTCGCCGCGCCCACGGGCCGCTTCGACTGCGATCTGCAAATTCTCCTTCACGCGGTCCTGGCCGATATAGTCACCGAAGCTCGCCGGGCGGACGCTCGCCTCGATGCGCGCATCCTCTTCAAATGCGCGGCCGGAAACAATTCGGTCCGCGCCTTCCTTCACTCGTCGCGCTTCTGGCATCTAGGCCTCTTCGAAAATTCCGATGCGCCGCTCGCTCTCGGCGAGTGCCTCACAAGAGCGATCGAGATCGTCATATTCGTCGGCGAACCTTTGGCGCATTTCGCGCTGGGAAGCGGCGCTCTGCCATCGGTCGATCGTCAGGTAGCGCCGCGCATTTCCGGTGTCGCGCAGCAATGTCGTGCCGTGAAATCCGCCACTCTTGCGAAAGAGCCGCGCCCACGGACCGGAATTCGCGTAGGCGCTTTCGAATTCCTTCACTTTATCCGCACGGGCGAAGAATTCCCAGACCACTTGTACCATGGTCATTTCCTTTCCCGCGCCTCACTCGCCATGCGCCGCGCGAGCGGCTTGCTGCACACCCGGACCGCTCAAAATCTGCAGCGACGCGCGCAGAAGCTTTTCGAAATCGGCTCCCGCGGCGACGCGAGACTTTTCAATCGCGCGTTCGACCGCTCGCCCATCGTAGCCCAAATTGATCAGGGCGGAAGCGACGTCGGATTCGAGCTGCGACCGCGTTGCCGGCTTGCCCGTTTCCTCGACATCGACGGCCGCAAGTTTGTCGCGGAGTTCGACGACGATGCGCTCGGCGGTTTTCTTGCCTACGCCGGGAATCAGGACGAGCCGCGCGATGTCGCCCTTGCGAATCGCGGGAACCAGTTCGTCGATTCCCATGCCCGAAAGTATTTTCAGCGCAAGTGACGGCCCCACTCCCGACGCGGAGATCAGCAGCTCAAAACAGTGCTTTTCACGCGCAGTGAGAAAACCGTAGAGCGCGAGCTGATCCTCGCGCACGTGGGTGTGAATCAGCAGAGTAGTTTCGGCGTGCAATGGGCCGAGCACAGCGAATGTCGAGAGGGGAATCTGCACGTGGTAACCGACGCCGCCCACGTCGAGGAGAACGTGGCTGGGACGTTTTTCAATTAGCTTGCCGCGGAGCGAGCCAATCATGTCCAGCGATTATGTGTTAGGGGTGCGAGAGTGTCAACGCAGCGGACCTGTGGTGACGCGCATGTAAACGCGAATCCTCACGCGCGTATACGAAAATTCGGATATCTGCGTGCGATTTTGCAGTCAGGCGCGAGCAGAAATTGTCAAAGCCAAATTGGTCGTTGCGCGAGAGACACACGAATGCCGTGCCAACGTATACAGAATTGATACGAGAGACGTGATCAAAAGGTTCACGCAGATTTTTTCGCGAAACGCGCGCGACGATGCTTTCCTCGCCGGAGTCACTTCGTCTAACGCGTACGGGAAGTGAATCTGATCCCAGGAGGAAAGTACAATGTCACGCCGTGGAGTAAATGCAGTCGCGCCAATTCTCATCGCGCTGGTGATGGCAATGCCGCTGGCGGCCCGCGTCAGCACGAATGGTACGAAACCCACTTCCGCAACCATGGAAGTCCTCAACACGATTTCTCTCGGCGGCACTCAGATCAAGCCGGGAACATACAAAGTGACCGCAGACGACTCGAAAGTGACGCTCGAACAGAACGGCAAGATGGTTGCCGAGGCGCCGGTGCAGTGGAAAGAAGGAGACGCCAAAGCGCGCTATTCAAACATCGTTACTGTCAACGATCATGTGACGGAGATTCATTTCGGCGGCAAGGTTCGCTACGTCTCCGTCTCGCAATAGCAACGCAATAGCAAGGGAAAAAATCGAGTGCCCGGCGTTGAGTTCTCGCGCCGGGCCTCAGCGCAGGGAACGGTCGCGGCGGACGGCTTCGTCGATGAGAGCGTCGAGTTCGCGGCGGGTGAGCGTGACTCGATCAGTAGGACCCTCCGCACCATTGGTCAAGTCGCCGGCGGATGCGGAGGCTGCAGGCTGAGCACCTGCCGCATAGCGAGCACGCGCCGCAACCAGTTTCTCGACGTCCCCTCCCGATAGCAGGACCTGCTTGCCGAGAAGTTCGGTCACGAGCGACACGCGCGCGAAGTGCTCCGTTGTTTCCATGCGGAGAAATGCCGTGAGAAGATCTGCCCCGTAGGTCACCACTCCGTGATTTGCCATGAGGATCGACTCGTGGCCGCGTACGAGCGGCTCGAGCGCGGCAGTCAGCTCGGAAGTTCCCGGAGTGCCATAGCGTGCGACGGGTATGCTTCCCAATCCAATTACAAGCTCGCACAAAATCGGCTTGTCGAGCGCGATCCCCGCAGCGGCGAAACCAGTCGCGGTCGGGGGATGCGCATGGCAAATCGCGTTGACGTCTGGTCGCAGGCGGTAGATCAGCAAATGCATGCCGAGTTCGGAGGAGGGCTTGCGCGTTCCGTCGACTCTTCGGCCTTCGTTGTCGATGATGACGAGATCGTCCGGCGTCATCATGCCCTTGCTCATACAGGTGGGGCTCATGAGGATGCGGTCTGCGCCAAGACGTACGGAGACATTTCCATCGGTCGATGCGACGAAGCCGCGGTCGTGAATCCAGCGGCCCACCATGCAAATGTCGCTGCGATGTTGCGCTTCGGTCTTTACCGCCCCGTGGGAAATCGAATCGGGCTGCACGAGCACCTCCGCGGCTGCTGAGGCGGCGTAGTTTACGCGTAAAAGCCACGCAATTTCAAGGCTCGCGCGACGCGGTCGATGGCCAGGATGTAGGCCGCGGTGCGGTTGTTGACGCGGTGCGTTTCAGCGTAGCGCGCGACTTCATCGAAGGCATGTTCCATCACGTCCTGAAGATGCTCGTTCACTTCGCGTTCGCGCCAGAAGAAGCCCTGGCGGTCCTGCACCCATTCGAGGTAGCTCACGGTGACCCCGCCGGCGTTACCAAGAATATCCGGGATGACGAAGATTCCCTTTTTCTCGATGATGGGATCGGCGTGCCAGGTGGTGGGGCCGTTCGCGCCTTCGCAGAGAATTTTGCAATCGACCCGATGCGCGTTTTGTGACGTGATCTGATTTTCGGTGGCCGCGGGAACGAGAATCTCGCACGGCCGGAAGAGCACTTCCTGCGCGCTCAATTTCTCGCCGCCACCGGGAAATTCCGGCAACGGTTTTCGCTGCGCGTAAACCCAGTCGTAAAGCTTCGGGATGTCGAGACCATTCTCGTTGTAGAGCCCGCCGTGGATATCGGCCGCGCCGATAATCTTGTAGCCCGCCTCGTCCATCAGGCGCGCGCCTTCGGAGCCGACATTGCCAAAGCCCTGAATGATGACGCGGCAGCCGTCACGCTTCATGCCGAGTTTCGCGGTCGCTTTGTTGCAGCAGAGCATCAGGCCGCGGCCGGTGGCTTCCTTGCGCCCTTGAGAACCGCCGAGATCGAGCGGCTTGCCGGTGACGACAGCAGTGGTGGCCTGGCGCACGTGCATGGAGTAGGTGTCCATCACCCAGGCCATGATCTGGTCGTTGGTGCCGATATCCGGCGCCGGGATGTCGCGCTCGGGCCCGAGCCAGTCCGATAGGGAAGCGGTGTAACGGCGAGTGACGCGCTCGAGTTCCGACTTGGAGAGACTCGCGGGATTGCAAATCACTCCACCTTTCGCGCCGCCGAAGGGAATGTTCACGACGGCGCACTTCCACGTCATCCAGGCGGCCAGCGCGCGCACCTCGTCGAGCGTAACGTTGGGCGCGAAGCGGATGCCGCCCTTGCCCGGTCCGCGAACCGTGGAATGCAGCACGCGATAGCCGGTGAAGACGGCGATCTGGCCGCTATCAAGCGAGACGGGAATGTAGACGGTGATTTCTCGTTCGGGATACTTCATGTAGCGGTAGAGACCTTGCTCGAGACCGAGCATCTCCGCCGCGATTTCAAAGCGAGCTTCCGCGGACTCGTAGACGTTGAGCTCTTCTTGCACGGCTACAGACATGGCATTTTCCCCGCCCGCATTCTACCGGACGCGCGAGACCAAAGAGCAATTGAGTTCATTGTCTATCGCCGCTTGAGCCACAAGGCGAAACCGAAGACGCCGCCCGCAATCAGCGAGGCAGCGAGGTAGGGACGGATGAAGGGAAGGTACGCCCAGACAATCAAAAACAGTCCGACCGAGATAAATCCTCCGACGGTGCTTTCGGTAACGACCAGGGAACTCATCTCGGCAATGGGATCCCGGTGATGAGAGTGTTGGGTGCCTGCCTGCGTGAAAGGGGAGGATATGAAGCGTGTCATTTGTCCCTCCTGTGAAGATCGTGACCGGTCATTTCGCGGGGCTTTTCCGAGCCTAGCACTCCCAGCAGCGTGGGGGCAACGTCGCGCAGCGAGCCGCCTGGCTGCAATCGAGTTCGGCCATCTTGGGTGACGAGGATGAACGGCACCGGGTTCGTGGTGTGATACGTGTGCGGGCCGCCGGTGACGGGATCGATCATCGTCTCGGCGTTGCCGTGGTCGGCGGTGATGATCCACGCGCCGCCGCGCGGGCGCAGCGACTGAAAGAGTCTGCCGAGGCACTCGTCGACGGTTTCGACGGCTTTGATCGCGGCTTCGAGCTTGCCGGAATGGCCAACCATGTCCGCGTTGGCGAAGTTCATGATGATGGCGTCAAATTCACCTTTTTCGATGGCGTGAATCACGGCGTCGGTGATGCCCGCGGCGGACATTTCGGGCTTGAGATCGTACGTGGGCACTTTCGGCGAGGGAACCAGAATGCGCTCTTCGCCCGGGAACGGCTTTTCGACGCCGCCGTTGAAGAAGTAGGTGACGTGCGCGTATTTCTCGGTTTCGGCGCAGCGCAGATTCTTGAATTGCAGCTCGGCGAAGACGTTGGCGAGGATGTGTTCGAGCTTTTCCGGCGCGAGGAGGTAGCGCAGCCAGGGCCAGGTTTTTTCGTACTGCGTCATCGCGACGTAGACGAGATTTTTCGGGCGCGACGCGTCTTCGAATCCCTTGAAATCGGGCTCGATGAGAGCCTTCGTCATTTGGCGCGCACGGTCGGCGCGGAAGTTGTAGAAGATCACAGCATCGTCGTCGCGAATCAGGCCGCGCGGCGCAGCGGGTTTCCCCGGTGCGGGCTGCGTCGTGATCACGGCAGGGACTACGAATTCGTCCGTCACGCCTTTTTCGTAGCTTGCGCGGATCGCCGCAATCGGATCGGCGAATTTCGCGTCGGCGTCGCCGTGGACCATCGCGCGATACGCTTTTTCGACGCGTTCCCACCGATTGTCGCGATCCATGGCGTAGTAGCGGCCGATGACAGTGGCGATCTGGGCCGTCTTCTGAGCGGGGCCGAACTTGCGCATTTTCTGTTCGAGCTGGCGAAGAAAGTCGATGCCGCTTTCGGGCGGCGTGTCGCGTCCATCCATGAAGCAGTGGACGAAGACTTTCGCCACTTTGTTTTCGCGCGCCATGCGAAGAAGCGCGAAGAGATGCTCGATATGCGAATGCACGCCGCCGTCGCTCAGCAGACCCATCAGATGGAGTTGGCGTGTGCGGCCGCGCTCCATGGCTTCGAGGAGCAGCGGCTGGCGGAAGAATTCCCCGCTCGAGATGAGCTGATCGACACGTGTGATGTCCATTTGAACGATGCGACCCGCGCCCATGTTGAGATGACCGACTTCACTGTTGCCCATTTGGCCTTCGGGCAGGCCGACGTAGGGGCCCGAGGTGTGGATCAGCGTGTTGGGGAAATCCTTGAGCAAACGGTCGTAATTCGGTTTTCGGGCGAGCGCGATTGCGTTGCCTTTGGTTTCGGCGCGATAGCCCCAGCCGTCGAGGACGGTGAGGACTATTGGTCTGGGACGCTTAGGCACGATTTCTCCGGGTGCGAGGACTAAGAGAGGTCCCTCGACTCGCGCTGCTCGCTCGGGATGACGATGCTGGTCGCATCGTCAGCTTTGGGCGCTTGCTCATCGGACGCGGGCCCTTTCGATCCGCGAGAAATCGCCAATCTCGGAATTTTGGCGATTAGAGTGTGGTGCCGTCCTTTGTTTTGAATGAGTTAGACCCAAGTCCACTTGCGGAATTTGGCGATTAGAAAATCGTGGATTCGCGGCCGGCTGTCGACCGACGGACTTCCCGTGGGGCTGAAGGGCAGGCCCTCGCGCTGTCTTCTTACCTCTTCCGAATTCTGAGTATTCCATCATCACGAATTACGGTAGCACGAGGGAAGTGCGATGCAAGGAAGTTGTTGGTGTAAACATCCAGGCTGCAAAACGGCGAGGAAACAGGGGAGAAGAATGGGCTGAATGGTAGTCTTTCGATCGCCGATTAGCTATGGTGTGACAGCTTTGCGGGCCGGAAAGAACTAGTCCGAGGCGGCGAGTCGCAAAAGCACGCACAGGTAAGAGTGCCTGTGCCACAAAGGCGGTTGAGACAACTCGATGGAAACGAACATTCGGATTGACGCGTGGCTGCCGCCGGAGATGGCGGAACACGCCGAAGACATCGGCGTCAAGAAGGCATCGCTCGACTGGGCGAACATGCTCGCGCTCGGAATTTTGGCGGGTGCGTTCATCGCGCTGGGAGCCGTGTTCGCGACGGTGGCGATGGCGTCGCCGCTTCCGTATGCAGCGAACCGGCTGCTGGGAGGGCTGACGTTCTGTTTGGGCCTGATTCTCGTCGTTGTGGGCGGCGCGGAGCTTTTCACCGGCAACAATCTAATCGCGATGGCGTGGGCCAATGGGAAGGTGTCCACGGCGAAGCTTTTGCGGAGCTGGGTGATCGTCTACATCGGCAACTTCATCGGAGCGGCGGCGACGGCTGCGATCGTCTTTCTCGGGAAACAGTACACGTTCGGCGCGGGCGCGGTGGGAAAGACGGCACTTGTGATTGCGCAGACGAAGTGCAGCCTCGGCTTTGTGCAGGCAGTGGCGCTGGGGATCTTGTGCAACGCGCTGGTCTGCATGGCGGTTTGGCTGTGCTACAGCGCGCGCACGACGACGGACAAGATTTTCTCGATCCTTTTTCCGATCAGCGCATTCGTCGCGTGCGGATTCGAACATAGCGTGGCGAACATGTATTTTCTTCCCGCCGGCTTCCTGATCAAGACGTGCGCGCGGCCCGAGTACTGGAATTTGATTCACGACTCGGTTTTGTCGTATGGGGCGATTACGGCGATGGGGATGCTGCGGAATCTGGCCGCGGTTACGCTGGGGAATATTATTGGCGGCTCGGTGATGGTGGGCTTGGTCTACTGGTTCGTTTACTTGAGGAGATCGAACCAGCCGAACTCCGCGACGTAATTGACGCTGTTTGATTTTCTTTGCAGCGAAGGGCTATTATGGCGCCATGTTCGACCTGTCTCACGCGCTAGGCGCGATTCTATTGGCAGGATCGCTGCACAGCGGCGCCTCTGCTGCGAAAACTGGCGCTCCAGATTTCAAAGAGACGTATGTTGAGGTGAACGGCGTTCGATTGCATTGCGTCGCGAGAGGGGAGGGAACGCTGATCCTCTTCCTGCACGGATTCCCGGAATTCTGGTACGAGTGGAAGAATCAGCTCGCGGAATTCGGCCGGGATCGCTTGGCTGTCGCTCCCGACATGCGCGGCTACAATCTTTCCGGTAAGCCAAGTGGCCTCGAGAGCTATCGCGTCGACGTGCTCATCGAAGACATACGCCAGCTGGCGGACCATTTTCGGAACAACCAGAAATTCATTCTCGTCGGACACGATTGGGGCGGCGCGGTCGCGTGGGCGTTTGCGATCGCCCATCGCGACTACCTGCAGAAGCTGGTCCTCATCAATGCGCCACATCCTGCGGTCTTCGCGCGGCTGCTGACTTCCGATCCCGAACAGCAGAAGGCCAGCCAATATATGTTGATGTTCCGCAGCGCGCAGGCGGAACCGGCTCTTTCGGCGAATAACTATGCGGTGCTGACGGAGGCTGTCCTAGGAGAAGGTCTCAAGACGGGTGTATTCACAGAAGACGACAGAGCGGCTTACATAAAGGCGTGGTCGCAACCAGGCGCGCTAGCCGGGGGCCTCAATTATTACCGAGCGAGCCGCGTAGGGCCACCTGCGCCGTCGGAAGTCGCGGCGGAGATCGGTCCTTCGACTGCCAATTTTGGCTCCGATCCAGGACAAATGACGGTGAGCGTTCCTACGTTGGTGATTTGGGGCGAGAAGGACACTGCTTTGACTATCGCTAATCTCGATGGACTGGATGAGTATGTTCCTCAACTGACGATCAAACGCGTGCCAGGCGCCTCGCACTGGGTGGTTCACGAAAAGCCCGCCGAAGTAAATCGATATATTCGCGAGTTCATTCAGTAGCGGAAGGACTGGGACCGGCGAGACGAGCTGAGAGCTGCGCGAGGCGGGCGCGATACTCGGCAAGGTCGACGGGCTGGCGCGCGACGCCAGAGTCCATCGCCGCTTTCGCGACCGCTGAGGCGACCCAAACTAGCGCGCGCGGGTCGAATGGTTTAGGGACGATATAGTCAGGGCCAAATCCGAGTTTCTTCACTCCGTAGGCCTCGCACACCGAATCAGGCACCGGCTCTCTTGCCAATCCGGCCAGTGCATGAGTCACAGCGAGCTTCATTTCTTCGTTGATTGCTTCGGCGCGAACGTCGAGCGCTCCGCGGAAGACAAACGGAAAGCCGAGCACGTTGTTCACCTGATTGGGATAGTCGGAGCGGCCCGTGGCCATGATGAGATCGCTGCGAGCGCGGCGCGCATCCTCCGGCGCAATTTCCGGATCGGGATTGGCCAGAGCGAACACGATCGGACGGGGCGCCATCAGGGTCAGCATGTCCGGCTTGATCGTGCCTTTGGCGGAGAGGCCGACGACGACGTCGGCTCCGCGCAGCGCATCCGGCAGAGTCCGTAGGTTTGTTTCGCGCATAAATCGAGCCTTGTAAGGCGTCATACCTTCGGTGCGGCCCGCGTAGATCACGCCTTTGGTGTCGACCATCAGCAGATGATCCGGCTGGACACCCAAACGCAAGTAGTGCGCGGCACCGGCGAGGCCCGCTGCCCCGGCGCCGACGAAAACAACTCGCACCTGGCTAATCTGCTTGCCCACGATTTCGAGCGCGCCCAGCAGCGCGGCTCCAGAGACCATGGCGGTGCCGTGCTGATCATCGTGCATCACCGGAATCGACATTGTTTTGCGCAAGGTTTCTTCGACGAGGAAGCAGTCGGGCGTCTTGATGTCCTCGAGGTTGATACCGCCGACGGTGGGTTCGAGAAGCTGGCAGAACTTGATGACGTCTTCCGCTTTCTCGGAATTTATTTCCAGATCGAAAACGTCGACATCGCCAAAGCGTTTGAAGAGGACCGCCTTGCCTTCCATGACGGGCTTACCAGCGAGCGGTCCGATGTTGCCGAGGCCGAGAACGCGCGTGCCGTTGGAGACGACGGCGATCAAATTGCCGCGCGCGGTGTATTCGAAGCTCAACTCAGGCGACTTGGCGATCTCGCGGCAAGGCTCCGCGACGCCGGGCGTGTAGGCCAGGCTCAGGTCCGCTTGCGTGCGGCAAGGTTTGGTCGGGACGACTTCGAGTTTTCCTTTGCGCCCCCTGCGGTGATAGTCGAGCGCGTCCTGCTTGAGCGATGTCATGAGGAACTCCGACGTGATCGGCGCTAAGGCTAGAAGTTTAGCAAGACGGACGCCCACGACGAACCAGAGGCAGATCTGTCGTGGCTACCGACCGCGAAGTCAAAGATGCCGCGCTGAAGGCCGCGGCGCTACATTCAAACCTCAAAGTCGGCGGCGTCACGTGAAAGCCTTCGCAAGGATGTGAGGCGCAAATGGCGCTAGTGGCGCGGCTCGCTCGAAGGCGGCACGATGCCCTTGAGGCGAAGATAGACCGCGATGGCGCCGTAGCATTCGTTGTCGTGCGCGAGGTTGCCCGCGAGCGAAGCCAGGCGCGTGGTCGGGCCGCGATAGCTTTGCACGGTGTCATTCGAGTTCATGTCGGTGAGGCCGTTGTAGGCGGCATCGCAAGTGTCAAAGGAATCTTTCAGCGCGGCGACGAGATCGGCTTTTGTCGCTTTCGAGCCGGCGCTGGGAGTTTTGGGCGTGCCGAGGACGCGGGAGCAGCCGGCAGTTTGCGCGTCGGCGACGTGAGCGATCCAACCTCCGAAGCTGCGCTGTTCCGGCGTGGGTTTGAAGTCGTAGCCGTCGTCGGGCATTTTGTCGGCCGCTTTCAGGAGATTGTTTTTGACCATGTTGTAGGTCTGACGAATCGCGTCGGCGGTGCTTGGCGCTGACGTAGGCGCCTGAGCCTGCGCGACGAGCGGTGCGATGAAGAATCCAACCAGCGCTGCCATGATGACGAAGTTGCGTTTCATCGAAGTTCCCCCCTCAGATTGCTTTCGGCTGAAAACGGACGCTTCAGCGATGGGGATTATAGAACGGAAGCGCCCCTTCGAAGCAACGGCGCACCTCGACTACATGCTGCGAGAACTGCAGCGCAAAGGTTGGCGCTTCGCGCCGTTCCTTCTTGTCGGAGCTAAAGCTCCGACCCCCTAACGTTCACTCGCGCGGGCGCGAGTTTGGCGATGCGTGAGCATGTGACCGAAGATTGAATGTGCACAGGCAGGAGTGCCTGTGCCACCGAAGTCAGATCACCAGCCGCGGAGAACAACGGCACTAGCGGCGCCGAAAAACACGATGACGCTCGTTACGGAGACGACGCCAGCGGAAAGGGCACACGTCGAGAGGAAATCGCGCGGCTTTTGACGCGCGTTCTCGAGGAAATAGATGGCGACGAGCTGGAGGATCGCGCCGATGATGAACGAGTAAGCCTCGACGAGACGCTCATCGGTCCCGATTAAGTGCGACATTTTCAGAAAAAGCGCGGCGGGCAAGGCGAGCCAGAGGATCAGCGGCGCGAGTGTCAGCGTGATGCCGACGGCGAGAAGCTTTTTCCGCTGAGCTGCCGCTGCCATCACGAGACCTTGTAAACGGGGACGAGGAAGACGGCTTCGTAATCGACGCCGCGCGCTTGGCCTTTCGCCTGGATTTCCCAGTAGATCGGCGGAGTGGCGGAGAGGTTCGTCGTCGGCTGGTCGGCGGGCAAACGGAATTCGATGGGAATGTCGTTGCCCGCCAGGCCGGTGAGGCGGTTGCGGTCGCACGTCGTGGCATCGTGGTAGAGCTCGTAGCAGACGACGCTCGTCGTGCGATTCTGGCCGGTTCCCGAGGTGACGTAGTTTTCCTGGACGCAGCGGAGAGTGAGAGTGAGCTCGTCGATCGCCGAGACGTGATGAGGCGAGCGCAGGCGCGCCCGCAGCGTGCCGCCAAGAGCAAACGGAAACTCCTCATAGGTGAGGAAGCTATTGCCATAGCGCAATAGGTCGAGAAGCATCTGCGCCCATCGGAACCAGAAGATCAGTCCCACTAACCCGAAAATTGCCACCGCGACGAGAAAGGGCCATGCGCCGTGGACGTTCATGCCAACCCAGCCGAAGGGCAGCAGGAACGTCGTCCACACCAACGCGGCGAGCAGGCGCTTGAGCATGTCGTCAAAGGCTGAGAAAGAGATGCCTTCGCGGTGCCATTGATAGTCGTATAGCCAGGGCTCGCTCGGACGCCGCGCGGCCTCGCGGCGATAAGCAGCCTTACGCACTAAGCCGTGAATGCCGTGGGCGAAAAAGAACAGCCCGCCGAAGAAAAATGCTCCAGCAATGATGCCGATCAACCAGTCAGGAGCATTCTTGCGGCCGTGAATATGGTTGGTCGCGACGAGAGCAATGAAGAATCCGGCGAGCATGAAGGGGATGCCGAAAAGCGTTGACGCCCAGCCGTTAATGGTCGTGGCGCTTTGAGTGCGGTGATTCGTCAGGACGGGATGACCCTGCGCGTCGGGCGCAAACGCCGGCATCATGATCTTGGCTGTCGAGAGTGTAGAAGCCATGGGGGTGCGCTCCCTTTCGTTCAGCGTGGGCGTGCCGCACGACCGAGGCAATGGGACTTTCGCTAAATAGTAACGGAGGCGTAATTCCGTGGCTCGGTAAGCGTATCTATTGCAGGGGGAACACAGCAATGCAGGCCAAGGGTTACAAGGGCATCGGAATGGAAGGTCCTATTGCGAAGTGGTACGCGAAGATCACGCTCAAGGATCTGGAAGATTTCAGGGCGCTCGCCCGGAGGATGGCGGCAGGACTTGCGGAAGGCTCGAGTGTGCTAGAAGTGGCGCCCGGGCCGGGCTATTTCGCGATCGAACTGGCGAAGCTCGGCGACTACAGGATTACGGGGCTCGACGTCAGCGAGACGTTCGTCGAAATCGCCCAGAAGAACGCGCGAGAAGCGGGGGTCGAGGTCGTTTTTCGGCGGGGGAATGCGTCGAAGATGCCGTTTGGGGACGACTCGTTCGATTTGATCATGTGCCGGGCGGCGTTCAAGAATTTTTCGGAACCGGTCGAGGCGCTTCGCGAAATGCGGCGAGTGCTCAAGCCCAGCGGCAAAGCCGTGATCATCGATTTGCGGAAGGACACGCCGAAGGAGGAGATTGACGCGCATGTCGATAAGATGAAGGTGGGTGCGATCAACGCGGCGTTTGTGAAGCTGAGCTTTCGGACGATGCTCTTAAAGCGGGCTTACACGAAGGCCGATTTCGAGCGGTTCATTGCGGAGAGCGGATTTCAGAGATTCAAGATTGGCGAGGCGCCGGTGGAATTTGAGATTACGCTCACGAAATGACGGGCGCTAGTGCTCAAATGAAAAAAAAGCAGATCCCTCGCCGCCGTCCCCGACCGAAGTCGTCGGGGCCGGGCTCGGGATGACGTTCTCTCGCGCCTCTGCGTTTTCTTAGTGGCGGGCGAGGGCGGAGCGACCGGGATAGCGAGCGGCGGAGCCGAGCTCTTCCTCGATGCGCAGGAGCTGATTGTATTTGGCGATGCGGTCGGTGCGCGAAGCTGAGCCGGTTTTGATCTGGCCGGTGCCCATGGCGACGGCGAAGTCGGCGATGAAGGCGTCTTCGGTTTCGCCAGAGCGGTGAGAGATGATGGCGGCGTAGTTTGCCTTGCGCGCCATTTCGACGGCTTCGATGGTCTCCGTGACGCTCCCGATTTGATTCAGCTTAATCAGGATCGCGTTGCCGACACCTTCGGAGATGCCGCGTGTGAAAATCTTCGGATTCGTCACGAAAATGTCGTCGCCGACAAGTTGCAGCTTGTTGCCGACCTGTTTGGTGAAATGCTTCCAGCCCTCCCAGTCGTTTTCCGAGAAGCCGTCTTCAATGGAGACGATCGGGTATTGCCGCACCCAGTCGCTCCAAAATTCGGCCAATTGCTCGGAAGAACGTGAGGACTTGTCGGATTTCTTGAAGACGTACTTCTTGCTCGCAGGATCGTAGAATTCGCTCGCGGCGGGATCGAGAGCGATCGCGAGTTGCTCGCCGGGCTTGTAGCCGGCGGCCGTGACGGCTTCGAGGACGCGATTCACGGCTTCCTCGTTTGATTTCAGATTCGGCGCGAAACCACCTTCATCGCCGACGGCGGTGGAGTAGCCATTCTTTTTGAGCACGGCCTTGAGAGCGTGGAAGACTTCGACACCCCAGCGCAGTCCTTCGTGAAAGCTTGACGCGCCGACGGGCATCACCATGAATTCCTGGGGGTCGACGGAATTGTCGGCGTGCGCGCCGCCGTTCAGGATGTTCATCATGGGAACCGGCAGCGTGCGCGCGGAGGAGTCGCTCGAATATCTTGCAAGGTACTTGTAGAGGGGTTGGCCGGCCGCATTCGCTGCGGCGCGCGCGGCAGCCATTGATACGGCGAGAATCGCGTTGGCACCGAGCTTCGATTTGTTGGGCGTGCCGTCGGCCTCGATCATGCGGCGGTCGAGCGCGCGTTGGTCGGAGGCGTCCATGCCGGAGACCGATTTCGCGATATCGCTATTGACGTTCGCGACGGCATTCAGCACACCTTTGCCGGCGTAGCGTGCCTTGTCGCCGTCGCGCAATTCAATGGCTTCGTGCTCGCCCGTCGAAGCGCCGGAGGGGACAGCCGCGCGGCCGAGCGCGCCGCCGTCGAGGCGAACGTCGGCTTCGACGGTGGGATTGCCGCGGGAATCGAGAATCTGGCGGCCGTGAACGGCAACGATTTTCGTGGACATTTCGATCACTCCCGGAAGTGTATGAGGTTGATTCTGAAGCGACGCCGCATCAGCCATTGACTCTACGCGAGGCCTTCAAAATGTGCGCCTTCGGCGCCTTAATCTTTGCGCGCGAGCAAGAGCCAAGGCCCAAAGTCTACGGGAATCTTTCCCTTCGGCCAAGCGTAGGAATACCGCACCTCAAGATCGCGCCAATAGGCCTCGGGAACGGCAAGCTCGCGAGCGTACGCGCTGCCGTAGGACGTCGAGCGCCAGAAGCCGGCAAATTCGCGAGGCGTGATCCAGACAACATTTGGGACAACGCAGTCTTCGAGAATCGAGAAGATAGATACAGCGCTACGCGCATGTTGGGACGTGGCGGCGAGATCAAGACGCGGGTCGCGAAATCTGCTCCAGCGGTCGGCGAACTCCTGAAGCGTAATTGCAGTGACGGCTTCCGGTGAGCGCGGCAGGCCACCCGCCCACATCGCCAGTATGCCGCCGCGCCGCAGCCATCGGCCGACGTTTGCGATCACGCGCGGCGTGTCCATCCAGTAGAGCGCTGCGGCGATCGTGACGAGATCGCATGTGTCCGGTTCTTGCACGAGGTCTTCGGCGCTGACAATCCGCACGTCAACGCGGGCATCGATCGAGCGGAGTTTCTCGGCCATTAGCGCGTCGGGTTCGGCAACGATGACTTCGGTGAAATGCGGGAGCAACGGCCGCGTGGAGTGCCCGGTCCCGGCGCCAAGGTCGATTGCACGCTCGCGGCGGTGCGGCGGGACGACAGCCAGGATGCGCTCGAAAAGTTCGACTGGGTAATCGGGACGGAAGGTGGCGTATTCGTTTGCGGAGTAACCGAAGCGAGGCTGGAAGCCGGCAGACACAGCGACACTACTCCGGTTCCTCGATCATGGATTCGGGGCGGACGACCACGACGATGCCATTGTCGGAGACGGTATAGCGAGCGCGGTCGGCTTCGAGATCATGACCGATGACGGTTCCTTCGGGCAGATTCACGTGGCGGTCAATGATTGCGCGACGGATACGGCAGTGCCTGCCGATGTTCACATGATTGAAGATGATCGATTGGTCGACGTCAGCGTAGCTGTTGACGCGCACGTCGTAGCCAAGGACCGATTTGAAAACGCGTCCACCCGAAATGATCGAGCCTCCGGCAACGATAGAATCGAGGGCGACGCCCATACGTTCGGGATCGGCAAAAACGAATTTTGCAGGAGGATATTGCCGCTGCCAACTGTGCAGGGGCCAGCTCTCGTCGTAGAGATTAAAAATCGGGGTGACCGCGACAAGATCCATGTTGGCCTCGTGGTAGGCATCGATGGTGCCGACGTCGCGCCAGTACGAAGTTTCCTTTTTGTTTTCGTCGCGGAAGTTGTAGGCGAAGATGCGGTACTTGTTGATGATGCGCGGGAGGATGTCTTTGCCGAAATCGTGCGAGGAGGAAGTGTTCTCGGCGTCGTCGATCAGGATGGGCACCAGAAGCTGGGTGTTGAAGAGATAGACGCCCATCGAAGCGTTGCATTTCCCGGCGTGAACTCGCGAGGGTTTTGGCGTGAGCGGCTTTTCCTCGAAACCGACGACGCGCCAGTTCTCGTCAGTCTCGATGACGCCGAATTTGCCGGCAGCGGCAGCAGCGTCCATCTCAATGGTCGCAACGGTGACGTCGGCGCCGGAATCGACGTGCTGCTCGAGCATGCGCTGGTAATTCATCTTGTAGATGTGATCGCCCGAGAGGATGAAAACGTAGTTGGATTGCTCGCTGCCGATCGAATAGATGTTCTGATAGACCGCGTCCGCGGTGCCCTGATACCACTGCTGCGAGACGCGCATCTGGGGAGGCAAGACTTCGATGAAGTCGCCGACGCCCATGAGCGACGACCAGCCGCGGCGCACGTGGCGGTTGAGGCTGAGCGCCTTGTACTGGGTGAGGACGAAAACGCGGCGGAGCTCGCTATTCAGGCAATTCGAGAGTGTCAAATCGATGATGCGGTAAACGCCGCCGAAGGGAACTGCGGGCTTGGCACGATCGCGGGTGAGCGGCCAGAGCCGTTCCCCCTGGCCTCCGGCCAGGAGAACGGCAATCGCGTTGCGCATCGAGACCATTGACTGAGCCGCCGCTGGACCTTTTTCGGCGGACAGCCATTCTACCAGCATGACACAAGACGTGAAGTGCCGCGAGCCCGCGAGCAATCGGTCTCAGAAATATATCGAACAGTTAACAACTCCGGTGGAAAGCCCCCAGTGTGCAATTTAAGCCTTGACTTGGGGGATAGCCTCCGATAGAAGGAGTGGGCAATAGCCGGTTCGCGAGGATTCCGGTTACACTGATCTGAATCCAACAATCCAATTTCAGAAAGAGATGGGGGTGAATACGCGTGGCAGAAGTTGTAATTCAAGAGGGCGAGTCTTTGGAGAACGCTCTTCGCCGCTTCAAGAGGAAGGTGCAGTCGGAGGACATCATCAAGGAGATCAAGAAGCACAGCTACTACATGAAGCCCGGCGAAAAGCGTCGCGCCAAAGAAGCTCTCTCGCGTAAGCGCCTCCGGAAAAAGCAGCGGCGTGAGCAGGACTAGAACACCTCATCACGGGGATCATTCCAAGCAGCTACGGGCCAGCGGTGCACCGAGATCCGCGGGTTTAGCCGGGTACTCGGTGCATCGTTGCGTTTTCGCTGCACCGCTTGCTCGATTGCGCGAACACGGACCCGGAGCGGCCTATGGAATACCATGACAAGGTCCTGAAGTGCGCCGAATGCGGAGCGGAGTTCGTATTCACGGCAGGCGAGCAGATGTTTTTCGCCGACAAGGGATTCAAGAACGAGCCGAAACGGTGCAAAACCTGCAAGGCCAATCGCGCTCAGGGAAATAACGGCTCAAACGCGGCAACTGTCCAGCGGGTCGAGACCAAAACAGTTTGCTCGCAGTGCGGGAAAGAGACCACCGTCCCGTTCAAGCCCACGCAGGGACGCCCGGTTTACTGCCGCGAGTGCTTTCAGCAGCGGCGGGGGATGGGCGCTTCGACTGCGAGCGCTTCGTAAGCAGCGTCGAGAACATCCGTGGTGGACGTCGATCTCCGACCTCTCTCTTTAGGGGAGATTCTAGACAGGACGTTCTCCCTCTACCGCAGTAACTTCCTTCTTTTTGCAGGAATCGCCGCGCTCCCGCAGTTGTTGGTCCTTGGATTCAACCTAGCGACGACTGTCCTTCCATTCTTCGCAGCGAATTTCCCCGTCCGAGCGCTGGCATCGGGCAGCGGAGTAGCTCTCGTCGTTGTCTCCCTTATGCTCGGCATCTGCGTATATCTCGTCGCCTATCTATTCGCGCAGGGCGGCACCGTCTTCGCCGTGTCTGAGTTGTATCTGGGACGCCAGACCACGATCGTTGCTTCGCTCAAACGCATGCGAGGCCATGCGTTATGGTTGCTTGGAGTGATCATCTTGAGCGGTCTCGCGATTGGCGCAGCGACGCTGCTGTTGATCATTCCCGGGATCTGGCTGGCCTGCCGATTGATGGCGTGTGTGCCGGCGGCGTTGCTCGAGGACCTCGGGCCGGGCGAATCGCTCAGCCGAAGCTTTCAACTAACGGAGAACAATGCCGGCCGCTCGTTCGTGATCTACCTACTGTATTTCGTTTTGAGCTATGCTGCGACATTCTGCCTCACCTTTCCGTTTACGGTCGCGGCAGGCATGTCTGCGCACCATCTTGATGCCGCTCGGACATGGCTCATCCTGAGCCATTTCGGGCAATTCATCGCAAACGTTGCGGTGACGCCGATCCTTACGATTGCGACAGCTGTGTACTACTACGATCTTCGAGTGCGGCGGGAAGCGTTTGATCTGCAGGTCATGCTGAATTCGCTCGGCGGAGCGGCACCGGGTACGCCGCCGAGCGCATCCGCACCAGCCGACTGAGAGAGCGCTCGATCCGCGAAGTCCCTCTTCATTGACCACCTAGGGGTCGCAGCCTAGAATTGTGATTGGCGGGAGAGCCGAAAAACATCCATGGATGAAAAAGCTCTGCGGGATTATCTGGGCCGGGCGCTGAGCTGGCACGAAGCTCACGTCGACTGGAAAAAAACCGTCAGCGGCATTCCAACGAAGGATCGCGGAAAACGGCCGAAGGGCGCACCGTATTCGCCGTGGGAGTTGCTAGAGCACATGCGCCTGGCAACGTGCGACATTCTGGAATTCAGCCGCGATCCGAAGCACAAGTCTCCGGATTGGCCTGCCGGATATTGGCCGAAGAAACCAGCGCCGCCGAATGCCGCGGCGTGGGAAAAGAGCGTGAAGTCGCTCGAGCACGATATCGAAGAGATGCGGAAGCTGGTAAACGATCCGAAAACTGATCTTTTGGCGCCGATCCCGGGCGGCACGGGACAGACAATCCTGCGCGAGGCGCTGCTGATCGCGGATCACAACGCCTACCATTTGGGCCAGCTTGTGCTGGTGCGGCGGCTGCTGGGTTGCTGGCCGGAAACCTGATCCGCAGATGGGGCCTCGCGGCTGAAATGGGACATTTTATGATGGGTGTGCGAGTGCGGTTGTCATGACATCGAAGGGACACGCAATGATTCGGGAACACGCGATGGCGGGAACGGCCGCGTCAGCAGAGGCGCAAGAGCGCGTTTGGGAATCGTTCCGCCGCTGGGGATATCTTCAGGCCAACCTTGATCCGCTCGGCGATTTAGAGCCGGTCGCTGTGCCGGAGCTTGATGTCACAGGCCCCGAGGCCGAGGCGGCGCGGCGAGTCTACTGCGGGACGATTGGCGCCGAGTTCATGCACACTCCGGACCGCGAGCGGCGCGTGTGGGTGCAGGAGCGGATGGAGTCAGAAGCGTCCGCACCGGATCCCATGCGCATACTTGATCTGCTGGTTCGGGCCGAAATTTTCGAGCAAGTGCTGCAGACTCGCTACTTGGGAACGAAGCGCTACTCGCTCGAAGGAGAATCGGCGCTGCTGCCGTTGCTCGATTCGATTCTGAGCGCGGCAGCCGAGCACGGCGCCACGAAGGGCATGCTTGCGATGAGCCACCGCGGGCGGCTCAACGTGATGGTCAACATTGTCGGGCGTGCGGCCGCGGAGCTGTTCGCGCGGTTTGAAGACGTGGATCCGCGCAGCACGATGGGCAGTGGCGATGTGAAGTACCACATGGGTGCCACCGGGGACTTTCATGCTGCCAACGGACGCGAAGTGAGCATGCACCTGGTGTCGAACCCGAGCCATTTGGAGGCCGTCGATCCGGTGCTGATGGGGCGGACTCGCGCGAAGCAGATGCGCCGCGGGGAAAGCGGGCGTAATGAAGTTCTGGCGATCGCGATGCACGGCGATGCCGCGTTTGCGGGCCAGGGAATTTGCGCCGAGACGCTGAATCTGTGCGGCGTGCCCGGATTCAGCGTCGGCGGGTCGGTACACATCATCGTCAACAACTTGATCGGATTCACAACGGTGCCCCGCGACAGCGTGTCGTCGCGATTTTCCTCCGATCTGGCGAAGCGCCTGGATGTGCCGATTTTCCACGTGAATGCCGAGGATCCCGATGCTGTGGTGCGGGTGGGGAAGATCGCGCTCGACTATCGATACGCGTTCGGATCGCCGGCCGTCGTGGATTTGATCGGGTATCGGAGACACGGGCACAGCGAAGTGGATGATCCCACGATCACGCAGCCACTGCGCTACCGCAAGATCGAAGCGCACCCGCCGATCTACCAGATCTACGCGGAGAGAATCGGCGCGAATACCGAACCGATGGTGAAGCGCGTGCGTGAGGAACTCGACGCCGCACAGAAAGAAGCGCAGGAGATCGAGAAGCGCCCTCTGATGCGGCGATTGCCGCGCTACTGGGGCGGATTCATCGGCGGGCGCTACGATGCGTCGTACGAAGTCGATACCGCGGCGCCGGAAGAGACGATTGCGGCGATCGGCGAGTCGCTGGTGACGTACCCCGAAAACTTTCACGTCCACTCGAAGGTGAAAAAGCTGCTCGAACAGCGCCTCGAGATGGCGCAAGGCAAGCGCGCGATCGACTACGGAATGGCCGAAGCGCTGGCGTTCGGATCGCTCGTGCTGCAGGGAGTGCCGGTGAGACTCACGGGCCAGGACAGCCGGCGAGGGACGTTCAATCAGCGGCATGCCGCGCTGATCGACACCGAGACCGAAGAGGAGTATGTGCCGCTCGAGCATATGGCGCCGGATCAGGCGTGGTGCGAAATCTACAATTCGCCGCTATCGGAAGCGGCGGTGATGGGATTTGAGTACGGGTTCAGCCGAGATTTTCCCGAGGCACTGGTACTGTGGGAAGCGCAGTTCGGCGATTTCGCGAACGGAGCGCAGATCATCATCGACCAGTTTGTCGTGGCGAGCGAAGACAAGTGGAGTCTGCTCTCGGGACTCGTACTGCTATTGCCGCACGGCTACGAAGGCCAAGGACCGGAACATTCGAGCGCCCGCATTGAGCGCTTTTTGCAGCTCGCAGCGCGCGACAACATTCAGATTTGCCAGCCGTCGACAGCGGGGCAGTACTTTCACTTGCTGCGAAGACAGGCGATGAGAATGTGGCGCAAGCCGCTGGTGGTATTCACGCCCAAGAGCATGCTGCGGCATCCTGCAGCATCGTCGCAGCTCGCCGACTTTACGAGCGGCCGGTTCCGCGCCGTGATTCCGGACGCCGGCGACGGATCGGCCACGCGCGTCCTGCTGTGCACCGGAAAGATCGGCCACGAACTCGTTGCCGAACGGAAGCGTCGGCAGGACAACTCGACTGCGATCGTGTTCGTCGATCAGCTCTATCCCTTTCCGGAGGCGGAACTGACCGAAGAGATCAACCGCTACACCAACGCGCGCGAGTTCATGTGGGTCCAGGAGGAGCCGGGGAACATGGGTGCGCGCGAGTTCATGGTGCCGCAACTCGAACGACTGGCGGGCCGCTCGGTGCTTTCGGTGAATCGTTCGGAGAGCGCGAGCCCGTCGACAGGATCGTCCAAGGCGCACGACATGGAGCAGAAGACGCTCATCACGCTGGCCTTTGGAATCTAGAGCTTCCTGCTGAAGAATTTTCCCTCTGCTTCAAACCCGCGAAAGAATCAGGCTGTGACCGCCGCCGGCGAGAGGGCGCAGTTCGTTCGAGGAATAACCGGCACTGCGGAACATTCTCTGGTATTCCGACCACGTGTAAGAATCGCCGGAAACGGTCGTGCCGAGCATCTCCATCGCGAACGACGCCGCACGCGGCGGGCTGACGCGGTCTTCATTGGGAACAAAGTCAACGGTTGCGACGACGCCTCCGGGCGCGAGCGAAGCGCGAACTTTCTGGAGCAGCTTCTCATTTTCCGCCGGACTGAAGTGATGCAGAAAACCGGTGATCAGAATGGCGTCATAGTTGGCGCCGAAATCGACTTCAAAGGCGCTGCCGGGCAGACGGTGGTAACGCTTTTCCACGCCGGCCGCGCGCGCGTTTTCTGCGGCGACGTCGAGCACCGCAGACCAATCTTGCGCAAAGATTTCTGCATTCGGATTCTGCTTGGCTAGTTCGACGCCGTAGACGCCGTGTCCTGCGGCGATATCAAGAACCTTCCACTTCTTTCCGGAGGATGCGTCGAGAATCCGTGCGAGCTCTCGTGCGGCCGGAAGCTGCATCGCTCCCATCGACTTCGCAAAGCTCACCCATATCGGATTGTCGGGCGAGATCGAGCCCGCGCCTCCTGAAAGCGCGGGGCGGCCGTTGCGAATCACCGTCGCGAGATCTTTGAACGCGTCGATTATTTCGGGTAGGGTCATGAAGTTTGCGATTGAAGCGAGGCAGGTGGGTGAACGGCGGTCGAGATAAGCGGCGGATTCGGGAGTCAGCGCGTAGTGGTGTTCGTGTTTCGTTAGAAATCCGAGGATCGTAAGGTAG
Organism: Candidatus Acidiferrales bacterium; assembly: GCA_035622875.1. Classification (GTDB taxonomy): domain Bacteria; phylum Acidobacteriota; class Terriglobia; order Acidiferrales; family UBA7541; genus Palsa-295. The sequence continues at coordinate 61,997 of DASPUN010000021.1, forward strand.
TCGCAGAGGATGCGGATGCCGCGCTCGGGCGCTTTTACGCGAGAAGAGAGAGCCGCGACGGTGTCGACGCCTTCGCCGATCGCCGTGAAAAGATCGAACTCGATGGCCGCCTTCAGTGCGGCAGTGCGCTGGTGGGCGACCATCGTTTCGAAGATTCTCTCGGGATCGGGATGCGTTTTGCTTTGCGAAGCCATGCGTTGATCCTGTTGGCTAGAAATGGCCCTGCGCTATTGCGCCTTTGAATTTTCCGCGAAGCACCAGTGAACGAAATCTGAACCGTAACGCGCGCCCTCCGCGGCCTGCAGATCCTGCTCGCTCAAACGCTGGAACTCAATTTGAATTTTCCCGGATGAGTCGACGGTGGCGAGAAGGAAGCCGTAAACGTTGGTCTGCGCGGCATTCGCATCCTTCGCTTCCGACGGCAACTTGTACCGTTCGGCACCCGCGGTTCCGACAATCCATCCCGGTAGAACGCCGCCGTGCTCGCGCCAATAGGCGGTCTGAAAGATGCCATCCATGAAGTAGTGCGAATGGCTCGCCAGGACGTAAACAAATTTGTAGTTTTCGTTTTGCACCTTGAGCAGGTCTTCATAGACGCGGCGCCCGCTCTCGATTCCGCCCTGAGACTCGTTCATGCTGTGATCCTTCGAAATGCTTTCCGGAAGGGCCTCGTGCATGCCGACGACGACGGTGCGAATTATTGGCGCCGATGAATCGTTGCGCAATACTTTCTCGAACCAACTGAGCTGGTCGGAATCGAATTCGTATCCTGAGCCATTGTCGAGCGTGATGAAATCCACGCCCTTCTCGATCCAGTGGTAATAGGTGTGGGGCTTGAGATCAGCGGGGTTGTCGCGCAATCGCTGCGCGCGGAGATTCGACGCATCGAGCCAACGGCCAAATTGCGCCAGATACTCGTCGCGAGTCTTGGGCGGAATGTTTTCGTGATTGCCGCGCGCGAGGCAGACGCGAATCGGCCGAAATGCGCCGAGCTGGTTCGCGATGAAGTCGTTCCAGGCCATGTCCTCGTACTCGGGCTTGGTGAGCGGCTTGGCCAGATGTTCGGGCTGGTGTTGGATATCTTCGTCGACGTCGGATATTTTGCGGAAATCGCCGAGGTGCCAATAGAAGGATGCGCCGTCGCGCTTCGCGGCTGCGGCGATCACGGGCATCACGACATCTCCGCAATTGCGCGAGTCGCCCGAGACGGCAAATTTCCAGAATGCGCCCGGTTTATCCGTTGGCGCGCTCGCCGGCGATTGAGCCCAGGCGGCGATGGACGGCAAGCAGAGCAGTGCGAGCGTCGATAGCGCCGGCACAAGGCTTCGAATCTTCATCAGTCCTCGAATGAATGGACTCAGGCGCCGGACATTTTCCCGCGCGGCCCGCAGGATGGCAACCAGCTTTTCGCCGTGCGCGACCAAGTCTGGTTCCAGAAAAAGCGCAGACCGATGTAAACTTCGATTCGGCACACGGATTTGAGTGTCCCAGTATTGTGACGGGTTGGAGATCAGGTTCGAGATCAAGACGCCGGCCGAACTAGAACTCACGGGGGAAATAGTGAAGCGGATTCTTGTAGCGGATGACGACCGCACAGACAGGGAATGGCTTGCCGGAATCCTGCGCGCCGAGAAATTCGCGGTGTCGACAGCGAAAGATGGCCATGCGGCTCTCAGGAAAATTCGCACGACGAAATATGACCTGGTGTTGCTCGACATCCGGATGCCCAAACTGAACGGGCTCGACGTGCTGTCGGCGCTGAAAGGCCGGAAGAACCTGCCGAAGATTATCGTCATTACCTCGGACCGTTCGCCCGAGACCCTGCTGGCCGCAATCCGCGAGCACGCACACCAATACATCTCAAAGCCGATCGACCGGGAAGCGCTGATGACGCTGGTGAGGCAGACGCTGGGGAAGAAGACTCGCGTGCCGGAGATTGAAGTGATTTCGGCTCGGCCCGAATGGGTCGAGCTGTCCGTGCCGTGCTCGCTCGATGCAGCCGAGCGCCTCGAAGGCTTCATGGCCCAGCTGGATACCAAGCTGCCCGAGGATGTGCGCACCGCCGCCGGGCATGCGTTTCACGAATTGTTGATGAACGCGATCGAATGGGGCGGCAAGCTGAATCCTCGACGCCGTGTTCGCATCTCCTATCTGCGCTCGAAGCGGATGGTGATGTACCGCATCGCCGACCCGGGGCCCGGGTTCAAGCTGGCCGATCTGGACCACGCTGCGATCTCGTACGGAGACGAACCCATGCAGCACGGGGAAGTCCGCGAGGAGAAGGGACTGCGCCCCGGAGGTTTCGGACTCGTGATGGTCAAGGCAAGCGTGGACGAGCTGCTCTACAACGAAGCGCAGAATGAAGTCGTTTTCGTGAAGTACCTCGATTGACCGCGCCTGCGCTTCCCAGCGCGGATTCGACCGAACGCCGAATTGGTACCTTGGTGCCATTGTCCGGCCACAATCTAGCATGTAGCGTAGTCATATTCGATGGAATGCCTACCCGCTGCCCTGTGAGTGGCCTGGGGCTACGGTGAAACCGAATGATTACGGCTCTGATCAGCGTCGCTTCGGTCGCGGCATTTATCCAGTTCGTCTACTACTGCCGCTCGGCTCTCGCTTCGGTAAGGGATGTGCAGCTTTCCGCCCATGCGCTCGGGGTGGCGGGGCTGAAGTCCGGCCGGTTGGGGCCGGGCGATTTCGAGCGTTTCCTTGAGCTCGTACGGCTTTGTCCGGAGCAGCCCGCCGAAAGAGCGGGAATTCGTGCGATCACAACTTACTATCGGTTGACGAGGGCGCTTGACCGCGCCAGCAAGTTGCTGCTCCCTGCGGTTTCCGCATGGGCGCAGCGCGAACAGCAGAGCTGCTCGCATTTCGCCGCGGTCGTGCTGGACCGCAGAATTTCCTCGAGCCGCGACCTCCTCTTGCAGCACGCCGCCCACCGTTCTTAGCCAGCCCAGCCGCTCGACGCCTCCGCTGGGGCGCTGATACCATGGAACCAAGCCGCGACAACCGGCCAGGAACCTGCCGCGCATGAAAACGCTTGAACAACGCGTCGCTGAAACCATTTGCCGCGCCCAAATGATGGCGCCGGGAGACCGGGTGGGTGTGGCCGTTTCGGGTGGAGCGGATTCGGTGGCGCTGTTGCGTCTGCTCGAGAGGCTTCGAGAAGAGCTTGGGATTACGCTCGTAGTCGTTCACTTCGATCATCAATTGCGCGGGGCGGAGTCGGAAGCCGACGCGCAGTTCACCGCAGACCTCGCGCGCACACGCGGACTCGAGTTTATTCTCGACCGCGAGGATGTCGCGGCGGCCGCAGCGAAGCACAAATGGAATCTCGAGGAAGCCGCGCGGCGTTTGCGCTACGCATTTTTCGAGCGCGTCGTCCAAGAGGGCCGGGCAACGCGGATCGCCGTGGCGCACACAGCCGACGATCAGGCCGAGACTGTTCTTGCTCATTTGCTGCGCGGGACCGGCCCGACAGGACTCGGCGGTATTTATCCCGTAGTTGGCGCGATCGTGCGGCCTTTGCTCGACGAGCGGCGCGAGGGGCTTCGCGACTACCTGCGAGCGCTTGGTCAGACGTGGCGCGAGGATTTAACCAATCTCGACGTGCGGCGCATGCGCGCCAAGATCCGGAGCCAGCTGATTCCGCTGCTCGAGCGAGATTTCTCGCCCCGCGTGACGAGTCACCTTGTTGGACTGGCGAAGCTGGCGCGGGAGGAAGAGGAATTTTGGGGCGTATTGGTCGAAGACCGCTTTCGAGCGCTGGTAAAGAGGCAGGACGCCGCGTTGCGTATTCGCGTGCGAGATCTTCTTTCGCCGCTGGACCTTGCGCTGGCAGGCAGCCACGACGAACGGGAAGGCGCCGCCCTGCCGCCGTTGCGGGCGTTGACCGAACGCCTCATTCGGCGTCTATATCAAGAGGTGCGCGGGAGCAGGCAAGGGCTGACGGCGACGCACGTCAACCAGGTGCTGCACCTTGCAACGGAACCCCTGAGCGGACACCTCGTCGAATTGCCGGGACGGATCATCGTCGAGCGAGTGTTCGACGATATTCTACTTTCGCAGGCGAGTCGCGCCGAACGCCCGGAAAAGCCCGGTGAGACGGCGAGACCGGAGAAGACTTATCTACATTCCGTGCAGTTGCCCGAACACGGCGAAACCAGCGTTTTCGTACCTGAACTGAAACGACGCTTTTGCCTGAAAGTGATTGACTGGCCTATCAGGGAGCGCGACACTAAAAGAAGAGAGGAAGAGGCGCTCGATGCGGAGCGTCTTCGCGGACCTCTGGTGTTGCGCAATTGGCGCCCGGGAGACGCGTATCGCGCCCGGGGCTGCACGCAAGCGAAGAAGATCAAGAGGATGTTTCTGGCGCAGCGTGTCCCGTTGCGCGACCGCGCCGGATGGCCAGTTCTCGAAAGCGCCGGCCGGGTTGTATGGGCGCGGGGTATGGCGCCCGCAGAAGAATTTTGTGCCCGTGACGGCACGCGGGTTGGCGTAATTATCGAAGAAGAGCGGCTTTGAGAGGTGGCTTGAGGGTAGCGTTCACTCGGAAGCGTCTGGCGGACCGCGTAGAGCAGATGGGCCGGACCATTTCGCGCGACTACAAGGGTCGCACGCTGGACGTGGTCGTAGTGCTCGAGAGCGCGTTCCTGTTTGCGGCGGATCTGGTCCGCGAGATTTCAAGACCGGTCGCCTGCCACTTTGTGCGATCGGAGCTGCGCGACGTTCGATTGGCCGGACACGATTACCGCGAGGTTTTTTTCAGCCCGCCTCCGGCGCTCCGTGGACGCGATGTTCTGGTGGTGGACGCAGTTTTGAACACCGGCGTCACACAGGATTTCCTGATGAAGCGGCTGGAGGAAGGCCATCCGAGGTCGCTACGGCTCGCGGTGCTGTTCGATAAGCCAGCTTCGCGAAAAGTGAACGTCAGCGCTGAATATACCGGCTTCGATGCAGCATCTAAGAGATGGATAGGATACGGACTCAGCGACGGCAAGGGGCTCAGCCGAAACCTGCCGTACGTCGTATCAAGGGATCCGCATCCGGCCGGCCGGGCCGGGCGCACGGGGTCCCGCAAGAAGCTTCCGGCCAGGTGAGGTAACACGGTGAACTCAACGGTACGCACAGTCTTATTCTGGGTGATGATGATCGCGCTCGCGGGCATCCTTTGGAAGATGGCTTCGCAGGGCGGGCCTGCGCCGCATGAAGAGGAAGCGAGCTACTCCGGGTTTCTGGACAAGGTCAACAGCGGAGACGTCAAAGACGTCAACATCATGCTCTCGCCCAACAGCGCTGAGCTGCAGGGCGATTACAAGAATGGGACGAAGTTTCACGGAGTGACCGTTGCCAATGCCGCCATCCCCGATGTCACGAAACTCTTAGGCGACCAGAAAATCCCGTACAACTACAAGGAAGTGAAGGAAGCGAACTGGCTGAGCTTGGTGATCACCCTGGCGCCGTTCCTTCTGATACTCGCTTTCTGGATTTTCATGATGCGGCAGATGCAGGCCGGAGGAAACAAGGCGCTCAGCTTCGGAAAGTCGCGCGCACGACTGCTGACCGCGCAGCAAAAGAAGGCCACGTTCAAGGATGTCGCAGGGATCGACGAGGCCAAAGAAGAGCTCTACGAAATCATCGACTTCCTGAAGGACCCGCAAAAGTTCCAAAAGCTCGGCGGGCGCATCCCGAAGGGTGTGCTACTCGTCGGACCGCCGGGAACGGGCAAGACTCTACTTGCACGCGCAATCGCCGGCGAAGCGAACGTGCCGTTCTTCTCGATTTCGGGCTCTGACTTCGTCGAGATGTTTGTGGGCGTCGGCGCAAGCCGCGTCCGCGACCTCTTCGAACAGGGCAAGAAGAATGCGCCGTGCATCATCTTCATCGACGAGATTGACGCAGTCGGACGGCACCGCGGAGCCGGACTCGGTGGCGGACACGATGAGCGCGAGCAGACGCTCAACGCGCTGCTCGTCGAGATGGACGGCTTCGAGTCGAATGAAGGCGTGATCTTGATAGCTGCAACGAACCGGCCCGACGTGCTCGATCCGGCGCTGCTGCGGCCGGGTCGGTTCGACCGGCGCGTGGTGGTGCCGCGGCCCGATGTGCGCGGGCGTGAAGAGATTCTCCGGGTGCATACGCGCAAAGTGCCCCTGGCGGAAGACGTCGAACTTTCCGTTATCGCGCGAGGCACGCCCGGATTTTCCGGCGCCGATATGGCGAACCTGGTGAACGAAGCGGCGCTGTGGGCGGCGCGGCAGAACCGGAAATTCGTCACCATGGCGGACTTCGAAATGTCGAAGGACAAAGTGCTCATGGGCGCAGAGCGCAAATCCATGATCTTGTCCGACGAGGAAAAGAAGAACACGGCGTATCACGAGGCCGGCCACGCGCTGGTCGCCGCGATGACGCCGGGCGCCGATCCTCTGCACAAAGTGACGATCATCCCGCGCGGAATGGCGCTGGGCGTCACGATGCAATTGCCGATCGACGACAAGCACACCTACACGAAGGAATTTCTGGAGGCGCAGCTTGCCGTTTTGATGGGCGGACGCGCGGCGGAGGAAATCTTCCTCAACCACATCACCACGGGCGCAGGCAACGACATCGAGCGCGCGACCGAAATTGCGCGCCAAATGGTCTGCGAGTGGGGCATGAGCCCGCTCGGTCCGCTCACCTTCGGCAAGAAGGAAGAGCAGATTTTCCTTGGCCGCGAGATCGCTCAGCACCGCGACTATTCGGAAGACACGGCGATCAAGATCGACGCGGAAGTGCGCTCGATCATCAACGCAGGCTACGGGAAGGCGCGCAATATTCTCCAAACGAACCGCGACACGCTGGAGCGCGTCGCGCAGGCGCTGCTCGATCGCGAAGTTCTCGACGCCGCCGAACTGAAGCTCCTGATGGAAGGGAAGCCGCTGCCGGAAAAGGCGCCTCCGCCGCCTCCGGCTGCTCCACCGGTTCCGGCGAAGGAGCCGCAGCTCACGCTCCGTCCCGAGCCGAGGCCGATACCGGGCCTGGCCAAGGGCGAAAAGCCCGCGCCGGCGTAGAAAGCGCGTCCAAGCTGCGAATTCGGGAACCTCCGCTCGCATCCGTGGGGCGTGGCCTCTTTACACAAACCACTTGACAATTGCCGTGGAGGAATGGGCGTAGAATACGGCCATGGCAAAACGTCAGCCCGAAACCTTCGAAGTCGATTGCCCCTGCTGCAGCGCAAAGCTTTTGGTGGATGCGTCGCTCGGCGTCGTGCTCTCGCATACGGCTCCCGTGAGGCCGCCCTCGATCGATTTGGACGACACGGCCAGTCTGCTTCGAGCGCACGAAGACGCCGTCGAGGCGAAGTTTCGCGCGTCGGTGGAAGCCGAGAAGATGAAGGAAGATGTGCTCGCGCGGAAGTTCGCTGAAGGACTGAAGAAGGCGAAAGACGCGCCCATCGAAAAGCCGATGCGCGACTTCGACCTCGATTAGGCATTCGATGCGAAACCGGGTTCGCCGGCGAGTGCGTGAAATCAATGCCGGCGACGCGGCCACGCCCGTCCTGTTCATTCCTCTCTGCGTGTGCCTCGCGCTGGTGTGCGCGAGCGTCTCCGCATCGCAATCCAAGAAAACGGCCAGACTTCCGAGGCGTCTCGATCAGGGAGTCAGATGGCATCGCGATCCGGTGACCGGTGAGTTGTCGGTTAATTCGGAGAGTGCCGCGCCCGGCGTCGCGCCAACGGGCCCCGCGATGATGCGGACTCGCACGCAGGTGGTCAGCGTCACATGCATCGTTTCCACCGCGGACGGAACGGCCGTGCCGGGCTTGCGAAAGGAAGACTTCCGCATCTTCGATGACGGCGCCGAGCGGACGATCTCGTATTTCGACGCGTCGACTCAGCCCGCGAGCGTCGCGCTCGTGATCGATGCGAGCCCAAGCGTGCTGCGCGATTCAGAGGAGATGAAGCAGGCCGCCGACGCGCTGATCGGCGCACTCGCGCCGCTCGACCAAGCGGCGGTGGTCGATTTTTCCGCGCACAGTTATCTGCAGCTTGGGTTTTCAGACGTTCGCGAACAGATTCGGCGAGCGGTCGCGCGCGTGGACCCGCGCGAGCTTCTCGCTGACACGGGCGGATCGAACATTTACGAGGCAGTCTATTTGGCAGCGCGCGAACTGTTTCCAGGGCGCACTGGACGAAAAGCGATTCTGCTGCTCACCGACGGACAGGACAGTGGCCTGGGTCTGACGCTCGATCCTGCGAGCGAAGTGACGGGGCCGGGACGGCCGGCCGACCGGCTCACGTTCGACGATGTCGCGCGGTTTCTTGCCGAGCAGGATATTCAGGTTTTCGCCGTCTCGACCGAAAACCGGCCTAAAGTTATGACGCGCGACTGGCTGGCGGCGCATGGTAGCGCAACGCTGATCAATACGTCGGCGCGCAGGTCGGGCATTCCGCCGTACACGCTCTATCTCGCGGAGCTGGTTCGCCGCGCGGGAGGGCAGCTCTATTTCTTGCGCGAGACCGAAACGATGGCCGACACGTTTCGCAAGATCGCCGAGAAGATTCGCGCCGAATACACGCTCGGGTTCGCGCCAGTAGAGTCTACGAGCAGCAATGGCGCGAGCGCGGGCTGGCATTCGTTGCGCGTCGAAGTGGCCGATCAGCCTGGCGCGCGGGTTTCGCACCGCGCCGCGTATTACGTGCCCCCTGAACCTTGAGATTCGGCAGGCAGCCCTTTCTTGACTTGCACCATCGCTCGACTTAGCATGCCGCCGAAATGGTAATTAATTGCTTAAGTCGTTTAACTAGAATATCCCCTCTTTATATCTGTGTCGCCGCGCTCCTCTTCGGATGCGTCCTCGGAGCGAGCCGGGGATCAGCGCAGGATAAGGGGTACGAGACCGATTATCTGGCTCGTCAACTTGTCGGCAAAATGAGCAGCTCAGATAAGAAGGGGGTGCTTGTCATCGATCTGGCGGATCCAAGCGGTCAGCGGCAAGGGTTCGGGCAATGGCTCGCCGACCGCATATCGTTGTCCCTCGCGAAACAAGGTCCGGCTCTTGAAATGGTCGATCGTACTCAGCTTTATGCGACGCTCAGGGACCAGCTTTCCCCGACGGACAAGCTGGACGTCAAGGTTGCGAACAGGCTAGGCGATTCCACAGGCGCAAACACGATCGTCCTGGGCAGCTACGGAATGATCGGCGACGACTTGGGCGTCACACTTGCCGCGTACCGTGTTTCAGAGGGAGGTCCACCGCCGCCGCCGAATTACATGATCGCCATGATCTACGGCATGATTCCTCTCACGAGGGAAGTACGCGACCACCTCAGTGAACCGCTAGACTCACTCCGTCCAAAGGACGGTATCTACTGGCCGGGAGTCGGAGGAATATCGATGCCAACGTGCATCAAATGTCCGGCTCCTTCTATGCATGTTCCGGATGTCGACGTGCCCGGACTTGTGCGAGACAAGCGAGGAGGAGGGGATGTGGTGCTCAGCTTTGTGCTCACGGCCGAGGGGAGTGTCAGCAATCTGACGGTTTCGAAACCCGTGGGATACGGAGTTGACGAACAGTACTTGAAGGCAGCAGCGGATTGGCAGTTTACGCCCGCAACCGACCCCAACGACAAACCCGTCCCGGTCCACATGCTTTTCAATGTTCACTTCAACTTACAACTTGGACCGCCAAAGTAAGACGGCCCTCCTAAGTCTGAGTATTCAGTCCGCAAGCGATCGAATAATTGTCTTCGCGAAGTGTACCCCCCGACGGTCTTATCGTTTTGCGCAAACCGTGATTCAATAGCGGTCCGTGTTTAAACGCAAAAAGTTCACGCTGCCGCTGCCGACGCGCACTCTCGATCTCGGGGAGCGGACGCTCGTGATGGGTGTGCTAAACATCACGCCGGACAGCTTTTCCGACGGCGGGCAATACCTCGACAGCGAAATGGCGGTCGCCCGGGCGCTCGAAATTGAGCGCGCAGGAGCGGACATCCTCGACATTGGCGGCGAATCGACGCGACCTGGCTCGATCAGCATCCCAGTGCAGGAGGAGATGCGGCGGGTCATTCCCGCGCTCGAAAAACTCCGCGGGCACCTCAAGATTCCGATTTCGATCGACACGAGCAAATCGGAAGTGGCCGAAGCGGCGATCAAGCATGGCGCGGAGATCATCAACGATGTGACGGCGCTGCACGTCGATAAGCGGCTCGCAGAGATCGCCGCGAAATGGAAAGTCCCGCTTATCCTGATGCACATGAGAGGCGAGCCGCGCACGATGCAAGAAAAACCGTTTGCGCGGGACGTGATGCGTGATGTGAGCGCCGGCCTGCGGCGTTCGGTGGCCGTGGCGCGACGTGCGGGAGTGGCGAAGTCGCAGATCATACTCGATCCCGGCATAGGATTTGGCAAGAGCGCGCAACAGAACTTCGAATTGCTCGCGCGACTGCCGGAATTCGCGCGGCTCGAATTTCCCTTGCTGATCGGGACGTCTCGCAAGGGCTTCATCGGCCATGCGCTCGGCGGCGCGCCGAGGGAAGAACGCGCGTGGGGCACTGCGGCGACCATCGCCGCGAGCATACTCGGCGGCGTCCACATCGTTCGCGTGCACGATGTCGCCGAAATGGTTCAGGTCGCGCGCGTTACGGATGCGATCGCAAATCCCGGCTCGGTGGCGTCCAGGCGCAAGTCGAAATGAGCGCCGTGACTGCGGAGGCTCTCTCGCGCGAGCAGCGCGCCAACTCGCGCAACGCCTTGATCGCCGGCGTGCTCGGTTGGACGCTCGATTCCTTCGACTACTTCATCCTCACGTTTGTTCTTGCACAGATCGCCCACGAGTTTCACCGCTCGGTGCTCGAGATGACCTGGACGGTAACCGGCGGGCTTCTCGCCCGGCCCATCGGCGCGCTGATTTTCGGGCTCTTGGCGGACCGTTACGGCCGGCGCTTGCCACTGATGATCGACCTCCTCTTTTTCTCGATCTTCGAGGTTCTTTGCGGCCTCGCGCCGGGTTACCGCAGCTTTCTTGTTCTGAGATTGCTCTTCGGCGTTGGCATGGGAGGCGAATGGGGTGTCGGCGCGTCGCTCGCTATGGAGTCGGTTCCGGCGAAATGGCGCGGAATGCTTTCTGGTCTCTTGCAGGAAGGTTACTCGGCCGGCTATCTGCTCGCCGCGATTGCGTTCTGGACGGTTTTCCCGCGCTGGGGATGGCGACCGATGTTTTTCATCGGTGGATTGCCGGCGCTTCTGGTGATTTTCATTCGCGCGAAGGTAAAAGAGAGCGACGCGTGGAAATCGGAGGCGGCCGCGAAATTAAACTGGAGCGGATATTGGCGCGCGGTCATTGCCAATTGGAGGCGTTTTTTCTATCTCACCCTGCTGATCGGGGTGCTGGCGTTCATGTCCCACGGCACTCAGGATTTCTATCCGACGTTTCTTCAACTACAGCATTACTTCAGCCCGCAATCCACCGCCATTGTCACCGCGATTTCGATGGTGGGAGCAATTATCGGCGGCATTGTGGTGGGACTCTATTCGGATCACTACGGCCGGCGACGTGCGATGGTTACGTCCGCGCTGCTGGGACTTCTGGTGATTCCGCTTTGGATGATTGGTTCGCCAACCGTCGCTCTGGCCACGATCGGCGCATTTCTGATGCAGTTCATGGTGCAAGGAGCGTGGGCGGTGGTGCCTGCACACATCAACGAGCTGTCGCCCGGCGCGCTGCGTGGATTTTTTCCCGGATTTGCCTATCAACTCGGAGTTCTGATCGCTGCGCCTTCGGGGACCATTGAGGCCGCGCTCGGGCGCCACTTCACATACGCCCAGGCAATGGGAGGATTTGTCGCCATGGCTTTTGTGCTCGGAGCAATCGTTATTGCCGCGGGCCCGGAAGCGCACCGCGTGCGGTTTGGGAGAGTAGCGTGATCGCTGCCAAGGCCTACTTCAGTTCACGCGGGTGACAGTGCGGATCGTGCGTCCCTTTTCCTGGTAAAGCGCGCGGTCGGCCGTGGCGAGAAGGGCCAAGAGCGAATCTCCCTCTTGTGGATACACGGCGACGCCGGCGCTCACAGAAATGCGCGGAAGCTCTTCCTGATTCGCGATCGCTTCGCAAATTCGACGCGCGACCTCGCGAGCGGCATCTTTTCCCGTTTCAGGCAAGATCAGCGCGAACTCGTCGCCGCCATATCTCCCTGCCGTGTCGACGGCTCGTGAATTGAGGCGAAGAGCTTCGGCCACGCGGCATATCGCACGGCTTCCGACGGCATGGCCGTAATCATCGTTGATGCGCTTGAGTCCATCGAGGTCGAATAACAGCAGAGAAAACGGCCTGCCCGTGCGTTTGGTGCGCTCGATCTCGCTGCCGATCGCGTCGATCAGGCGCCGGTAATTCGCTAATCCGGTCAAGGGATCGCTCGCAGCCAGACGCCGCACGTGTTCGAACAATTTGACGTTGTCGAGCAGCGCTCCCGCCAGCAACACCGCATAGCTCGCGAATTGCAGGCCGACGCCCATCTCGAAGGGACCGTCGAGCCGGCGCTCGGATTGGCTGGCGGCGAGGCACGAGGCGACGCTCAGCCCGGTCATCAGATAGAGCGAGTGATCGAATGGGGAGCGCGCGAAGTCGAGCCGGCGATAGTAGCCGATCGTCGCGACGAAAAAGAGCAGCGCGGGAAACAGATTCCCCGGCCGGGGAAGGAGTCCGTCAGGTTGCACGATGAACTCGAACGGCAGCCAGCGGTGAGCGTTGGTGAGCGCGAAGGTCAGCGCGACGACGATGCACAGCGCCAGTACGATTTCGCGCAGCGGGTGTCGCGAGTTCGGCAATCGGCGCTCTACGGACAGCGCCGTAACCATCATCAGAGAAACAATCGTGCAGTTGATGACCCACGTCGTCGGGTCGCGGGCTACGAGTGCGCGATCGGGAATTGGCCAATGAAAAGTGACGAAGCTGGAGCTGATCAGCGCCACGCCGACGATCACGAAACCGCAGGAAAGAACCAGCGGCAGGCGGTCGCTGGTTCCGCGGAAGCGGACCAGGGCAATCGCAGCGAAGGTGAGTGCGAGGAAGCCGGTGGTAAGCTCGACTTCGCCGTACATCCAGACGTCGAGGACGATGCCGAAACGCCGCAACCATGCGGCAAACACGAAAACGCCGGCCGCCGAGAGGCAAAACAGCCACGCCAGCCGTCGCGGCGAAAGCCACTTGCGCAATGATTTGGCGTTATTTTCCCAGACGCCCACCAGCCCGACCCTCTAAGATCAGGTTATCGTCTCCGGGTGCGTCAGCGCTGGGTAACTGGACGCGAGTGTTGCGAATCGCTCAACTTGAGCGGTCCATCATGAAACGAGGCGCGGGATTACCCGGACGCAAATCGCGTGCTAAAATGAAAATGCGTTTGTTGCGCCTGAGAAATTTCTGAATGGAGCGGGGCTGCAAGACCGCACTTGCAGCCCCTTTTGTTTGGCCGCAGGGCAACTGCAATCGTCATGAACCAATCGATCCGCAATATCGCCATCATCGCCCATGTGGACCATGGGAAGACGACGCTCGTCGACGCGATGCTGCGGCAGAGCGGAGTGTTCCGCGAGAATCAGGAAGTCGTGAAACGAGTGATGGATTCGAACGAACTCGAGCGCGAGCGCGGCATCACGATTCTGGCCAAGAACACGGCGATCACGTATCGCGGCACGAAAATCAATATTGTCGATACGCCGGGCCACAGCGATTTCGGCGGCGAGGTCGAACGCGCGCTGCGGATGGTGGATGGCGTGCTGGTGCTGGTCGACGCGAGCGAAGGTCCGCTTCCGCAGACGCGGTACGTGTTGCAAAAGGCGCTGGCGGCGAAATTGCCGCCGATTATGGTGCTCAATAAGATCGACCGGCCCGACGCGCGCCCGGCGGCCGTGCTCGATGAAGTCTACGATCTATTCATCGATCTTGATGCGACGGAAGATCAGCTCGATTTTCCCGTCCTTTACACGAACGCGAAGACGGGAGTCGCGCACCGCAAGATGGGCGATGACTCGACGAATCTTCAGCCGCTTTTCGAGCAGATACTTGCGTCGATCCCACCTCCACCTGGCGATCCGAATGGCTCACTCCAGATCCAGGTCACCAATCTCGACTACAGCGATTTTCTCGGACGCATTGCCATTGCGCGCGTGTTTCAGGGGGCGCTGAATCGTGAGGCTGAGGTCGGCATTTCCAAGCTCAACGGAACGATTCAGGCGACAAAAATTACGAAGCTCTTCACGTTCAGCGGCCTGAATCGCGACGAGGCGGAGCAGGTTTCTGCGGGCGATATCGTCGCAATCGCCGGAGTCGAGGGAATCCAGATCGGCGAGAGCATCGTCGACCTTGAGAATCCGGCGCCGCTTGAGCCGCTGCTGATCGATGAGCCGACGCTGGCCATGGTTTTCACGATCAATAGCTCGCCGTTTGCCGGACGCGAGGGCCAATTCGTGACGTCGCGCGATCTGCGCGATCGCCTGCAGAAGGAACTGCTCACAAACGTCTCGCTCCGCGTGGAGGATACGGCGACAACGGATGCATTTCGCGTGCTGGGCCGCGGCGAATTGCAGCTCGCGATCCTAATCGAGACGATGCGGCGCGAGGGATACGAGCTGATGGTCGGGAAGCCGGAGATCGTGGTGCGCACGGAAAACGGCCGGCGCCTTGAGCCGCTCGAATTGCTGGTGATCGATTGCCCCGAGAATTTCATCGGCATCGTGATGGAGTCGCTCGGCAGTCGCCGCGGTGAAATGAAGAAAATAGTGAATCATCACTCGGGGCGGGTACGGATGGAGTTCAGCATTCCTTCGCGCGGGCTCATCGGCCTCCGGGGCCAACTGCTCACCGACACGCGCGGCACAGCGCTGATTCACTCGCTGCTCGAAGGCTGGACCGAATACGCTGGCGATATGGCGATGCGTCCAACGGGCGCTCTGGTCGCCGACCGGCCGGGCCCCTCGACCGCTTATGCCATCTGGGGAATTCAGGAGCGCGGAGAAATGTTCATCGGTCCGGGCGTGGAAGTGTACGAAGGAATGATTGTCGGTGAAAATTCGCGCGAAGAAGACATGAACGTGAATATCACCAAAGAGAAGAAGCTCACCAATATGCGCTCGTCCACCGCGGACGAGGCGATTCGCCTGATTCCGCCCCGCGAAATGACGCTTGAAAAAGCGATCGAGTTCATTGCCGACGATGAATACGTCGAGGTGACGCCCAAATCGATTCGGCTGCGAAAGAAAGTCCTCGACTCAAAGAAGCGTCCAAAGCGCTGGCAGGAGATCCGCGCGAGCGCCGAAGCCTCGTCCTAATTACCCGCCATTGAAAGTCGTTCAGGGGAGGGGGTGCGGGACCCGTGCGTGTATGAGGAGTTATCGGGTCCCGCACGTATCTGGGGATAACCTAACATTCTGCCCAGCACCACGCACGAGCCGGACCAAACGGCCCAGGTGCTAACTCGCTGATTAAAGGGCTCTTGCTTCTGAAGCTATGCGGCTCAGCAAGTAAAATTTCCAAGCGCCGAATTCAAACTGCACCGTACTATAACCGGCCGATGACCGATCGGCGCCCAGTCATTCGGCGACGAACGCGTCGGCCTCGATTTCAACCAGCATTTCCGGAGAGATGAGCCGGCTGACCTCGACCATGGCCGTCGCCGGCCGGATTTGGCCGAAAACTTCGCCGTGCGCTCGACCGATTTTCTCCCAGTCGGCGATGTGAGTCACGAAGATGCGCGTGCGCACAACGTCAGACATCCGCGCGCCCGCCTTCGCGAGAGCCGATTCGATGTTGCGCAGAACCTGGACCGTCTGCGCGTAAGGATCGCCCACTCCGACGATTTTCCCCTGCGCGTCGGTAGCGGTGGTGCCGGAGACATGGACGTACGGCCCGACGCGGACTGCACGCGAGTAGCCGACGATCGGCTCCCATGGGGTTCCGGTCGAAATATTTTTTCGTTCCATTGGTCCTCCCGGAGTGAAGTCCCTTCACGGCTCGAAGCGCGCGCGCAGATCGGGCGGCACGATCGGGCAAAGTTCATCGCGTTTGCCGAAGACGCGATAGCGAACGCGCGCGATGAAATCGTAGAGGGCGTCTCTCAGGGGGCGCGGGACCACGTCAATTACACCCGCCAGCAGCCCCCAGACTCCGCCAATGCGCCGCAGAATGTGGATGAATGCGTCCGAACGCACGAGGAGCGCTCCCGCGCTTGTCAGCACCACAACGCTATCGGGTAGAGCGGCTCGCTGCTCAGGGAACACGCGCGACTGAAAAGTCGATCCTTGCAGCGGAGCGAATCGAAACAGGTTGCCGGCCTTATCGTGTCTGAGAACGAATCTCACCGCACGATGGCACAGGCCGCAGTGCCCGTCGTAGAAGAGCAGCTCGGGACTCGGCGAAGCAGGCACGCTGCTGATAAGGATAGCACGCGAACGGGGAGCGCATTTGGCGCGCCGCCGTGCGTTCGACGCAAACTGTTGCTGGACAGAGTTTGGCGAAGTCTCTAAGCTACTTTGCGTCAGAACGCTAGGAGAACCCGCCCGCAATGAAGTGCAACAGCATTCTGGAAGCTATCGGTAACACGCCACTTATCCGACTGAACCGGGTCGCAAAGGACGTCGCCGCTGAGGTGTACGTGAAGGCAGAGTACCTCAATCCCGGCGGCTCGATGAAGGACCGCATCGCGGTGTCAATGATTGACGAGGCCGAACGCAAAGGAATGTTGCGGCCCGGCGGAACGATTGTCGAAGCGACTTCAGGGAACACCGGGATGTCGCTCGCGATTCTCGCGGCGGTTCGCGGCTACAAAGTCGTTTTCACCATCAATGACAAGCAGTCGCGTGAAAAAATCGAGCAACTGAAGGCATTCGGGGCGGAAGTGATTGTGTGTCCTACGGCCGTCGAACCGGAAGATCCGCGCAGCTATTATTCGGTGGCGAAAAAACTCTCGCGCGAGATTCCGAATTCGTACTTTGCGAATCAGTACGATAACCCTGCGAACGCCGAGGCGCACTATCGCACGACGGGTCCCGAGATCTGGAAGGACACCGAGGGGAAAATAACGCATTTCGTCTGCGGGCTCGGAACGGGCGGCACGGCCAGCGGCGCCGGGCGCTATCTGAAAGAGCAGAATCCGCAAGTGAAAGTGATCGGAGTCGATCCGTACGGCTCGCTTTACTACGAGTATTGGAAAAGCGGGAACATAGGAAAGGCGCGGACCTATGTTGTTGAAGGGATCGGCGAAGATATTCTGCCGGGAGCGATGGATTTTTCGGTGGTCGACGACATCGTGCAGGTAAACGACGAAGAATGCTTTTTGTGGGCGCGGCGCCTGGCAAAGCGCGAAGGCATTTTTGCGGGAGGATCGAGCGGCGGATGCGTTTCTGCGGCTTTGCGCGTCGCGAAGACTTGCAAGAAGGGCGACGTGGTCGTCGGACTCTTGCCGGACGCCGGCGGGCGCTACCTGAGCAAGATCTACAACGACAGTTGGATGCGAGAACTGGGTTATGCGGACGCGGAAGTGACGCTTACGGCCGCCGACGTTGTTCGCGTGAAGCGGCAGAGCGGCAAGAAGCGCGACCTGATCGTCGTGGGGCCGAACCGCACCGTTTTTCAAGCGCTGCAGACGATGCAGCAGCAGGACATTTCACAGCTGCCGGTATTCGAAGACGGGCGCTCGGTGGGGACGATCTTCGAAGACAAGATTCTGAATCTCGCGCTGCAGGGCAAAGATCTGCGCAAGCTGATTGTGCGCGAAGTGATGGGTCCGCCGATACCGCAGGTTTCCTCCAATGCGCCGGTTGAGCGCGTCACTCATTTGTTGAGCCACGATAGCCCGGCCGTTTTTGTGGAAATGGAATCGGGTGAATTCGAGGTGCTGACGAAGTTCGATCTGATGGACACGATCGCCGGACTCGTCGGACAGAAGCGATGAAACTCTCGCAACGAGTTACCTCTTCATCTAAGAGACGAGCCTTCGACCAAGAGTAGGAGGCGCGCCGGAACGAGGCAGTGTTCAATTGCTCGAGAGGCAGGCGGTGATTAGCCGCAGTTCGAGCATACTGATAAATTATCGCGCCCATCGGCCGTCGCGCGTCAAGTGCTTTCCTGTGTAGATGAAAATCGTCCAAGGTAGGAACCACGCCTCGTCTTCAATTTGCCGGCGTTTGTGCAAGTGGTGGAGGGAGCGGCTGCCGACCGGACCAAACCGCTTTCCGCGCGCGACAATCTCTGGTAGCATGAAATTTCGCTGGCTCGCACGCACGATATCCCTTCATTCTGGAGCAACATAGAAATGGCACTGGCATGTGAGATTTGCGGCAAGAAGCCGCGCTACGGCAATACGATCAGCCACGCGCACAATGTCCGGCGACGCCGCTGGAATCCCAATCTGCGGCGCGTTCGAGCCGTGATCGGCGGCGTGCGCAAGCAAGTGCGTGCCTGCACTGCCTGCATTCGCTCCGGCCGCGTCAAGAAGGCTGCCTGACCAGCGTCCCCATCGGAAGGAGCTCCCGTTGAATCGGAGGACTCTCGTTTTCGCGGCGCTCGCCGCGTGCTCGCTATTGAGCGCGTGCAAGAAGGAGATGGCGCCGGGGCCGGACGTCTGGGCAGTGGTCGACGGCAAGGAGATTCAGCGGCAGGAGGTTGAGAAGATCTTCCGCTCGCGGGTCACTGCAGACGCGCCCGCTCCTTCGCCAGAACAGGCGCTTTCGCTCAAGCTGGGCATCCTCGACGAGCTCATCAACAGCGAAATTCTGCTCGAGCGCGCCAACAAGCTCAATCTGACCGCCAGCGACGCCGAAGTGGACGAGAAATTCACCGAATCGAAGAGCCCGTTCACAGAGGAAGAGTTTCAGAAGAAGCTGCAGGAATCCGGGATGAGCGTCGATGATCTGCGGAATGAGATCCGGCGTGACCTCTCGATTCAGAAGCTGCTGAACCGCGAAGTCGTCGCCAAAATCTCGGTCACGGATCAGGACGTGGCGGACTACTACAGCAAGAATCGCGCGCAATTCAATGTGGCTGAGCCGCAGTATCACATCGCGCAGATCGTGATTACGTCACACCCCGATCCAAACGTTCACAACCGCAAAAACGACAAAGCCACCAACGAAGCGGATGCAGGACGCAAGGCGGCCATGCTCGTGCAGAAGATCGACGCAGGCGCTGACTTTACCCAACTGGCGATGGACTACTCCGAAGATCCAACGGCTTCTACCGGCGGCGATCTCGGTTTCCAACCCGAATCTGCGTTCAACAAATCCGATCCGGTCCTCAAGAAGGCGGTACTCGCGCTGCGCGCCGGACAGTCCACTCAGCCGATCCGCACCAAGGATGGTGGCTATATCATCGTCAAGCTCATCGCGAAAGAGCTGGCGGGGCAGCGGGAGCTTTCCGACGCGCAGGTTCAGCAGGCCATCCGCGACGGTTTGCGGACGCGCAAGGAGCAGCTCTTGAGGTCGGCCTATCTGGTTGAAGCGCGCGACGAAGCGCACGTGACAAACTATCTGGCACGCCAGGTCCTCGAATCTTCCGGCAAACTCCCCTAGACACGTTGGCGAGCGCGCAGCGCGCTTGGCAAGCCATAGCCGTGCGGCTATGATGGCCGCGTCCGGCGTCGCGGAAAGCGAGCGAATCAGTGGAACCATCTGAACAGAACGAATGGAAGAGGGCGGCAGCGGTCGCGGCTGCCGACCTCGTTGAAGACGGCATGGTTCTCGGCCTGGGCACAGGATCGACAACCTCGTATTTCATCAACGAACTGGGGCGCCGTCTAGCCGAAGACGGGTTGCGGATCACTGGAATTCCCACGTCAGACCAAACCGAAGCGCAGGCGCGCAAGATGAATATCCCTCTGACAAGTTTCGCCGAGCATGCCCAGATTGACCTGACGATCGACGGAGCCGATGAAGTTGAGTTCGGGAGTTTGTCGCTAATTAAGGGCCACGGCGGAGCGCTTCTGCGGGAAAAAATTGTCGCGTTCGCGTCCAAGCGGATGGTGATTGTAGCGGATGAGACGAAACTCGTGGAACAGCTGGGCTCGCTCGTTTCCGTGCCGGTTGAAGTTGTTCGCTTCGGATGGCAGGCGACGGGAAGACGCCTGACGCAGATCGGCGGCAATCCATCGCTGAGGCTCGGCCCGGATAAGAAGCCATTCGTGACCGACGGCGGGAACTACGTAATGGATTGCGCGTTTGGGCCGATCGTGAATGCGAAAGAGATCGCGCATCATCTGGACCACGTCATCGGCGCCGTTGAGCATGGCCTGTTCCTCGGATTCACGAAGGAAGTGATCATCGGCGGGCGCGATGGGGTGCGGATGTTGAAAAAATCCGAAGGGTAGTCTGGGTTCAGTGAACTGACGCGTGCAACCAATGGGGGTTTAGATGAGGCCGAGAATAGCGACGAGCATTACAGCACTTTGCATCATCGTATTTGCATTGCCCGCGCAAGCGGGGCCCAAAACTGCGAGCGCGCAATCGAGCTCTCCGGCGAGTTCATGCGACTACGCTTGCATGATTGGATTTGTGGATCAGTACTTGAAGGCGCTCGCAGTGCACGACCCGAGCCAGGTTTCTGTTTCCGACCACGTCAAGTTCACCGAAAACACGATTCCGCTCAAGCTCGGCGATGCGCTCTGGGGAACCATGAGCGGGATGGGAACTTACAGGCTCTACTTTGCAGACCCTCACGACGGACAGGCGGGAATCGAGGCGACCATTCGAGAGAACGGCACACCCGCGATCCTTTTGCTGCGAATGAAAGTGGTCGATCGCAGGATCACCGAGGTCGAGACGCTGGTCCATCGGAATTCGCAAGATGCTCAGGCGCTTGAAAAATTCGGAAGCCCAAATCCGGTCTGGCTCGCGCCTCTCGAAAGTTCGCAGAAGACCTCGCGCCAGGAAATGGTGAAGGCCGCGAATTCGTACTTCGACGGCATCATTCACTCCTCCGGCGACATGGTCCCATTCGATCCGAAGTGCAATCGGATTCTCGATGGATATCAGGACACCAACAATCCCACCGCCAAGGGTTGGTTCGACAAAGATTCGTTTCGCCCGGACGCGATGGGCATCCGCGAAAACATGAACACGGGAATTTGGAAGTACATCAAATCGATCGATCCGCGGCGCTATCTGGTGGTCGACGAAAAAATGGGAATCGTGGTCGGTGTTTTCATGTTCAACCACCCTGGCAACGTCAAGTCGGTCGAAGTGACCGGCGTGGGACAAATTCCGATGCCGCCGGTTACACAGCGGCCGTCGAGCGTCGAGATGGGCGAATTCTTCAAGATCGAGAGCGGGAAAATCCGCCAGATCGAAGGCATATCGATCGCTTTGCCCTACGGTGCCAAGACAGGCTGGTAACGTTCTGCCGTGCTCGGGAAATTAGTGAAGGCCGGACCAGTCGTCGGCGAGAAGGATGGAATTGCTGGGATTCGATGGGTCGTACTTGACGCTGGCGATCTGTCCTGATGCAACGCGGCTTAGATGCAGCCGTTCTTCGAGGCCGGTAATATCCTGCGCAGTTTCGTAGCTCACACCAGAAATCGCATACGCATAATAGAGAAGCTTGCGGGGCACTTCGCTGCTGCCGTTGCGCTTGAGGAATGAGGAGTGTTTTGCGTTCCCGTTTCCAGGAGCCGCGGCGTGACCGTGCTCTACGATCTCGAGAACCTGGCCCTCGACGATGCGGCCGACGCGGTTAAGATAGGCCCGGCGGGCGCGCTCGATTTCGTTTGCGTCGACCGGTTTTCGCCGAAGCCAGAGAAAGATCGTGACGGCGGCGAGCACGCCTAGCCCAACCACAGGGACCAGATTGTGCCAATCGCTAAGAAGGTCTCTCAAGGCGCGAATTCTCTCGGAACAATCCGGCAATGTCTAATTATTTCGCGACTGGGTCGCGAGCCGGACAAGTTCTAAATTATATGGCAAGAGGTGCCGCTCGAAAGTCAAAGCAAAAGTCGTTGCGAGAGAGTTACGGGCCAGGCGGCGCCCGTTCGGATGCGCGCTAATCCCGAGGGGCGACGACAGTATTTCGAAGCGTCCCGATTCCGCCAACCCGAACTTCCACCACGTCGCCCGCCGCAAGAGGCCCAACGCCAGCAGGTGTGCCGGTGGCGATCACGTCTCCGGGCTCGAGCGTCATCGCTTCCGCAATCCAGCGGAAGATCACCTCGATGCCGAAGACCATGTCGGAGAGGTGCGCGGATTGTTTTTTCGCGCCGTTGACCAGCGTTTCAATCGTCGTGTCTGCGGCGGGATAGCCGGTTTCGACGATGGGTCCAAAAGGACAGAAAGTATCGAATCCCTTGCCGCGCGTGTATTGGCCGTCGAGCCGCTGGAGATCGCGCGCCGTAACATCGTTGAGACACGTGAAGCCCGCGATGTACGGCTTGATGTCTTCGGTGGGTTTGGGACGCGAGCAGCGGCGGCCGATAATGAAAGCCAGCTCCCCTTCGTAGTCGACGCGCTTGGAGATTCGCGGGAGCACGATCTCATCGTCGGGCGCGATGATCGCCGAAGGCGGCTTCGAGAAGATGACGGGCTGCTTTGGCGCCTCGATGTTCATTTCCGCGGCGTGATCGAGGTAGTTGCGGGCCATGCAGATGATTTTGCTCGGCCAGGAGGGCGGCGCGAATCTTACGTCGCTAACGCGCCACTGGCGGCCTGTTGGCTTGCGATCTCCCCAAATTTCACCTGAAATTTCGCGAATCACGCCGTCTTCCAGGATTCCAGCGCGCGAATTCGCGTACTTTTCTGCTTGCGTGCGGCCTGAAGTTTTTCCAGCAGATTCGATCGGTTCAAATCGGCAAAGTTTCATCGGCTATGGCGAGCTGCTTGGTCCGCCGCCTTTCGGCCGGGCAAGATTGGATGACGCCGCGCCTGAATAACCATTCCGCCAACCCACGAAATGACGGAACACACACCGTATACCACAGCCCCCTCCGCCAACGCTAAGAACGGAGTGTGACGAACGGCAGCAAAGAGATTCTGAAATACCATTCCGGTCACATCATAGGCAGCCACGAAGAGCGTCCAACCGATCATCCCCGCGGCGAACATTCTGATGGGGTGGTTCCAGAAACGGACGATCGGTATCAGCATCAGGAGCACGAACAGAGTGTAGGAGATCGCATTGCGCTCGAGCGCGTAGCGTTCCAGCGCAGGGATTCGATTCGCTGCTACGAGCGCTCCGAGCAACACGACAATCAACAGTGCGCCCGTGTACAAGCCGGTGCGAAGCGCCGGATGGGCGACAGCGGCGTGGTCCGCGCTGCCCTCTTTGATCGGTCCCTCTTTCATGGGTTCGACTGGCTCTCGGCCGGCACGCCGCCAGGGATAGCCTCGCTCCGTGGACTTTCGTTCCCGGAGTGATCTACTGCGGTAACAGTGTAGAAATAGCGGTGGCCGGGCTGGACATTCATATCGCGAAACGCAGGTGTTAGCAACAAGTCCGCATTAGTACGTGTTCCGGGGGTACCTGCCTCCTCACTCTTGTAGACGTTGTAACCGGCTATATCGGTTTCAGGACTGACGGCCCACGAGAGCTCTAAGACCGCCGGAGCGCCAGCCTGTGCTGGCACCAGTGCGACGACCAGCCCTTGCGGAGCGGCTGGTGGAAAGACGTCCCGCGGAGTAACGATCGCGAGGTTCGAATCCGCGGATTCGACCGCTTCGGTGCCAGACTCCGTGATGCTCCGCACAGAGTAGGCATACGTCTTGCCGAACTCGAATTGAGTGTCCTGAAATGACGGCGAATCGCTCCCGCCGATTTTCGCGAGAGGAGATTTCAACTTCGGACCGGACACATTGCCTGCGGCCTGTGGCTCGCTCTCGGCACGATAAATTCGGTAGCCCGCGACGGGAGGAGAGGACCCGGTCAACGTCTTCTGCGGAGCACTCCAGGAGAGAATCACGGCCGGCTTCGTGACTTGAGTTTTCAAGTCCGCAATAGGATCAAGCGCGGGGCGAATAAGCAGGTACGCCACGTTCGATGGCTCGGAATCCTTCTTTTCGGAAGCCCGCGTGCGAACGGTGTATGACGCGCCGATCGAGTCACGCTGCGCGAAATCTTCCGGTTTCAACTGGTCGACGTAGCGGGCCTGGCCTTGCGCGACGTACTGGTTCACCGCGGCCGACGGAATCGTCGCGAGCAAAATCATGTGCGCCCCGGAGTCGGCTGCCGGGCCACCTAATCCTCGATAAATCTCGATGGTCGGCATCTCCTTCAAGGTGCGCTGGTCAACCGTCTCGGTCGGAAGCGTGAACGTCAACGCAACACTGTTGGCAGTCTGCGTCGCAGAGAGGTCCGCAACCGCCTGCGGGACAGCTGGCTTCCGCTCAGTCGGTTCGCTCGGGGCTGCACAGCCGGCTAGCGCAAGCGATATCAGAAATGCAACGTAGAGGAACCGATTGCGATTTGCGCACGAGTTCTTCGAGAGCTCCCGAGGTGGCGCTCCGATCCCGATTTCCATTTTCACTTTTCTACAGGATGTAGCGGCTCAAATCCTGATCTTTGACGATATTGGCGAGCTGCTTCTGGACGTACGCTGCATCGAGCTTCACCGATTTCTTCTTCATTTCCGGAGCTTCGAACGAAATCTCCTCGAGGACCTTTTCGAGAATCGTATGCAGGCGGCGCGCGCCAATGTTTTCCGTCTGCTCGTTGACCGTGGCGGCAAATCGCGCGACCGCAGCGATGGCATCGTCGCCGAAAGACAGCTTGAATCCTTCCGTGTCGAGCAGCGCCACGTATTGCTTGATGAGCGCGTTTTTCGGCTCGGTGAGGATGCGGACGAAATCGGCTTCCGTGAGCGAGCTCAGCTCGACGCGGATTGGAAAGCGCCCTTGCAACTCGGGTATTAAATCGGAGGGCTTCGACGTGTGAAATGCGCCGGCTGCGATGAAGAGAATGTGATCGGTGCGGACCATGCCGTAGCGCGTGTTGACGGTGGTCCCTTCGACAATCGGCAAAATGTCACGCTGCACGCCTTCGCGGGAAACGTCCGGGCCGTGGCCGGATTCCCGTCCGGCGATTTTGTCGATTTCGTCGATAAAGAGAATCCCCATTTGCTCGACGCGATCTACTGCGATTCGCGTCACCTGGTCCATATCGATCAGGCGATTCTCTTCTTCCTGAATGAGATAGTCGAAGGCCTCCGAGACCGTCATCTTGCGCTTCTTTTTCTGCTGGCCGAACATGCCGGAAAGCATGTCCTTGACGTTGATGTCCATCTCCTCGACGCCCTGATTGGTGATGATTTCGAAAGAAGGCATCGAGCGCTCGCGGACCTCGACTTCGACCAAACGCTGGTCAAGCTTTCCTTCGCGGAGTTGCGCGCGCAGCTTGTCGCGTGTTCGCTGTGCCTGTTCGCGACGCTGCGCTTCGGTCGCCGGTGCGGCATCAGCAGGCATCGGCGAGGACGGCAGCAACAGGTCGAGCAAGCGCTCCTCGGCAGTTTGTTCGGCGCGCTCGGCAACCTCGTCGAGCTTTTCCTCCCGCACCATGTCGATCGACGTTTCAACGAGATCGCGAACCATGGATTCGACATCACGACCGACGTAGCCGACTTCAGTGTATTTCGAGGCTTCGACTTTCACGAACGGGCATCCCGCGAGTCGCGCAAGGCGGCGCGCAATTTCCGTTTTGCCTACGCCGGTGGGCCCGATCATCAGAATGTTCTTGGGCAGGATGTCTTCCGCCATTTCGGGCTGCAATTTTTGGCGGCGCACGCGATTGCGAAGAGCGATGGCTACGGCCTTCTTTGCCGCGTTCTGGCCGACGATGTACTTATCCAGCTCCGCGACGATTTCGCGCGGCGTCAGCTCGTCGAACGATGGCAGCGCCTTGGTTTCTTCCGCTTGTTGATCTCCAGACAAGTAAATCACCATGTCTTTCTCCGGCCCGCCGCTCACAACTCTTCGATGCTGAAATTCGCATTCGTGAAGATGCAAATTTCACTTGCGATGCGCATGGCCTCCTGCGCGATATCCTTCGCATTCATTTTCGTATGTTTGGCGAGCGCGCGGGCGGCGGAGAGTGCGTAAGGGCCACCCGAGCCGATCGCGCAGATGCCGTCGTCCGGCTCGATCACATCGCCGTTGCCGGAAAGCAAGAATGTTCCCTTCGCGTCTGCGACGATGAGCAGGGCATCGAGGTGCCGCAGCGAGCGGTCGGTGCGCCATTCCTTAGCTAGCTCGACCGCACTGCGCGCAAGATTGCCGTGAAATTCCTGCAGCTTGTTCTCGAATCGCGCGAAAAGTGAGAGCGCGTCCGCGGTGCTGCCCGCAAAGCCGGCAAGGATTTTGTCGTTATAGAGCCGGCGCGTTTTTTTCGCGCTGTGCTTGACGACGCTTTCGCCGAGAGTCACTTGACCGTCGGCAGCGAGCACGACTTTGTTGTCCTTCCGAACGCATAAGACCGTCGTGCCGTGCATCTGGGACGAATTTTGGTTCCGTGCCATCCCGCGATTATAGCGCGCAGCACACGGAATGCGCGAATTCCGTCGCCAACTTGTGTGGATGTTCAGTTGTTGGATGCCGTGAGTGACCCGACGAAGCTTCGGAATCGATCGTTGGACATGAACCTTTGGAAAGAGTCGTCTTTGCTTGGATCCGGCATCCCTTCACCGGGAATTCCGTTGGCTTTTCGGTCGAAGGCTTTTCTCAAATAGGCCATCGACTTTTCCATGTCATTGTGTTCTGCATAGACGCACGCAAGGTTGTAGTAAAACATAGGATAATTTGGATCTTGGGCCACTCCGTAATTGAGCGTCGTTTCGGACCGGTCGAGATCGCCGGTGATGCCGTAAGCCATACCCAAATTGTCGACAAGCACACGCCAGAGATTCTTACTAAGCGTGCGCTGCTGCTTCTCCAGGTCCAGCGCCTTCTGGTAAGGCCCGATCGCGCCCTTAAAATCGCCCGCGACATAGTACCGACTGCCTTCTCGGAAATAGTCGGCGCTGGCGCTCGGTGACGCGGCTGGCGGTTCACCACCTGTCTGCTCGACAATGTGGATTTGATTCAGAACGCCCGTGAGAGACGACTCGTCCGATGGCTTGCAATTCGATTTTGAGAGGTGCACGTCAATGTAAACATCGTCTTTTGCCGCACAGCCAACAACGTTCTCTTGTCTAACGGGAACGCCCTGGAATGACGGAAGGAAGTACTCAACAACTGCCATAGATGCCGCTCGAGAGTATTTCACATCTTTCACTCCGAGATCCGATAGCGAAGCTACCCGCTTCTTCAAATAGTCCGGGCACGTGCTGATATCCGCGCCACCGTTCGCTTGCTCAAGCGTCAGCGACAGTACGACGCCCGATGCCGAATTGTTTGCAAGCAAGTACTGGCGGCCGTCCGGTTTTCTCTCATTGGTCTCGACAGAAAAGCCCGGCGAATCGACTTCCACCGCCCATGCTTTGCCCGGAAAGGAGAGGCTTATGCTGTCCGCTATCTTGGTTTCTTGCGCGTCGATAGCGGCACCGAGTGCCAGCGTGAAAGCAAAGAGAAAAGCGATTCTGTCCATGGCGATCCCTCTCGCACAAAAGCCAGGTAACCGTATCTCAGTTGACGTTGATTCTAATGCTAGGTAGGAGAAATACAAACTAACGGGGCGAATGCGTTTCAGTTCGATTACTCGTCCGATGAATCTTTACCTTTGTCCTGATCCTTGTCCTTATCTTCGTTCTCGTCCTTCGCGTCCTTCTTCTTGTCCTTGGCCTCTTTCGCCATTTCTTTCTTGCCGACCTGGGCCCAGCGCTGGTCGAGAGACTCTTTTGTGAACATTGAATCAGAGAGATTCGTGTTGTAGTCGCACTTGTCGAAAAAGGCCTGGAAGATCTTTATGTTGTTTCGCTCGCGGGTGATTTGAAAGGCAGTCTGAATTCCCTGGAGGGGATGGTAGTTGGAGTAGTATTCAACCTCTTGCGTCTTCAGGCGCGTGCGCGCGTCACGTGTATCGACCGTTTTCCGGACCGGCAAATGCGTGCCGCTCGCCACGGCAATGCGAATCGTGCGATTCTCGCCGTCGACGAGTTCGACCCAGTCGGCCTTCCAGCCGTCGATCACATCCGGTCCGCCGTAGCGGATGGTCATGTCCGGTTCATGGATGCGATGGCGCAAAATGTTGTCGAGATCCTTCTTGACGCCTTCCACGAAATCCACGAGGTCGGCTTGGGGAGCGTCGGAGACACCGCCGCGGTCAAGCTCCCAGCCCTTGTTGCCGTTGTAAACTTCAATGATGTTGCGCTTAGGCAGATTCTCCTGCCGCTCTTTGAAAGGCGGAATCGAATAGTCGATGAAGTGTCCGAAACCGGTTAGTTCGCCCGAGTGGTCGAAGGTTCCAATTCTGCCGGTGCACGTCGCGTCGTGGATATTCAGGTATGCCGTGCCACCAAGAGCCTGGATCGCCTGCTCTAGAATTTGCTTGCCCTTGGCGGCGCTTGCCTCCGGCATCAGGAACTGATCATCCTGAGCCACCACAGTCTGAGCCGCCACGAGCGACGCCCCGGCTAACGCCAGAGCGCTGACAATTGCGCGCCATCTTAACCGCACCGGAAAGAACCTCCATTCACATTGATTACTTCACCCGTGATGAAGGTTGCCAAGTCCGATGCAGCAAACAAGATCGGTCCGGCGACTTCTTCGGGTCGCGCCACGCGATTCAGAGGATACTGGGCGAGCACGCCCTTCAGTTGATTCTTGTCCTTGATCGAAACTTTCAAGATATCGGTGTCCACGAAACCCGGCGCAATGCAGTTCACAAGAATATTGTACCTCGCAACTTCGGCGGAAAGGGCTTTTACAAAACTGATCACGCCGCCTTTGGTCGCTGAATAGTGCGCGTGAAGCGGAGTGCCGCGCTGGCCGGCCCAAACATCTTGACGGTCGCGGCGCCGATCCCGCGTGAACCGCCAGTCACCAGCGCTGCTTTGCCCGCGAGAAAAATCATGCGTCCCCCAAGAAGGATGGTGAGAGTGAAAGTAGTCGTAGAGCGTCAAGCGTCGAAAGCCGGATTCGAACGACGGGCAAGGGTCGGAATAGATCGGACCGCTAAGCTCGCGCAGGCATTTTCCGCATCGCGGCCACGCCGACCAAATCGGCGAACAACCCGCGCGACAGAGGGTCGGTTTCCGCCATGCGCTCGGGATGCCACTGGACGCCCATCACCCAGTTGGCATCGCCGCTCCATTCAACAGCTTCGATGACGCCGTCGACCGCGCGAGAGACTACGCGCAAATTGCGTCCCGGTTCGCGAATCGATTGGTGATGCGAGCTGTTCACGAGCGCCTGTTCTCCGCGAGCGATTCGAACAAGCCGCGATTCGGCACTGATGCGGACCCCATGCATCCGGTCGGGAGCGCCGGGCTCGTCATCCCAGTCGTGC
Source organism: Candidatus Acidiferrales bacterium (assembly GCA_035622875.1). Lineage (GTDB taxonomy): Bacteria > Acidobacteriota > Terriglobia > Acidiferrales > UBA7541 > Palsa-295. The sequence continues at coordinate 91,383 of DASPUN010000021.1, forward strand.
TCAATCGTCGTCTTGATCTCGGTGGGAATGTCTTGAATCAGCGAGCCGGAAAGAAAAACATTCAGGCTCTGAATGCCGTAACAGATCGCCAGAACCGGTTTTTGTTCGCCGAGGCAGTGCTCCAACAGCGCGAAATCCACGCGCTCGCGATCGGGATCTGGATCGGCAGAGCGATAGTGGCGCTGCGCTCCGAACCGCGCCGGGTCGACATCAGCGGGACTACCCGTCAATAGCACTCCATCAACGGTGGCCGCGATCTTCGAAAGGTGAGGCTGCGATAGACCCAGCGAGATCACCACGGCCTCTGCGCCGGCCGTGCGAACCGCACCTATGTACTTTTCAATCTTGTCGAAGTCTCCCCTAAGTTCTTCTTTTCGAGTCCGATACGGGATGCCGATTCGAGGTTTGGGAGCTTCGGGCGAGATCATGGAAAAGACATCGTATCATCGCGTCGGGGGCACAGCAACCGCGAGACCTCTGGTAATGCGCTCTCAGCGTAACGATTACGCAAGTTCAGCAGTACTCAGCCGAAAGGGAAACGAGTGACGTTGGCGGCGCTGGCTTCTCGGGACGCGTCGCTGGCTTCCGCGGCGGATGCGTCCCGATCCATGCGCTGTAATTTCCCTTCATCTGCTCGATGTGATGAGGAATGTGACGCTCTTGCCGTGCGATCCACTGCTCCAGGCTGATTTCGCCTTCCTGGGGATGCTGAAGAGTGTGCAGCCACACCGGCTCGGGAAGCGTGACGAGAAGGTTGTAGGTCATCTTGCGCAGCCGGCGGATCACCTCGATCGACTCGCGAGTGCTCTGGTGAAAATACCCGAGCGTACCGGCCCATCGCGCGGGATCGAATTCGGGGATGGCGCGTCCCGGCTCCGCAATCAGATGGCGGCAGCGGACGTAGGAGCTCGCCTCGCTATCGGCGAGGTGAACGATGATTTCGTGGATGCTCCATCGCTCCGGTGACGGTTTGTAAAGCCACATCTTCTTCGGCAGCTGGCGCAGTACGGCAGCAAGCAGCGCGGGCGAACGCCCGAACGATTCCACCATCTGCCTCCGCTCGTCCCGTGTCATAAACACCCCCAACACCGTGTTGTCTGAGTTAGACGCGCAAAATGCCATTTGGCTGCCTGGCCTCGTTGGAATTAACGAAGAAAATATGAACTCCCGTAGTTCGGCCTATAGTGCTATCACCGCGAGCCCTGGGCAGACACGCTATGAACTTAGGCGTGCGGATTTCAATTGAAAACAGCCAAATTGGCGAATTTCTGTGAACGATACTGGCGTACGGCGACTCCGCGGATTCGGAATGGTGCGATACGATTTCTGGGATTGCGGCTAATGCTTTTGAATTAATTGGTTCCGCACAGCAGAGAGGCGAGCGGCCACTTCAGACGCATTCCGTTTGGGCCAGTAGGTGCGGAGATCGCCGACCAGATATAGCGAGCCCGTCGCAAACACGGCATCATCTGGCGAAGCAATGTCGATGGCGCGCTCCAAAGCATCGGCTGGATCTGGCACGACGACGGAGCTTTTCGCGAGGTGACCCGTCATTTCCGCTAGCAACGGCGCGGAGATCGCACGCGGTTGCACCGGTTGGGTGAAAATCACGAAATCTGCGGCAGGAAAGAGCAATCCTGCAATCTCGTCAACCGCTTTGTCTCGCATAGCGCCATACACGAGCAGAATGCGGCGTCCGGAAAAATTCTCCCCCCAGAACTTGAGCAGCTCTTTCGCGCCTGCGGGGTTGTGCGTGCCGTCGAGATATACGGCGGGGCGTTCGTTGAGGCGTTCGAGACGTCCGGGCCACCGCGCAACGCGTATGCCGCGCTCGATCGCGTCGTCGCTAACAGAAAATCCGCGCTCCGCGAGAAGGCTCGCCGCCGTCGCGGCTGCGAGCGCATTGCGAATCTGAAATCGCCCAGCCAGCGAAGGCTCGAGCGTGAATTTCTTCTTCGAATCGGGCGACACCGCCACCGCGCGATAGCGTCCGTCCGACGCGCTCTGATATTCCACGCGCCAAGCGGCATCGACCTCGACCAACTGTGCTCTTTGCTCCCTGCACCGCCGTGAAATGACTTCTCTCGCTTCGAATCTTTCCGCTGAGCTGACGACCCACGCGCCCGGCTTGATGATGCCCGCCTTTTCGCCGGCAATTTCGGAGATCGAGTATCCGAGAAAATTCTCGTGATCGAAGTCGATCGAGGTGATGACGCCTACTTCCGGCATCACGATATTGGTCGCATCGAGTCGCCCGCCCAAGCCCACTTCGTAAATCGCAAAATTCACGCGCTCCACGGCGAACGCTACAAACGCCAGTGCGGTGATGCACTCGAAATAGGTCGGATGGGCTGCTAGCGTTCCTCTTGCGAGCAGCGATTCGATCACCGAGTGCACGCGCGTCCAGGCAGCTGCGAATTGGTCATCCGAAATGTCTTCGCCGTCGATGCGAATGCGTTCGTTGATGCGCTCCAAGTGTGGCGAGGTATAAAGTCCTGTGCGAAATCCCGCTGTCCGCAGGATGGATTCGAGCATCGCGGCCGTCGAACCTTTGCCGTTTGTCCCGGCAATGTGAACGCACGGCGCCGCTCGCTGAGGATTGCCGAGCGCTTCGGCAAGCGTCGTGATGTTGGCCAGGCCGAATTTCTGCACACGAGCCTGCTGGGGCGAGGCCAACTCTCGACCCAGCGCCATCAATGCGCGTACGGATTCTTCGTACGTCATCTCTAGTCGAGGAAAAAGCCGAGAGCCTGGGCGATGTAAGGCTTCAGTTCCTTGCGAGGGACGATGGCGTCCAGAAAACCGTGTTCGAGAAGAAATTCTGCGGTTTGGAAGCCTTCAGGCAGTTTCTGACGGATCGTTTGTTCGATCACTCGCGGTCCGGCGAAGCCGATCATCGCGCCGGGTTCGGCGATGTTCAGATCTCCCAGCATGGCGTAGCTCGCGCTCACGCCGCCTGTAGTCGGATCGGTGAGAACGGAAATGAACGGCACCTTCGCGTCATCCAGCCGCGCGAGGGCCGATGCGACTTTGGCGAGTTGCATCAAGCTGACCGCACCCTCCATCATTCGCGCTCCTGCCGAACAGGAGACGATCACGAGAGGCGCCTTCTGCGCAAGCGATAGCTCGATCGCGCGTGTGACTTTTTCTCCCACAACTGCGCCCATCGAGCCGCCTATGAAGCCAAACTCCATCGAACAGCAAATTACGGGGCGGCCGGCGAGCTTGCCTTCGGCCGCCATGATCGCGTCTTTCATCCCGAGTTTTTCTTGAGCTTCTTTCAGGCGCTGCCTGTAGGGACGCGTATCGGTGAAATGCAGCGGATCGCTCGAAGTCAGATCGGCGTCGTGCTCGATCCACTGGCCGTCATCCAGCAGGAGTTCGAGCCGCCGTCGCGCGTCGAGTCGGAAATGGTGCTCGCACTTCGGGCAAACTTCCCAGTTCGCTTCGAGATCCTTCTTCCAAATGATTGCGCGACACGCGTTGCACTTCGTCCAAAGACCTTCCGTGCGAACGCGGCGCTCATCCACCGGCGTGGGATTCTCGATCGCACCTTTTTCTCTCTTGAACCAGGCCATTTTCGTATTCTCTGCAAAAAACTTGGCGCGTTCCTAGTAGTCGATTCCTCGCTGCGCCAGAATTCCCTTTGTATACGGATGTTTTAGCTCTCTCATTTCTGTGACTAAATCGGCCGCCTCGACGAGTTTCGGATGCGCGTTGCGCCCCGTGCAGATTACGTGCACACGTTCCGGCCTGCCCACAAGAGATTCCACAACCCGATCGGGATCGAGCATCTTGTAGCTAATCACGTAATTGATCTCGTCCAGAATCACAAGATCGTATTTCTCGCTGTAGATCTGGGCCCGGCCAAATTCCCACGCCTCGTTGCAAAGGCGAATATCTTCTGGATCGGTCTCCGCGCCCCCGATCTTTACGAAGCCGCGGCCCATCGGCCGAATCTCAAACTTGTCATCGCCCAGCATTCTTGCCGCGTCGAGTTCACCGTAATGCCAGGAGCCTTTAATGAACTGGACCATCAGCACGCGCAGCCCCTGGCCTACCGCGCGGAACCCCGTGCCCAGCGCGCACGTCGTCTTGCCTTTGCCCGGTCCGGTGTAAACGATAAGGAGTCCCTTGCCTTCCGGCATTTATGGCTGCCCCGCGCGACAGTCTCCCATACTCGCCACGCACAAACCAAACGTCAAGCACCGAGCGGCCGTCCGCGGCTATTTTGGATAAGGGTGGCCGGCCAGGATGGCGAATGCGCGGTAAATCTGCTCGGCAAGCACGACGCGTGCAAATTCGTGCGGCATCGTGAGCGTGGAAAGCGAGAGCTTCTGCGTTGCCATCTTACGCAACTCCTCGGGGAAGCCCTCGGCCCCGCCACAAAGGAAGACGACCTCGCGAACGCCGCGATCGCGCAGATCACCGAGCCAGCGCGCGAATTGCTGGGAAGTAAACTGCTTGCCCGCTGCGTCCAGCAAAATGACCACCCCACCGGGCTCGAATCTGATTTTACGTGCCGCGGCCGGCGATGCATCGCGCGGTTCGTTGATAGCTACTTCTGCGAAGTGCCGGATGCGTGCGACATAATCGTCGAAGAGCGCGCGAATTTCCTCGCGCCTCGTTTTTCCGAGCATCACCAGCCTAATTCTCATCCGCTAGATCAGCCCGTACTTTTTGCGCTTTTCGAGCAACGTCTTCCGGCTGATGCCGAGAATCTTGGCGGCCTCGCCGATCTTGTAGCGGACCGCCTCCAGCGTGGCCTTGATTGCGTCTCTTTCTATCTCCTCGAGCGATTTCAAGCTCGCCGCTGCAGTGTGTGCACCACCCGACGATTTGGCGATCAGCGAAAAGTCCTCGGCGCGAAGCAGCGGTTCCTTGGCGAAAATGAGAGCGTGCTCGATGGCATTTTTCAGTTCCCGCACATTGCCGGGCCACGAATAGGATTCGAGCAGCTTCAGCGCTTCGGAATCGAGCGTTGCGCCCGCCCGGCCGTGAACAGGTCCGAGGCGCTCGAGAAAATGCGAAACAAGCGGTCCGATATCGCCTTTGCGCTCGCGGAGAGGGGGCACCGGAATCGTCAGCACATTCAGCCGGAAAAAAAGGTCTTCGCGGAAACGGCCGCTCGAAACAGCTCGAGACAGGTCGGTGTTGGTGAGTGCCATGAGGCGCGCGTCCATGCGCAGCGTTTCAGAACCACCCAGCCGCTCAAACGTCCGCTCTTCGAGCACGCGCAACAGCTTCGCCTGCATTCCCGGCGCGAGCGCGGCCACCTCATCGAGCACCACAGTCCCGCCCGCTGCCAACTCGAAACGCCCCGGCTTGCGCGCAACGGCGCCCGTGAATGCACCGCGCTCGTGGCCAAAAAGCTCGGACTCCACAAGCTCGGCGGGCAAGCTGGCGCAATCGATCTTCAGGAAAGGAGCGTCGCGGCGCGCCCCGTGCTCGTGAATCCAACGGGCCAGCTGATCTTTCCCCGTGCCGCTCTCGCCGGTGATGAGAAGCGTCGTCGCCGTGTCGGCAATCTTTTGCGCGATTTCGAGGACGCGCCGGGACGCCGGATCGGCAGCAATCCAAACGATGCCCGCATCACTCATAGCTGCGTTGCGTCGCTCTCGGCTTGCGCCTGCTGCTCGGGCGCCCTCGCGGGCGGCGGGAAATCGATGCGTTCTGCGGTGCGCCAGAGGCGTTCCAGATCGTAGTATTGCCGCGCGCGCTCGCTGAAAATGTGCACGACAAAGTCTCCGTAATCGAGCAAGACCCACTCTGCGCCGGGCTTGCCCTCCCGGTGGGTCAGGCGCAGGCCTTCGCGCCGCAGCCGTTCCTCGATAGCTTCGCTGATGGCTTTGATCTGCGGCTGGCTTCGCCCCGAAGCGAGCAGGAAATAGTCCGCGAAGGCGCCAACGAGTTTCAACACCGTGACGTCGACGGCCTGTTTATCCTGAGCCGCTTCCACGGCCGCGAGAATTTCGGATCGAAGGGTACCCTGCCTCACCGGTAAAGGGCCTGACCGAGAATGTATTCCTCGACGCGCTGCGGCACAAGCCCGTGGATGCCCTGCTTATGACACAGCCTGTCGCGCACTTCCGTAGACGAAACATGACTCGCCACCGTCGTTAACAGATGGACGGAAGTTTTTCGCAACACGATCTTATGGGGGTCCGACGACCGGGTGCGTCCTAATTTCTCGGGCGGGATCACAAGCCCCAATGCGTCCAGCCGAAAGCCCGGACGGCTCGCGATGATGAAGTCGCACGCATCGAGCAACGATTCGTAACTCCTCCACGTGGGGAGCTCGAGGAACTGGTCCGCGCCCACGATGAAAAAAAGATGATCGTCTGGGTGCTCGCGATGATACCGCCGGACCGTGTCGATCGTGTAAAAGATGTGCGATGGACCGCTTGTGGGGGCTTCGGCTAGTGAGGGTACAAACGCGGCATGGTCAGCACAAGCAAGCGCCACCATGGTGTAGCGATGGATGAAAGGAGTCAGTTCGCGCCGCGCTTTATGTGGCGGCCGCGACGACGGAACGAAATAGATCGCGTCGAGATGAAAGCGCCGCTGCGCTGCCTGCGCCACAGTCATGTGGCCTGCATGCGGTGGGTCGAACGTTCCGCCGAAAAGCGCCACCGAGCGGCGATGCCCACCGCCGGACGGTCTATGCGCGCCGTGCGATGTCAACGCCCCTCCCGATGAGGAGCAGCCGCATGATTTGTCGCATCCGGCAGCGCGCTCGGCTGCTGCGCAACGGCCTCATCCGCCTCTTTCGACTTCTCGGTGATTGCCGCTGGTCTTGGAAGGCGATCGAGCGTGTTCGCGATTCCGCGGACGAGTTCCGTTACGCCAGTGCCGGTCGCCGACGATATCGCGTAGAAATCGAGCCCCCGCCGTGCGGCAAACGCGCGTAACTTTTCGAGGCGCTCGCGATTCGTCGTGGCGTCGAGCTTTGTGGCAACCACGATCATGGGTTTTTCCGCGAGCTCTTGGCTAAATGCTGCAAGCTCGTGTTCGATGATTTCGAAATCCCGGATGGGATCGCGATCGTTTGCATCGCTTGTGTCCACAAGATGCGCAATTAGACGCGTCCGCTCCACATGCTTCAGAAACCGAATTCCCAGGCCGACGCCTTCGTGCGCGCCCTCGATCAATCCCGGAAGGTCAGCGACCACAAAAGTGCGCCCAGTCCCCGGAGCGGAATCTGGATCGGCGGAAACAACACCCAGATGCGGTTCGAGCGTGGTGAACGGATAAGGGGCAATTTTCGGACGCGCCGCGGAGATTCGCGAGATTAGCGTCGATTTTCCCGCATTCGGGAATCCGACGAGCCCGACGTCGGCCAGAAGCCTCAATTCAAGGCGCAACGGGTGTTCTTCACCAGGCTCGCCATCTTCGTGCTCCCGCGGGGCCTGATGCCACGGCTTCCGGAAAGCGGGATTGCCATTGCCGCGCCCGCCACGACCGCCGCGCGCCGCCCGATAGCGCTGCCCCGGCTCGGTGAAATCGAAAAGTTGCTCGCCGGTGTCCGCATCGAAGACAACGGTGCCGACGGGAACTTTCAGGATCGTATCCGCGCCAGAGCGTCCCTGGCAGTTGGAGCCTTCGCCGTGCCGGCCGCGCTCGGCTTGAAATTCGCGATTGTAGCGATACCGAAGAAGTGTGTTGTCGTTGGGATCCGATTCGACATAAACGTCGCCACCATGTCCGCCGTCTCCTCCCGATGGCCCGCCGCGCGGGACGTACTTCTCCCTGCGAAACGCCACGCAGCCGTTTCCGCCGTTTCCGCCTTTCACTAGGATTTTCGCTTCGTCAACAAACATTCGGAACTCGATCTGGGAGGCTTCGCAGCCAAAGAATACGCTATGACGCAGACCAAAAACAAAATTGCGCGGAGCATGCATGTGCGCGCTCACATCTCAGTAAGCACCGCGCCCTGCTCGCAAGAAATCAGTGGTGCGCTATCGGAAGGTGCGGACTCCTGTCCGCTGAAAACATGGAAGGAAAATCCGCCGCGCTCGATCATCTATGCGCTCATCCTGGCAGGATGGACTGTGAGGAAACGCTAGTCGGCCGCCGGTATCTGGCTGGATGCAGACGCAACCGCTTCGACCGGCAGCACGCTGATGAAACGGCCCTTTCCGCCCTTGTCTTCGAATCGCACGACACCATCGGTCAACGCAAACAGGGAATCATCCTTCGCTCGCCCGACGTTTTGCCCCGCCTTGTAACGCGTGCCGCGCTGGCGGATCAAGATGCTGCCCCCCGTGACGAGTTGGCCGCCAAATCGCTTGATTCCGAGGCGCTGCCCTTGCGAGTCACGCCCGTTTGTAGAAGATCCGCCGCCCTTCTTATGTGCCATAAATACCTCTGAAGAAATCGCCGCGCGCGAAATTCGCTACGCGAGTTGGATGTTTACCTCAACGGCTGTCAGGCCCTGCCTGTGCCCCCGCTGAATCTTGTATTGACCGCACCTCTTGAATTTCAGGACCTTCAGTTTCGGCCCGCTCAGGTGCTCAACGATTTTGCCCGTGACCTTTGCCTTAGCAGCATCGGTGCCGCCCAGTATCTTCTTGTCGTCTGTGCGCACCGCCAGTACATCATCGAACGTCACCTTCCCGCCGACCTTGCCTTCCAGCCGTTCGACCTCGATCACGTCGCCTGCTGCGACGCGGTATTGCTTCCCCCCACTGCGAATTACGGCGTACATGCTGCCTCCGAGCGTAGTTGATAAACGTTAATTATATGTGCCGAATGCACGTCGCGTCAACGAACACCCGAAGAGGTTTCGAACACCGGCGATTGCCAATCGCGCGCTCATAAAGCGAGAGCTCGCCGCCCTATTCGTCAATTCTTCGCTCTCCTCGAAAACTAACGGTGCCGCCGAACCCTGTCGCGCCTGACTCCATTGGTTACATTTTTACCCCGCCCGCATCGAGCTGCCAATGAGCACTCTGTGTCGTTGCTTCTAACTGGTTATCTGGCTGGGGATTGGCGTGGCCGGGCCCTGGCCTAACAGATGCACTCATTTGGCCGATGAGAATGTATGGCGACAGCCAAGTCAACTTTGAGGGTTTCAGCGTGAACAACCGAATCGTATCGACAGGGAGTTCGCCTGCAGGAATCGCCACTCGCAATGCCGAGATAGGTTTTTCGATCGTCGAGCTGATGGTGGTGAGCGTCATCATTTTCGTTGTGGCAGCGATGGCGGTCCTTCAGCTGCAGCCGGCGTGGCAGCAGCTGCAGGCAAACGCCGCGATGGACGAAGTGAAGAGCACCCTTCGCCAGGCTCGCGAACTCGCCATCTCCCAGCGGCGCACCATCGTAGTCTCGTTCCCGACTGCTGCCACGGCCACCCCGTGCCCGCCGGCTGGCAACGTTTCGTATTGCATCGAACTGACCCAGATGAACGTCGTGGCAGCGGTTCCTCCAGCTCCTCCGACCCAGGTAATCGCCCCGGGTCCGTTTCTGGTGATCCCGCTTGAGAACAACGTGAAGTTCATAACCTATGCCGGCGAGCCCGACACCCCGGACGGCTTCCTCGGTAACCCGCCAGCGGCTCCCAGCGGCTTGTACTACGGCTCCAATATCGGCGTCCCGACCTCCGGATTGCAATTTCAAAGTGATGGGACGTTTACCAACGGGAATGTTACTCCCGTCAACTTCACGATTTTTCTCGGCGAGTCGAACATCCCCACCACGGCGCGAGCGATCACGATTTGGGGCAATACGGGCAAGGTGACCGCATACGGCGGCAGCGGCAAGGCTTGGTACCAGTGATCAGGAGATATTCAATGAAACTTCGAGCGCGGCGATCCGGCGAGTCCGGATTCACACTCATCGAGACGATGATCGCCATGATTGTACTCACCGTCGGAATCCTGGCGTTAGCGGCGATGCTGGGGAGCGGTCTCGCGTACATGACAACGTCTCAATATGACTACATTGCCCAGCAAAAGGCTGCAGAGGCTGTCGAATCGGTGTTCGAAGCCCGCGATATCGGACAGGCGACGTGGAGCACGATCTGCAACGTCGGCTCTAGCGTTTGCTGCGCTGGAGTCACCGGCTGCACGGCGGCTGGAATCTTCCTAAACGGGGCGAATCCACTCTGCGGCGCCGGGGCGGACGGAATTGTCGGCACGGCAGACGACTTTAACGGCGCGAGCTGCGCCGGAGGGGCGTTGGCCGCTCCAGATGCGATCCTGCTTACGAATAACAACGGTACCCTGAACCCTCCTGTCTCGGTTCCGCTTTCGACATTCTCGCGGACTATTACGATTTCCACCGTGACCGATGGCAGCGGAAACACGATCAACAACCTCCGCCAAATCACCGTGACGATCAATTATTCGGCAGGCCCGTTCAAGAATCGCTCGTACAGGCTGAACGCCTATATTTCTAACTTTTCATGATGGCACCGGAGAAACCCGAATGAGACGCGAGCACGGATTCAGTTTGGTGGAACTTCTGGTTGCGACGTCCATCGTCACCCTGATTCTAGCGGCGACCCTTGGCACGTTGACCAGTGCGATCAATGCCACCCAGGCGATCACCCTCATGGCCGATACCCAGGAAAACTTGCGAGCGGGCTTGAACTATATGGTTCGCGACTTCCTGCAAACAGGCGAGGGCGTTCCGCAAGGCGGTATCACCATTCCGAACATCGCTGGTATTTCAGCGGTGAATCGGCCGGGCCCGGGCACGCCGGCAGTGAGCTTCGGCACGTTCCCGACAACCTGGACCGCCCTGCCTGCAATCGTCTCGGGGTACCAGATGGGCGCAACGACGACGACTTCAGGCGTCGCGACCGATATGGTCACCCTGATGTATGCGGACACAACTTTGCAGGATGTGAGCGGGCACTGGCTAAACGAATTTCCCATCTATCTGGCGCCGGGCTCGAGCGGCGTCACTGGATGTGCGGCCTCGAATCCCAATCCAGCGCCCGCAGGGAGCATTACCAGCAGCGGCACCACAGTTACCGTCAAGTTCGATCCGAGCTGCATTGTGATCAACAACGGCAATACAGGCATCAATCCGGGCGACCTGATCATGATTCAGAACAACAACACGGTCGGCGATGGCAGCATCACCGGAACAAACGAAGACGTCTCGGATACGGCTGGCTCCATGGCGCTCATGTGCGTTTCGACGGTGAATACTGTGACCAACTCGGTCACATTTGCCGCGAACGATCCCTTTAACTTGAACGCTTCCGGCGCAACTTCCGGGACCATTAAGCAAATTCAGACACCGGTGGGTTCGGGAAACTATCCGACCACGACCGCAACGCGATTTTGGTTGATCACCTACTACATCAGCACAGCAGCGCCCGCTTCCGCCGCTCAGCCGATGCTGATGCGGCAGGTGAATATGAATCAGCCTCAGGCGGTTGGCGAAGTGATCGAAAATTTGCAGATTTTCTACGACATTCTGAACGCCGGCTCGAGTCCTGTGACAGTTACCGCCGCACAGGAGAATCCTACCAGCGCGCAACTGCCCGAGATCCGAGACGCCTACATCTTGCTCTACGCGCGCTCCCAGGATCCGTTCAACCACACGAATCGCTATTTCCGAAACAATCTCGAAACCGTCGTCAGCATCCGCGGTTTGGATTTTTACAACAAATTCCAGTGAGCGGCCGGCACAAGAGTGGCGCTATGAACTTCAGTAAGTGTTCGTGCAGAGGAATCGAGCATCAGTTGGCCCAAAGGAGAACGTCCGTGAGGAACCGTCGGGAACAGGGCATCGCTTTGATCACGACTTTGCTGATATTGCTGTTGCTCTCTACGATGATCGTCGGAATCGCTTGGCTCGTGACTGGCGACCAGAAACTCGGAGGCAACAACGCCGACCGGCAGTTGGCCTTCTACGGCGCCGAAGCAGGTATGGAGTCTCTTACAGCGAGTCTCGAGAACCTGTTCGACACGAACCCCGCGCCCAACGCCGCCGCCATCAACGCGCTGATGACGACCCCGGGTCCCCCGGCCAATATCCCCAGCGTTCAATACATTGCCCCCGGCAGCACGACCCAGGGGTCGGGTTACCAGGTCACTTTTACGCCCAATCCAACGAACGCTAGTCTTCCGAACTCCAGCGTGGGCACAATTCCCAATGGAGACAACGGCGCGGGTCTGTACGCTGTCATGACTCCCTACACCCTCACTGTGACCGCGAAGACAGCCAGCGGTTCGGAAGTCAGGCTTCAACGAGTCGTGCAGACTGTCAGCATCCCCGTCTTCGAATTTGGGTTTTTCTCTCAAGTGGACCTCAGCTTTTTCGCCGGCCCGAACTTCAATATCGGC
>DASPUN010000022.1:0-3492 GCA_035622875.1 Candidatus Acidiferrales bacterium
TCCGGCTTAGACTGACTGCAGCCGGAAAAGAGACCTGCCACAGCGACGCAAATCAGCCCTAGTGTCCATCGCACCGTTGGAGAAACCATGCCGCGCCCCCAGGGACTCGAAGTGGAAACCCCGGCGATTCTACGTCGTTTGCTGGAAAACGGGAAGAATGACGCTTTCGACCCTTTCCCGGTGGGTCAGAAGCGGCAGAGTGTGTCCCCAGCGGCAGTGGCGGCTCGGCGTCGCTCGGGCGCGCAGCGGCGCGATCGGGCTTTATGCGGGCAGGCGATCCACGATCGTCTCGCTGGCCGCATCCCAGTACAATTTCCGGCCCTCCCAATACGATTTGGCTGCCATGATGCAGGCCACCGAGTGCGCGTAGCCGTCGTGCACCGGCGAGTCGGGCTGCTTGCGCGAGCGCATGCAATCGAACCAGTTCGCCATGTGCTCCAGGCTCATGTCGTCAATGCCCATCGGCGGCAGCTTGTTCTCGCCCGGCAAGGTGATGTAACGCGAGTGGCGCTTGGCGTCGATGTTCGCGTCGTCCTCATGCGTGCCTTTTTCTTCGATTACCTGATAACGCGGGCTGCCTTCACCGCCGATATTGATCAATGTCGCTTTCTTCCCCATGTACCGCGAGAAGCTGGGCGCGTCATTGCCGAAGCTGGTCGAATAGCTCACCAGAAATCCCTTGGGATATTCGAGCAACGCGTGAAACGTGTCGGGTGTTTCGCGACCGTCATGCCACGCGAATACACCGCCGTGCGCCACGGCCGACTTGGGAAAGTAGTCGTCCATAAACCAGTGGACCACGTCGATGCCGTGGCTCATCCATTGATCGGCGATGCCGCTGGAGAAATCCTTGTACAGGCGAAACTCGAAGTAGAGCTGTGGATCGAACGGCCGCGCCGGTTTCGCCAGCAGCCACTTGCTCCAGTCCGTGTCCTGCTCGCGAATCTGCTTTACTTCTTTTCGCCCGCGCCAGCGCGGGCCATGGTAGTTCCACTCGATCTCGACCTTGCTGATGTCGCCCAGTTCGCCGCTTTTCACGACTTCGTTCGCCGCGCGCTGATACGGCTCACTACGATGCTGCGTCCCGACCTGCACAATTGTTTTTGCCTGCAACACCGCGTCCCGTGCTGCTTTTGCCTCGTCGAGAACGTTGCCCATGGGCTTTTCGACATAGGCATCTTTTCCGGCTTCAGCGGCCAGCTTGAGCAGCGGCGAGTGCGAGTGATCCGGCGTCGAGATCAGCACCCCGTCGATGTCCTTCATCGCCAACAACTCTTCGACATGCTGAACGGCGCGCGGCGCGCGGCCGTAGTTCCGCGTGTTGACCTCCACGGCCTTCGCGCGGTTCACGGTCCAGAGATCGCAGACCGCCGTCATCTCTACGTTATGACTGGACTTGAGGAGCGCCGCGATCTCGGTCAGGTCATTTCCGCGCTGGCCAATACCGGCGTGGCCGAGCGAAATGCGGTCGTTGGCCCCGATAATTCGGTCGTAGGACAACGCAGTCCGCGGCAGGACCGCATTGCCTGCAATCACCGCAGCTGATTTGCCTATGAATACCCTGCGATTGATGCCTGGGATTTCGCTCATGACTCGCTCCTTGGACTATGTTCCGAAACTTTACGAAAAGTTTCGGATTAGTTCAAGGTGTCATTGCCAACAATGCGCCGAATCAGCGGAGATTCTCATCCGAGCAAAGCAGTGGCATCGCTGTGGGGGCGATTCCGCATAGTCGAGAAAACCACGAGTTTGTTCAGTCCATCTCCCGCATTCTGCCTTGCTCGGATCGCATAGCCGCGCTCGCGCCGCCGGCGCTGCGTTTTGCCTGCCAATCGGCCTCGGTGAGGACGGTGATCGCCTCCGCTTTTTTCTTCTTCAACGAGGCGTTGATTCCGGGCAGTTCCCTTTGCGTCAGCTTCTGGAAGTCGCCGATCACGTCCTCCAGTTCGCGCGCCAGCGAATCTTCGCGGGCGGCCTGATAATCGGCCGGCCGGCCCTCGTAGTTGGTGACCACGCCGTAGACTTCGCCCAGGTGCTCGCGGATCCGTTCCTCGCCGGTGATCATCCCGCCCTCTTTGGTAGCCACGATCTTCGAGCGCAATGCGTCGCACGTGGCGGCCAGGTCGTGCAGTTGCTTCCGCAAAGGATCTTTCTCCGCCAGCTTTGCCGCTCTCGCATTGGCCGAGTAACGAACTCCCTCGATCGCCTCGACCGAATACGTCATGTGTTCGATGGTGTGATAGATCTTCATCGACAAATCGAACTGCGCCTTGCGATCCTCAAGCGAGAACTTGGCCCGCGGATCGAGCGCGACGGTCAATTGCTCGGTGTACACCTTGTCACCCTTGGTCATTTTTACGGTGTAAGTGCCGGGCAGCACGCGTGGTCCTTCGGTGGCCTCGCCAAGTACAGAAGCGGCGGGGGGAACCGCTGGCGCCTTCACGTGCATCGCCCAGCTGGCGCGATTCAAGCCCCGATGCTTGCTTCCCGCGACGGTGTCGACCAGCTTGCCGCTCTCGTCGAAGATCTCGATCTTCAGATCGCCAAAGATATGCCGGCCGCGCTGGTAGTAGGTAATCTGCGCCTCGCCGGGCCGGCTCAGGCCGTGGAAGGTTTCGTTTCCTTCCGGCCAACCGCCCTGCGTCTCAAAGTACTGGACTGCCTTGCCGGGAATGAGCGCGGCTTCTTTCGACATGAGCTCCGGTGTCAGGGTCCGCCAGGGCGATATATCGTCGATGATCCAGATGCCGCGGCCGTGCGTCGCCAGCACGAGATCGCTTTCGCGCGCCTGCACCGCAATATCGCGCACCGCAGCCGCCGGGAAGTTGCTGCCTTTGTATTGCGCCCAGTGCTGGCCCCCGTCCACCGAAATCCAGAGGCCGAATTCGGTGCCGATGAACAGCAGATTCGGATCTACGGTGTCTTCCTTGATGACGTGGGCGTATCCGCGGACGCCGCCTTCCTGCACGGGCAGCGCGGTCCATGTCTTGCCGTAGTCGGTCGTCTTATAAGCGTACGGCTTCATATCACCGAAGGTATGGCGATCGAAGGTCGCGTAGGCTGTGGCTTCATCAAAGCGGCTCGCTTCGACCGTCGAGACCCATGAGTTTTTCCCCAACCCATTGATGTTGCCCACCACGTTGGTCCAGGTCTTGGCGCCGTCGCGCGTGATCTGCAGATTACCGTCATCGGTGCCCACCCAGATAATCTGCCCGTTCCGCGGCGATTCAGAGATGGAGTAGATCGATGTGTGCATTTCAGCGGAGGAATTATCGACCGTCACTCCGCCCGATTCCTCCTGCTTCTGCTTTTCCGGATCGTTGGTGGTCAGATCGGGAGAAATGCGTTCCCAGGACTGCCCGTGATCGCGCGAGCGGAAAAGGAACTGGGCGCCGATATAGATGGTCCCTTTCTCATTGGGACTCATGTGAATGGGCGTGTTCCAATTGAAGCGCAATCTTTTTTCGTTGTATTCGGGAAAAGGCTTGATGC
>DASPUN010000023.1:0-13426 GCA_035622875.1 Candidatus Acidiferrales bacterium
CGGCCTTGAGGAACTGGTCTTTCGGAATTCCTGTGATCCGCTCGACCATTTCAGGCGTGTAGCGCGAGTACTGTTGCTTCAGAAGCTGGAAGACACAGCGCGGATGCTGCAAGTCGAAATCATGCGACACGTTGCCGGGAAGCGCCGGTGGTGGCGGCGGAGCCTGGCCCGGCTTTGGCGGAGCGGGCGGTGGAGCAGCCTTGTGTGGTGCTCCAGCGGCGACTGGCTTACCGGTCAGATCGCCGCCTTCTTCATAGTTCCATGTAGATTTGTCGTAGGTGTGCGCCGCGGGATCGAAGCCGGAGTAGAGCCCATCCTCGGGCAGCTTGAATCCGTCCTTCACTACGAACGCGGCGTTCGTGTAGTTGGCGAGATATTCCTTGGCGACTCGGTCGTTCGCGATCGCGTAGTTGATCAAACCGCCCAGAAACGCGATATCCGAGCCGGCCCGAATTTGAAGGAAGAGATCGGCAGTGGAAGCGGTCCGCGTGAAGCGCGGGTCCACTACGATCATTTTCGCGTTGCGGTTTCGCTTGGCTTCAATGACCCACTTGAATCCGCACGGGTGGTTCTCCGCCGGATTCCCGCCCATGATCAACATCATGTCGGTGTTCTTGATGTCGATCCAGCCGTTCGTCATGGCCCCGCGTCCGAATGTCGGTCCCAAACTTGAGACCGTGGGGCCGTGTCAAACCCGGGCCTGATTTTCGAGGTAGCAGACCCCCAGGCTGCGCATGGACTTGACGACTAGATAGTTGAACTCGTTTGTGTCGGTGCAGCCGCCGGTAAAGGCGATGCCCTCGCAGCGGTTGACGGTGTGGCCCTGCGCGTCTTTTTCGACAAACGTCGCGTCACGTGTTTTCTTCACGCGCTGCGCGATTTCGTTGAGCGCATCGTCCCAGGAGATGTCCTCCCAATCGGTGCCGCCGGGCCTGCGGACTTGCGGCTTGAGCAGCCGGCGCGGATTCAGGATGTCTTGTTCGAGCGAGGCGCCCTTGGGGCAGAGCGTGCCGCGATTGATCGGGTGGTCGGGATCGCCCTCGACGTGAATCACCTGCGGCGTCACGTTCTTGGCCTTGTCGCCGAGCGTGTAAATGATGATGCCGCAGCTCACTGAGCAGTACGGGCAGGTCGAGCGCGTCTCCGTCGCGCGGGCGATTTTCAGCTCACGCAATTGCGCGTAGGCGGGCTTGAGATCGAAGCCGAAGACCGACGCCGCTGCGCCTCCGACAGCCGCGATCTTGAAGAAGTCCCTTCGAGTAGTTTCCATTTCACGAGCCTCCTCGACCTGCGCGCGAGTTGGTTAGGCCGGATTGTTCCTGGATAGTTCGATGTCGGACGGCCGAAAACGAGCCTTCAAAATTTCCTGGCGGGAGCGTAGTCGAACTTGAAGCCGGGATGTAGCTGTGTAAGAGCTGAAACGGGCTGAGGGGAACGCTTCGATCTCCCGGAAGAAAATTGGAAGAAGCCCCGGTACTTGGATTGAGCCCGCGGGAAATGAACATGACCGACCTCCGCAACAGGCGGCGAGGCAGCACATTATGTTGATCGGATACCAGCGATGTCAACGCTCTTGTCGCAGCGCCAGAGAGCGCTCCGCCGCGCTCGCACTTGCCCATAAACACGAGCAGAATGGCGCGGTCTGTTAACGCGATGTTAATTTTGTGTTACAGAACGAGCTGGCGAGAGACTTTGAGGTAATCGTCGACGGCTTTGGCGGCGCTGCGGCCTTCCGAGATCGCCCAGACGACTAGAGACTGCCCGCGGCGCATGTCGCCCGCCGCAAAAATTCCCGGGATCGAACTCATGTAATTCTTCGTGGCGACATTGCTGCGTGCATCGAGCTCGACGCCCAGCTGCTCGATCATTCCTTGCTTGACAGGACCGGTGAAACCGAGCGCGAGCAGCACCAAATCCGCATCGAGCGTGAATTCCGTTCCGGGCATCGCTTCGAATTTCGGCGGCGGCCCCACGCGAATCGCGTGCAACTGCTTCACATTTCCGTTCGCATCGCCCGTGAATTTCGTCGTGTTCACAGCCCAATCGCGGATGCCACCTTCTTCGTGCGCGCTTTCAATGCGCAGCTGCAGCGGCCAGAGCGGCCATGGAGTGGTTGCGTGCCGCTCCTGCGGCGGCATCGGCAAGATTTCGAATTGCGTGACGGACGCCGCCTGCTGGCGGTGCGCGGTGCCGAGGCAGTCTGCGCCCGTGTCGCCGCCGCCGATGATGACGACGTGTTTGCCGGTCGCGAGGATTTGATTGGGCACGCTGTCGCCGGCGATCTTCTTATTCTGCTGCGGCAAGTACTCCATCGCGAAGTGAATGCCCTTCAACTCGCGGCCCGGCACCTTCAGGTCTCGCGGATTTTCCGCACCGCCGGTCAGCAAGATCGCGTCGAATTCTTTGCGAAGATCGGCTGCGGGGATGGCGCCACCCACGTGCGCCTTCGTGCGGAAGACAACGCCCTCGGCGGCCATCTGCTCGAGCCGGCGATCGAGGACGTGCTTTTCCATCTTAAAGTCGGGGATGCCGTAGCGGAGCAGCCCACCGATGCGGTCGGCCTTCTCGAACAGAGTTACGGCATGTCCCGCGCGAGCCAGTTGCTGCGCGGCCGCGAGGCCCGCAGGGCCTGATCCCACGACCGCCACGCGCTTGCCGGTGTGCGTCTGCGGCGGCTCTGGCTTGATCCAGCCCTTCTTCCACGCGTGCTCGACGATCGTCTTCTCGATCACCTTGATCGTGACGGCTGGCTCGTTGATGCCGAGCACGCACGCGGCTTCGCACGGAGCCGGGCAGATGCGGCCGGTGAATTCGGGAAAATTGTTCGTCGAATGCAGGACGCGAATCGCATCCTGCCACTCGTCGCGATAGACCAGATCATTCCAATCGGGAATGATGTTGTTGACCGGACAGCCTGTGTGGCAGAAGGGAATTCCGCAGTCCATGCAGCGCGCGGCCTGCGTGCGGACCTTCTCGTCGGGATAGGGCTGATAGACCTCGAAGTAATCGTGGATCCGCTCTTTGACCTCGCGGCGCGTCGGCGTCTCGCGCTTGTACTCCATGAAGCCGGTGACTTTACCCACGGATCACCTGCCCGTTCGCCTGTTTGCCGGCCTGTGCGGCAAGCGCCACCGGAGGCACGCGCGGAATGCCAAGCACGCGCTTGAATTCGTGCGGGAAGACCTTGATGAATTTCGGCAGCGTCGACTCCCAGTTTTCGAGAATCCATTTTGCCTGCGGGCTGCCGGTCAGTTCCGCGTGGCGCGCGATCAGCTCGTGCAGCCTCTCGATATCTTTCTGATTCGTCACCGGCTCGAGATCGACTTCGGTGTGATTGCACTTGACCGACGCAAAATCGCCGAAATTATCTAGCACGTAGGCAATGCCGCCCGTCATGCCGGCGGCAAAGTTGCGGCCCGTACGCCCGAGGACGACAACCAATCCGTTGGTCATGTATTCGCAGCCGTGGTCTCCGACGCCTTCGACGACCGCCGTGGCGCCGGAATTTCGCACGGCAAATCGTTCGCCGCCCATTCCGGCGAAGAACACCTCGCCACTCGTCGCGCCGTAGAGGCAGACGTTGCCGACGAGGATGTTTTCCTCAGGCACGAATTCCGATTTGCGCGGATGGTAGATTACGAGACTACCGCCGGAGAGACCCTTGCCGACGTAGTCATTGGCGTCGCCTTCCAGCGTCAGCGTCACGCCTTTGGCGAGGAATGCGCCGAAGCTTTGTCCCGCGCAGCCGGTGAATTGAACCTGAATCGTGTCGTCCGGCAGACCCACCGAACCGTAGCGGCGCGCGATTTCGCCGCTGAGCATCGTGCCGACTGTGCGATGGACGTTGCGGATCGGCATGCTCAGCGAAACCGGCGTCCGATTTTCGATGGCTTCCTGCGCCATCTCGATCAATTTGTAGTCGAGCGCTTTTTCGAGGCCGTGATCCTGCGCCATCATCTGCCGCCGGCCCACGTGGCTCGGCACCGGCGGATCGTAAAGCACAGCGGAGAGGTCGATGCCCTTGGCCTTCCAGTGCGTCACATCTTCGCGCTGCGCCAGGCAATCGACGCGGCCGACCATCTCGTTGACGGTGCGAAAGCCAAGCTGGGCCATGATCTGCCGCAAGTCTTCAGCGATGAAGAAGAAGAAATTAATCACGTTCTCGGGTTGGCCTGAGAATTTCTTGCGCAATTCCGGGTCCTGCGTCGCCACGCCGACCGGACACGTGTTCAGGTGGCACTTGCGCATCATGATGCAGCCCATCGAAATCAGCGGCGCAGTCGAGAAGCCGAATTCTTCGGCGCCAAGCAGCGCGGCGACAGCCACGTCGCGCCCGGTCATCAGCTTGCCATCGACTTGCAGACGCACGCGGCTGCGCAGATCGTTGAGCACGAGAATCTGCTGCGTCTCAGAAAGCCCGAGCTCCCACGGCACGCCTGCATGGCGAATTGAGCTGATTGGCGAAGCGCCCGTGCCGCCGTCGTAGCCGCTGATCAAGATCACATCGGCGTGAGCCTTCGCGACGCCCGCTGCGACCGTTCCGACACCCGCTTCGGCTACGAGCTTTACGGAGACGCGCGCCTTCGGGTTCACGTTTTTGAGATCGTGAATCAACTGCGCGATGTCTTCGATCGAATAGATGTCGTGGTGAGGCGGCGGAGAAATCAGTCCCACGCCAGGGATCGAGTGCCGCACGCGCGCGATCACCTGATCGACTTTGTGTCCCGGAAGCTGGCCGCCCTCGCCAGGTTTCGCGCCCTGCGCGATCTTGATCTGCAGATCGTCCGAGTTCACAAGATAGTTGGTCGTGACGCCGAAGCGCGCGGAGGGCACCTGCTTGATCGCGCTGCGGCGCAAATCGCCGTTGGGATCGGGAATGAACCGCGCTTCGTCCTCGCCGCCCTCGCCCGTATTCGACTTCCCGCCGATGCGATTCATGGCGATCGCCAACGTCTCGTGCGCTTCCTTGCTGATTGAGCCGAACGACATCGCGCCCGTCGCAAACCGCTTCACGATTTCCGATGCGGGTTCGACGTCCTCGATCGGAACGGGATCGCCGGCGGGCTTGAACTCGAACATTCCGCGCAGCATCAGGAAATCGCGGTGCTGCTGGTTCACGATGTCGGCGAACTCGCGGAAAGTCTCCGGCTTGGACTGGCGCACGGCATGCTGCAGCTTGCTGACCGTCAGCGGATTCAGCAGGTGCCGCTCGCCACGCACGCGATATTGATACTCACCGCCGACGCGCAGCTCGGTCTCGGATTCGGTGAGAGCCTGCATGGCGAATTCGTGCTTCATCAGCGCTTCGCGCGCCAGCACTTCCATGTCGACGCCCTCGATCCGCGAGGACGTGCCGGTGAAATAGCGCTCCACGAGCGCGCGATTGAGTCCGATCGCCTCGAAGATTTGCGCGCCCTGATAGCTTTGCAGCGTGGAAATGCCCATCTTGGAAAAAGTTTTCAGGAGCCCCTTGT
This sequence comes from Candidatus Acidiferrales bacterium, assembly GCA_035622875.1. Classification (GTDB taxonomy): domain Bacteria; phylum Acidobacteriota; class Terriglobia; order Acidiferrales; family UBA7541; genus Palsa-295. The sequence continues at coordinate 5,475 of DASPUN010000023.1, forward strand.
CCGTCGCCTTCATGTAGCTCTTGAAAATCTTGTCCCAGGAATATTCGGTGCCCAGATGGCCGGACTTGTAAAGATCCTCGAGCGTTTCAATCGCGAGATAGGGATTCACGGCGCTCGCGCCATAGCCGAGCAGCAGCGCGAAGTGCATCACCTCGCGAGGTTCGCCCGATTCGACGATCAGCGCAACCTGGTTGCGCGTTTTCTCGCGGATGAGATGGTTGTGAACTGCCGAAAGCGCAAGCAAGCTCGGAATCGGTGCGAAATCACGGTCAACGCCGCGATCGGAAAGAATCAGCAGAGTGTATTTTTCCTTGACCGCCTGCGAAGCGCGGGCGCAGAGATCCTCGACGGCCTTCTCCAGTTCCTGTGCGCCATTGGTGGCGCGGAAGAGAGTCGAGAGCGTCGTGGCAAGGAAATCCCCCCACTTCACGCTGCGCAGTTTCTCGAGGCGCCAGTTGGAAATGATCGGATGGCGCAGCTTGAGCGTGTGCGCATTCTTCGGCGCTTCGTCGAGGATGTTTCCCTCGCATCCGATGTAGCAATTGAGCGACATCACCAAATCCTCGCGGATCGGATCGATCGCCGGATTGGTGACCTGCGCAAACGACTGCTTGAAATAGCTGAACAGCAGCTGCGGCTTGTCGGAAAGGCACGCAAGCGGCATGTCGATTCCCATCGATCCGACCGGCTCTTCGGCTTTTTGCGCCGATGGCTGCAGGATCGTTTTCAAATCCTCGTCCGTGTAGCCGAACGCGCGCTGCCGCATCAAAATCGTCTTGTGATCGGTCGGCTGGACATTTGTCGGCGCGGGAAGATGATCGAGCGTGATCTGATTTTCGCGAATCCACTTTTCGTAGGGACGCCGCGCCGCGAGTTGTTTCTTGATTTCTTCGTCAGAGATCAGCCGCTGCTGTTCGGTGTCGACAAGAAACATGCGGCCGGGCGCCAGACGTCCTTTCATCCGGATCTCTTCGGGCTTCACCGGCAACACGCCCGCTTCGGAGGCCATGATCACGAGGCCGTCGTTGGTGACAAGATACCGGCCCGGGCGCAAGCCGTTGCGGTCGAGCTTCGCGCCGATCACGCGCCCATCGGTGAACGCGACGGCCGCCGGGCCGTCCCACGGCTCCATCAGCGAAGCGTGATATTCGTAAAAAGCCTTCACGTCCTCCGGCATCGTGGGATCGTTGTCCCAGGCTTCGGGAATCAGCATGGACATCACGTGGGGCAGACTGCGGCCCGCGAGCGTCAGCAGTTCGACGGCGTTATCGAGCATCGCGGAATCGCTGCCGCCCGGAGTGATGATCGGCAGGAGCTTCTGGAAATCCTTGCCGAAAAGCGGGGACGCAAGGACGGACTGGCGCGCGTGCATCCAGTTCACGTTGCCGCGCAGCGTGTTGATCTCGCCGTTGTGGCAGATATAGCGGTACGGATGCGCGAGCTTCCAGCTCGGAAATGTGTTGGTTGAAAAGCGCTGGTGGACGAGGCACAGACCGCTCGTCACATCAGTGTCGGAGAGTTCCTTGTAGAAGCTCGCGATCTGCGGGGCGAGCAGCAGGCCTTTGTAGACAATGGTGCGCGACGAAAGCGATGGGATGTAGAAAACGTCCTTCTCTTTCAGGTCGGTTTCAGCGATCAGCGCTTCGGCGCGCTTGCGGACGATGTAGAGCTTCCGCTCGAGCGCGTCCTGATCCATGCTGCGGCCGCGACGGATGAAAACCTGTTCGATGTAAGGCTGCGAGCCGCGCGCCAGCCGCCCGATCGTGTCGCCGTTGATTGGCGTATCGCGCCAGCCGAGAACCGTCAACCCTTCCTTCTTGGCGGCTTTTTCGAGAATTCCTTCGCAGAGTATCCGCTCCTGCGGATCGACCGGCAGAAACACCATGCCGACTCCGTATTCGCCCGGTGCGGGCAATGTGAAGCCCAATTTCGCGCATTCGCGCTCGAAGAATTTGTGAGGGATCTGGATGAGGATTCCAGCACCGTCGCCCGTGTCAGGATCGCAGCCGCATGCGCCGCGGTGCGTCAGATTGACGAGGATCTGAATGCCCTTGAGCACAATGTCGTGCGACTTCTGCCCCGCGATGTTGGCGACAAATCCGACGCCGCAAGCGTCATGCTCGTGCCGGGGCGAGTAAAGACCCTGTGCCTTCGGCATGCCCAGGAAGGGATAAGGCACTTCCTCGCGCTGCTTTTTCGTCTTTGGGTTTCCGCTCATCCAATCAACCTACAGCCTGTCCGTGCCCCAAACCTGGCAGTTCCAAGCGTTTACTCGACACCCTGACTCCACAGTTTGCACTCCTGGGAGGTCCGAGGGGCAGTCGGACTCCCACATACTATACACCGGGCTTAGCTTTCCCTGCCTGCTTAGGTTTTGATGGGATCGATCAGAATTTCTTTGGCTTCGCGCGAGATCGAAACCGATGGCGGAAGGCCGCCGCTCATTACGAAATCTTTACGAATCGCTTACTTCGGGCTTACGCCCGCACGCTAACTTCGTTTCAGAGACGCTATGATTCAGGCCCCCGAGCGCGGCGATCGGATTGGACGCTATCGAGTAGATGATCTCGTGAAGGCGGGCGGCATGGCCTCGATTTATTGCGGCACGGATCTCGCGTCGGGAGCAACCGTCGCGATCAAGATTCCTCGCCCCGAGCTGGAAGCCGACGTCCTGTTTTTCGAGCGCTTTCATCGAGAAGCTGACATCGGACGGAAGCTCGATCACCCCGGCGTCGTGAAAGTATTGCCCGCCGAAGACGATTCGCGTGTCTGCATGGTGATGGAGTGGGTTGATGGCCGGCCGCTCCGTGACCTCGTCGACGAAGAGAAGAAACTCTCCCCCGAGAGAGCCGGGCGCATCGCGCAACGAATCTGCGATGCGCTCGGCTACATCCACGAGCACGGTGTTGTTCACCGCGACCTCAAGCCGGACAACATCATGATCGACTCTGAGGATCGCATCAAACTGATCGACTTCGGAATCGCGCGCGATGCGGCAGCGCGCCGGCTGACGTTCGCCAAGCTGACGAAGAGCATGGGCACGCCCGATTACGTCTCGCCGGAGCAAGTGAAAGGCAAGCGCGGCGATGCGCGCAGCGACATCTACTCGATGGGCGTGATCTTCTACGAGATGCTGACGGGCGAAGTGCCGTTCCGCGGCCCGAATCCGCTGGTCGCGATGAACCAGAGACTCGTGGCCGATCAGCCTCCGGTTGGTGAAAACGACAGCGAGATTCCGGCGGCGTTTCGCGAAATCATCCGCCGCGCGATGGAACGCGAGCCTGACAAGCGCTACGCCTCGGCTCGCAGCTTCGCGCACGATCTCGAGCACCCCGAACAGATCGAAATCTCCCAGCCCCCGAGCGCCGCCATCGAGTTTCGGCCGCGTCAGTGCACGCCAAGGCTCACGCTGGCGTACCTTTCCCTCGCGCTGATTCCCGCCGCGATCTTCGGTCTGCTTCTCATCATCGCGAGCCACCAGTAGTCGACCGCTTCCACTACCAATTGCGCCGCGGACGGACCGAGCCGCATCAAAGTTGACACCCGCCTTGCGAGAGAGGATTATTCGTCCGCCTCGCGAGGGTCACAAACCGGCACATTCTGGTCGCGGAACGGAGATTCGAATCGATGGAGAGCAGCACGCAACGAAGACCGTTCTACGGCTGGAAACTGCTTTTCATTTTCTGGGCGGTCATCATCCTGAATTTCACGTTTCCCACGTTCGGCACGAGCGTCGTCAACACCTACATGGCCCGCGCGATGCACTTGAACCGCGAAAGGCTCGGCCTCGCATTTTCGGTTTTCAGTCTTATGGCCGGATTGCCGGGACCGCTTGTGGCGGAATCGATCAACCGGCTGGGGATTCGCGTGACGCTGGTGATCGGAACGCTGCTGACGTCCTGCGGTGCCTTCCTGATGGCGAGCTATGTGAAGTCGACGTTTCAGGCTCTGATCGTACTTGGGCTTATCGTCGGAGCGGGCGCGGCCATGGCGGGGACGATTGCGCCGCAAGTCGGCGCGGCGCGCTGGTTTCACAAGAAGCGCGGCCGCGCGATGGCGCTGGTGCTCACCGCGTCGGGACTCGGCGGATGCATCGCGGTGCCGACGCTGCAGGCGGTGATCGCGCGATTCGGCGGCAACTGGCGCGCGGCGTGGTGGTGCATGGCGTCGATGTCGCTGGTTGCGGCGCTAGTCGCCGCCGCGTTTGTGAAGGAGAGCCCCGCGCAGATGGGCCAGGTGCCGGACGGCGAAGATGCTGTCGATCCGCCGCCTTCGACTGCGTCGGCGAGATCGGCGAGCCCGCGTGGCGGAGTTTTCAAGACGACCGAGGACTGGACGCTCGGCGAAGCGCTGCGGTCGCCCACGCTTTGGCTGCTCGTGCCGACCTACATCGGATTCTTCATGGGATTTTTCATTTACGTCGCGCACGGCATTTCACATTTGATCGGACTCGGGCACCCGCCCGCGGAAGCGGCTCGATCGCTCGCGCTGATTTTCGGCTCTTCGCTGATCGGGCAAGTGGTGGTCGCAACGCTTGGAGACAGGATCGAGCCGCGATTCTTGTCGGCCGTCGCCGTTTGTCTATACGGCGGCGGGACGCTGCTGGCGATCCACGCGACCGACGTGACCACGATGTACGTCTACGCCATCCTGATGGGCAGCGGATTCGGCACCGCGTTTACGTGCCTGATGACGATTCAGAGCAATTATTACGGGCCGAAAGTCTACCCCGCGCTGCTGGGCATCACGATGCCGTTCGGCACAATTGTTGGCTCGATAGGGCCGGAACTCGCGGGGCGCTATTTCGATCGGTTCGGCACGTACGCGGGAGTTTTCGAGATCGTCGGCGCGCTGTGTTTTGCGAGCGCCGTGATGTATCTGCTTGCTGTTCCGCCTGTGCGCCACCGCGCGGCCACGAGCGTGAAGGCAGCCACCGAAACGACTTGATCAACGCTGAGCGTTCCAACGCGCAAAGAACTGAATCACGCGATTTTCGTATTCCTCGGGAGCGTGTCCAAGCGCCGACGCGTGCTCCGCTCCGTCCACGATCCACAAGTCCTTGGGGCCTGCCGCGGCGCGATAAATTTGTTCGGCGTGGCGGCAGGGAATCGTGCGGTCGCGCGTTCCACAGATCAGCAAGAGCGGGAAAGGGCGAGCCGCCACAGCTTTTTCCGGTGAAACCTCATTAGGGTCGAACCCACCTGCTTTTTCCAGCGCGGCCAGAGCCGTAATCGCAGCGGGCCGGAACAAAGTCATCCCAAGAAGTGGGCTTACGTGCAGACCGGCGTAGTCGTAACTGACCTTGCGGAGGTTGGCGAACGGGTCCTCTGCGACAACGCTCTCGATGCGCGGCTCGACCGCTGCTGATTGCAGCGCGATGGCGCCGCCCATCGAGACGCCGAGCGCGTCCAGATGCCGGACGTTTTCGGCGGAGTACAGTGCGTTTACGATCGCTACGGTGTCGTAACGCTCCTTCCATCCGTAAGTCACCATGTCGCCGCCGCTTTTGCCGTGCGCGCGAGAATCCATCATCACGACGCTGTAGCCGCGCCGCAGCAGAAACTGGGCGTGGCCGAGGACTCCCGTTCGATTGTCCGAAATGCCGTGAAAGAGCAGCACCCAATCGCCCGTCGGCGCCGGCGGCCGCACTTTCCATCCGCGCAATTCGGCGCCGTCAGGCGCGCGAACGACGAAGTCTTCCTTCGCTGCTCCGGTTCGGATGAACATCTGCTTTACTTGCTCAATCCGATCCGGATCGAGATTCATCGGATGGAGTATCCCGGGACCGACCAAGTGTCCGAGGAATCCGGCGGTCACTGGGGCGAGAAGAAGGACAGCAACTAAAGCATATCCAGCGCGGCGCATCGCAGCCTCTAACTCATGATACGAGGTCTCGAAGGGCTATGTTTCAGGGCTTGGCGCGGTCGCGCAGCATGTGTATCGGCTTGATGACGAGGTCCTTCGGCGCGTCTGCCTGATGATCGAGGATGGCAGTGAGTTCGCCTTCCTGCGCATTCAGAGGAGCAAATTTCCAGTCCATCCCATCGCGATACTGATCTTTTTCGAGGACGACGAAATAAAGCGCGCCGGATTTGAAGTGAACGTTCAGCAGCGGAGCATCGCCGTCGTTTTTGTGCGTGTAGTCGTTGAGGTTGCCGTCCTTGTCGACGCCGATATCGAAATTGTTCAGCGTGCCGCTCAGTTTGCCGTTTTCTTCCTTAAGGATGAGGATCGCGAAAACGTCGCCTTTGTAACTCGCCTTCCACGTACCGACGAATGCTTTCAAATCAGGCTGAGATTCGTCCGTCTGATTGCCTCCCTGGCGAGCGACAATCGGCGAGGCCAGTAGCGCGAGGCCGGCAAGTGCGAGAAGCACGCGACTGCCGAGCGACAAGGCTCGCACTCGGCGGAAGCCAGCCGATCGAACACAGCCCGCGAATCTCATGTGGCACTCCTTCGCTCGAACCCCGCAGCCAAGAAAAGGCGATTCTAGCACCGACGCGTGACGATGGAGGGCGAGCTAGGCCGCATGTCCCTGCCGCAGAAGCTCTTCGACGCGCGCGACGATCTCTCCGATGCGCACCGGGCGATAGAGTACTGTATCCACAGGAGGCAGCTTGACCGTTTGCGTTCTCGACGCAATCACGATCGCCGGGACGCGCTCTACGAGCTGCCGAATTGCAGCATCGCCCGTCATTTCGGGTGTTGCCTCCATCACGATAACTGCGGGTATTTGCCCGCTCGCAACGGCGCGGCCCGCGTCGTCCGCCGATTCCATGCCTAACGCATCGACGCCGCGTTCGCGAAGCTCGGCGCGGACCCCAGTGCGCAGCGTCCAATCGCGAGCGATCACGAACACGGTTGGCATCCCGGCCAGCGAGCATAGCATCGACCCATTGAGAGTTCGCCGCAACTGCCTGTGAATGCGTAGGCAAGCGCAGAAGCGCTCTGTTACAATTTTGTGATTTGCGGGGCGAGCCGCATGTCGAAATGCGGCCCATCATGGCCGAAAAGCGGAAACGCACACAGACGATCATTATTGTTGCGGCGGCAGTGGTCGCGGTCGTCGTTGCGGCGCGCATTTTCAGCCGGCAGGCGCCGCTCGTCCCGGTCGTGGACGTCACGCGCGAGGACCTCAACGTAAGCATCACCTCGAATGGCAAAGTCGAACCGATCAACGCGACCGTAGCGCACGCTGAATTTCCAACTTTCGTTGAAAGAGTGATGGCGACCGAAGGCCAGGAAGTGAGGCGCGGGCAGACGGTCCTCACGCTGGACGCGGCGGACACCCGCTCGCAGTTGGCGCAAGCGCGCGCTAGTCTGATCGCTGCGCAAAACGATCTCCGCAACGCGCGCCTCGGCGGAACACCCGAGCAGGTGGCGCAATTGCAGGGAGATTTGCAGGCGACGCGCGTGCAGGTCGCGAACCTCGAACGAAACGAGAAGGCGCTCGAAGATCTGGTCGCTCAGAAAGCGGCGACGCAGGACGAGCTCGCGCAAACGCAGGCGAGTCTCGCCAAGGCGCGCGCGAATCTGGAGGCGCTCGAAGCGAAGAAAAAGGACTTGGACCAGCGCGCATCGGAGACCGTCGAATCCGCCACGCTCCGCGTTAATCAGGCGCAGGAACTGGTCGATTCCCTAGCCGAAAAAGTCCGCTCTGCGACCGTGATCGCTCCCACGGACGGGACGCTGTACTCGTTGCCAGTTCACGCGGGCGACTACGTGAAAGTCGGCGACACGCTCGCGGAAATGGCCGATTTGCGCCACATCCGCGTCCGCGCGTTCGTGGACGAGCCCGACCTGGGCCTGCTGGAGCCAAAGCAGCAAGTCGAGATCACTTGGGACGCGAAGCCGGGACGCATGTGGACCGGCGAGACTGAGGAAGTGCCGAAGCAGGTAGTGGCGCGCGGACTGCGCAGCGTCGGCGAGGTACTTTGCTCGGTGGACAACAG
>DASPUN010000024.1:0-5848 GCA_035622875.1 Candidatus Acidiferrales bacterium
GAGTCCGGGGCCAGCACCAGATTCGGCAGGCATGCCGCGAGGTGAAGCATGGCGGCTTGCGAGATGCCGAACTCTGCTCCGCTGTGCATGCCCGCATCGACACCCATCGCTTCACAAATCTGTCCCGCGAGCTTGGCGCGATGAATGCCTCCATACCAGTGCGGGTCGAGCAGAACGACATCGAGCACGTTAGCCATGATTGCGGGGGCAAGATCCTCAAACGCGAATACCGACATATTCGACGCTAATGTAACCCAGGGCACTTTTGCGTTCACCCGCTTCATCGCACGCATGCCCCACACCGGATCTTCCAGGTACTCCATGTTGTAGTCGTGCAGGCGGCGGGCCACGTCGATCGCAGTGGTCACCGTCCAGACCGCGTTCGGATCGAGCCGGATACGGTGCTTGGGGAATGCCTCGCGCAGCGCAATGAAGGTCTCGACCTCTTCATCCGGGGGAAGCACGCCGTTCTTGTACTTCAACGTCTTAAAGCCATGCTTGCTGACAACTTCTTTGGCAAAATCGACCATCTGCCGGACGTTCGATATTTCGCCAACGCCATCGTCGTTTGGGTAACGATAGAAAAGATAAGCGGAGAAGGGAATGGAGTCACGAACACGTCCTCCGAGGAGGTCACACACCGGTCGTTTCAGCGCTTTTCCCTGAATATCGAGGATGGCGAACTCCAGTCCGGCAAAGCCGAGAGCGAAGCCGAAAAGTTTTACTGAACTCGGCGCAGCCAGCTTCCAGCGAATTCGCTCAAGGTTCATCGGATCTTCGCCGATCAACAACGGCTTCAAATCCGCGAGTTGGCCGGCGCGGCTGGCGCCGCTGTAACACTCGCCCAGACCAGTGATGCCTTCGTCCGTTTCGACCTCGATGACGAGGCGCGAGAATCCAGGATGCGATCCAACCGAATAACGCAAGGGCGCTTCGATCGGTATGAAGGCGGGGGTCCAGCGGATGTTAGTAATCTTCATAGATTCTCCGGCCGCCTAGCGCTGGTTGACAAGCAGTTGCCCCTTGATGCCGACCCTCGCACGGCAGATATGCCAGCGGCTCAAATTCGCGAAGTACATTTCGTCGAAATTGACGCCGCCGAACGCCGCGTTCGTGGGGCTGGCAATCATGGTCCCTTCCGGATCCCTCGCGAACAACGAGACTGTCCCATCCCGCGCCACCCGGTAGACATTGTGCGAGGCGTAACAGGTCACGTACAGGTTGCCCTCCGCGTCGAGAGCTGCACCGTCCGGCACATTGTGCAATCCAGAAGCGTAAATACGAGGCTTTCCGATCGACCCCGAGTTGAGAATTGGAACAGCGAGCACGTTGTCTGTTGTGCTCTGCACCACGTACAGCGTTCGCTCGTCGCCGCTCAGCGACAGCCCATTAGGGAACGAGAGCTGATCGAGCAGTTGCTCGATCTTGCCATTCGATCTCAAGACAAATAGAAATCCGTCATTTTTCTTGAATTCACCGGAATCGCTGAAATAAAGATTGCCTTCGCGATCGAAGACCGAGAAATTCGGAGTGCGCAGACGGTATCGCCCCGCTCTCTCCCAGGACCGACTCGCTTTGCCGGATCGGTCGAGTTGGATCAGGGCGCCAAGCTTAAAGTTGCAAACAAAGAGCTCCTGACGCGCAGAAAAAGTCAGACCAAGGTTGAAGCCTCCGAGTGTCGCTACAGTTCGGACCTTACCTGTTGGACTGATCTTGTAGATTTGACCCAGTTCGCCACCGGCCCAAAGATCTCCGTCAGCGTCAAATGCGAGTCCTTCGGGATGGTCAAGCCCCTCGGCAAAGATTCCGAACTTGTCCAGCGGAATTTGAGGCTGCATTCCGAACTCTGGGAGAAAATGCTGAGTTTACTTGTTTGTAGGACATTTGAACATATATAGTGATTTTGCTCTCCGGTCAAGAGATGGAGGAATTAACTTTTGCGTCTCGTTCAATACTCAACGCAAGGCGAGAGTCGCCTCGGAGTGGTGATTGGAGACCGAATTGTTGATGTCCAACGCGCTGCCGCGTCATTCGGGCAAGAGACGAAAGCATTCACTTCGACCCTCGCGCTGCTGGAGGCGGGCGAAGGAGCCCTCGCCTTTGTACGGGGCCTGAAGAGTCACAACAATGCTCTTTCCCTCCCGACTGTACATCTGGACTGTCCCGTCGCCTCTCGAAAAATCGTCGCGGTCGGTTTGAACTACAACGATCACGCGATCGAGGCGGGGCTCAAGATTCCCGGCGCCCCGCTGTGCTTTGCGAAGTTTACGTCCAGTCTGTCGGGACCGTTCGATCCGATTCAGCTTCCGGCGGAGGATTCACAGGTCGATTTTGAGGGCGAACTCGGCGTCATCATTGGCCGGAAGGCCCGGCGCGTAGCGGAAGGCGATGCCATGCGCTACGTCGCCGGGTACGTGGTCTTCAATGATGTTTCCGCACGAAAATGGCAGTTTGACGACGGACAGTGGACGCGTGGCAAGTCCTGCGACACATTTGCACCCAACGGTCCGTTCCTGGTGACTGCCGACGAAGTGCCTGATCCCGGGGCGCTTCGCATCACAACACGCGTGAACGGCGAGATCATGCAGGATTCCAATACCAATCAGTTGATCTTCAACGTTCAGAAACTGGTTTCATATTTCTCGAATAGCTTCACGCTTGATCCAGGGGACATGATCGCGACGGGAACGCCTGCGGGAGTTGGTTTTTCGCGCAAGCCTCCGCTCTATCTGAAAGATGGAGATCTTGTCGAGGTGGAGATTGAGGGGGTCGGCCGTATTTCCAATCGAGTGCAGCGAGGTTACTGAGAATAGCAACCGGGACATCAAGCAGTCGATTGATTTGTAGGACAAACTTAGACTCGGAACACAATGTCGTCAAACCGCAGCATCGCAATCACTGCCGGCCAGCTGGAGCCAATCCATCGCGAGACCGTAATGGACATGGTAGCGCGCCGGATCGAACAGCTCGTCCGAAGCGGCGACCTCAAGGCCGGTGACCGGTTACCCCCTGAGCCGGAACTTGCTCACATGTTGCGGGTAAGCCGGGGATCGTTGCGCGAGGCACTAAAGGGATTGATGTATCTCGGCCTCATCAAATCCCGGGCGGGTGACGGGACCTACATTCAGTCTTCTTTGAGCCGTGTGCTCAACCAACATTTTCAATGGATGATCCTGCTGAACGAGGTGAAGCACCTCGAGATCTATGAGTTGAGGAAAATCATCGAGCCCGATGTGGCCGCGCTGGCCGCAAAGAGGGCAACCCGCTCCGATATCGAACGGCTGGAAGCCGCTCTCGAAGGAATGGCCCATGCTCGGGGGAATCCTGAGCTGTTTCAGGCGTTTGATATCCAATTTCACGACGCGTTTGCCCAGGCATCCGGGAACGCAGCGATTCAGACCACCATGCGCATGCTCTACCACGCGACATCCGAAGCGCGAAAGGCCGTGCTGCCGTTCATCGACAACTGGCACAAGCATTGGCGACGACACGAACGTGTGTTCAAGCTTATCCGCGATCACAAGCCGGAACTAGCCCGCAAAGCGGTGCTGGAAGATTTGCTGTACGCTGAGAGTCTGCTGCACAGGCACATCGGCTCTCTCCGCAAACAAACCTCGAGAATTATGGCCACTGCGCCGCTGAAGGCTGTTCGCGAGCCCCGACGGCAGCGAAAACGTCGATCCAATTCGAGCAACAGTTCTGCGTTCCGAACGCTTTTGTCGGAGCGTACATGATTCACTCATCTCGGCAAGGGGCGAAAGTCGCCCATTCAGGAAGGGTTTCCATGCGATTGGCCGCGAAATGGATTGTTTCCTGTGTTCTCGCACTGCTTTCTGGCGTATCGGTGTCCGCACAAGGTCGGGACTCGGCTTGCACCCCATCGTTCCCCCTGCGGGCGCCATGGCTTGGAGCGGACGCCGCCTACTCCATCCCGTTGCCCGATGGCCGTGATGTGTGGATATTCGGCGACACTCTCTTTGGCGACAAGCGATTGGTCACCGGCGAAGAGCCCAGGATGGTTCACAACACCCTCGGCATTTCCACTTGCAAGAACGGTAAGTGGAATATCGACTATGCGATCAAGCGAGACGCCAAGGGCAATCCCGACAGCTTCTTCAAGCCGGAGCAGAACAACGGTACTTACTATTGGGCGCTCGACGGCGTGGAGCATAACCATGAACTGTGGATCACGCTGGTCTGCGTGCGCAACGCGCCGAATTCCAACGCCTTTGCGCTGGGCTTCGAGATCTGCGGAACCGATATGGCGCATGTGACGGGGCTGACAAGCGATCCCCAGGATTGGAAGGTTGCGTATTTCCCGCTGGTGCCGGAAGGCGTGCACGCGAATCCTTCGGCTTCTGCGCTGATCGAGGACCACGATCTTTACATATATACCCTGTACGAACAGGGGAGCCGACCGCAGATCCTTACACGCATTCCATTGAGCGGGCTCGGTGACCCGAAAAAGAGCCTGCAGTACCTCGGCAGCGACAACCAGTGGCACGACGGGATCGAGCCGACAAAGGCGAAGGCCATCATGAAGACGGGCGCCTCGGAGATGTCGGTGCGCTACCACCCGGACCTGAAGCAGTGGGTTGCCGTCATGGTCGATCCACAGATCTTTTCCGACAAAGTGATCCTGCGTACTGCGCCCAGCATGACCGGCCCGTGGACCGATGGCGACGTGATCTACCGCATCCCGATCCTGCAGAAGAGCGATCCAAAATACGACAGCGACACGTTCTGCTACGCAGGGAAGGAGCACCCTGAGTTCGAGCGCAACGGAGAACTCCTGTTCACATACGTGTGCAATACGATGAAGCCGAAGAAGCTGGAGGCGGAGACCAACATCTATTTTCCGCAGGTGGTGCGCATGTCGATGCCCGACACCGTGAAGAAATAGCTAACCGGCGAGCACACGCTTGCAGAAGGCCAGCGTATGCCGAACGTGTTGCGTCCAATACGGCCAGTCGTGACCGCCGGGAAATTCCTGATAGTCGTGCGGGATACTCATGCGCACCAGCGCCCGATGTAACTCCCGGTTGGCTTCGATGAGCGGATCCTCGGTGCCGCAGTCAAATCGCAAGGGTGGAAGGTGATCGAGGTTTGTTCTGGCCCAGTGCAGCAGGTCGGTATCGGCCTCACCCGCATACTGAAATGCTTGAACGGGAAAGGGGATGAACTGCGATAACTGCGCAACCTGGGTGATCGACGAATGAGCAGAAATCCCTTGCACCCGCGAGGCATATTTCATGCCTAACCGCATAGCGCCGTAACCGCCCATCGACAGCCCTGCGATCAGGAATTGTTTGGGGTGCAATTGCGGAAACAACTCGCGCAGGCATTGCGGGATATCATCGACGATCCATTTTTCGTAGTTGCCGTGCTGGTGAGGAACGTATCCACTCCCGTCGCCCCACAGACCGTCGGACGGCATGGCAATCATCATCGGACTTGTTGTCCCGTCTCGCAGCATTTCGATCGCGATAGCATCGATATCGCCGTTTAGCCACCAGTTCCACTGGCAGCCGTACACTCCGTGCAACAGCAGGAGCAGCGGCAGGCGGTCGAAACGTTCAATGCCGGGCGGGCTGAACAGCAAGACGTCGCCTCTACATGGCAGAGCCTCTCCGCGAAAATTCAGGAAGCGCAAGCTTTCATTTCCTGGGATCGGGCGCGAAAGCTGGGCATTGGGGAATTGTTTTGGCATGCGCGACTTATACGTTGCCGGTCAGCAGCGGAATGGCGCCGTAGAGCCCGGCGTCGTTTCCCAGTTGTGCAGCTACAACCTGTACTTTTCCCCAGGGCGTCCATGCGTGTTTGTTCACATAAGCTTGAATGTAGGGAA
>DASPUN010000025.1:0-3944 GCA_035622875.1 Candidatus Acidiferrales bacterium
ACTGGGCGTGTGGTTGCCAGCTGGCCTCATTTCGGGAGTCGCCCCCTTACCGATTCGGGCTGTGAGAACACACATTTGTAATTGTTTTGTATTTTCTGTTTACAGGCAGACCGGGCGTAGCTCGGCCCAGTTACGATTGCTTCAACGGCGAGTGGGGAGAGACGGATGACCAGCAAAAGTGGAAATCGCTACCGACACTACTAACGCTCGCGATCGTCACAGCCAGTTCCGCAAATCCGAAAAACACCCCAAAGGAACGCAGGCCCGCGTTCTGTTGACTTCGGTCTTCGGGCCTTACGCGCAGGACGATGAATTCGGCAGCCGCTCCATCAATCCGATGGAGCTTTATCACAATCAGGTCACGCGCGCGCAGGGCAGCTTCTCGCTGCGCATGTTTCACCGCTCCTGGGGCATCATGCTGATCCAGGCTAATATTTCCGCGCCCTGCACCGTGCTCGACTTTCCCACGCGCGACGACTTCGCGCGGGAGGTTGCGACGAATCAATACGATATCGTCGGCATTTCCTCGATCATCGTTAACGTGGGCAAGGTGCGCGAGATGTGCCGCATGACGCGCGAACTCTCGCCAGACTCGGTGATCGTCGTGGGCGGCCATGTAGCCGCGATCCCGGGGATCGAAACTATGATCGATGCCGATTACATTGTGCGCGGCGAGGGCGTTGCCTGGATGCGACGCTACCTGGGCGAAGATAAAAACGCACCCATCCGCCATCCCCCGATTGTCTCCGGAATGCAGACGCGCATCATGGGCATTCGCATGCCGGAGCGCAAGGGCGCGACGGCGGCGACGATTATTCCCTCGGTCGGCTGCCCCATGGGATGCAACTTCTGCACGACCTCTGCATTCTTCGGAGGGAAAGGAAAGTTCGTCAACTTCTTTGAGACCGGCGACGAGCTGTTTGAGGTCATGAGCCGGATGGAGGGTGAGCTCAAAGTGCACTCGTTCTTTGTCATGGATGAAAATTTCCTGCTGCACCGCGAGCGGGCGATGCGGCTCCTGGAGCGCATGCAGGAGGCGGGCAAGAGCTGGACGCTGTCCGTCTTCGCGTCGGCGAACGCAATTCGCAGGTATTCCATGCAGGAGCTGGTGGATTTGGGGGTGTCATGGCTGTGGATGGGACTTGAGTCTCCGCGGGCCGACTATAGCAAACTGCAGGGCACGGACACTCGGGAACTCACGCGCGAGCTGCGCGAGCACGGAATTCGCGTGCAGGGGTCGACCATCATCGGGCTGGAACACCACACCCCCGACAACATCGTTGCTGAAATCGAGCATGCAGTCTCGCACAACACCGATTTTCACCAGTTCATGCTCTACACTCCGGTGCCCGGGACTCCGCTGTATGAACAGATGGCCGAAGAAGGCCGCCTGTTGCGCGACGTGGATTACGCCGACGTTCACGGCCAGTTCAAATTCAATTTCAGGCATGGCGCCATCTCGCGTGAAGACTCCAAACGCTTCCTCGACTGGGCTTTCTGGCGCGACTTCGAACTCAATGGGCCGAGCCTGTATCGCATTTCGCGAACCCTGTTAACAGGTTGGAAGCGCTACAAAGATTGGCCAGATGCGCGGGTGCGGGAACGGTTTGCGCGGGAGATGGGACGGCTGAGCGGCATCTACAGTTCGGCACTGTGGGCGATGGAACGGCAACTCAAGAAAGTGGATCGTGAGGTCAGCGAGCAGATTCACGCACTGCGGCAGGAATTCAAGGAGGAATCCGGGGTCGTGGCGCGGATCCTGCCGGCGGTGCTGGGTCCCGTGCTCTTATGGACCACGCGGCGCGAGGAGAGACGCCTGGCGCGGGGAAAAACCTACGAGCCGCCAACGATTCTGGAGCGGAGCAACTGGGCCGAGGCGTAGCGTTGTCGCGCCAGCATCATCCCGCCTTGTGGGTGGACAGCATGCTTAGAATCTCGCGCAGGCCCTGGCGGATATGCTGAATTTCGGGCGAAGGGTGGGATGGGAAGGGAATGGCGCTCTGCGTCTTGTCAGATTTGATTTCCGCGCGCAGGTGCTGGCGCGCGCCGGCGATGGTGAACCCCTGCTCGTAGAGCAGTTGCTTGATGTGCAACACGCTTTCGACGTCGCGCTTGCGGTACATGCGCTGACCTGTGCTGCTCTTCACCGGCTTCAGCTGGGGGAATTCGGACTCCCAGAATCGCAGCACGTAGGCCGGTAGATGGCACAGCGACGCCACCTCTCCGATGCGGAAATACAACTTGTCGGGGATGACGACCTCAACCGCTTTGTGCTTGCCCGAGTTCTTTTTTCTGGCAGTCATCTCTTTCGATTACGACACCCGAGTAGTTTGCCTATTGTGACACAGGTAGAGCAAGGAGACGGGAGATTTTCCGGCGGCGACTTTCGCGTCGTCGACCTGGCTGTGATTGCAGACATCGGCGGGCAAAGTCCAAATCCTCCCGCGCGCCCGAAAGATGGAAAAGCCCCTCAAGAGGTGCTTCTCTTGAGAGGCCGGTGAAAATCAGCGTATGTGCGAGGTATCGTCTCGCCGACGGCTAGTGTTTCTTTTTCTTCTTAGCCTTCTTCTTGGTTGCCATGAAGGTTCCTCCGTGAGCGATTTCCCCTTGCAAAGGTGGATTGTTTAGGGCCCATACTCGCAAGACCAACCCCATCTGTGGTAGGGCGTGATCCTATGACTCCAGATATTGCGGCAGTATGAAAGATGTGTCAACAGAATTCTGCTTGGTGGATGCAGATTTTCAAGGCCGCCCTTCGCCGCCAGTGGTGAGTCGAAATATTGATCGCCACATGCGATTGTCCAGCTTCTCTGACAACCGGCGACCAGCGAAGGACAACTGGTAGTACACTGCGCCTCATGCGCCGCGATCCAGTCGAACTGGAAATCTTCAAGAACCTCTATCACTCGATTGCCGAAGAGATGGGAGCGGCGCTGCGCCGAACCGCATTTTCTCCGAACATCAAGGAGCGCCGCGATTACTCATGCGCCGTTTTCGACAGCGCGGGCGAAGTGATCGCCATGGGCGACCACATGCCGGTGCATTTGGGCTCGATGCCCATGTCGGTGAGGGCGGCGATTGAAGCCGGCCCAATGGAGCCGGGGGATATCGTGATGCTGAACGATCCATTTCGCGGCGGCACACACCTGCCGGACATCACCCTCGTCGCGCCGGTGTTTGTGAACGCCGGCGCAGGGGTCCGAACTGGCAAACATCGCGGCACGAGCACCCGCGGGCGAGGGCGCCCGCGCCACACGGCTCCGGATTTCTACGTTGCATCGCGCGCGCATCACGCCGACGTCGGCGGCGCCTTTCCCGGATCAATGGGGTTGTGCCGTGAAATCTACCAGGAAGGCCTTCGCATCGCTCCGGTGAAATTGATGCGCTCCGGCGTGATGGCGCCCGATGTGCTGGCGCTGCTGCTGAACAACGTCCGCACGCCTGACGAGCGCGAGGGCGACCTGGGCGCGCAAATCGCCGCCTGCCATACAGGGGACCGCCGTTTGCACGAAGTGTGCACGCGCTACGGACTGCGGCGGGTGAAAAGTGCGGCGGCAGAATTGCACGACTATTCCGAGGAACTCATGCGAGCTTTCCTGGAGCGTGTGCCGCCGGGGAGATACAGGGCGGAGGATTTCATGGATGGCGACGGCATCAGCGATCGGCCCATCAGGATTGCGGTCGAAATCAGTTTCCATCCGCCGGCCACTCGCGGGCAAAGCCATAAGAGTCACGCCGTCACGGTCGACTTCACCGGCAGCGATCGTCAGGTGGAGGGGAGCATCAACGCGGTTGCTGCGATCACGTATTCAGCATGTTTCTACGTTTTCCGCTGCTTGCTGGCCGAGGATGTTCCAGCCACGGCGGGGCTGATGCGTCCGATCGAGGTCATTGCGCCGGCGGGAACGATCGTAAACGCGCGTCCGCCCGCCGCCGTTGCGGGT
>DASPUN010000026.1:0-73478 GCA_035622875.1 Candidatus Acidiferrales bacterium
CTGGAACTGGGGGCTCATCGGGTCTCGGCGGGAGTTCGCTCAGTCTGAATTTCTCGTTCGGCATGTCGATATCGACTAGGTAATGTGCAAACACGTCGCCACCAACCAACCCGTCCTCTCCGGCTACCGAATTTCGGTCAACTACCCGCACGTTGCAGTCGTCAAACTCGAGGTCGCCGATCTGAATCGAATCGGCCGTACCGACGTAACCCGAAATCGGACCTTGGTCGCCGATGCCGCCTATACTCGTCTGGACGATTTGCTTAATTCCCGCCTTTTCCGCGACCTTGCGATCGATGATGATGCTGCCTGCGCCCGTGTCGAGCATCAAGTGCGACGACGTTCCGTTGAGTTTCACGTCGAGCCCGTAGCCGCGAAGATGATTGGAGTCGATAAGCAGTTGCCGGAGATTCGTTTGTGTTGCGGTAACTTTCGAGACCATGCGGCACTGATGAGCGCCACTTGGCGGAGTTTGAAATAGAGCCGTCAGTTGACGATTGAGAGCCGCGCGGCCCGCATCATCTCCGTCAGGGTAGTTGGCAAGAATATCCTGCAGGGCCTTAGTGCGATCTTCCACGCTTAGCCTTGCCAGCCAATACCCCCTGATATCTGGGTTTGCGGGGTCGAGGCTGTAAGCTCGGTCGATCATTTCTTTGCCTCGCCTGTAGAGCGACGCGGAGTTCGAGACCCGCGCGAGCCCGAAGTACGCGCGTGCATTGTTGGCCCCACTGTTTATAACGTCCACAAAGATCTTCTCGGCGTCAGGAATCCTACCCTGGCGGAAGTAGACCTCGCCCATGGCCACCTGAGCGTCGGCCGAGTGCGCCGCCAGCTCAACGGCCTTTGCGGCGAACGCGAACGCCTCCTCTGGGTGCCTCCGCTTCAACTCCACGCGGGCCAGGCCGACGTAGGCTGGCGCAGGATCGGCGCTCTTGGAAAGTGCGGTGAATTCCTCTTCAGCGGCGTCCAGTTTCCCGGTCCATAGCATCTTCTGAGCGTGATCGAGAGAGGACTGACTGATCGGTGGGGCAATCGCGGCCTGGCCCACAGGTGCATCCTGTGCCGACGCAGGCCACGCCAGAATAAGGCACGCAAAAGACAGAATCAGTCGTAAATCGTGGATCGGGCGCATTTGTACAGATGCCCCTAGAACAGAAATTCCCGCAAGTGAGTAATGAAGACTCTGCCAACCTGCAGCGACGAAGTCAACGGAAGGCTCGCATCGTGTTTGGAGATGAAATTCTCGAAGGAACTCAGGCGGATTGGACCCCGATCATCTGGTTAGTCCAGCGCCAGATTTCCGCAGAAACTTTTGGATCGCGCGAGAGGGGATTCGAGGGCGCGACCTTCGATTTCACGAAATATTCTCCGGTCACAGTCGCCACATCGGGTGACGTTGCGAGGTAAATCGTCACTTCGGCGCCCCGCTTGGAATCCAGCATGAACGGCTTCATCGCGCCAAGGATAATCTTGAAGAGCAGCGGCGGATTCGATGGCCAGATGTTCGTTCTCACGACGCCCGGATGTAGGCAGTTCGCCGTCACGCCCGTGCCGGCCAGCCGCCGCGCCAATTCGAACGTAAACGCATTCATCAGCAGCTTCGATTGCCCGTAGGCCGCCAGTGCCCGGTATTGTCGACGTTCGAATTGCAGATCGTCCATGTCGAGCTTGGCGTTGCGCTGCGCTTCCGATGAGACGTTGATGATCCGCGCGGGTGCGCTCGCCTTCAGCTGATCCAACAAAAGCAATGTGAGCAGCGCGGCGCCGAGATGATTGCCGGCGACCGTCATCTCGACTCCGTCGGCGGAAAGCGCGCGCATCGGGACGGCCGCGCCGGCGTTGTTGATCAGCACGTCGAGCCGCGGATATTTCTCGCGAATCTGCGCCGCAAGTGCCCGCACCGAAGCGAACGAGGACATTTCTGCGGTCAAGAGATCAAGCTGTGCGGACGGAGCTTCGCGGCGGATATCCGCCAGCGCCGCTTCGCCTTTTTGCGGATTGCGGCAGACAAGCGCCACTCGCGCGCCCATCTTCGCAAGCGCTAGCGCGGTCTCCTTGCCGATGCCGCTGTTCGCGCCCGTGAGGACGCAACTCTTGCCGCTCATGTTTACGTTCTGCGTCATTCATTCACCACAGCGGATTTGTGGCACAGGCACTCCTGCCTGTGCATTCGACTCGGACCGCATTCGAATCCGCAGCCACAATACAACAGCCGACCCTGCGGCAGAAGTGTACGCCCAAAGTCCACATACTTTTTTTCACTTGCCCTCCCGCTCGCGATGCTAGCGTCGATCTGTGATGATGAACGGCGGTCTACGAACGCGAAGGAAAGGCGGGACAGCCCGCGGCACCGGGGTCCCCGGAAGGGCGCCACTCTGTCGCCGAGCCGTGAATTTCTACTCGACAATGCTGTCGAATAGAATCGCCTGTAACTCACTCAAAACAAACGATCGGGTGCTCGGCTACTCGACAATTTTTCGACGGATTTTCGAACGCGATTTTCGAGTTTCCAGTTTCGAGTTTCGGCTTCCCGGACCCGAAGAAGGGTGTCAACCCATGCCAGATGTTTTCGGGTGTATCTCGTTGAAAACAAACGGTCGAGTACAAAAACAGGTGACAATTTTTCGCGATGTTTTCCTTGCGCCCGGAAACCTACGCCAAGGAGAGGTTTGCCTGTGCGTCGAGCGTCGAATCGGCGCGATCGCCGGCAATGAAACGCGCGTGGCCGGCTGCGGCGATCATCGCGGCGTTGTCGGTGGAAAGCGCGCGGCTCGGAAAAAAGGTTTCGATGCCGCGGCGCGCGGACTCCGCTTCGAACGCGCTCCGCAATTCGCTGTTCGCAGCGACGCCGCCCGAGACGAAGATCGAGCGCGCCGTGAATTGTTCGGTCGCTGCGAATGTTTGCGTGACGAGATTGGTCACGACGGCGCGTTGAAAGCTTGCGACCAAATCCAGCGTCGCTTTGCTGGAGAGTGCGCGCAGAGCGTCCGCGCTGCGCCCGCCGCGCGCGAGCGCCTGGCGACGCGCTTCGATCTCGGCTTGAAGTTCGGGATGGCGGCGCAGGTGATAGAGCACAGCGGTCTTGATTCCGCTGAAGCTGAAATCGTGAGGATTGCCCTCCATTTTCGGCGACGAGAATCGCACCGCATGCGCGTCGCCATACGTGGCAAGCCGATCGATGATCGGTCCGCCGGGATAGCCGAGCGCGAGCATGCGCGCGACTTTGTCGTACGCTTCGCCGGCGGCATCGTCGCGTGTGCCACCGATGCGTGCGTAGACGAACCGACTCGCCCCGTTCGCGGGCTCGGTGGTCACGTGGTAGAGAATCGTGTGGCCGCCCGAAACGATCAGGCAGACGGCAGGCAGCTGCGGCTCGCGTCCCGCCGCGCGCGCTTCGAGCAGCACGGCGTGAACGTGGCCTTCGAGATGGTTCACGGCCACCAGCGGCTTGCCGAGCGAAATCGCCAGAACCTTTCCGTACGTCACGCCGACGAGCAAAGCGCCGATCAGGCCCGGTCCTTGCGTGACGGCAACGGCGTCGACGTCAGCCAGCGCGATGTGCGCTTGTTCGACCGCCTCGCGCACCACCGGAACGATTTGGCGCAAATGCTCGCGCGAGGCGAGCTCCGGCACGACGCCGCCGTATTTGCGGTGAATGTCGTTCTGCGACGCGACGATATTCGAAAGAATGCGATGCCCGCCGGCAACAACGGCCGCCGCGGTTTCGTCGCACGACGATTCAATGCCCAAAATCAAATGTTCTTTTGCGGTCACAGTCAGATTCGATCCTGCCAGTGGAGCCAAATTAGCATGTTAGCATAGGCGCGTAACCTCACTCCGAACCCGATAGGCGCCACCAAACGACATGAGCGGAAAACTCAAAAAAGTTCGGAAAGCAGTCCTGCCCGTAGCGGGGCTGGGCACTCGATTTTTGCCCGCCACCAAGTCGATCCCGAAAGAGATGCTCACGGTCGTCGACAAGCCGCTGATTCAGTACGCGGTCGAGGAGTGCGCCGCGTCGGGAATCACGGAGCTGATTTTTGTCACCGGGCGTCACAAGAGCGCAATCGAAGATCATTTCGATTTTGCGCCGGAACTCGAGCAGTTCCTCGAGCAGCGCGGCAAGTCGGAACAGGCGAAGGCGGTTCACGATATCGGCAAAGGGCTGAAGTTCAGCTACACGCGCCAGAGCGAAGCGCTCGGCCTTGGCCACGCGGTGCTTTGCGCTGCGGAGCTGGTCGGCGACGAGCCGTTCGTCGTGCTGCTGGGCGACGTGATTATGGAAGGCAGGATTCCTGCGACGCGCGAGCTGGTCGAAATCTACGAGGCGACCGGAATGGGCGTGATCCACGTGGAGCGCGTGCCGAAGGAGCGCGTCCATCTCTACGGGATCATCGACGCCCAGCCGGAAAAGAAAACCAAGTGGGGCGACAAAGTGTTGCGCGTGAAGAATCTCGTCGAAAAGCCGAAACCCGAAGTGGCGCCTTCTAATTTGGCCATCACTGGGCGCTACTTGCTCTTGCCGGAAATTTTCGATTACATCCGAAAGGCGAAACCGGGCGCAATCGGGGAAATTCAGCTCACCGACGGCCTATGTCGAGTCGCCGAGAAAAACAAACTGCTCGCCTGCATTTATGATGGAAAAACGCTCGACGCAGGCGACAAACTCGGATTTCTCTTGGCCAACGTGGAACTCGGGCTGAAAGATCCGAAATTGGGAGACAATTTCCGGCAGTATCTGCGCGGACTGAAACTCTAGCTACTTTTTCTTGCGGTCCGAAACTTTGTCGGTCTTCTGAGTAGCTGCCGGCTTGGATTCCGATATCGAGTCGCCGGATTTTTCGGCGGGCTTCGCTCCGCCGTCGCCGGAAGATTCCTTCGCGGCCGAGCCGGAGCTTTTTCCGGCGTAATCGGTCACGTACCAGCCCGATCCCTTGAACTGGATCGCCGGCGCAGCGAGCAGGCGCTCAGCCTTCGCTCCGCACTTGGGACACTTCTTCGTGGTGGACGCCGAAGTGCTTTCGATTTTTTCGAAGCGGTGACCACATTTCACGCACTCGTATTCGTAAAGCGGCACTGCAAAATCCTCCCAAAGCTGCGATTGCAATCGCGGCGGTCAGTTCGGCGTGACGCGCCGCAGCACGGGGATTCTTGCTTCGCGCAGGACGTGCTCGACGACCGTTTCCCGCAGACGCGATGCGTCGTAATCGAAGTGCAGTTGGTTTGTCTTCTCGTCGAAGCGAAACTTCTGCAGGCCGTACGTGTTCGCGAACTGGCCCAGCGCGCGAAACTGCTCCGGCTTGAGCTTGCCCTGCAATTCGTAGGTAACGGTCATGAATGTCATGCGATCAGTATAGCATCGCAAGGAAGGGGCGAAACCAGCAGGCGATGCGGACTACTACACCTTTGCGTCACGAAGGCGGAGAGCATTGGCGACTACCGAGACGGAGCTGAAGCTCATCGCGGCCGCAGCGATCATCGGGCTCAGGAGCAGGCCGAAGAAGGGGTAGAGAACTCCCGCAGCGATGGGAACGCCGAGAGAGTTGTAGACGAAGGCGAAGAACAGATTCTGGCGGATGTTGCCCATCGCCGCGCGACTGAGCAGGCGCGCGCGAACGATTCCGCGCAGATCACCTTTCACGAGCGTCACTCCCGCGCTTTCCATCGCGACGTCGGTGCCGGTTCCCATGGCGATACCGACGTGAGCTTGCGCGAGAGCTGGCGCGTCGTTGATTCCGTCACCGGCCATCGCGACGACGCGGCCTTCGCCCTGGAGCTTCTTTACGATGCTCGCTTTGTCCTGGGGGAGAACTTCGGCGAAGACATCATCGATTCCGAGCTTGCGAGCGACTGCGTGCGCTGTAGTGCTGCTGTCGCCGGTGAGCATGACGATGCGGACGCCGTCGTCGTGGAGCTTGCGAATCGCTTCAGGCGTCGATTGCTTGATGGGATCGGCGACGCCGAGAAGGCCGATCACTCTGCCATCGGCGACGACGAACATCACGGTCTGGCCATCGGTGCGCAGAGCTTCGGATTTTTGGGCGGCATCGGCCGAGCTGATGTGAAGTTCCTCGAGAAGTTTCTGATTGCCGAGCGCGATCGTCGCGCCTTCGACGCGGCCACGGACGCCGCGACCGGTGAGCGATTCGAAGCTCTCTGCGTCGGCGAGTGCGATCCGGCGCTCTTGAGCGCCTGCCACGATCGCGGCAGCGAGCGGATGTTCGCTAGTGCGCTCCAGCGAAGCGGCGAGGCGCAGCAGTTTGTTCACGTCGTAGCCGCCGAGTGGTTCGATTGTGATTAGTTTCGGTTTGCCCTCAGTGAGCGTGCCGGTTTTGTCCACGACGAGCGTATCGACTTGTCGAAACAGCTCGATCGCCTCGGCATTCTTGAAGAGGACACCGAGCGTGGCGCCCTTGCCCGTGGCGACCATGATCGACATCGGCGTGGCGAGGCCGAGCGCACAAGGGCAAGCGATGATAAGGACAGCAACCGCGTTGACGAGTGCGTGCGCCATCCGCGGAGCCGGTCCCCAAATCGCCCAGATGACAAATGTCGCCGCGGCGATGGCGACGACGATCGGCACGAAATATCCGGCGACAACGTCGGCCAATTTCTGAATGGGAGCGCGGCTGCGCTGCGCTTCGCTGACCATCTTGACGATTTGCGCGAGCAGCGTTGCCGAGCCCACGCGCTCGGCGCGCATGACGAGGGTGCCCGTGCCATTAACCGTCGCGCCGGTGACGCGCGCGCCCGGCTGCTTTTCGGCGGGAATCGGCTCGCCGGTGATCATGGATTCGTCGACGCTGCTTGAGCCGTCGAGGACGACGCCGTCGACGGGGATTTTTTCGCCCGGGCGGATGCGCAGGCGGTCACCTGGATTCACCTGATCGAGCGGAATGTCGATTTCGGTGCCGTCGGTGCGGACGAGGCGCGCCGTTTTTGGAGCGAGGCCCAAAAGCGCGCGAATCGCGGCGCCAGTGGCGCTGCGGGCTTTGAGCTCGAGCACCTGGCCCACGAGAACAAGCACAGTGATGATGGTGGCGGCTTCGAAATAGGGCGCGACGATTCCGCTCTCGCCGCGAAATGAGGCCGGGAAAATTCCTGGGAACAGCGTGGCGACCACGCTGTAGGCGTAGGCGACGGAGATTCCGAGGCCGATCAGGGTGAACATGTTGAGGCTGCGATTCATGAGCGACTGCCATCCGCGCTCGAAAAACGGCCACGCTCCCCAGAGAACCACCGGAGTGGCAAGAATCATTTCGATCCACGCCCAAGCGCGCATTGAGGCGAAATTTTGCAGCGGGCGACCGGGGATGAAATCGGCCATGGCGATGGCAAAGACGGGAAGCGTAAGAGCGGCGCTGATCCAGAATCTTTTTCGCATGTCGCGAAGTTCAGGGTTCTCGGCTTCGACAGTGCCCGCGCGAGGCTCAAGAGCCATGCCGCATTTCGGGCATGAGCCGGGGCCGGGCCGGATAACTTCGGGGTGCATGGGGCAGGTGTATTGGGCGCCTACTGGAGCGGCTTCGGGCTTGGCAGCGCCCAATTGAACGAGAGGGATCGCCCGCTCGTGGGCGGGTACCCCTAATGGCTGATTGAGAAATCTCTCCGGCGCAGCGCGGAATTTATCGGCGCAGCCTTTGCAGCAGAAGTAGTAGGTTTTGCCGGCGCGGTCAACCGTGGCCGCGGCCTTCAGCGGGTCGACGGACATCCCGCAAACGGGATCGCGCTCCATGAAATTAACATTATGCCGCGAGTCGAGCAGGACAGGTCTGAAAATCATGCTAGGTCTCGGCGAAACTGTTGTCCTTATTTGCCGCTGAACTCAAATCCGGCGCCCGAAACAGGCGGTTCGTGAAACTGCAAGATGCTTTCGGATGCGCCGCAGCGCTAGTAAGAAAGACGTCCGGATAGCCGGCTAATCGGGACTCAAGCCTCAGTCTCGCCCTCGCTCAGAATTGAAGCTCAGTGCGCGACTTGGCCGGCGATCGTTTCGAGAAATGTTTCTTGCTCGTCGGCTAGCGTGGATGACACGGGCTCGGGCCAGGCGCTGGTCTGGACGATCACGACGTGCTTCGCTGGATTGGCGTAGATGCACTGACCGTAAATTCCTTCCGCCTCGAAGACGCCGTCATTCCCCGGCGGAATCCACCACTGATAGGCGTAGCCCCAGCCGCCGAGAGGACCGCCCGGCTTCGGCGCGAGGTACGGCGCGTCCGGTGTGGTCGCGTCGTGAACCCATCGCTTCGAAATGACGCGGTTGTCACCGAGGGCCCCGCCTCCGAGCATCATGAGTCCCACGCGGGCGTAATCCCGCACGGTGGCGTTAAAGCAAGCGAATGCACACGTGTCAGGCTGGTTCTTCGACTCGTAGAAAAATGCGTCGCTCCGCGCGCCGATCTTTTTCCAGAGCTTCTCTTGCGCGTATTCGTTCAGGCGCTTGCCAGTGATACTTTCGAGAAGAAGGCCCAGCACTTGCGTATTCACGCTCTGATATTCGAACTTTGTGCCGGGACGAATGGCTGATGGGTGGATGGATTGCGCGAAATTCTTGAAAGTCGGGTTGCCCGTAAGGAGAGCGGCTCCGATCAGCGCAGCCCCCGACTTCGGATCTTTGTAGTCCTCGCTGTAATCGACGCCGCTGGACATCTGCAGCAGGTTCTTCACCGTGACGTCGCGGTAACCGCTGTTCGATAGGTACGGCAGATACGTCGCGACGCGATCGTTGATGTCTTGGATCGCACCTTCGTCGGCGGCCGCGCCAGTCAGAATCGAAACGATCGACTTCGAAACCGATTGCGAGACGAACCTCGAATTCCGATCCGCTCCATGAAAATATCTTTCGACGATGATCTGATTGCCGTGTAGCACGAGGAATCCGGTGACGAAGTTTCTGTCGAAATAGTCCTTCATCGAATAATGCTGGCCGTGGAAGTCGTACTCCAGCGTGAAGTCCTTCTTCGGCTCGATTAGGGGATAGACGCTGCCTCCTCGCCGGATCCAATCCGTGCGCAGTCCGAGCTCGTCCATGTGGTGGAAGTAATAGAAACTGTAAGGCTGCGACATGTAGCTGTACTTGTCCACCAGAAGACCGGCCGGATTCATCTTGCTAATCTCGATCTTGCCTTCAGATTGCGCGAATACGACGACGCACAGCACCAGACTCGCAGTCACCACGAAAAGCAACCGGGACTTCCGAGTTCGAATCATGCGATCTCTCCTAAAGAAGTCTTTTTCGCTCGGTTTCTCTTCGCAGGTTTCCGTACAGCAAGCGCGAGACGCTGCTCATGAATCATCGAGGCGGCTGCCAACGAGACACTGCGGCGAGAAAACTGAGTGTTTCCTGCTCGGTAGCCTGCGCCGCGGGACCGACAGGGCCGTGGCTCAGCTTTATGACCACGGTATTAGTGGCAGGGTCGACGTAGATGAATTGGCCTTCGCCTCCCAGTGCAGTGAACGCCTGCGAATTGAGTATCGGCCACCAAAAGTAGGCATAGCCGAGATGAGGCTCTCCCGTTTCAGCGTCGCTATTCGTCGATGGCTTGGTCGATTCCGCGACATACGACGCCGGCAGAATCTGTCGCTTGTTTGCGCGACCTTGATTCAGCATCATGAGACCGAGGCGGCCGTAGTCTCGCAGCACGGCGTTGAATCCGCCGCCGGTGAACTCACGGCCGCCGCCGGGTGGCCCGTCGATAACGTAGAAGCCATACGATTCCATGCCGGCAGGCTGCCACAGGCGCTCGCTCAGATATTTGCTGATGGGCATCTTTTCGGCGCGCGCGACCACGAGCCCGACGACTGCGGCGTCCATGGTGTTGTAGTTGAAAGTGGCCCCCGGCGGGTGCGCCCTCTTCGTATTTTGGGCAGCATCCGTATAGCGTGCCCTGGCTTCGACCCAGGCCGCGACGTGCGCATTTCGTCCAGTAGTGCCTTCAGCGAAGAAATTGTCGTCCCAAGCGACGCCGGAACGCATCTCAAGCAAATTTTGAATTGTGGTTCCGTCGTAGCCTGAGCCTCGCAATTCGGGAACATATTTCACGACTGGATCGAGAACGGACTGAATGTGCCCGTCGGCGAGTGCCAGACCCACCATGATCGAGTTCACCGACTTGGCCATCGAGTAGGAGTTAAAGTGCGTCGCAGCGTCGGCGCGGTTGAGATAGCGCTCGTAAACGGTCTTTCCGTTCTTGATGACGAGCAGCGCGTCTGTGTCCGTGTCCTCGAGGACATCTTCCGCTTTGTGTCGAGCGCCGTTGAATTCGTAGGTAAAGTCGAGGTCAACGACGGTCCTGGGCAAGATCCACGTCGGCTTCGCGTTTTCGACTCGCGCGGTATCAAACATCAGCTCGATCGTGCGGTTCGCCAGGCTGCGGAACGGCTCGTCGAACATGTGCAGACGGTAGTTCTCGATCGTCTTCGATGTTTGCGCTTGCGCAATCGGCGCCGCGATCGAACGAGTGAGAAAAAGCAAAAGCACAAACATCAGAAAACGTAGCGCAGATCGGTTCATTGCGTGTCCTTTACTTGCACAATTCAGTGCAGACTGCAGCGTTGCGCGCCGCACACAGTTTCACCGCCGATCACGATAACGAAGCGCCGTACGGCGGGCGGTCCGACAACGTGCCACCCGTGCTGATAGGCTAGTCAAAGACCGGAGGGTATCACGAGAACGCTCTCGGAACCTGATCGTGGGAGGATAAAGCGGTTACAGGATAAGTTCAGTACTTCGACTCCGCGAAGTACAAGAAACCGCGGGGCTACATTCAGACCTGCGCCCTTACTTTTCGGCGAGGACGGAGTCGAGGTAAGCGAGCATGGTCGGGCCCGTCCAGTCTTGAGGGCCCACGATTTTGCGCTCGATGCGGCCGTTGCGATCGATGACGTAGGTTTCGGGGTACGCGGTGGTGCCGTAGTCGAAGGCGATTCGCTTCGAAGTATCCAGATACGTGGGGAAGTCGATGTGGAACGACGTGAGGAAGTCGTTGTAGCCGGCGTCGGTCTCGTCGACGCCAGCATTC
Organism: Candidatus Acidiferrales bacterium; assembly: GCA_035622875.1. GTDB lineage: Bacteria > Acidobacteriota > Terriglobia > Acidiferrales > UBA7541 > Palsa-295. The sequence goes on from DASPUN010000026.1 coordinate 11,022, forward strand.
ACGCCAAGCACGACCCCGCCAAGCGGCGCGATGTGCTGCTGGAGCTGATTCAGGGACGGCGCTTCATCGCGACAGGGGTCACACCAACTCGCCCAGAAGTTCAGCAACACAACTTTGCCGCGGAAATCGGAGAGGTGCGCGGGCTTGCCGTCGAGAGTGAGCGCGAAATCCTCGGCGGGGCGGCCGCGCAGGCTCGCTTCGCCCTGGCGATAGTCAGGGTGCGCAAACAGATAGAGCAGCACGGCCAAGAAGACGAGGACGAGGCCCGTTTTTAGATTCCGTTTTAATCCTTTGTCCAAGGGAACTATAATAAGCAGTTTCCAGAGCTTCCGAGATCAGTTTAGCAGCCCCGCGGATCGGATCGCAAAAGCCTTGGTTTCCGTCATCATTCCCGCCAGAAACGAAGAAGCGTCGATCACGCGCGCGGTCGAATCGGTGGCGCTGCAGCTGGAGGTCGGAGAGGTGATCGTCGTCAACGATCAATCGACCGACAGGACGGCAGAAATCTTGGCGAGTCTGGCGGAACGATATCCGAGATTGAAAGTGCTCGCGACCGAAGGCTTGCCGAGAAATTGGATCGGGAAAAACTACGCTGCGTCGATTGGAGCGGGGGCGGCGAGCGGCGACTGGCTGCTTTTTACCGACGCGGACACCTACCATTTCCCGGGATCGGTACGGCGGGCGCTGATGGATGCGGTAGATCACGATGCGGTGCTGGTCTCGTATTCGCCTGAGCAGGAGATGGAGACGTTTTGGGAGCGGGCGCTGATTCCGTTCGTCTACTGCCGGCTGGCAGCAAAATTTGCGTATGTTCGAGTGAACGACGCGAGACATCCCGATGCAGCTGCCAACGGCCAGTTCATACTCGTGCTGCGCGAGGTGTATGAAGCGGCGGGAGGCCACGCAGCCGTTGCCGGAGAAATTTTGGAAGATGTGGCGCTGGCGCGCCGCGTGAAACAGACGGGAAACGGAATCTACTTCACCTCGCCGATCGGAGTTGTGCGGACGAGGATGTACCGTTCGCTTCGTGCGATGTGGCAGGGATGGTCGAAGAACCTCTATCCTCTGGTCGGAGGAAATCTGAAAACGGCCGTGTGGGAATTGTTGGAGGCTTCTCCGGTCGTTGAATTCGGACTGTTGCTGACGATGCTGATGTTGCACTTTGCAGGAATGAAGAGCTTCGCGCTGGGTGGTGTGGTCGTTGGGATGCTGCTCGGGCGGGGAATCGCGTACGCGGGCGCGCTTTACAGGAATCTCTACCCGGTCGCGTACATCCAATATTACCTCGTCGGCGCAGCGCTTTACGGAGCGGCGCTCGTGGAGTCGTGGCGGAGGAACACGCGCGGCGAAGTGGTCTGGAAGGGCAGGGCGTATCCTGCGAAAACGCGATGATACGAGTGACGCGCAAACTCGAGTTTTCGGCAGCGCACTTTTATCACAATCCGAATTTTTCGGCGGAGGAGAACCGCCGCGTTTTCGGCAAGTGCAATAATCCGCATGGCCATGGGCACAACTACGTTCTCGAAGTGACGGTGGCGGGCGAGCCCGATCCGGCGACGGGCATGGTCCTCGACCTGAAGGAGCTGAAGGAACTTTTGCAGCGGGAAGTGGCCGACCGCATGGACCATCGTCACTTGAACTACGAGGTGCCGGAGCTGGCCGGAAAAATACCGACGTGCGAGAACATTGCGGCTGTGATCTGGCGGCTGCTCGAGCCGAAGATCACGCAGGGGCGGCTCGACCGAGTGCGCGTGTACGAATCGGCCGATTTGTTCGCCGATTGCACCGCGGAGCCGAATGGCGCGGGAGGCCGCAAGTGAGCGCGGCGCTGAAGATTTCGCTCACGCGGCGCTACCAGTTTGCGGCGTCGCACCGGCTGTACAGTCCGGCTTTCAGCGAGGCGGAGAACAAACGGCTCTACGGAAAATGTGGAAATCCGTACGGACACGGGCACAACTACGTTGTGGAAGTGACGATCAGCGGACCCGTCGATGCCGAGACCGGAATGGTAGCGAATCTCGGGGAGCTTGACCCATTTATGGTGCGAGAAGTGATCGAGCCGTTCGATCAGAGATATCTGAACGAAGAGGTTGCGGAGTTTCAGAGGTGCGTGCCGACGACGGAAAATATTTGCCGCGAAGTTTACCGACGATTGAGGTCGTTTCCAGCCGCGCAGCTCGAGAGGATCCGAATCGAAGAGACGAGCAACAACAGCTTTGAATTTTCCGGCGAGATGGAAGCGTCGCGGGGAAGCGACGCATGAGGAGTAAAACGAAAATGCCTAACCGAACAGACGATCTGGCGACAGCGAGCACCACGATCGAACTGCCAGAGCAGGGAAACATTGCTGAACTGGTCCGGGAGATGCTTGTGCGGCTCGGAGAAGATCCGAAACGGGAGGGGCTCGCGCGAACGCCGGAGCGATTCGAGAAAGCGATGCGATTCCTGACTAGCGGATACCGTCAGTCGCCGGAAAAGCTGCTGAATGGGGCGATGTTCAGCGTCTGCTACGACGAGATGGTGGTGGTGAAGGACATTGAGCTGTACAGCCTGTGCGAGCACCACCTGCTACCGTTTTTCGGGAAGTGCCACGTGGCGTATTTGCCGAACAAGAGGGTAGTAGGCCTCAGCAAGGTCGCGCGGCTAGTGAACATGTACGCGCGGCGACTGCAGATTCAGGAGCGCCTGACCAGCCAGATCGCACAAACGATCAACGAGCATCTCAAACCGCAGGGCGTGGGCGTCATCATCGAGGCGCGGCATTTGTGCATGGTGATGCGGGGAGTAGAGAAGCAACATTCGGCCGCGGTGACGAGCGCGATGCTGGGAGCGTTCCGAACGAACAAGCAGACGCGGGATGAGTTTCTGTCGCTGGTTCACGGCAACGGAACAAAGTAGAAAGCTTCAGCGAAGACTACGGAGCGGGGACGGGCGGCGGGGGGACGACGAATTCGTCGCCGGTGCGGGCAAGAAGCAGCTCCCTCTGGTGCTTTAGCAATTCGAGCCGGCTTGAAATCTGCATGAACTCCTGCTTTTGATCATCCGATAATTGCGAGCCGGACTGATTGAGCTGGTCGAGCTGCGCTTGCAGCCGGGGAATTTCGCGGTCGATGAAGACCGGGTGGATGAAAGGCTGTTTCGCGCGGCCGCTCTTGAGCAACAAGCGATTGTTTTCGTTCCAAACGGGCATGATGCCGACGTCGGCCAACTCGAAGTGAATTCCCGCCGGGCCGTAGTCTTTTTTCACCACGGAGAATTTGGCGACGATTTCATCGCGCGGCTCACCTTCCTTGTCCGGCATCAGACCTTGCATATAGGTTGCGGACTGGTTCGACAGAAAATTCCCGAGAGAGAAAAAGATCACCGCCTTGCGATTGTCCTGCGTGAGATAGGTTTCGATGGGCTGAAGCACGTGAGGGTGATGGCCAATCACGGCACTCGCGCCGGCTTCCAACATCTTGTGAGCAATGTCGACATCGACGTCGCGCGGTGCGGGAGCGTATTCGATTCCCCAGTGAATCGAGACGAGCAGCAGATCGCATTGAGCGCGAGCTGCGCGTACGGCATCCAGCACGCCCGCTTCGTCCATGCCGGGAGCGCCGCCAGATTCGCCCGGATATGGAAAGAAGGCAACGTGCGGGTCGGATTCTTTCTCCGGGTTGCGGCGGCCGTTGAGCCAGCGCGTCATGCCGAGCCAGCCGATTTTGATGCCGTTCTTTTCGAGAATGACCGGCTTCCACGCATCGCCAGCCGAGTCGCCTGAGCCGACGAAGAGCAGGCCTTGATCGCGCAGGTGTTCGAGAGACTCGTCGAACCCGGCATAGCCCTGGTCCAGCACATGATTGTTCGCGAACGATACGATCTTGATGCCGCTGGATTTCAGGGATTCGAGCAGCGGGATGGGCGCGTCGAATTGAAACGGCTTCGAGCCGATAGAGTGCTTGGGCGCGACCGGAGTTTCGAGATTGACGAAGCCGAAATCGGCTTGGCGAAAGGCGTCGGCAACGTCGGCGAAGAGAGCATCCCATCCGGCGTGGTCGGTTGGTTCGGGCTGAGCGCCAGCTGACGCTTCTATCGCGTCCGCGGAGTGGACGACTGGCTCGTGCGGAATCACGTCGCCAGCGATGGCGAAGGTCACGCGGCTGATTTCCTGCGGATAGGTCGGCGGTCTTTGCGGTGGCCCCGCGCTGACCTGCCAGATGAACAGGCAAATCGGAGCTACGCCGCCGAGTAGAAGCGCGGCGGTTCGCAGGAAAACAGTGCGAAGAGCAGCGCCCGCGCTCGAATTTCGCTTTAGGAATGGCGAAGTCACGCTCGTTGTCTCAATCTGCGACGCTGACAACAGTATAGCTTCACGCGCGCAGTCGGACGCATTCGTTCATGCGGCGTGTTCCATGCGGCGACGGGCCCGGAGGCGGCCCGGAAAAAAGAAAATGCTTGTAGCGTGCCCGAAAAGTGTGTGCTAGCATTTTGATGTCGAAGAAAAGGACAAGAACGTAGAGCAGGGCACGACGATTCAGAGGGAGGTACGGGTTGATGGATGCCAAAGCCGGCGTAATCGAGCAATACCGAGTTCACCCGAAGGACACAGGTTCGCCGGAAGTGCAGATCGCGTTGCTCAGCGAGCGCATCAACTACGTAACGACCCACCTCCAGGCTCACGCAAAAGATCATGCATCGCGGCGCGGGTTGATCATGATGGTCAACAAGCGGCGGCGTCTGCTGGATTATCTGAACCGGCGCGACCCGGATCGGTATCGCGAGATTGTGGCAAGACTCAGCTTGCGCAAGTAGCGCGGAGTTCCTGAGCGGCCATCCCGGTCGCGATTTTCTCCCACGCAAAAACTTGAGCTGTCGTCCGCCGTGCGTGCGATCGCATGAGAAATGCGCGCGGCCGTTTGCCCGGTGATCCCGCACTCCACCATCTGCGCCTTTTGCCTGCCTTCGACGAATTCATCGAGAAAATCTCGTATCTGAAAATGGGTCCCGGTGAGTTGGGGCCGAAGGATGTGATGGATGTTTGAACAAGTGAGTTTGGAAGTAGGCGGAAGACAGCTGACGCTCGAGACCGGAAAGATTGCGAAGCAAGCGCATGGCTCCGTAACCGCGCGATACGGAGAATCGGTAATACTCGCCACCGCATGCATGGACAACAAAGCGACGGAGAAGGACTTCCTTCCGCTGACGGTCGACTACCGCGAATACACCTATTCCGCCGGAAAGATTCCGGGCGGGTTTTTCAAGAGAGAAGGGCGCCCCACGGAGCGCGAAATCTTGACCTCGCGGCTGATCGACCGGCCGCTGCGGCCGCTGTTTGACGAAGGATGGTCAACCGAAACGCAGATCGTGGCGGCCGTACTTTCCGCGGACAGCGAAAACGATCCGGACGTAATTGCGGTGACGGCGTCGTCAGCGGCGCTCTACATTTCGAAGATTCCTTTCAACAACCCGATTGCATGCGTGCGTGTGGGGCTGATTGACGGCAAGCTGGTCGTCAATCCCACCGTGGCCGAGCAAAAGACGAGCCTGCTCAACATCATCATTGCGGGATCAGCGGATGCGATCGTGATGGTCGAGTCGGGAGCGCTCGAAGTCTCCGAAGACACTGTGGCCGATGCGCTGGAATTCGGGCACAACGAGATCAAGAAGATCGTCGCGTCGATTCGCGAGCTGGGCAACCGCGTGAGCGAACCGAAGGTGAAGGTTCCGCCGCCGGCTTTTGACGAAGTGCTCTACAAGAACATCACCACGAAGTATGGTGATCGGTTGCGCGACGCGCTGGACACAGCGAAGCATCCGAAACTCGAAAGCTACGGACTGGTCGACACGATTCACGCCGAAATTCTGGGTGAGATTCCGGAAGAGGATGAAGAGAAGCGCAAGCTGGCCGATCGCGCGTTCGAGCGGCTGCGCGAGCGGATTTTCCGGGACGACATGCTGATCCGTCGTCGGCGACCCGATGCGCGCGCGTTCGACCAAATCAGGCAGATTACTTGCGAGATTGGAGTCCTTCCGCGCGTACACGGGTCGGCGCTCTTCACGCGAGGCGAAACACAGGCGCTGGCGACCACGACCCTGGGAACGAAGGAAGACAAGCAGCGGCTGGACCTGCTCTTCGAGGATGAGGCATTCAAGCGGTTCATGCTGCATTACAACTTCCCGCCGTTTTCGGTCGGCGAAGTGAAATTCCTGCGCGGCCCCGGACGGCGCGAGATCGGACATGGTGCACTGGCTGAGCGCGCGCTGGCGAACCTGCTTCCGCCGGAAGAGGATTTTCCGTACGCGATGCGCGTAGTCTCGGATATTTTGGAATCGAACGGGTCTTCGTCGATGGCGACGGTGTGCGGCGGATCACTCTCGCTGATGGATGCGGGTGTGCCGCTGAAGGCTCCCTGCGCGGGAATTGCGATGGGGCTCGTGATCGAAGGCGACAAGTACGCGATCTTGACCGACATCGCGGGCGCCGAAGATCACTACGGCGACATGGACTTCAAGGTCGCCGGAACGCGGAAGGGAATCACGGCGCTGCAGATGGACATCAAGGTCTCGGGCGTCAGCATTTCGATGATGCGCGAGGCGCTAGCGCAGGCGCGGAAGGCGCGTCTCGAGATTCTGGACATCATGGACGGGACGATTTCGACGGCACGGCCGGAGATTTCGACCTACGCACCTCACCTCCACGTTCTGACGATTCCGACGGACAAGATTCGCGACCTGATCGGGCCGGGCGGAAAGAAAATTCGCTCGATCGTCGAAGCGACCGGCGTAAAGATCGACGTGATGGACGATGGCAAGGTCCACGTCTTTGCGAACAACGGCAAGGCGGCGGAAGATGCGCTGAAGATGATTCGAGATGTGACTGCGACAGCCGAGATCGGCAAAACCTATCTCGGGACAGTCGTGCGCATCGCGGAGTTCGGCGCGTTCGTCGAGATCTTTCCGGGCACGGACGGCCTGCTGCACATCAGCGAGATTGCCGAGCAGAGGATCCGTTCCGTGCGGGACGCGCTGAAAGAGGGCGATCAGGTGCTGGTCAAAGTGCTTGCGATCGAGGGGAACAAGATTCGCCTCAGCCGCAAAGCGTTACTGCGCGAGCAGCGGGATAAGCAGCAAAAGGGTGAAGCGGCGGGCCAGTCGTAGGCTAGGTCGAAACATTATCTGAAGGGGACGAGAGATCGCCCCCTTTTTTTGGCTTTGCGAATGCCAAGGACCGGAGATGCCGCGCTAAAGCCCGCGGCGCTACAACCAGACCTCGGACAAACGCTCGTGGTGCGATGCGGTGCCCGGTCAAAGGGCAATTATTCGTCGCGGCCGGTGACGCGCTCGATGCGAGCCCCGACGCTGCTGAGCTTCTGTTCGATCCGCTCGTAGCCGCGATCGATGTGGTACACGCGATCGATCCAGGTTGTGTTGCTCGCCACGAGTCCCGCGAGGACAAGGCCAGCGCTGGCGCGGAGGTCCGACGCCGTGACCGGCGCGCCGCTTAGAGGCGTGGGGCCGGTGACGGTGGCGAGGTTGCCATCGATGGCGATGTTGGCACCCATGCGCATCAGTTCGCTGGCGTGGAGATAACGATTCTCGAAGATGGTTTCGCGGATGTGCGAAACGCCGTGGGCCTGAGTCGCGAGCGCCATAAACTGAGCCTGCATGTCGGTGGCGAAGCCCGGATATTCCTCGGTGGTGACATCGGCGGCGACGAGCTTTTTCGAAGCGCGGACGCGCACTTCGCCGTTGCCTTCGCACTTGATGTAGACGCCACATTCGCGAAGCTTGTCGATGAGCGCGCCCAGATGCTTCGGCTCGCAGTGCGTGAGGAGAAGTTCGCCTCCGGTGATGGCGCCGGCGACGAGAAACGTGCCGGCCTCGATGCGATCCGGAATGATCGTGTGCGTGGCGCCGTGAAGTTTGGCGACGCCTTGGACGCGGATGGTGGGCGTTCCCGCGCCTTCGATTTGCGCGCCCATTTTCACGAGCAGTTCGGAGAGATCGGCAATCTCGGGTTCGAGGGCGCAGTTTTCGAGGACGGTTTCGCCCTCAGCGAGGACCGCGGCAGTGAGGATATTTTCTGTTCCCGTGACAGTGATTTTCGGAAAGCGGAAGGTTGTGCCGTGCAGTCGCTTCGCGCGGGCTTCCACGTAGCCGTGATCGACCGAAAGCGTCGCGCCGAGTTTTTCGAGCCCTTGAATGTGCAGATCGATCGGGCGTGCCCCGATGGCACAGCCGCCGGGAAGAGATACGCGCGCGTAGCCGAAACGGGCGAGCAGCGGACCGAGCGTGAGAACCGAAGCACGCATGGTCTTCACCAACTCGTAGGGCGCTTCGGCGTGCGATATGTTTTCGGCCTGGATTGTGAACTCGCTCGGCGGAATGTCCGGGCTCTCGACGCGGCAGCGCATGTGCGCGAGCAGTTTCGCGATAGTGATGATGTCGCGGACGTGCGGGATGTTGTTGAGGCGGACCGGTTCGGAAGTCAGCAGTGCCGCCGACATGGCAGGAAGAGCGGCGTTTTTCGCGCCGCTGATCTGCACGGTGCCTTCGAGCTTGCGGCCGCCCTGGATTTTGAATTTGTCCATCTGTTACTCCCCACGCTCCCCTTATCGGGGACGTGGGCGGCTCCTGCGGCGCGGCGCGGCCAAAATCGGGCCAGTGCGCGCCGTTTCTCTTCGATGCGTGGCCGCATTTCTTGCTGCCTCAAGGGCCTGGCGCACATTGCCGCTTGACTTCGCCAGCAAGTGACGCGCCTGGCGCGCACTCGCTCCCGTTTTCAGTATTACAAGCGCCGCGGGCAAATTGTAGTCCGATTGACGCAGAGCGTGTTCGGCCACACTCGGAGATACGCCCGCGGCTTCCTGGAGGATTCGAGCTCCTCGCTGCCGTAACTTCCGATTTGTCAACGCGACGTACACCATCCAGTTCCCGTAAACTCTCCCAAGCCGCGCCATCGAGGCTGTAGAAAGCATGTTGAGGACCAACTTCTGTGCCGTGCCGGCTTTCAAGCGCGTTGAGCCCGCAAGTGCCTCAGGTCCGGTGTTCGGCGCAATTACAATTTGCGCTCGCTTCGCCAGCGGGGATCCCGGATTCGACGTGACGCAAACCGTTACGGCGCCGATTTTCCCGGCGAAATCAATGGCGCCCACGACGTAGGGCGTCGTTCCGCTCGCAGAAAGCCCAACGACTACGTCCGATTTCGAAATGTCTTCACGCCGCAGGTCGCGCGCACCGTTGCGAGCGGAATCTTCCGCGTCTTCGGCCGCATGCCGAAAAGCCCTCGCGCCGCCGGCTATGACAGCGCGAACTTTTCGCGCTGGCGTGCCGAATGTAGGCGGACACTCGGCGGCGTCGAGGACGGCAAGACGGCCGCTCGTCCCGGCGCCGACGTAGTAGAGCTTCCCGCCACCTCGCAGAGAGTTCACGATCGCATCGACCGCGCGGGCGATGTTCGGGATCTCGCGGCGAACGGCGGGAGCGACGCGCGCGTCCTCGCGATTCAGGGCACGCAAAATGCCGAGCGTCGATTTGCGATCGAGTCCGCGCGACCGCGAATTGCGCTGCTCTGTTTTAGCCGGTTTCAATCAGCTCCCCGAGGCTCGTTTCATTATAGCGGCTCGAATACGCAGGATAGCGTGCGAGGACGCCGTTCTGAACGTAGGTGTGCTGCGGGGGTTACCGGGCAGCAGCTTGGCTGGTGGCAAGGCCGAGCGATTCGAAAATTGCATCGTGAAGCGCAGGGCGAATTTGGCGGATTTTCTCGTTGGAGCGGGTGGGGTGGACGCGGTTGGTGAGCAGTACGACAAAGAGCTTGCGCTGAGGATCGATCCAGAGCGAGGTCCCTGTGAAGCCGGTGTGCCCGAAGCTCGCGGCCGAAAAGTAGCGTCCCGATGAAGATGGCTCGGTCGGGATGTCCCAGCCAAGGGTGCGGGCGGAATCGCCGATGGTGACGCGAGTTGTGAATTGGCGAACGACGGCGCGTGAGAGTAGGCGATCGTGGCCATAGATTCCGCCGTTGAGAATCATCTGCGCGAAAACGGCGATGTCGGGAGCGGTCGAGAAAAGTCCCGCGTGACCTGCGACGCCGCCCATCGCCCAGGCATTTTCGTCGTGCACTTCACCCCAGACCATGCGCTTGCGGTAGTCGGAATCCATTTCAGTGGGGGCGATATCCTGGCGCAGACGGCGAGGCGGATTGAACATCGAGCGGTCCATTCCGAGGACCGAGAAGATTGATTGCTTTGCGAAAGCGTCGAGCGACTGGCCCGTGAGGCGCTGAATGATTTCTCCGAGAAGGATAAGTCCGACATCGGAATACTGGATGTGGGTACCGGGCTCTGAGATGAGGGGCTCGGCGAGAACGCGCGCCAGAATCGCGTCGTGGCCCTTCGCTTCCTTGTAAAAGTCGCGATGATCGGGAAGGCCTGGATCGTGAAGAAGCAACATGCGAACCGTCACATGCGCGCGCCATGATGCGTTCGGGTCGGATTTCGCGGCAGCCGCAAATTCGGGTAGATAGCGCTCGACCGGCAGGTCCAGATCGAGGCGATCCTGCTGAACCAGCAGCATTGCGGCGGTAGTCGTGACGATGGGTTTCGTGAGTGAGGCAACGTCGTACATCGAATCTTCGTCCACGTCGTAGGCTTCGCCTTCCTGTTCGAGCTGGCCAAAAGGATGCAGCGCAAGCTGGCTCTTCCAGCCAACTGCGAGAACACCGCCTGGAAAAGCGCCGTCGGAGACAGCGCGATTGAGCAACGCATAGACAGGCATGAGCGCGTCCGACATTGCGCGCGGCGCCGGCTGAAGTTTTGTCGGAATCGCCGGAAGCTGGAGACCGTCTCCGCGCTGGGCGACGCCGGGGACGGTGACGGGAATTTTCCCTGCAATTCCAGTCTGACCGAAAAGGGCGTGCGCGACGGCGCGTTGCGAAACGTCGTTGAACGAAAATTCGGCGACCCATGTCTTCGCATTCGGGAAGCGCTCGATGAGATACGGACTTCCAAACGAGGCCACGACCGTGGGCTTTCCGGCAGCGATCAGCTGATTCACAAACGCGCGCTGCTGGTCGGGGAAACCGATGTCGCCTTTGCGGTCGGCGACGCGCACGAAAAGTGCGGCGATGGCCACATCGTAGGAATCGGGCGACGGCAACTTCAATGCACTGACAGGAAAGTATTGCGTGTCCGCGCGGAGGACGGTGAGCGAGTCGACGAGCGGACGAATCTCGGGTTCGATCGTTTCGCCGGGCACAGGATCAGCGTCGGCGGAAAGAGCGACGAGCAGGACGCGAAGCGGCCGCGTGGAATCGAGCGGCAGAAGATGCTGCGTGTCGCGCAGGAGTGTGACACCGCGATCGGCGATGGCTTGGGCCTGATCTTCGTACTCGGGGCGAGCGAATTTCTCGTTGAGCCGACCGACGTCGACGAAGCGGTTGCGGTCAAGGCCTAGACGTGCTTTGGCAGCGAGAATTCTGCGCACTGAGTCGTCGATGCGATTTTTAGAGATGCGACCGGAACGGACCGCATCCTCGAGACCGGCCAGAGCGGCATCGGGGGTCGGCGACATCAGCAGAACGTCGGCGCCGGCTTCGACGGAGCGGACGGCTGCTTCGCCCGGCGTATAGAGTGACGTCACGGCGCCCATATCAAGAGCGTCAGTAATGACGAGTCCGCGGAATTTCAGCTCGTCGCGCAAGACTGCGGTGAGGATATTTCGCGAGAGAGTCGCTGGAAGCTGCGGGTTTGGCTCAAGAGCTGGCACCGAGAGATGGCCCGGCATGATCGAGCTGACGCCTGCGTCGATGGCGGCGCGAAAGGGAACGAGCTCGGTGGTCTCCAGCTCTTGGCGGTCGCCCGGGACGACGGGAAGGGAAATATGTGAGTCGACGCCAACGTCGCCGTGGCCGGGAAAGTGCTTCGCGGTCGCGAGCGCGCCATTTTCTTCAACGCCCCGGACAAATTCGCGCGCGTATGCCGCGACATCTTTCGGGTCTTCGCCGAACGAGCGGACGTTGATGATCGGATTGTCCGGATTGTTGTTAACGTCCGCGTCCGGCGCGAAAATCCACTGAACGCCTGCGGCGCGCGCTTCCAGAGCGGTGTATTTACCCGCCGCGTAGGCGAGCTTCGGGTCGCCCGTGGCGCCGATGGCCATAGCCGATGGGAAGGAAGTGCCTTCGTCGAGGCGCATTCCCGTGCCGGATTCGAAATCCGCGCCGATAAGCAGAGGAATTTTGGAGCGGCGCTGCAGCTCGTTGGTGATCACGGCAGTTGGGTAGACCTGGCTGCGCTCGAGGCCGAGGGGGCCGCGATCGGTGACGATGATGAGTCCGCCAACGCGATTGTCGTCGACCTGGTGCAGAAGCTCCTTGAACTCAGGGCTGTCGGCGGGCTTGAAGACGCCGAAATACGTGACCATCAGCATCTGGCCAAGCTTTTCGCGCAGAGTCATTTTCTTGAGGGTCTGCTCGACCCATTTGGACGAGGCCGCGGGCGGCGTTTTGGCGCGCGAACTTTTTTGGGCGCGAGCGGAAGGCGTCATGAGAGAGAATAATGCGGGAAGGACGAGCGCCATCGCGAACGGTCCGAATTTGTGCGCAAATTCCGCCCAGGGCCGTCTTGTTGACGCCTGCATCCCGTAGCTGTATATAGCACGCGCTTTCATGCGGCACAATCGAGCGTCGCTCGTGATGTTTCGTTTCCGTTCTCAATCCATTCTGATAGTCGCGGCGGCAGAAATCTTTTGGATTGCCATCGCCTCGGTGCCGTCTCCGGCGCAGAATTTGAAGCCTTTGCAGATCGTCTCGGAGCAGCGCGTCAAGACGGGCGTTGAGGTCTACGAAGGAATGAGCGCCGAGCCGTTCGCGGGCAGGAGAATTGGCATCATCACCAACCAAACCGGCGTGGATGCATTTGGTCATCGCACCATCGACATGTTTGCAGGACGCGCGGACGTGAAGCTGGTCGCGATCTTCAGCCCGGAACATGGCCTCGGAGGGACTTCTGAGGGGACAGTCGCGAATGCGACCGACGCAGCGACAGGCGTGCCAATCTACAGCCTTTACGGCGAGACTCAGCGGCCAACCGACGCAATGCTGAAAGGGATCGACACGCTCGTTTTCGACATTCAGGATGCGGGAGTGCGCTTCTACACGTATGTGACGACGATGGCGTACTGCATGGAAGCGGCTGCGAAGCACCATATCGAATTCGTGGTCTTCGATCGCCCGGATCCTCTCGGCGGGGAAGTCCTCGAAGGGCCAATGCTGGACCCGGACCGGATTTCGTTTACAGCGTATTTCCCGATGCCGGTGCGCTACGGGATGACGATTGGCGAGCTTGCGGAGATGTTCAACGGCGAAAATCATATCGGCGCGAATCTGCGCGTGATTGCCATGCGAGATTGGCCTCGAGAGGAAACCTACGATCAAACGGGATTGAGATGGGTTCCGCCATCACCCAATTTGCGCACGGTCAACGAGGCGTTTCTCTATCCGAGCATTGAAATCCTGCAGGCAGGCGGAGTTTCCGTGGGACGCGGCACGGATACGCCATTCGAGGTTGTGGGAGCGCCCTGGATTCGCTCGGACCAACTTGCTGCGGAAATGCAGCGGCGCGCGATTCCCGGTATGCGATTCGCGGCGGCACAATTTACCCCCGCAGGCAGCCTTTACAGTGGGCAATTGTGCAGCGGCGTTGAGATGGAGGTCACCGACCGAAATTCTTTTCGTTCGATGCGAATGGGACTTGAGATCGCGGATGCACTCCGGCGGCTGTACCCGGAGCGCTTCAAGATCGAGAAGATCGATACGCTGGTCGGGTCGCGTTCAACATCCGAGCGACTGAAGCGGGGAGATGCGCCGGCCGGCATCGTGGCAGGGTGGTCTGACGATCTCGACAAATTCCGACGGGTGCGCGAGAAGTATCTCCTGTATAAGTGAAATCACGCGTCGATCGGTCGGGTCTTATGCGTCGACCGTGTTTTGGCTGAGCATGCTTACGACGGAACCAACCGCAAATGTGATGAGCGTGCCGAAGAGAACATACCAAGTGTAGGCTAGGTGGGTCGCGAATCTTACTGTGACCATCGCGGCGATTCCCGCTACGAGGCCGACCAGGGCGCCGGTCTGGTTCGCGCGCCGATTCCAGAGGCGGAGAAGAAAGACGCCGAGCAGCCCGCCGTAGGTAATCGACGCAATTGTCAGCCCCGCTTCGAGGACGTGTCCCCAAGGCGCCAAGCCGAGCGCGCCGAGAATCAGTCCCCACAAGAGCGTCGCGTAGCGCGACCGCCTGACCTGCTGCGTGGCGGCAGTGGCGGTGCGATCGCCGCCGAAATCGATCATGCTCGACGAAGCCAGCGAGTTCAGCGAGCCGCTCGCATTGGACATGGCGACCGCGAAAATCGATGCGAGAACCAGGCCCGCAATACCAACGGGCATTTCGCGCACGATGAACTCTGGGAAAACGCGGTCCGTGTCGCCGCCAGGGATCGGCAACGGAGCGTGTTGCGCATAGGCGAAGAGCATTACGCCCAGCACGAGGAACAGGGCGAATTGCGCAAAGATCAATACGCCGCTCGAAAGCAGCGCGGTTTTCGCATCGCGTTCGTTCCGCGCCGCGAGCAAGCGCTGCACCATGGTTTGATCGGTGCCGTGACTTGCCATTGTAAGGAATGTGCCGCCGAGGAGGCCCGACCAAAAGGTATAAGTGCGCGTCAGGCTGATGCCGAAATCAAAGACGCGCAACTTTCCTCCTGCGGCAGCTGCGATATGCGCGACCGAGAGCCAGCCGCCGGGAATTCGGTGCAGCAAAAGAACGAAGGCGGCAACCGAGCCCGTTAGATACAGCGCGAGCTGTATCACATCGGTCCAAATCACGGCTCGCATTCCGCCCTCAAACGTGTAAATCACCGTAAGAGCCGCGACAATGACTATCGACCATCGATCGCCTGTACCAAATGCGACGCTCACAACTTTTCCGATTGCGGCGATGCGCACGCCCTCCGCGAGAGCGCGCGTGATCATGAACACGAGCGCCGCAGCGCGCCTCATCGGAACGCCGAAGCGCTTTTCGAGAAGCTGGTACGCCGTGTAGAATTCCCCACGGAAATACTGGGGGACTAGAACCGCACATAGAACTACCCGCGCGACCAAGTAGCCCATAACGAGTTGTAGGAAACCCAGATTGCCGCTATAGGCGATGGCAGGTGTGCCGATGATTGTAAGCGTGGAGGTTTCCGTGGCGACGATGGAGCACGCGAGTGCCCACCAAGGCGCCGAGCGGCCGCCGAGAAAGTAGTCTCGCAGGGTTTGTTGACCGCGCCGGAACCGGACGCCGAAAAGCGTGATGCCCGCGAGATACAGGAGAATGATCGCGAAATCGAATGGGCGGATTTGCATGGCGAGGCGCCGGCGGGTCGGGCGATGCTAACCGCCGGATTTCGAGGCTGTCAAGCGAAGTGAAAGGCACGGATGCCAAAGAAGACTTCGGATAGTGAAGCGTCGTACTTTTTGGGTTTCGACGGTGGTGGCTCGAAGACGGATTGCATTCTGGCGAACGCCGAAGGGTGCGTCGTAGCGCGAGCGAGCGCCGGACCGTCCAACCCGCTACGCACGGGATACGCGCGAGCGTGGTTCGCGCTCAGCGATGCAGGCGACAGAGTTCTGGCGAAGGCCAAGATTCACGCCGGCCAAGTGCGAGCCGTATGCGCGGGGCTCGGAGGAGCGGGGCGACCCGGCGTGGTGCGGCGCGTGACGACCTTTCTCCAGGGGAGCTATCCCAACGCGACGATTCGCGTGACGACCGATCTCGAGATTGCCCTTGAAGCCGCTTTCGGCTCCGGCGAGGGCGTGATCCTGCTGGCCGGAACCGGGTCGGCGGCTTTCGGCCGGGATGCAGCAGGCAGGACTGCGCGAGCGGGCGGTCGAGGGCCGTGGGTGAGCGACGAGGGAAGCGCTTTTGACATCGGCCGGCGCGCCGTGCGAGCCGTGACCTTGGCTGAGGAGCACCGGGGACCGGCGACGGAGCTCTCCAAAGGAATTTTTGCGCTGCACCAGTGCAGCGGTTGGGATTCGCTCGCCGAGCAAATCGCCAAGAACCCGGACGATGTTTTCCCAAAGACGTTTCCCCTGGTCGCGGAGCTTGCCGACAAAGGAGACGCGGCTTGCCGTGAGATCATGACGGGCGCCGCGGGGGAACTGGTGAAATTAGCGGCGGCAGTGGCAAGAGAACTCGGTTGGTCTGAAAGCGTGTTCGGGCTTGCCAAAGTCGGCGGAGTTTACGGCCGCTCGAAGTTCTACGATGCCGCGATTGAAGCCGAGCTAAAACAGCAGCTTCCTCGGGCGTGCGCGGTGTCAGTCGAGGTCTCGCCCGCCGAGGCAGCGGTGCGCATGGCGATGCGCCTCAGCGGTGCAAAGGGAAATGCCGCCTGAAACAGACGAGCGGGTCGGACACGCGAGATCGGCATCGAGCGAGGAGCTGAAATCGCTCGTTCACGAAGCGAGCGAGGAGGTCTTGCTCGCGCTGCTCGAAAATCCCAACATGGAAGAGCCACACGTGACGCTGCTGTTGGAGCGCCTCGATTTGCCCGCGAGCGTGCTCGGCGCCGTCGCTGCGGCGGGGAAGTGGACTTCCAGCGAGGCGGTCCGGCTGCGGCTGGCGCGGCATCCGCGGACGCCCAAGCGGTTCGCGCTCGCGGCTGTCCGTCAATTGTATCTCTTCGATCTTGTGCGGCTGAGTCTGCTGCCATCGGCACCGGCGGATATTCGTCGCGTGGCAGAAGAGGTGATACTGACGCGAATACCCCACCTGCCAGTGGGAGAAAAATTGACTCTTGCGAGGCGCGGGCCGTCGCGCGTGGCAGGCGCAATCCTTGCGGAAGGGCATGCGCAGGCGATCAAGCTGGCGCTCGGCAACCCGTTCTTGACAGAAAGTCAGATCCTGAAGGTGCTTGCGAAGACCGGTGTGCCGGAACGGGTGGTGGCAGCGATCGCTCAGCATCCGAAGTGGTCGTGCCAGTACAACATTCGGGCGGCGCTGGTTCGAAATCCGCATACGCCGCCAGGATGTGTCCGTGCATTTTTGCCCAATCTTACACTGCGCGACTTGAAAGACATCGCTGGCCTCGACTCGCTCGCACCGCATCTAAAAAAACACATTCGCCAGGAATTGACGCGGCGAGCCGAAGCGGCCGGCAAGGTGGCGGGATGAGGTGTGGCACGCGACGTCCAGATTGCGATGGCACGGAGTTAGACTAAAGCTCTCGAGGCTATGGCCCAGAAATCAAATCACGTTCGCTGGATTATGGCGCTGGGTGGCGTGGCTCTGATCGGCATGCTGGCGTACTCCTCGCTCCAGCAGACGCGCGAGCGGTACGAAGTGTGCGTGAATTTCAAGGGATCGACGCACTGCGCCACGGCGTCAGGCTCGAATTACGACCAGGCCGTGCGGAGCGCGCAGGAGATCGACTGCCAGCTTCTGGCTAACGGCCGCGACGAGAACATGGTGTGCCTCAATAGCCCTCCCGCGAGTATTCGACCCGCAAAATGACGCGATGCTTGAATTGCGGCGCCGAGCGCGAGGCAGACATTTGCGGGGCATGCGGACTCGGCACAGCTGCCGCCGAACTTTTCCTGCGCAAGCGTTTGCTGAATCGGACGGCCGTTTTTGTTCTTGGAGCACTCGCGTTTGTGGCTGCGAGCGTGCGCTACCCGCCGGTCGAGCTTGATAGCGTATTGATTTTCATCGGAGTCCTGTTCTTCCCGGCACTGGGGCTGGCAATTTGGGTGGAGCGACGCGCGCTGCGACACGCGGCGGTTGAGGCGCTCAAGCGCGTTTACTACGGTCTCGTGCCGATCCCGTGGCTGCTTGCCATTTTGCTGGTCGCGAACGGCGCCTTGGATCGCGGCCCACCGCAGGTCGAGCATGAGCGCGTGGTTGGAAAGTTCGCGATGGCGGGAGCCTTGCCGATTCGCCGGCTCGTGGTTACGTCTTGGCGCGAAGGGCACCGTTTAGAGCGTATTTCAATCGATCGCAGCGACTTCGATAGCTATCATCCAGGCGATTTTGTGGACGTCAAAGTGCAAGAAGGCCTCGTCGGCATTCCCTGGGTTGTCGGCGTTTCCAACCGCTGATCTGGCTTCAAATCCGTTTAGCTTGTGAATGGGTTGCATTCCACGATGCATGTTCTCGCGGCCTCGGGTTGCGCTCTGCGACGTGATGCTACGATCGTTTTAGGGGCGAGATTCAAATGCGCGTTCCGGACACCTGGGTCGAGCGTTTTCCTTTCCTCGAACCGCTTGAGGAGGGATGGCAGCGCGTTCCGCTGGCGGCGCTCATCGTCGCTGGCGCGTTCTATGGCTTGTTTTTGCTGCAAGCGGCCAAAGGCAGCGGCCCTCTGCTGATGATCGATCTTGTGTTCATTCCCATCCACGAAGGCGGCCACCTTCTGTTTCGCTTCTTCGGTGAGTTCCTTGCGGTGGCGGGCGGCACGCTGCTGCAGCTGGGTGTTCCGTTGATGTTGGCAACATTCTTCATTTTTCAGCGGCAAGTGATGGGAACAACATTCTGCTTGTTCTTCTTTTTCGAGCAGTTGCTGCCAATCTCGGTTTACATGGCGGATGCACGCGCTCAGGAACTGCAACTCCTCACGGTCGGTGATTCCGACAACGTGATCCATGATTGGAACTACCTCTTCGGCAAGTTCGGCCTGCTCGATCATGACACGCAGATCGCTCATGCTGTGCGCGTCCTCGGCTGGCTTGGCATGATCGCGACGGTCGCGTGGATGGTTTGGATAAGCTTGAGGAGCCGAGGCGAGGTCCGAGATCAGTAGAACGGGCGCATATCAGGCGGGTGCGGGAGCGAAACTTCGAGGACGCGCCCGTAGTCGCCCAATGTGAAGCGAATCAGCTCCGCGGGGCCCACATCCCGCTCGGTCCACTCACTGCTTGGGACCAGTAAATTCTGTTGGGCCAAATCGCCGCTCTCCAAATCCGCGCCTCGAACCACAAGACTTGAGAGCGGCACCTCATAGACGAGGCGCGCTCGCATGTCGATCATCAGATAACGGTGGCCCAATAACACGAGGACCAGGTCAGAATTCTTCTTTCCGCCTCTTTTGTCCTTCTTGTCGGGCTGGAAGACGTTCCATCCAAGGGGCGTCTTATCGTCGAGCTTCACTTGAGCCTCGCTTACCGCTTTCCAGTGAACACGCTCCGCGGTGTCGTTCGAGGCGGCTTGTTGCGCACTCAAAGTGCCGACCGAGGAGATCAACGCTATGGTGATGGCGGCGAGTGCCAACGTGGAATTGCGAATAGTTCCGATCGAAAGCGGCATCATTCAGAAGAATACATCAGTGGGGAATGCCGCGAGGCAGGCCCCGGGCTACACATCCCATTCTACAACTACCCGTCGCGACGATACGGTGACGTAGCCCTTCGCGCGGCCGTGCGCGACCAAGTCACGCAAGATCGCGACGTCCTGTTCGCAGTAGTCGGCGACGCGCTCCTTTTGACCGGCGCGCCACCACGCAACCGCCTGCATGCCATCGCCACTCTTGGCTGAACCGAGCGTTTCTCTCGCCAATTGGTCGAGTTTCACGCGGTGACCGAGTTGTTTGTACAGCTCCTCGAGGACGTCAAACGAGCGCTGGCGAAGAGCGTCGACGGGTGCATACTTGCGGAGCACTTCCAGGTCGAAACGATTGCCGTTGAATGTGACGATTCGAGTGAAGCCCGCGAGTTCGGAAATCAGCTGCGCGGCGTCTTCTTCAAACCAACGGCGAAATCCCTGGTCCCTATCCCACGTGACCGCGACCGCCAAACCGAATCCGGGGATGTTACCCCACCCACCCTCGACCTCGTGGGAAAGGCGCAGAGTTTCAATGTCCAAGTAGATTTCGCGATCGAACAATCCAGCCGTGGGACTTCCTCTCCCAGTTAGCCGCAAGAACTGATTCCTCTATATTCGAACTTCTCCGAGTGATTTGTCCAGCAGGCGCACTGCCTCGTCGACGTCTGCCCTTGCGATATTGAGCGGCGGCGAGAGCCGAATCACGTTACCGTAGAGTCCGCCCTTGCCGATGAGCAGGCTGTTGGCGCGCGCGCGTTCCATCAATTCCGCCGTTTCGGCCGGCGCAGGTTCTTTTGTTTTGCGGTCGCGAACGAGCTCGAGGCCCTGCATGAGCCCCATGCCCCGAACGTCCCCGATCAGCGCATGCTTTTGCTGAAGTTCTTCAAGCTTCTTGCGGAAGTAGGTGCCGACGACGTGAACATTCTCGAGGAGATTTTCCTCCTCGATGACTTCGATCACCGCTCGCGCGGCAACCGACGTGACCGGATTCCCCCCGAAAGTGGAGATCGTCAGGCCCTGGAATTTGCCTGCAAGTTCGGCGGTGGTGATCGTTGCACCAACCGGAACGCCGTTGGCCATGCTCTTCGCGCAGGTGATGATATCGGGTGTCACTTCCCACTGCTCGATGCCGAACCATTTCTTGCCGGTGCGGCCGAAGCCGGTCTGTACCTCATCCGAGATGAAAAGTCCGCCGTAATTCTTGACGATGCGGTAAACCATCTTGAAGTATTCAGGCGGAGGGGTAATGAAACCGCCGACGCCTTGAATTGGCTCTGCGATGAACGCTGCAATGGAACCGCTTGTGCCTGTCTGAATCAGGTTCTCAACGTCGCTCGCGCAGGCAACGCCGCAGTCGGGGTATTTCAGGTGCAAGGGGCAGCGGTAGCAGTAGGGATTTACCGCATGTGAAATTCCCACGCTGACGACCCCACCCTTGCGCCAGGCGGCCTGCGCTGTAACCGACTTGCCCAGAGCCGATGAGCCCGAATACGCGTGGCGCAACGCAACGACGTCGTAGCTCGGCCCCACCATTCTCGCCAGCAGAATGGCGGCCTCGTTTGCTTCCGTGCCCGAACTTGTGAAAAAGCTCTTCTGTAATTGGCCGGGAGTGATTTGCGCGAGTTTCTCCGCGAGGGACACAATGGCTTCGTTTGGGTAGAGCGTCGAGGTATGTTGCAGCTTGTCGACCTGGGCTTTGATCTTTGACGTTACCTTGGGATTGCAGTGGCCCACGCCGATCGTGAGAATTCCGCCAAAGAAATCAAGGTACCGATTGCCTTCAATGTCCCAGACGTACTGCATCGAGGCATGATCGGCGACCAGCGGCTCGCGATAGTAGTTTGTGACGGCCGGCCAAAGATATTGCTGGTGTTTGCGGACCACCTCTTCGCTGCGCGTGGTTGCGCTCTTCGGTTGTGTTGACATTGGCCCAGCAGTTTACTCTGTGAGATTGCGCTGCGGCAAGGGCGCGCAACAACGGTCGATCGTGAAAGAGCGTTCGTGGATTCCGGTCGTTCCCGTATAATCCCACGCAATGAAGAAGGGTGCGATCCTTAGGAATTTGGCGGGCGCCGTGGGTCGCATTTTCCCTGATTGCTTCACGCTGGGCCAGGCCATTGCGTTCAATATGTTTCTGGCTTTCTTTCCACTCCTGCTGCTCGCGCTTGGCTTGCTGGGGGCGACCTCACTTTTTCCGGACGCGCTGAAGGAAATCCCCAACCGGTTAGCCGTGATTCTTCCTCCAGGGAGCTCGCGCGTGGTGGCCGACTATTTCGTCCGGAAAGCGGTGCATCCGTGGCGATGGTTCTCGCTGGGATTGGGTGGCACGTTACTCGCCGGTACGCAGGTGATGGTGGGATATATGGAGGCATTCCGGGTGATCGAGGGCGACTTGCTCAGGCCCGAGTATTGGGCGCGACAGCTTCGGGCGCTCGGGCTTTTGTGTTTGACCATTGTGCCGATGCTGGCTGTGATCGTGCTGACTGTGTTCGGCCGGCAAATTCGATCGGCGCGGCTGTTTCAAATCGGTTCGCCGAACTTCACCCGCGAAATTGAAAGCGCTGCTTACGTGGCCGTGGTTTTTGTCCTCGCGATGGGCGTACTCGTTTTGCTTTATCGGATTGGGCGCCCGGGACATCGGGGATTCCGGGCGCTACTGCCCGGGGCGGCCGTGTCGACAGTGCTATGGTGGGCCGCCGACATCGCATTCGGCTGGTACGTCCGCAAGATGCCGTACGACGTCGTTTATCGCGGGTTGGCGTCTGCGATCGGTCTACTCCTCTGGATGTTCTTGACGGCGCTTATTGTGATGCTGGGAGCGGCGTATAATGCCGAAGCAGCAGACGAAGCCAGAGCGGGCCGCCGAGTCACGGTTCTCATGCCGTAGGCCGGCAGTGGCCGGTTGCGAAGCGCGCCGTAGCTGGTAAACTATAGAAAGTAGTAGGCAGTCTTCTGCGGTGGACACCCTTCCACTCCGCGGAGGCGCACGATGAGCGAAATCCACGTCGAGTGCTACGCGGGGCACCGTGCAGACGAACGGCCCCTCCGATTCGTGATTCGGGGACGAGAGTTCCAAGTCGACGAATTGGACGGTCGATGGTATTCCCCCGAAGCCAGCTATTTCCGGGTCCGCGCCGATGACGGCAATTACTACGTGTTACGCCATCACGAAGCGCAGGACTTCTGGACCCTCGACGGTTTTCGCTCCGCTCAGCTGGAATAGCGGAAAGCAGTGAGCGAGAAATCGGTCAAAACGGTCGAATCGCGCCGTTATCAGCGCATGGTGGTGCCCGAGGGTTTCGGGATTCGTGTGTCCGGCCGCGAGAACGGAAATGTACTCGAAGGCATCGCGAGTGTGATAGGCCTGGGCGGGATGTTCTGCCGTACAAATGATCGACTGTCACCCGGCACAAACTTGATTTTGCGGATGACGTGGGCCGCTAGTTCGTTTGAGGCGGAGTGTTCCGTCCGCCACGCCAACGAGCAGGGGATGGGGATCGAGTTCCTACACTTCAGACCGGAAGACAGACAGAAGCTCGAAAGGCTGCTTTTTCGATTGCAATCCTGACCTAAGCCGTTTCTCCGTCTTTATTTACTGTTAGTGGCAAGGCGCAACTATTGGTCGTCCCGGGGGTTAAACTAACGGGAACGAGCATGAAGCCGACCATAGCGCGCCTCACCGAAGACCGAACGAATGTCAATAGAGGTCAAGCGTCTGGCGGGCTTGTGCGGTTGCGTGAAGTCGCGAGTGGCGCATTCCTCGCTATTGCGGTAGCGGCGACTGCGATCGCAATTACCGCGGTCGGAGCGCCAAACGTTCGCGCGGACAAACACAAGTCCCCTCCTGCCAATGCAGATACCGCTGCCGTCGACAAAAAGTTCAAAGGCCATTTGCCAGTTACTGAGCTGACGGAAAATGAGGCCATCGTCCACGCCTTGAACCGCCTGGCCTACGGCCCGCGCCCTGGGGACGTCGAGCGGATTCGCCAGATGGGCCTCGAGAAATGGATCGATCAGCAACTGAATCCGGATTCGATCGCCGATTCGGCTCTCGATCAGCGCCTCGAAAAATATCCAACGCTGAAGAAGTCTTCAAAGCAGCTGCTGGACGAATTTCCGCCTCCGGCGCTGGCAGCCAAACAAGAGGGCGTGACGAAGGAAGAATACAAAGCGCAAATTCAAGAGAAGCGCCGCGCGGCGATGGCGGAAACTCAGTCGATGGAGTCGGGAATCGACAATATCGATAAGGCGCAGGTGCAGCTTGCGAAAATTCAAGGCCCCAATCGCATCATCGCCGAGCTTGCGATGGCGAAGGTCGACCGGGCGATCTACAGCAACCGGCAGCTCGAAGCCGTGATGGAGGATTTCTGGTTCAACCATTTCAACGTTTTTGCGGGCAAGGGCGCGGACCGCTGGCTGCTCACATCCTATGTGCGGGATACGATTCGGCCGCACACGATGGGCAAGTTCGACGATTTGCTGACGGCCACGGCAAAGAGCCCCGCGATGCTCTTTTATCTCGACAACTGGCTGAGCGTCGATCCGGCCGCCTTTCAGGCGTACAGACAGGAAATCGCGATGCGCCGCGAGCGCTATCAGAGGCTGTTCGGAGGATTTGCTCCGCTGTCTCCGGGCGCCGGATTCCCGGGCTCACAGGCCGGCGAAGCTCGTCAACAGCAGGATCGCGGACTAAACGAAAACTATGGCCGCGAAGTGATGGAGCTTCACACCGTCGGCGTCGACGCTGGTTACAGCCAGCAAGACGTGATCGAAATGGCGCGCTGCCTCAGCGGATGGACCGTTCGCGCGCCGCGGCGTGACCCCGACTTCATATTCAAGGCGGAATTTCATGCCGAAGGCAAGAAAACTGTAATGGGTCACACGTTCAACTATGGTGGCGAAAAAGACGGCGAAGAAGCGCTGAAGATGCTGGCAAACGATCCACACACGGCGAAATTCATCTCGGCGGAATTAGCGAGGCATTTCGTGTCGGATAATCCTCCACAGGCGCTCGTGAACCGCATGGCCGGCGCGTACAGTTCGAGCGGCGGAGACATTCGCACCGTTCTCAAGGCGATGATCTACTCGCCGGCGTTTTGGTCGAAGGAAGCGTATCGCGCGAAAGTGAAGACGCCGTTCGAACTTGTGGTGAGCACAGCACGCGCCCTCGACTCGGAGGTGACAGTTTCGTTGCCGCTCGTGCAATGGGTTGGGCGCATGGGCGAGCCGCTGTTCCAGTGCCAACCACCGACGGGATACTCGGACAAGGCGTCTACATGGGTCAACACGGGTGCTCTCTTGAATCGGCTGAATTTCGCGCTCGCCTTGGCGAGCGGCCGTATGCCGGGGACAACAGTCAATCTGCAACCGATGTTCGGAGACGATGCTTCCAAGGATCCGCAGCTCGCCCTTGCGCGTTCCGAGGAGCTGTTTCTCAACGGGCAAGTCGATCCGTCCACGCACCAGACTCTTGAAGCCAGGCTTAGCGATCCGCAGGTTTTACGAGCGAGCCTCGACGATCCCATCATGCAAGTTAATGAAGGGCTGCTTTCGGGATTAGTGCTCGGAGCGCCGGAGTTTCAACGGCGATAGGTGAAGTTGCAAGGAGGACTGCGATGAACATCTCGCGGCGATACTTCCTCAAGAATGGTGGGATCGCGATGCTGGGAATGGCCTCGCTGCCAGCGTTTCTTCAGCGCGCCGTCGCCGAGACCTCCGGTCCGAACAAGAAGAAGATGGTCGTGCTGTTCCAGCGCGGCGCGATGGATGGGTTGAATGTCGTCGTGCCATTTGCCGAGCCGGAATACTACCGCCTGCGTCCCACGATCGCGATCCCCGAGCCGCGTCGCGGCGGCGCGGAGGCTGCCATCGACCTCGACGGTTTCTTTGGGTTGCACCCGAGCCTGCAGCCGCTCCAGCCGCTTTTTCAGAATGGCGTACTCGCGATCGTGCAGGCCGTGGGCTCGCCCGATCCGACGCGTTCGCATTTCGACGCGCAGGATTTCATGGAGTCCGGCACGCCCGGATTGAAGTCGACGGAGGACGGATGGCTCAATCGCGCGATGCGGGCGATGCCGGAAGAGCACGCGTCGCCGTTTCGCGCCGTAGCGTTTGGTCCGTATCTCCCGCGCACGCTCGCCGGAAGCGCCCCAGCCGTCGCGATTCCGGATTTGAAGCAGTTCAAGATGTTCGGGCCGCAGCAGACCGTCGAAGGCGGATTCGAGGCGATGTACGCGCAGACGCTGGATCAGGCGCTGCGCGGGGTCGGCCAGGAGACGTTCGAAGCGATCGACCAATTGAAGAAGATCAATCCGGATTCGTACCAGGCGGAAAACGGCGCGGAGTATCCGACGAGCCGCTTCGGGAAAAGCCTGATGGAGATCGCGGAACTGCTAAAGGCGGACATCGGCCTGGAAGTCGCGTTTCTCGATAGCGGCGGCTGGGATCACCACGTTAATGAAGGCGGCGTACAGGGACAGCTCTCGAATTTGCTGCGCGACCTGGGGCAGGGAATCGCCGCATTTTATCAGGACTTGGGCGATCGAATGGGCGACGTCGTTTTCGTCAGCATGTCGGAATTCGGCCGCACCGCGCACGAAAACGGCAATCGCGGCACCGATCATGGGCACGCGAACTGCATGTTCGTTATGGGTGGAGATGTGAAAGGCGGCAAGGTCTACACGCGCTGGCCGGGAATGAGCGAAGAAAAGCTCTATCAGGGCCGCGACCTGGCAGTTACCACGGATTACCGAAGTGTCCTCGGCGAAATCATGACGAACCATCTAGGCGGCCGCGATTTGAATTCTGTTTTCCCCGGTTTCGCGAACGACCCGCGGCAATTCCTTGGATTAATGAAGTCCTAGCAGATTTCGCACAGAAAACAAGAAGGGGAGGGTTTGCCCCTCCCCCCGCCACTTCCAGTGATAGACCGCCGCTTACTCGCCCCCGGCCTTGATTCGCATTCCGAAGAATGATCGGTGGACGAAGAAGAAAGAGACGAGGAAAAAGACCGCTGCCAAGATGCGGGTCAACACAGCATTTTGAGAACTGAGATCGACCGCCAGCGAGACCGCGAGCAATCCGAACAGCGTCGTGAATTTGATCACCGGGTTCAGCGCTACTGAGGACGTGTCTTTGAAAGGATCGCCGACGGTGTCGCCGACGACAGTGGCGTCGTGCAGCGGCGTGCCTTTCTGTTTCAGCTCTACCTCGACGATCTTCTTCGCGTTGTCCCAAGCGCCGCCGGCATTGGCCATGAAAATCGCCTGGTAGAGCCCAAATACGGCGATAGAGATCAGGTAGCCGATGAAGAAAAACGGCTCGATGAACGCAAAGGCAAGCGTCGCAAAAAAGACGGCGATGAAGATGTTCAACATGCCACGCTGCGCGTATTGCGTGCAGATAGCGACCACTCTCTTGCTATCGGTTACCGAAGCCTTTTCAATTCCTTCAAGTTTGATATTCGCCTTGATGAATTCCACCGCGCGGTAAGCGCCTGTGGTCACTGCCTGCGTGGAAGCGCCCGTGAACCAATAAATCATCGCGCCGCCGGTGATCAGTCCGAGCACGAACGGAGCATGGAGAAGCGACAGCATCTCCTTGTTGGTCTGCAGACCGTTCGTCAACGCCATGATGATCGAAAAGATCATCGTGGTCGCGCCCACAACAGCTGTGCCAATCAGCACTGGCTTTGCAGTCGCCTTGAACGTGTTTCCAGCGCCGTCGTTTGCCTCGAGCATCTCCTTCGCGCGATGGAAGTCCACGTCGATGCTGTATTCCTTCTTTAGCTCATCCTTCACGTTGGGAACGCTCTCGATCAGCGACAGTTCGTAGACCGACTGTGCGTTGTCCGTGACCGGCCCATAGGAGTCGACCGCGATCGTCACGGGTCCCATCCCTAGGAAACCGAACGCTACGAGGCCGAACGCGAATACGGGCGCCGCAATCATGAGGTTGTCCAGACCATTCGTGCTCACCAGATACCCGAGGGTCATCAGGATGACCATCGTCAATCCGAGATAGTATGCGGAGTAATTGCCCGCTACGAAGCCCGACAGGATGTCGAGAGACGCGCCGCCCTCTTTCGCCGAGGCCACAACTTCTCTCACGTGTCTCGACTCAACCGATGTGAAGACCTTTACGAGTTCCGGAATGATCGCACCGGCTAGCGTTCCGCAGGAGATGATCGTCGCGAGTTTCCACCATTGCGTGGTATCGCCGGCGAGATCCGGAATTATGTAGCGGGAAATCAGAAATGTTAGGGCGATCGAAACGATCGACGTGATCCAAACCAAAGATGTCAGCGGTGCTTCGAAGTTCATCTTGTCGGCATTGCCATAGCGGCCCTTCGAGATCGCGCTGTTCAAGAAGTACGCCACGGCGCTCGCGACGAGCATCGCGATGCGCATCACGAAAATCCACACCAGCAATTGCACCTGTACGACCGGGTTCGAAACGCCGAGCAAAATGAACGTGATCAGCGCGACGCCGGTGACGCCGTAAGTCTCGAACCCATCGGCGCTGGGCCCGACCGAGTCGCCTGCGTTGTCGCCCGTGCAGTCCGCGATCACGCCGGGGTTGCGAGCGTCGTCCTCTTTGATCTTGAAGACAATTTTCATCAGATCCGAGCCGATGTCTGCGATCTTGGTGAAAATACCGCCTGCAATCCGAAGCGCCGCAGCGCCGAGCGATTCGCCGATGGCGAATCCGATGAAGCAGGGTCCCGCGTAGTCCCCGCGTACAAAAAGCAGGATGAAGAGCATCATCAGAAGTTCCACGCTGATCAGCATCATCCCGATGCTCATGCCCGCCCGCAATGGAATCTGGTAAATCGGATAGGGCTTGCCGCCCAGGCTTGCGAACGCTGTGCGCGAGTTCGCGAACGTGTTCACGCGGATTCCGAACCAAGCCACTCCGTAGCTCCCAAGAATTCCGACGACGCTGAAGAACAGAATGATTGCGACTTGAATCGCCGCGTAGTGCCGGAGCACGCCGAAGTAGAGGACGATCACCGCCGCGATGAAAATCCAGAGCAGAAAAAGAAATTTGCCCTGATTGACGAGGTAGGTTTTGCACGTCTCGTAGATCAGCTCGGAAATCTCGCGCATCGCGCGGTGGACGGGAAGATTCTTCAGCCTTACGTAAATCGTCAGCCCAAAGCACAGACCGAACACGCAGAAGAGAATGCCCCAGAGCAGCAGCTGATGTCCGTTCAGACCAAGAAACTGCACGCTCTTCAAATCGGGCAGCTTCAGACTTGCTTCGCCACCTTGGTCTGCGCGAGCGCCGCTCGCGCCAATCAACGCGAGCATCGCGCCTGGGATGGTCCGCAGCCCGAAGAAGCGGCGCCCCAGCGCCCGCATGTCCGCCAGCCGGGCGCTAATGAATCTGTTATGCATCAGTGATCCTCCGTCCGAGTATGCCATCAGCGATTTTCAGATGATTACGGGAGAGCAACGATAATCATGGCTTCTGGTGGTCCGTCCACACCCGCAAGGCAGCCGATTTCCTCGATGTGAATGTCCTTCCCTCAGGATAAAAGGCTCCCGGAACGGGAGCTAGTAGTCGCGAGAACCGCCCCACCAAACATATGTTTCTAGCAAGAAACCGGGACTTCGTCAACGACATTACCCCGCCCAGCTGGAGCGGCCGCGACGATTACGATTCGCGAGCGTGTTAGACTTTCGTCATGGGAAAGCGCACGATTTCACCCGGTGGGAGAATTGACGGCGAAGTCGAGCTGCCCGGCGACAAGTCGATTTCGCATCGTTACGCCATTATCGGCGCGCTGTCGGAAGGTACGACCGAGATCTCAAATTATTCCTCGGCCGCCGACTGCCAGAGCACGCTCGAGTGTGTGCGCCGCCTGGGGATTGAAGTCGAATCGAATAAAGCGACTGTACGGATCGCCGGTAATGGCCTGGGCGGACTCAAAGAGCCTCGCCGCACGCTCGACGCCGAGAATTCCGGCTCGACGATGCGGATGCTCGCAGGAGTGCTTGCGGGGCAGTCCTTCACCTCCAAGATCACTGGAGACGACTCGCTGCGGCGACGCCCCATGCGGCGGGTCATCGAGCCGCTGCGGCAGATGGGCGCGGAAATCAAAAGCAGCGAGGGCGACCGCGCCCCGCTCGAAATTCGCGGCGGCAATCTGCGTGCAATCGACTACACCCCGCCGACTCCCAGCGCGCAAGTGAAGTCAGCGATACTCTTCGCTGGGCTCTACGCAGACGGCGTGACGACGGTTCGCGAATCCGTCTGCACGAGGGATCACACCGAACTGGCACTGCGTGAGTTCGGTGCAAACGTCGAGACGAGCCGCGGCGTGGTCCGGATTCACCCGAGGCCCAAACTTGTGGCGCGCAAGCTCACCGTCCCGAGCGACCTTTCGACGGCCATGTTTCTGATCGGTGCAACGCTCATCCTACCCGAATCGTCGCTGATGCTGCACAATGTGGGCCTCAATCCCACCCGGGCCCGCGTGCTTGATTTCCTGGTTTCCATCGGTGCGCCGATCCGCGTGCCATCATTGCAGGCGCGAAACGGTGAGCTCGTGGGAGATATTTCGGTTCGACATGCGGCGCTCGAAGGCGGGTTGATTTCCGGCGCCCAGGTCCCAGAAATGATCGACGAGTTGCCCATGCTCGCCGCTCTGGGTCCTTTTACGGAGAAGGGAATTGTGATTCATGATGCGCAGGAACTGCGCGTGAAGGAAAGCGACCGGATTCGCACGATCGCGCAAGGTCTGCGTGCCATGGGCGCAAGCGTCGAAGAGTTTCCCGATGGATTGCGGGTCGAAGGCCGTTCCGCAGGAAAGCTGCGCGGCGCCTCAATCGCTCCAGAGGGGGATCACCGCATCGCAATGGCGCTAGCCGTCGCGGCACTGGCCGCTGAAGGCGATACCGTAATCCGCGATGCCGAATGTGTGGGAGTGTCGTTTCCGCAGTTTTTCTCCGCGATAGAGCGTCTTCGCGGAATCAAAACGTGACGGGCGGGATTTCGGCGTCAAAAGTGCTGATCAGCCGGCCTTGCGGAGATGAACCGTCCCGTAGCTGGTAGTGATGCTGAGCATTGGTCCGGCACCACCAAATTGCCCGCTGATTTGACCCTGAGTCTCCTCGTTCAAGGTTTTTAGCGACACAGACTGAAAGTCACTTTGAACCTCTCCCGACCGCGAAACAGCCGAGACCCCAAAGCTCGATCGCGCTGGCAAAGTAACATCGGTGTCCCCTGATTCGTTCTTTACGATGAGATCCTCGCGCGGTGGCGCCTTGTATGCGACCTTCACGTCGCCGTGCGTATTGAAGATCTCGATTTTGCCGGCGACATTCTTCACGTCGATGTCCTTGTTGTGCGCAATCAGCTTGGCCGCTCCATCGGCACCGGTAAGCGCGATGTCACTGGAATCGGCGTCGAGGCGACCGGTGAGGTGGTCAACAGTTAGGTCCGCCCAGGGAGAGACGCAGCGCGTCGACTTCGCAATATTCGCAATTCGAACTGAGCCGACAAAAGCGCCCTCGATCGCGGCGTCACCCGAAACGTTGCTTATGTCAACATCGTCGCCTCGGCCGGTGAGCTTCACGTTTCCGTCAACACCCGAAACTTTCACATCGCCATGTTGCGACCCGATGGAGACGTCCGAACCAACATCATGAATCTGGATATCACCGTTGGCCGAGTGTGCGACCACGCCCCCGGAGATTCCGGCAATTGCGACATCGCCATGCCCGGTACTGACATCAAGACTTACAGCCTTCGGTAGAGCCACGTCCAAATCCGTGCTCGTGAGAGCTCGAAAACCGAACCGGCGAACCGGATGAATGTGGTAGTCGTTGCCGGACTCCTCGATCACGACATCCACACTTCGCATCTGCGCGTCCGCTGCTGACTCCGACGGTCCCCAAGCGGTTTGCTTCAGGTTGACGCGAAGTTCGCTGCCTTCAACTGAGTGAATGGAAATGTCCCCCCTCTCCGTTTCGATCTTTATGTGCGCTCCGGCAGGAAGTGTCTTCGGGGCGATCTGGCGCGTTTGCGAATAGGACTGGTGGAAAGGCGGAATCTCGATGTCCAAGTCCGCAGCATGTTCGCGAATCCAATCGCGAAACACGAAACCGGCGAGCACAAACGCGAGCAGGATCATCAGAGCGGCCTCACCGCCTGAAAGGAGCGGTGCCCGCGGCTCCCCGGCGCGCTGCGCGGAGAAATGATCCACCAGCTTGGCAACGCCCCAGAGAATGATCAGGACCGGCCAATAAACTCGGATCAAGTGCCCGATTCCGAATGAAGGATCAAAGCGATCCAGCAGAAAAAGTACACCGATCAAAATCAGGAGCAGACCGGTAAAGATGGAACCTCGGCGTCGAGCCCCGTTGCTCATGTGTTTTTCAAGGCCCCGTATGCCCCTCTCGCGAAACCATTGCTTGACACACTAAGATCCCTCCCAAAACGATCAACGCGACCGGCCAGAGATCGAGAAAGCTGAAGCGTGAATATTCGCCGATCAGAAAAAGCACGCCTAGCGTTATCAGCATCACGGGAAAGATCAACCCGCGCGTTCGGCACTGCATGCACGAGCAGCGTGGTGCCGCCGGAGTTGCCATGACCTAAGCTCCTAAGCGTTTCCTTTCATTCGATCCATGAGTATCCAAACGCCGAGCGCGACCAGAGCAATCGGCCACCCCTTGATCAACCATTCCTTGTGCAGCAGGCCGAAATTTGCCAGCAGGAAGATGACACCGAGCGCGATCAGGACGATCGCGCCCATCGGCGTGCGTTTCTGCTGGGGCGCGGAGTCGATCGCCAGCGGCTCACCCAATCTGCAGGCCTTCGCCGTGCGGTACGCTTCGATGGGCATGTAGAAATAAAAGCACCCGAGCCCGATGCCGAGGAACGCATAGTAGGCACCTCCCGGCAGATCCATATTAAGCAGCGCGATAATGCCCCCGAAGACCGCAACGTGGATGAGCGCCTTGATGTATTCACCGTTATAAACAGCGCCGAGACCGGGGATGAATCCCAGCGCAAGGGCCACGCCCGGGTGACTCCCCGAGTTGCCACGGGCGCCTGGCGCCGCCGAGACGATGGATGAAAGGCACGTCTCGCAATATAGTGCGCCCCCAACTTCACGAGTACATCCAGGGCAGAGCGCTTTGCCGCATTGTCGGCAGTAACCGGTCGCTGCGACATCGGAATGAACGGCGCAGTTCATAGATCACTCCTCAGAGTTTAATCCAGTGGACTCGGTGGCAATCCACTGATCATCAGCATGGCGAGTTCGGCGGTGCTTTGCACCTTGCGGTGCCCGGCGGGTGGCGCGGCTTGCGACTTCGGACGGGCGTCGGAGTCCGGCGGGTGTTGTTCTGGCGCGGCATCGGGCCGCCCAGCTGGCGTTGGCGTCGGTTCGGCGCTCGGTTGAGGCTCGGCAAAGAGCCGCGACTGGATCACGTAGACCACGCGCAAATCATTGACGATCTTCACTCCTCGAGCGTAGGTGAGGTGTATGTGACGGTTTGCGCTGTAATACAAATTCACCGGATTAAACGCCATTCTGCGTGGCAGCGCGCCGACTGCGTGAAATACGACGAAGAACGAAGCGGCCACGGTTACAACGCCCATTGCCAGCCGCATCGGTGAGATTGCAGGCAACCAAGCAAACCAGCGTTTGGCCGTCTGCCCTCGCGGCGACACGCCACGCGTGGCGGCTATGATCCTGGAAGCAAGAAACGGCGGCTCTTCAATCTGGGGCAACTGTCGCATGCGCTGCACGACGCCACCCACCTGCGCGATCAGGCGGGTGCAGCGATCGCATCCGGCTGCGTGCGCCAAATAGGCGCTTGCGTCGGCCCCGACGAGCCTATTGTCGAGGACGTCGCTCAATCGTTCTTCCGTAAGTGTGCAGTTCCAGTTCATTTCTCGTTCGCTACTTTGCGCGCCTATGCGGGGCGAAAGCCCATTTCCTCGAGGATTCGCGCCAACTCGATGCGTCCCCGGTTAATTCTTGACTTCACCGTTCCCTCCGGCACTTGAAGCACCACTCGAATCTCGTCGTAGTCGAGTCCCTGCAAATCGCGCAGAATGACGGCCTCGCGCAGTTCAGGCGAAAGTCGGCTAAGCGCCCGTTGCACCTGCACACTCAATTCGCTCGCCTCGGCCCAGCTATCAGGAGTGCGTGCCGGGGAAGGGTGCTCGTCGAACTGCGGCAGCGCATCAATCGAGTCGGTCTGTCGGTCGCGCCGCGTGCGGCGGTAATGGTCGACCAGCAGATTTCGCGTGATGCTGGTCAGCCACGTGGTGAAGGCACCTTGCGCGGCTTGATAGCTCGCGAGCGTCCGGTAGACGCGAACGAAGACGTCCTGGCTTAAATCCTCAGCCGCGGCAGCGTTGCCCGTGAATCGGTAACAGAGGTTATGGACGCGCCGCGTGTGCCGCCGCACAAGTTCCTCCCAGGAAGGCCCGTCGCCCCGGAGACAGAGCTGCACCAGTTGAGCGTCGGGCTGCAATCCCTTTCAGCCTCGTAAACTCCATTACCACTCGGCCTCACTGGATGGAACGCAGGCTGAGGCCGAAAAGTTCCCTTGGCGCGGCATCTTATTCGTCCCGGCAGTGGAAACACAAGAACGAGTACTCAAAAATTGGCTGATCGCATTTTCTGGGCGCCAATCGGAGCGGAGTCGCAACAGAGGAGGTTGTGCTCCTTGACACTCTCAAAAGCTTGCTGCTAGGGTTCAAACCGGATGCTTCGAAACTCGCGACGTTACCTGTTCCTCCTTCTTGCTTTTCTTGCGCTGGCTTTCCTGCTCTACAAATTTCGCAATGCGATCTCGCTGGAGGGGTTCCGCTGGGGTCTGGTTGCAGCTTCGCTTCGTCACGCTCGGCTTTCTCTTCTAGTGCTCTCGCTCCTGACGATATACATTTGCTACGCAGTCCGGGCGCTCAGATGGGTGCGTTTCTGCCGCGGACTTGGCGAGGCCCACTTCGCCAACGTATATAGCGCCACACTCATGGGTTTTACTTGTGTGTTTCTGCTTGGTAGGGCCGGGGAACCGGTTCGACCCGTCCTAATCGCGCAAAAAGACTCCCTCTCGATGCCTCGCATGTTTGGGATCTACGTGGTGGAGCGCGTTTTCGATATGGGGGCGACGGTCCTGCTTGCGATCGTTGCGCTCCTGTTATTCGAACAAAATCGTACGGTTAGCTCGGAAAACGACCTCGTACTTAAGGCCGCTCGTTCTGCAGGTGTCATTTTGCTTGGCGGGATTGTTGCTGCTGTCTCGTTTCTGGTGTACTTCCGTCAGCATGGCGCCAGGTGGTTGGCCGCCAGGCTCGAACATAGCAAATGGCGGCACGGCTGGCGCGGCAGGGTCGTGCTCTTGCTGCAAGGTTTCAGCGAGGGCCTGCAAAGTATCCGGACTTGGTGGGACCTTGCTGCGCTCTCTGGCTATACCGCCGTGCACTGGATTCTGGTCGTGTTCGTCTACTTTTGGACAGCGCATGCATTTGCGGGTTCGCTGGCCGCTCTGAGTCTCAGCAGCGTCATCCTCGTGCTGGCGTTCACACTGGTCGGGTCGGCGGCGCAGCTGCCGGTAGCCGGCGGCGGATCGCAAGCCGCGAGTTTCCTTGTTCTGACGCTCATCTTAGGAGTAGAAAAGGAGCCCGCGGCAGTCGCGTCGATCGTCTTGTGGCTTATCGCCTTCGCCGGATGTTCCCTGGTGGGAGTGCCGTTGCTCTTGCGCGAGGGTTGGTCAACGGCCGAATTGCGGCGTATGGCGCGCGATGAGGAAAAGGCCGAGGAAAAACACCTTCTGGCGGACGCTGAGCACGTCGCAGCATCGAAAGAGAGGCCGTAGTGAAGTGCCCTTTTTGCGCGCACTTGGATGATAAGGTAATCGACTCGCGCGAAGCGCGGACCGGCGACATGATTCGCCGTCGCCGCGAATGCTTGAAGTGCAATCGCCGCTTCACCACCTACGAACGCATCGATGAAATTCCCTACATGGTCATCAAGAAGGATGGCCGCCGCGAGAAGTTCGACCGCCAGAAAATTCTGCAGGGTCTGCTCAAGGCATGCGAGAAGCGGCCGGTGCCGGTCGCCAAATTGGAAGCGATTGTCGATCAGGCCGAGGCTTTCGTCAGCGAAGCTGCAGATCGCGAGCGGACGACTACAGAGATCGGCGAGCTGCTCATGGCGCAGCTCAAGAAGCTCGACAAAGTCGCTTACGTCCGATTTGCTTCCGTCTATCTCGACTTCAAGGACGTGAAGGAATTCATGGATGAGCTCAAAGGCCTTCTCAAAGAGCGAGCCCGGAAGTGACTTAGGCTTGCCAGACTCCCGCCGCAAATTTCTTCACGGTACGGAACCCAAGACTCTCATAGAGGTCCACAGCACGCTTGTTGACCGACGTCACTGTTAACGAGAGGTATTGGTAGTTGCGCCGGCGAAGCGCCTGGATCGAATGTTCCATCAAATGGCGGCCGACTCCGGAACCCTGATAGCCGGGCATGACGCACACTTGCGTTGTGTGCCCCACTCCTTCCGCGACGGTTGAAGTGAGAATCATTCCGACTAGGCGATCTCCCGTCGCGGGCCGCACCAGAAACGAAGCTTCCGGCAAGAACTGTCCGCAGCCGGGGAGAAGCACGATATTGCGCAGAAATCGCAGGCTGCCGGGCTCGCTTCGGTATTGATCGTTGATCTGGCCGTCCACATGGTTTGCGTACGCAAGTTGGATGAGACGGGCGGCGGAATCGAAGGCGCGATCGGTCCACGGCTCTACGCGCAGGCCTGCTGAAAGCGGCGTGCCCTTTAGTCTGGCGTCGTCGAGCGACAGGAGCATGAATTGGCGTGCGTGCAGTTGAAAGTGTTGGGAAAGAAAGCCTGAATCGAGGTCTATTCCGAAGGGCATAAGTTGCGCTTCGATACGTTCCAGCCGCGGCATCGATCGAAGCATGCTCAGCATTTCCGTCAACAGGCGCTCGGTCGCGGTGCCTTGCGCGTGCTGCGATGAGACGAACAATCCCCCAATCAGACCTTTGTGTTCTTCCACAACGTAGAAACCGTAGCCGGTCAAACGGCCGTCCTCGAGTGACGCGCAGCCTCCTAGAGCGTGTGAGTCGATAAACTTGCGGACGAGATCGATCGAAGGCCGGTAATCCCAGTGGAGTTCTTCGCGCCATCGGCGAGTCTCCTCCTGGAACAAGCCCTCGAGTGACCGTGAATGTAACTGGCGAAGGTCTACGATCTGCATGAACGCCCGAACGTCCCCTCGGTTCATTATAGCTTCGTGCCGTGCCGGAACACAGTACGCACGGATTGTGCTTCGGTCACGGCGAACCCGGGTTCCCTGCGAACTGTGCTAACATTTCCTCGCCGAGGCGCGTACGCGCAGCGCCCGCGCCTATTGCATGGCTGTGCTTTCCGAATTTCGCTATCTCATATCGCGTATTGCCAAGGTGTTGTCGGGAATCCTGGCGCTACTTCTGTTCGGTTTCGTCACGATCGCCACCGTCTCCGGATACCTGCTCTACCAAATTCTTCACCCGCCGCGTAACGCAGCCACCTTCGATCTCAATGTGATGATGGGCCATCCGTCGACCTTCTCGTTCGACATTCCTGGTGCATCAACGCGCGAAGGATGGCTATTCCCTGGATTGCGTGGAGCGCCGACGATCGTGGTCTGCCACGGATACTCGTCTCAGCGAGGCGAGGTGCTGACGCTCGTTACAGCCCTGCAGGACCATCAATTCAACGTCTTTCTCTTTGATTTTATGGGCCATGGGACGAGTCCGGGCACAACCACGTTGGGCTATCACGAAACTGCCGAGCTGCGCTCAGCGATTCAGGCGCTTTCCACGCGCGATGACGTGGATCCTCAGCATTTCGGGCTTTGGGGAGTCGATATGGGCGGCTACGCAGCGCTGGAAGTCGCAGCAGCCGATCCGCGCATCACAGCCCTTGCCGTGGACGATGCTTACGACGATCCGCGCTCCCTCGTAAGAATGGAAGTGCAGAAATCCGGGCTGACCGCGCTGCCGTTTGTTCTCCGTCTTTCCGATTTCGGCTTCCGGATGGCGAACTATCCGTTTCGCGACGAACCGCCCGTCTCGACGCGCTTGGCGCGCACGCGAGGCGTGCCCAAGCTCTTTGTGCAATCCGAAGATCGGCCCGCTCTTGCCAATGAGACATTTCAGCTCTTCATCAAAGCTCCCGATCCGAAATCGACCCTGCGCGAAACGCAAAGCTACCGCGACATGTCGGACGACGATCGCAAGACGTATGAGAGCCAGATCGTGAACTTCTTCCTCCAAAGCATGCCGCCTACTGCAGGTCACTGACGTGGAACCGGCGCCGCCGTCACAGGCACATACAGAATCCCCGCATAGTGCTCGTCAAGAAATCCGCCGATCCTGCCGAAGCTTCTGATTTCCTTCGCGCCTTCAGGCGTGGTCAGGACGAGAGCCGGTCGATTATCGGATCGGGACCATTCCGGTAGCTCACGTCGGAAATAGAACGCAAGCCCGTAAACCCAATTGCGGCGCAGCCGGTAGGTGAAAATGCGGTCGGGGTGACGATCGCTGCGGAGGAAAAGGGCATGGGGCCGCGCAGAGTAGAAGTAGTCGAGCAACGGGAGAAAGCGCGAGCTTGCAATTTCGACAGCGAGAATCGTCCACAATGCGCATAAGCCCACGACAACGCCTAGGCTTTGCCGATATCCGGCAAAGATTATTCCCGCAGCGATCAGCGCAGTGACTCCGAGAGCGGCGTAGCCGAGCACGGAGACCGACGCCGTTTCCTGGTACGCCGCGAGCGCTGCCCAGTCGAAGCGCTGCGCGAAACGCAGAGCGACGATGGCGACAGTCACGCAGGTAACGGCGATGATTGCCGATAGCGTCGCGGCCGTGCCGCGCTTTTTTGCGAACGCCCGGTCGAGCGCAACAGCACAAATCAGGGCGAGGGGCGGAATCGCGGGCAAGACGTACCCTGGCAGTTTCGACTGTGAAAAGCTGAAGAATGCAACCGGGAATACCGCCCAGCACGCGAAGAAAAAGCCGGGCGAGTGAATCCAGCCGTTTTCACGCCACCGCCGCAACCCCGCTCGTGCGACAGGCCACAGCAGCGCGGTCCACGGAACAAGTGCGACCAGCACGATCGGGCCGAAAAACCAGAACGGCTGCCGGTGCTGAAACATGGGGGTCAAATACCGCTCGACGTTGTGCTCGAACAAGAACACTCGGAGGAAGTCCGGATTGCGAAGCGTGCAGAGTACGTACCACGGCAGCGCTATGGCGCAAAACACCGCGATCCCTAGGGGATGCGCCAGCCGAATCGCTTCGCGCCATTGCTTTGTAGCGAGAGCCCAAATCGCGATCGCGCCGCCTGCGAGCGCAATCGCGGCAGGCCCCTTCGCCAGCACTCCCATTCCAAGGAACAAGCCGAACAGTACGATCGGCAACTTCTCCGCACCGGCGAAGCCGACATGCCTCGCGTTCGCGCCACGCAGCGCGCCGTAGCGACGAAGAAGGGCTGCTGCGCTTGCCATTGCGAGCGTGATCGAGGCGCTGAATAGCATGTCGGGAGACGCGGAGCGCGCGAATCCGATAGCGGCTACGCTCGTCGAGAAAATCAGCGGTGAAATCAGCGCCGGGCCTAGTTCAAAAGCTTGTTCATCGCGGTAATGTTTCCAGCCTAGCCACCCGACCCCCAGCGCCGCTGCAAGCGCTGCGACTGCAGAAGGTAGCCGTGCAGCCCATTCGGCTGGCAAATGCAGGACAAATCCGATCGCCGCAGCCCAGTAATAGAGTGCAGGCTTCTCAAACCAGGGCGCGCCATATAAGCGCGGAGTTACCCAATCACCGGTTTCTGCCATGGCACGCGCGATCCAAACGTACCTCGGCTCGTCCGGTCCTACGAGGCCCAATGCACCGAGATGCCCCAATAGGCAAATCAGTACGGCGACCACAGCTATCGCGAGTAGCCCGGCTCGCTGCGGTCGTTGAGCGAGGTTCGTGTCGTTCAAAGCGCGTTCGAGTCTATCACCAGCCGATTCGAAATGAGTTTCACGCGCTCATTCGCAAGTTGCCGTGCCACTGGTGTCCGATAGACGTCTCCCGCATAATGGCTCGCGATGCGGGAATGGTTCGAGTACATCGCGGCATGGACAGGGTTGAAGACGCTGGGAATTTTGCCGAGGCCGGCGGCGCGTTTTGTGGGGGCCAGCTTCGCTGTTGCCGCGTACTTGATACGCCCGCCACTCCGTCGCGCCGCGATGTTCAACTTGCGCCTCGCGTTCCCGGATTGGACCGATGCCGATCGCCGGCGCGTAGTCAGAGGCATGATTCGGCAGGTCGGCTGGATGGCTGGGGAATTCTCGCAGTTTCCTAAATACAATCGCGAGAAGATCGAACGAATTGTGGTTGTAGACGGATTCGAGAATTTCGAAAATGCGCGGCTGCGAGGAAAGGGAGTGCTTTTTCTCACCGGCCACATGAGCGCTTGGGAGCTGGCTCCCTTTGCGCAAGCGCTTTACGGATACCCGCTTCATTTTCTTGTTCGCCCCATCGCCAACCGCCGCCTCGATGAACTCATCAATCGCTACCGCTGTCGGTCTGGCAACCAACCGATCGAGAAGAATCGGGCGGCGCGCGCAATTCTTAAGATTTTGGGCGAGGGCGGGACGATCGGAGTTCTTTCGGACCACAACACATCGCACGAGAACGTCTTCGTGAATTTCTTCGGCGTGCCCGCGGCAACAACCTCGGGGCTTGCGAGAATCGCTCTTCGCACGGACGCCGCAGTTGTGCCCGGGTTTCTTTCGTGGGACCCGGAGATCCGAAAGTACCGATTGCGTTTCGAGCCGGCTGTCGAAATCTCTCGCACCGGTAACGAAGAAGCGGACGTTATCGAGAACACGTCCCGGTTCACTCGCGTGATCGAGGACCACATCCGAGCCCATCCCGACCAGTGGCTCTGGGTGCACAAACGCTGGAAAACTCGCCCGCCCGGCGAAAAGCCGATTTATCCATTCTGATCACTATAGGGGGAGAACCAATGACGCGGACTTTGGGAGAACTTGCGCAATTCTTGGGAGCAAAGCTCGAAGGCGACGCTCTCATTGAGGTCACTGGCGTTGCGAGCCCCGAAGGGGCGCGTCCCGATGATTTGATCTATTGCGACTCGCTGCGCCATTTGGATCGTGTTGTGAATTCCGCGGCGCGGGCGGTGATCCTGGCGCTCGACAGCGGCTTGGCCAATAAAGCCGTTCTCCGGGTGCGCGAACCTAAGCTGGCGTTCGCGAAAGCAGCGGCGTGGATACTTGAAAAGGCGGCTGCTGGAGCGTCAATTCATCCGACTGCTGTTGTTTCAAGTACCGCTCGAATCGCGACAGGCGTGTCGATCGGGCCTTTGGCTGTGATCGAAGAAGAGTGCCGAATCGGCGCGAACTCCACAATCGAAGCTTTCTGCTTCATCGGCCGCGGCGCCCATCTCGGCGAAAGCTGCCGTCTTCATGCTCGTGTGACCTTGTACCCGGGGGCGCACTTGGGAAATCGCGTCGAGGTGCATTCGGGAGCAGTAATCGGAAGCGACGGCTTTGGTTACGTTTATGGCGAGGGCCGGCACTGGAAATTTCCGCAGATTGGCGGCGTTGAAATCGGGGACGACGCGGAAATCGGCGCAAATACGACGATTGATCGCGGTTCGCTGGACGTCACTCGAATCGCCACCGGAGTGAAGATCGACAACTTAGTCCAGATCGCGCACAACGTTCAAATCGGGGAGCACTCGGTGATCGCCGCTCAGACGGGCGTGTCGGGCAGCAGCTCAATCGGCGCGCGATGTGTCGTTGCGGGTCAGGTGGGAATCGCGGACCATTGCCGAATCGAAGACGAAGCCATCCTCGGAGCCCAAGCCGGAGTCCCGACTGGAAAGACAGTTCGCAGCGGCCAGACGGTTTGGGGCACGCCGGCCCGTCCTTTGGAGAGGTTCAAGGAGCAATACGCTTATTTTGCGCGCCTGCCGGAGTTGGCCGAGCGCCTACGGAAGTTAGAGGAGCGTGAATAGCAGGCTAGGGTGCCGACCATCCTGTGTGCAGACCCGCGGATGTGTCACTTTAAGGAAGATTCTTGCTACTTCGGGGCAGCCCCAACGACGGAGCCGACATCATAACCGTCAGGTCAAATGAAGCAATGTCTTGTGTTTTCAGTTGACCGGCGAAAACATACAAAAGATAATACCGAGGAGCGTAGCTATTAAGCATCTTCCGGGCGGGGAGGTCAAGTTCGACTCCCAGTCTAAACTTCATGATGCCCAGAACTTAGTAGGGTTTGCGAACCGCGGTGTGCGACCACGGGCCAGAACCAATCGCCGCGGCGGGCTCAACTGTGACGATTTATGTCTGAGGGGTTGATGACACCGGAGGCAAGGCTGCAGGTTGAGGCACCAGGCAGTGCCTCAGAGGCTGCGACGGCAGTCGCGCCGCGCCGCGATGTCGAATCACAGGTCTCCCAGACCATTTCCCGCGCCGTTAATTGGTTTCTCTCAGCCCAGCATCAGGATGGTTACTGGTGGGGCGAGCTCGAAGCCGATACCACGCTAGAATCCGACTACATCCTGTATCTCCACATTTTGGGCGAGTCCAAGTCCGAAAAGGTGGAGAAGCTCGCCAGATACATTCGCGATCGGCAGCTCCCTGACGGTGGTTGGAATATTTTCTACGGCGGCCCTTCTGAACTAAACGCGACTGTCAAAGCCTGGGTTGCTCTGAGGCTTGCAGGTGATTCGCCGGCGTCTCCGCAGTTGGAGCGTGCCAAGCAGAAGATCCACGAATTGGGTGGGCTGGAACGCACAAATTCGTACACCCGCTTTTATCTCGCCATGGTCGGGGCGGTCGATTGGTCATATGTTCCCGCGATCCCGCCGGAGATCATGCTTCTTCCCGGCTGGTTTCTGCTGAATCTGTACGAGATGTCTTCGTGGACGCGCGGCATTGTCATTCCGCTCGCCATCGTCTGGGCGCACAAGCCCGAATGGAGTCTCCCCGATGGAGTGACGGTGGATGAACTCTATCGCGAACCCGGCGTCAAGCCGCCGTCTCTCTCGTGGGACCGGCGAGTCGTCTGCTGGAAGAATTTTTTCCTCGCACTGGATCGCAGTCTGAAGCTTTACGACAACCTGCCGTGGAAGCCGTTTCGCCGCGCAGCACTCGCGCGCGCCAAGAAGTGGATGCGCGAGCGATTGGAGCGCAGCGAGGGCCTCGGTACGATTTACCCCGCCATGATGAATTCGATTTTTGCGCTGCTGGCAGAGTGCGGCGACACGACCGACCCGTTGCTCACGCGCGAAGTCGACTTTCTGGCCCGATATGAAATCGAAGAACGCGGGACGCTGCGCGTGCAGCCCTGCATCTCCCCGCTATGGGACACGGCGATCGCGATGGTCTCGCTTCAAGAAGCGGATCTCGATCCGTCGCACCCGTCGCTGCTGGCCGCATCTCGATGGCTGGTGCGCAATCAGATCTTGGGGCCCGGCGATTGGCAGGTGAAAGATCGAAAGGCCGAACCGGGAGGATGGGCGTTTGAATTTCGCAACGATTTCTATCCTGACGTCGACGATACCGCTTTCGTCTTGATGGCGCTGAGCCGCGTGGACGATCCGGACCGGGCGCGTCTGCGCGCTTCTATGAAGCGCGGTCTCGCGTGGCTCTTGAGCATGCAGAACGCGGACGGCGGCTGGGGCGCGTTCGACCACGAAAACAATCTGGAATTCCTCAACAATATTCCCTTCGCCGATCACAACGCGATGCTGGACCCCTCGACTGCGGACGTAACCGCGCGGGCGCTCGAGTGCCTCGGGCACATGGGTTGGTCCGCGACGCATCCGGTCGTACAGCGTGCCCACGAATATCTGAAGCGCGAACAGGAGAAGGACGGTTCGTGGTTCGGCCGCTGGGGTGTCAACTACATTTACGGTACAAGCGGCGTCCTTCGTGCGCTCGAAGCGGCGGGCGTACGCGCAGAGCAGGAAATGCAGCGCGCCGCCGAATGGCTGCGTTCCGTCCAGAATCCCGACGGCGGATTCGGCGAAACGATTCTCTCTTATTACGACACGGCCCACAAAGCGAAAGGCAAGAGCACCGCGTCACAAACCGCCTGGGGCCTGATCGGACTTCTGGCTGCGGTCGGCCCGGATGATCCAGCGGTTGCGCGCGCCGTGGCCTGGCTTGTTTCCAATCAGAATGAAGACGGCGCATGGGACGAAGCCGAATTTACTGGGACCGGGTTTCCGCAAGTGTTCTATCTGAAATATCACCTCTATCGAAATTCTTTCCCGCTCTACGCTCTGGCGCGCTACGATAATTTGCGCAAAGGCCGTACGAGATTTCAGGGAGTGCAGGTGCCCGCATCCGAAATTGAGCATCCAAATGGATTCTGGGGGTAGTGGATGAGAACTCCGTTAAGCATGTTCACGACCATGTCGGGCTACATCATGCGCAAAGGCCTGAGTGGCGAGAAGAAGTTCCCGCTCACGATGATGCTCGAGCCGCTGCACACCTGCAATCTGACGTGCACCGGTTGCGGCCGCATCCGCGAATACAAATCGACGATCAACGAAATGTTGACGGTCGAGCAGTGCCTGAAGGCTGTCGATGAGTGCGGCGCGCCGATCGTTTCGATTTGCGGCGGCGAACCGCTCATGTATCCGGAAATCGGGAAGCTTACGAGAGATATTCTCGCGCGCAAGAAGCACATCTATCTGTGCACCAACGGCATCTTCATTCGCAAGAAGCTGAAGGATTTCAAGCCGACCTCGCGCTTTTTCTTCAACGTCCATCTCGACGGACTCGAGAAGACGCACGACATTTGCGTGGAACGGGACGGCGTGTTCCGTGAGGCGATCGAGGGAATCAAGGCTGCGAAAGCGGCGGGCTTCCTGATCACTTCGAACACCACGATTTACAAAGAGACCGACATCGAGGAGATTGATCAGCTTTTCGAGTATCTCCAAACCCTCGGCGTCGACGGGCACATGGTTTCTCCTGCCTACTCCTACGCTGCGGTGGATACGAAGGACATCTTCATGTCCCGCGAGGAGATTCGCGAGAAATTCATCCAGGCGAGCCAGCTGCTCGAGCGCTACAACATCATGACGACGCCTGTCTACATGGAATACCTCCGCGGCGAGCGCGAGCTGATGTGCACGGCGTGGGGCAACCCGACCTACAACCCGCGCGGCTGGAAAGGCCCGTGCTATTTGATGACGGACGCTCACCATCAATCATTCAAGGACCTA
Organism: Candidatus Acidiferrales bacterium; assembly: GCA_035622875.1. Classification (GTDB taxonomy): domain Bacteria; phylum Acidobacteriota; class Terriglobia; order Acidiferrales; family UBA7541; genus Palsa-295. The sequence continues at coordinate 55,641 of DASPUN010000026.1, forward strand.
ATTGAAAAGACCCCGTGGGAGCAGTACGGACGCGGCCGCGATCCGCGTTGCGCGGACTGCATGGTTCACGTCGGCTACGAAGCTTCCTCCGTTTTGGGAGGCAACAAGAAGTTCGGTGACACTTGGAAGCTTTTGAATTGGACGTTTTCGGGAAAGATGGGCGGCCTTCTGAAAGATCGGCCCGCAACGGCCAGATCGAAGGCTAACGGCAATGGCCGTTCGAACGGCAACGGTGCAACGAATCATCGCGTTGCGGCTGTTCCGCTCGCATCGGAGCAGGAGAAAGAGGCTTTCCGCATTCTATGACCACGCTCGTTACGGGCGCTACCGGTTTTGTCGGGAGTCACGTGGCGCGCCAACTTCTTGCAGCTGGGCATCGCGTGCGCGTTCTCGTTCGTCCCTCAAGCAATCTTCGTGCGCTGGAAGGGCTTTCTGTTGAGCGTGCCGAAGGTGATCTGGGCGATTTGATTTCACTAGATCGCGCCATGCGCGGTGTTCGCCGCGTGTTTCACGTGGCGGCGGACTACCGCTTGTGGACGCGCAACCCAGAGGAAATTTACGCAACGAATGTCGAAGGCACGCGCCGCCTGTTTGAAGTGGCCGCCCAGGCGGGTGTCGAACGCATCGTATATACGAGCACGGTAGCCACAATCGCCGTCACGACGCCGGCTGGCGAGCTGCCGAGCGAGGAAACTCGCGCGACGCTCGATCAAATGATCGGGCATTACAAACGGTCAAAATTTCTCGCTGAACTTGAGGCTCTGAAACGCGCGGCGGCGGGTCTGCCGATCGTGATCGTCAACCCGACTGCGCCGGTCGGGCCGGGCGATTGGAAGCCGACTCCTACGGGCCGCATCATCCTCGATTTTCTCAACGGCAAGATGCCTGCCTACGTTGATACAGGACTGAATGTGGTCGGCGTGGAAGACGTGGCAGCCGGGCACATTCTCGCTGCCGAGCGCGGCCGCGTTGGGGAGCGCTACATTTTGGGCGCACGCAATATGACGCTGAAAGAAATTCTCGAGGCGCTCGCCGCGATCACGGGACGCACCGCGCCTCGCGTAAGGCTTCCGCACGCCGTGGCGCTGGCAGCCGGATACGCCGATGAAGCCATCGCGCGCATCACGGGCCGTGAGCCGCAGATTCCTGTAGAAGGCGTGAAGATGTCGCGTCATCGTATGTTTGTTGCGAGCGACAAGGCCGAAAGGGAATTGGGCTACAGGCCTAACGCCGTCGAGCCGGCGCTCGAGGCGGCCGTGCGCTGGTACGATCAGCACGGATACGTGGGTAATCGCGCGCGCCTGAAAACCGTTGCGCAGGCCGCGTAGAGAAGTTTGTTGTGAGTATTGTCGTCACATTTGCGCTTGATACCGAGTTCGCCCCGTGGCGTAAGCTGAGGGCCTTCAAACGAGCCTCCGTCGGTGAGTGGGACCGATGGTATGAGGCGCGGGTGGGAGCTGCGGAAGTTCGGGTGGTGGTTACCGGCGTGGGTAGGTTTGCAGCACAGCGTTCCATGGCGCAGGCGCTTGCGGGGGAACCCGCGGAAACATGCATTTCCGCCGGCCTTGCGGGAAGTTTGAAGTCTGCCTATCGATTGGGCGAGGTTCTCGTCGCGCGGGCGGCATCGGATCCGAACGGTAGTCATCTGATGCATAGCGATGAGCCGCTCCTGGCGCGCGCTGCAAGCACAGGCGCAAGAGTCGTCGAGAGATTCATCGTAAGCGATCACGTGGTCGGAACTACGCGAGAAAAGGAATCGTTGGCCGCAACCGGAGATGCCGTCGACATGGAGAGTCTGTACATTCTCTCAGCGGCGGCCCATGCAAAGGTTCCGGCCGTTGCGATCCGCGCAGTCAGCGACGGCGTGGAGTCGGATCTGCCCCTGGATTTCAACCGGGTCTTCAATGAGCGAGGCGAAGTGAGTCTCCCCAAAGTGATGCGCCAGTTGCTTGCGAATCCCGGGCGCCTTGGAGCGTTGCTCGGGCTCGCGCATCAGAGCGAGCGGGCAGCGTCTGCGTTGGCGCGATTTCTGGATGGCTACGTTCAAGAGATCAGCCGCGGTCCATTGGAGACGATTGCGAAAGCGGACGCCATAGCGATATGAGCCATACAATCGCACAAATCGGGACACACGAGTCCGGGGATGCTCCGGTTGGCTTGATGCGTGCGGGCGTGTATCGCGGAGAAGGGCGCGTCGTTGTCGAGCAAGTGCCGATCCCCCAAATCGGCGAAGGCGAAGTGCTTTTCCGCGTCGCGGCGTGCGGCATCTGCGGGACCGACATCAAGAAGATCCATCACGGTTTCATCGTGCCGCCGCAAATCCTCGGACACGAGCTGGCCGGGACGGTGGTTCAAGTCGGGCGTGGCGTGAAGAAATTCAAGGTCGGCGACCGCGTGGTCAGTTTCCATCACATTCCGTGCGGCTCGTGCTTCTATTGCGAGAAGAAGCTCTTCTCCCAGTGCGCCGGATACAAGAAGACCGGATTGACCGCAGGATTCGATCCCAATGGTGGCGGCTTCGCAGAATACGTTCGCGCCATGCCGTGGATTGTGGAACGCGGGATGATTGCGCTGCCGCCGGATGTGCCATTCGAAGAGGCTACGTTCGTCGAACCGGTGAACACGTGCCTGAAGGCCGTTCGTAAGGCACGAGTCTCTCGTGGAGAGACCATTCTGATCGTAGGCCAAGGTCCAATTGGAATGTTGCTGACTCTCATCGCGAGAAACGAAGGTGCCGAGGTCTTTACGAGCGATCCGATGCCTGGCCGCCGCGCCGCGAGCGTCCGTTTCGGAGCCGCCGAAGCGTTTGATCCGGCGGCGTCCGATCTTGTTTCTGAGCTGCGCAAGCGGACCGGTGGACGCGGTGCCGATGCCGTGCTGCTTGCCGCGCCCAATCCGTCGCTGGTCGCTGAGGCGTTGAAGATCGCGCGTCCCGGCGGCCGCGTGCTTTTGTTCGCGCACAATGATCCGGTCTTGCAGTTGAGTTTTCCCGCTGCCGCCGTAGGCGTGGAAGAGAAGGAGATCCTCGGCAGCTACAGCGCATCGATCGATGAGCAGGCAGAATCGGTGGAGCTTGTATTCCGGCGGCGCTTGCCGCTCCGCGAGATGATCTCTCACCGTTTCCCGCTTGAGCGCATCGCCGAGGCGTTGGAGTTGGCGGCGCGGCCAAAACAGGATACTCTGAAGGTAGTTATCCAACACGAATGAGTAGAACCAAGAGAAATGGACATATGACCGCAGCCGTCCTGTACGGTTGCGAGGACGTGAAGATCGAGCGCGTGGACATCCCGCGTCTCGGCGAAGATGACGTGCTCGTGCGCGTGCAAGTCGCCCTCACCTGCGGCACCGATCTCAAAGTTTGGAAACAGGGATTTCATGCTCGGATGATTCAGCCCCCTGCGCTTTTTGGCCACGAGCTCTCAGGTATTGTGGAAGAGAAGGGCAGCGCCGTCAACGGAGGCGTTCACAAGGGCATGCGCGTTGTGCCGTCGAACTCCGCGCCGTGCAATCGCTGCTTCTATTGCCTGCGTGGGCAGCCGAACCTCTGCGAAGACCTGCTCTTCAATAACGGAGCGTACGCCGAATACATCCGCATCCCCGGGCGGATCGTTCGCGAGAACATGCTCGAAATTCCGGAAAGCGTTCCGTTCGTGGACGCTGCGATGGTGGAACCGCTCGCCTGCGTCCTGCGGGGAATTCACGAAACGGGAATTCGTGCCGGCGATACCGCGGTAATCATCGGCTGCGGCCCGATCGGACTGAAATTCATTCGCATTCTTTCAGCGCGTCACGTTCGCGTGATTGCCGTAGGGAAGCGCGCGAGCCAGGTCCGCGCGGCCGAGCGGCTCGGCGCCGTGGCAGCCTTCGATGTGTCTGAGATAGATAATCCGGTGCGGCTCGTGCGCCAGCTTACCGACGGTGGCCGTGGCGCCGACAGCGTCATCGAGGCTGTGGGTCAGCCGGTCACGTGGCAGTGGGCTCTGCAAATGGTGCGCAAGGGCGGCACGGTGAATCTGTTTGGTGGATGCCCCCGCGGCACCGAAGTGAAGATCGATCCCTCGGCGCTGCACTACTCGGAAATTACGATCAAATCGACGTTCCACCATACGCCTCAGTTCATCCGCGAGGCGCTCGACACGATCGTGCGCGGCGAGATTCGCGCGCATGACTTCATAACCGGCGAAGTTCCGCTCGCGGAACTCCCCCATGTGTTCCGCCATATGAAGAATCGGAACGGCGAGCTGAAGACGGCCGTTATTCCCTGATCGCGCCGTAACCGCTGCGCAACCTGTTTGCGCCGACAACCGGTTGCGTCCTTTGGCGCGTCTAAATAGCATGGTTTTCGGGGTTGTGTAGCGCCCCAACCGGGACCCCGCTGTTGTGGCCGGCGTCGCGATGGTTCTTTGGGGAGATGCGGCGCTTCTAATCGCCAAAGTCCGGCGAGTAGAAATTCCCTAAATGATTGAAAACACAGACCGGGGAACTGGTCTAATCGCCAAAAACTTGCGGTTGTCGTTTGAGAGGATTGGGAACGTAAAAAAGATGTTGCCGACGCCCGAACTCGAAATTGGCCGCAACCTTCCTTCTGAAGGTTGTAGCCCGAAGGATGCCCTGCGCTATACCCGCTGGCTGGCAACCCACCACTACGAAAATTTCAACGTAGTGTCGTGGCTTTTGCCTCGCCGCCTGCACCAGCATTTTTACAATGTCTACTCTTACTGCCGCTGGTCAGACGACTTGGGCGACGAGGTTCCGGACCGCGCTCGGGCGCTCGACCTGCTGGATGCTTGGGAACAGGACGTCAGAAAAATCTACGAGCCCGATGGTGCGCCCTCGCATCCGGTTTTGATCGCGTTGCGTGAAACCATTCGAGCGAAGGATATTCCCGTCAAGCCGTTCACAGATTTGCTTCGCGCTTTCCGCCAGGATCAAGTGGTTCAGCGCTACGCAACCTGGGACGAGGTTCTCGATTACTGCGTCTATTCCGCAAATCCCGTGGGACGCTTAGTGCTCTATCTCTGTGATTATCGGGACGAAGAGAGGCAGCGCCTCTCCGATTACACCTGCACGGCCTTGCAACTCGCGAACTTCTGGCAGGACGTTTCGCGCGACCTAGAGAAAGGCCGGATCTACATTCCGCTGAGCGCGCTCACCGCCCACGGACTTTCGGAGCGGGACATCCTCCAACGCCGGTTTGACTCCCGGTACGTCAGCTTGATGAAGGAATTGATCGCGCGCACGCGAGGCATGTTTATTGCAGGATTGCCGCTGGCAAATCTTGTCGATCCCACGTTGAGGATCGATATCGAGCTCTTTAGCCGCGGAGGGCTCGCGGTTCTCGATTCCATCGAAACTTCCGGTTTCGATACGCTGAATCATCGGCCGTCGCTTACAAAATGGAAGCGGCTGCGACTTCTGTCGAGAGCGCTCAGCTCCCGAATGTTGGCTGGTTTCGGATTTGGCGGTGCAGGCGAATCGAGCAAGACCGCCGCAACTTCCGTCGGTACGCTCACATCAGCTTCTACCGCCGGCTCGATTCCGGCGGTTCCGCTCAGATTCGAGGACGTGGCTGCATCCTATGCGGAGTGCAATCGCATCGCGCGGGCCGCGCACAGCAGCTTTTATCTCGCTTTCTACGGGCTGCCCAAGTCGAAACGCAACGCTCTTTGCGCGCTCTATGCGTTCATGCGGCTGGTCGATAACGTGTCGGACGAGCCCGGTGATATCGAGTCGAAACGCCGCGGGCTGGCGCGCTGGCGTGCCATGCTCGACGAAGCCGCTTCGGGCGATACGAGCGGTCACCCGATTGTTCCTGCCTTGGCCGATACGATCGCTCGATTCGATATCCCGACGCGCTACTTCCACGATCTGATTCTCGGCGCGGAAATGGACTTGACCGTCGCGTCCTATGCGACCTTCGATCGGCTGTCCGAATATTGCTATCGTGTAGCCGGAACGGTTGGGTTGACGTGCCTGCACGTGTTCGGATTTCGCGATCCTCGCGCGCCGGACCTGGCGGAGCGTCTGGGTCTGGCTTTTCAGCTCACGAACATTATTCGCGACGTCGGAAGCGACTTCGAGATGGGCCGCGTGTACCTGCCACAGGAGGATCTCGAGCGGTTTGGCGTGAGCACGTCGGAGCTTCGCGGTCCGATGACACCGCAGCTCCAGGAGCTGCTTGAGTTCGAGGCCGATCGGGCGTGGCGGCTCTACGAAGAGGGCGCGCCTCTTCTCAACGACGTGGACGCCGACAGCCGCGCAACCCTATGGGCGCTCATTCGCACTTACAGCACGCTGCTCGCTCGAATCGAGGAGCGTGGATTCGACGTTTTTTCTTCGCGCGTTTCGCTATCGAGTGCCGAGAAGATTCAATACCTGCTGAGAGCCGGAATCGGAGGCTGGCGGAAGACGGATGCCCTCGCAAAGCGTGCTGGTGATCGGCGGCGGACTAGCGGGGTTGGCCTCCGCCGTCGCGCTGGCTGAAGCGGGCCTTCAGGTCCAATTGCTCGAGAAGCGCCCGCATCTGGGCGGCCGCGCCACGTCCTACACGCTGCCCGATGGCAGCGAGGTGGACAATTGTCAGCATGTCACGCTCGGCTGCTGTACTAATCTGGCCGATTTCTATCGCAGGGCCGGAGCCGGCGACAAGATTCGCTTTTACGACCGGCTCTATTTCGCGGACCGAGCGGGAGTCCGCTCGACGATTTCGGCGTCGGCTTTGCCCGCGCCATTGCACATGGCGCCGTCGTTTCTTGCATTTCGATCGCTGAGCTTGGCCGATAAGCGTGCGATCGCAGGCGCGCTTCTGGCAATCGCACGCGCGGGTGGGAAGCCGAAAGACATCGAATCTGTCTCGATGCTCGAATGGCTGCATCGGATGAAACAGACGCCGGGCGCGATTGAACGGTTTTGGAGGGTCGTGCTTGTCAGCGCGCTGGATGAGGAGCTGGCGCGCACGGACGCTCGATACGGGATCGATGTTTTCTGGAAGGGATTTCTTGCAACTCGCGGCGGATATCGAGTTGGAATTCCGTCCGTACCGCTGGCCGCACTGTATGAAGGCTGCCGCGACGCTGTGGTGAAGCGCGGTGGAGTCGTGCGTTTGCGCAGCGGAGTTCGCAAGATTCAGCTAAGGAGCGGTGAATTTGCATCGGCGGAGCTGGACGATGGGTCGGAAGCAACGGCGGACGCATGCATCGTGGCAGTTCCGCACGCCGCGTTGCTCGGTCTGCTCCCAGCGGAAATGAGCGAGGCAGGTAGTTTACTGGACGGGCTGCGGCACATTCGAACTTCGCCGATCACCGGAGTTCACATGTGGTTTGATCGGACGGTGATGACGGAGCCGTTTCTGACGTTGCTCGATCACAAGACGCAATGGGTGTTCAACAAGTCTCTGTTGTCTGCCGCGAGCGCGAACGCAAGCACGAGCGGTGGGGCAGAGCAGGGCAAGGGACAGTATTTACAGCTCGTGATCAGCGCGTCGTACGACTTCGTGGCTCTTTCGCGGCAGGAGATCATCGAACTTTGCCGCGGCGAACTTGCGGATGTGTTGCCGGCGACGCGGCAGGCAAAACTCGAAAAAGCCACGGTGATCAAAGAAGTCGCAGCGACGTTTTCTCCGGAGCCGGGCGTGGACCGTTTCCGGCCAGCGCAGGATTTCGGCGCGAAGAAGTTGTTTCTGGCAGGAGATTGGACGCGCACCGGCTGGCCTTCGACGATGGAGGGTGCTGTGCGGAGCGGGTACCTTGCGGCTGAAGCCGTGTTGAACTCATTCGGCCGGCCGCAGAAATTTCTGGTGCCCGATTTGCAGCCTGAAGGCTTGTCCGGATTCTGGGCCAGGCGGGCGGTTGGCGAAAGCAGGGCTTAGCGCCCGACCTCTGCGTTGCGCGAACAGGACGCGAAGTTGTCGTGTGATTGAATCAGTTCCGGGTTATGATGAGGTAACCCCCCAGGAGGATTCCATGGAGCGGAAGTATAAGCAGAGGGGCTATCGCGACCGCGACGCCGAAGAAAAGAAGCGCGAGCGCGCCGATCGCGGCGAGCGCCCCGCCGAGCCGCGCCCGAAGCAGGACTTGCTCGGGCCGCGCACTCCTCGGATGGTGGGCACCGTGATGCGAGCACGCTGCTCGAATTGCGGCACAGTTCTCGCTCCCGGATTCGATCAGAACGGCCAATGCCCCAAGTGCCAGTTTGAACTGCACAGCTGCAAGCAGTGCGTCCACTTCGATACGAGCCGGCAATTCGAATGCACGCAGCCGATTCCTGAGCGGATTGCAAAGAAGGACGCGAAGAACGATTGCACGTTTTTCGAGTTTCGGATGACGGTGGAAAAGGACACATCGCCGGTCAGCTATGCGCGAGCGACGCCCGCCGCCACAAGTCAAGCGAAGCCGACCGACGCGCGTCGAGCTTTTGAAGACCTCTTCAAGAAGTAGCTCACCGCAAACTGTCCACACGAACTTTCCGCTGTGAGAGCACAACTTCGTCGGGCGGAATTGCCGCCGCGCATTTCGCGGATCGCGTCTCAGGGCGGAGGCAGGGGAAAAAGTGTAGGCTCTTGCGAAGGAGCGTCCGCGATCGATTCCAATTGTGGATAGCGGTGCCGCAGCGTCTCGGGTACTTTCACTTTGTTGCCGCTCAGCATAGAAATGAGCTGCAGCGCGTTCACAACACCTTTTCCTTCGAAGTGATTGTTCGTGATGACGAAGGTTGTCGCGGTTCGCTCGGAGAGCAGCCGAACGCGGCGCGCCCACGGCTCCAGCTCGCGCTCCGAGTAAAGATAGTTGTAGCGCTCGTGCCTGGGCAGATCTGGATCATCGCTGAACCATGTGTCAGCGCGACGGCCGTGAAGGCGAACGTAGCCAAGCCTCGATGTAGCTCGCTCGTCCGGCTTAATCGAGCGCCCGATGAGCGGCTGATCGATATTGCAGATTCCGGCGCCGCGTTCGTGGAGGAACTCGTAGAATTCCGGGTGCGCCCAGGAAGAGTGACGGACCTCGACGACAAGCGGATAGGAGCCGAAGGCTTCGAGAAGCTGCGCGACACGCGCGCGATTTTGCGGCGTATCGTGAAACGAGAAAGGGAACTGCAGCAGGACGGCACCTAGGCGCCCTTCGCGTTGCAAGATGTCGAAGCCAGCGCGAACCGCGGCTTCATCGGCTGGCGTCGCGCCTTCCTCGTGAGTGAATTTCTGCCAGAGCTTGGCTGTGAAACGAAAACGCGGATTCGCACTAACGCATTCGACCCAATGCGCGGCGTGGTCGGGTCGAAGCGGATTGTAGAAGGACGTGTTGATTTCGATGGTGTCAAAGAACTGAGCCAGGTACGTCGCTTGGTGAAAACCGCTCGGGCGACGGGTTGGGTAGACAATCCCGTGCCAGTCCGGGTAGGACCATCCAGCGGGTCCGATCAGTATCCGGCCGCGATGTGGAGGGCGGACAGCTGGCTCCGGTCCAGGAACCGTTCTTGGAGGCTTTGGCGCCATTGTCGATCTTGGGGGTCGCTTTATTCAGCCTAAAGCTCTACTGGGAAACGTGTCAATTCGGAGAGAACGCTTTTGGGCAGTGGGAGGGGCGTCGCACATACGAAGGGAATTTTCGGGCGGTTGCTCGCAGCGCAGCGGCACGCTAGAATCGATCGACCACGTGGAAACGTGTCACGCCGTCTGCGGATTCCCGAACAGCACGAACGGTGCTCGATTTTTTCACGTCTAGGGGCGTAGCTCAGTGGTAGAGCAGCGGCCTTTTAAGCCGAAGGTCGTGGGTTCGATCCCCACCGCCCCTACCAACCATCCCATTTGCTGCGAATGGCTTACCGATTTCGCGAGGCGGCAAAAGGCGGCAATAACAAATAAAACGAGCCCCTTGGGTGGCACCTTTGGAACTTGAGGAATGCGAAGGGTTCCCACGCACATTCGCCATAAACTTTCTTGATCGATTTCGGAGGAGAATCGCTTCTACCTGCACCCTATTCGGCCGCGTAGCTGGGAGCGATAGCGTCCGAATTTCCGACCATCTACCAAGGAAGACCCGCCCCATTGAATGTAGTCGCGATTTAACGTCAAGCATGGCTGGGAAACCGAAAGGGAGAAGCACTACCGGAAGGCCATTCGACTTTCCTGCCGATCCCGAAAAAATTGATCCACGCTGTAATAACTATTGGCTCGGCGGCCTTGGAGGCAGCGGCGCGTTCATGTTTCTTGGTAGGCCCGAGGCTAGTGAAGGTCCGCTTTCAGTTCCGGGCCGAGCATACTGCGGCTTCTCCGTCTTATCGCTGAGCATCTGTGGAATGAAGGGTTGAAAACCGAAAAGCGCCATGCGCCGTTGAAGTTCCTTCCCGTAGGGGGTGCCGTCCACTTCCTCCCGTGGAGCCTCAACTTCGATCAGACTGTCGCGAGGGCCCAGATACAGCAGCGCGTCAGCGGCATCTTTCAGTTTCAGATGAGAATCGCTACCTTGAGTTCCTCCCGAGATCACAGGTATTGCCAGCAACTCGCCAACCCAGTTCCCATTCAGCGATGCAATCGAAGGCACAGGCCAGGAATCGAATCGATGATCGAGGTCGTCGTAGCCTTTCACGGCGTTTGTCCCAGCCAAGATCACAAAGGTCTTCGCCCCTGCCCGTTGCAATTCAGGTTCAATGACACCGTGTCCTTGTTGGCGCAGAAAATGGCCTGAGCCCGCAATCAGAAAGGCACGATGGTGTTTGGCGAGTACTTCGTCCTTCACGACCTGCGCGTACCATTGGTCACGATGTCCCAGGAACGGACCCAGTTGGTCCTGAGTCTGGACCTTGTCCCAATCGATATAAGGGTCTCCGCATAGAACGCGCATCTGGTGCTTGCCGTGGCGGTGCATGTTCGTTTCGCGCACCGCTTTATACAGGTCGCCGTAAATTGGTGGCGGAGGTCCCATACCCAGTACATTACGCCAAGCTCGCTGTACCTCCTTGATCGGAACTGATTCGCCTGCAATATATCGGTCCACGGACTTTTGATACAGCGAGTTTCCGAGCTCCATCACAACGTCGTCGACCCGGTCGGCGAACTCAGGACTAGCGACCAGCGATTCAAGCCATTTGTACTCCTGTTTATCGTTGTGGATCTCACCAAACATCACGATGTCGTGCGTGTCGAAGGCCTTTAGGACAGCGGCCGTCGCATTCTTGGGGTTCGCATCTACTTGGGCCAGACAAAGTGAAGCCAACGCAAAGAAAAGTACTGACGAAGTCGATATAGGAAGTACTTTCACGTGAGATCCCCCAGAAACCGTGCGCATCTTTACCCCTTGGAGTTAGAGACACCAGTCCAGTAACGCAGGTTCCTTGGCGATCCGAGGTTTGATGTCGCGCCCCCATGAGCCTTAGGCAGTTGCCCACGTTGCCATTGCCGTCACAAACGATCGTCTGACGAGCGTAGCTGTTGTTATCGGGGATTATACGCACCGTGGCGGACGGCCTATATTGGGGCGTATCACGGGCAATCCGGAAGCAATCCAAGTCGGCTGGAAAACGCGCTTTCCGTGGAAGCGTCCCTTCTAAGGTGGTGGGTATTTACCCCACGTCCCTCAGAAGGCATTTCGTTGTCGGGAATGTGGTTGCTGGCCTCTTGAGGCGGCAAAGTGCCTCAATTGGACCTCAAAAAACGCCAAGTCCTCTGGTGGCATCTAGCTGGCGTTTGATTTGTCCGCGTTTTGCCATCTCTACATGCTTTAATACGCGTTGCGCGGCTGAGGGGCGCGATGGCTGCGCGTGATTCGTCGGGAAATTTAGAGGAGGTACGGTGCCAGTTCGGTCTCGCAAAGCAGCGTTGACCAAGATGAAAGGCCTTGTGCGCGGAGTATGGCCGCTGGTGGCGGCGCTCCTCGTCGGCAGCTTGGCGCCCATAAGACCGAATCCGCAGCCCCAATCCGAGGAAGACCGTCGCTCCGATGCGATCCTCGCGAAGTTGAGTCTCGAACAGAAGATCGACTACATCGGAGGCGTCAACGGGTTCTATATTCGCGCGATTCCCGAGTTGAATGTTCCAACCTTGCGCATGGCCGATGGTCCCATTGGCGTTCGCAATGGCGGACCCGCGACGGCGATGGCTGCCGGAATCAACCTCGCCGCCACCTGGGATACCGACCTCGCACGGCGCGTTGGCGAACAGATCGGTCGCGACGCCCGCGCCAAAGGCGTAAATTTCCTCCTCGGTCCCGGCCTCAACATCTATCGCGCGCCGATGAATGGGCGCAACTTCGAGTACTTCGGAGAAGATCCCTTTCTTGCCGGTCGCATCGCGGTCGGATATGTCCAAGGGGTGCAAAGCCAGGGCGTCAGCGCCACGGCCAAGCACTACATGGGCAACAATTCCGAGTTCGACCGCCACAACATCGATTCCGTGATCGACGAGCGCACGATGCGCGAGATTTATCTTCCCGCGTTCGAAGCCGTCGTGAAAGACGCTCACATCGGCGCGATCATGAACTCGTACAACCTCGTCAACGGGCTGCATGCCACGCAAAACGAAATTCTGAATACGCAAATCCTCAAACGCGAATGGGGATTCCAGGGCGTTCTGATGTCCGACTGGTTTGCCACTTACGACGGCGTCGCGGCCGCCCAAAGCGGCTTGGACGTTGAAATGCCCGCCGGCGCGTTCATGAATCGTGGCGCGCTGCTGCCTGCTTTGAAGGATGGCCGACTTTCGCAAGCGCAGATCGACGACAAAGTCCGCCGCGTTCTCCGGCTTGCGGCCCGGTTCCACTGGCTGGATCGAGATCAGACCGATCTTTCGGTTCCACGCTACAACCTCGAAGGGCGCCAGGTTGCACTCGAAGCCGCTCGGGAAGGCGCTGTGCTGCTGAAAAATGACGCAAACATTCTGCCGCTCGACAAACACAGCGTGAAGACAGTCGCTGTCATCGGCCCAGGCGCCTATCCCGCCGTGCCGGTGGGCGGCGGAAGCGCGGGCGTCCGACCGTTTTCCGCGATCAGCATCCTGGAAGGAATTTCGAACGAACTTGGCACCTCCGTTCACACGACGTACGAGCGCGGCGTTCCGGATCTCAGCGATCTGGCCGCTGCGACAAATTTCTCCACCACAGCGTCCGGCGGCGACGCCGGCCTCGCCGCGGAATACTTCTTGAACGTAAATCTCGAAGGGGACCCGGCGTTGAAGCGAAATGATCCGCACATCAACTTCGGCGCGAGCCCCAACTCCGAACTCGGCGCCTTTGGGATGTCCTATCCTTCCGGCATGGGATCGGCGCGATGGACCGGCTACTACACGGCTGCCAAGTCTGGACCCTATGATTTTTTCGTGAATTCCACTGGCGAGGCGGGCGGCAACTATCGCGTATCGGTTGACGATAAGCTCGTGCTGGATTCCTGGAAAGATGCCCGCGCCCTCGTTGGGGTTACGACGATCGACCTTGACACCGGTCCGCACAAGATTGTTGTCGAACATCGCGGCCTGCCCAGTTTTCTCGGCGTCCGCTTCCGTTTCGGCATCGTTCGGGAGGATGGCTACGTCGAACCCGCGGCCGAAAAGCTCGCGTCGGCTGCGGACGCCGTGATCGTCGCCGTCGGCTTCGATCCGGAATCGGAAAGTGAAGGCGCGGATCGCTCGTTCCGCCTTCCGCCCGGACAGGACCAACTTGTCGAACGCATGGCCGCGCTCAACAAGCACACCATCGTCTTGATCACGTCCGGTGGCGCAGTGGACGCGACGGCGTGGATTGATCGCGTTCCCGCACTGCTCGAGACCTGGTATCCGGGCCAGGAAGGCGGCACAGCCATTGCCAACCTTCTCTTTGGCGACGCCAATCCTTCAGGCCGCCTGCCGATCAGCTGGGACCGCCGCTGGGAAGACAGTCCTTCGCACGAGAGCTACTATCCGGCCCCCGGCACGAATCGAGTGGAATACAAAGAGGGAGTGTTCGCGGGATACCGCGGCTACGAACGCAGCAGCGCAAAACCTCTCTTCCCGTTTGGCGTTGGCCTTTCGTATACGACGTTCACCTACAAGAATCTCACTGTGCATCCGCTCGCGCCATCGTCGAGGTCCGGTGTCAACTACGAAGTTTCTTTCGACGTGACGAATACGGGCCGCCGCGAAGGCGCGGAGGTCGCCGAAATCTACGTGAGCGAATCGCATCCTGTAGTCCCGCGCCCTCAAAAAGAGTTGAAAGGATTTGCGCGCGTCAATCTTGCACCCGGTGCCACGCGACACGTGAGGGTTCGTCTCGATAGCCGCGCTTTCGCATACTTTGACGTGTCGGCGCACGTCTGGCGCGTGGACCCCGGGGAGTTCACGATTTTCGTGGGCCGCTCTGTCGACCAGATCGAACTCAAAGGAACAGTCACTCTGTCGGCATCGACTGCGGCATCGGCAACGACCAATCCATAGCACTCCGAGGCTAGGCAACGGCCTAACCATCGCGGACAGCCCGCTCAAGCTCGGTCCTGACTGCGGCTGGAACTGCCCCTGCCAAAAGAACACGGCAACATCTTGAATCCACGCCGCTTGGGATCACATCTGATTGCGGCAGAGGATGTTGAGCATGCTTGTCGATGCAGATGCTCGAGGGATTTGTTATTCTTGGGAATCCGGACCGACATGAAGGCCTCTAACACACTTTGGAAAGAGCATCTCGCGGGGAAGATGCCCGAAGACTTGGGCCGCGAGGTGGAGATCTTCGACAACGAGGTCGCCCTGCGAAAACAGGGCAAGATGGACGAGCGTCTTTTCGCCGAGACGCGGTTGCGGAGAGGTGTTTACGGCCAGCGATACGACAACGGCGAGCGCCACGATGGCGCCAAAGTCCAGGACATGAAGTATCCGTCCGGCACGTTGACAAAGGGGCCGTCGACGATGTGGGATGCCCCGGGCATGCAGAGAATCAAGATTCCCGGCGGCGGCCTGAACGCCGAACAACTGGAAACGCTCGCGGAGCTTGCCGAGGAATATTCCGACGGAATCGCGCACGTCACAACGCGCCAGGATTTTCAGCTCCACTACGTCCATATCGAAGACACGCCGACGATCATGCGCCGGCTGGCGGCTGCGAAAATTACGACGCGTGAGGCCTGCGGAAATTCGGTCCGCAACGTGACGGCGTGCCCCTACGCGGGTGTGTGTCGCGACGAAGTTTTCGACGTAACGCCGTATTCACGGGCTCTGTCGAAGTTCTTGCTTGGCCATCCCGATTGCCAGAACTTCGGACGCAAATTCAAGCCTGCGTTCAGCGGTTGCGCGCAGCACGCTTGCGGACTTACGAGCCTGCACGATATCGGGTTCATCGCAGTGACGCGCAATGAAAACGGAGTCGAGAAGCGCGGATTTGACGTCTACGTCGGCGGCGGGTTGGGCGCCGTGCCTTACATGGCGAAGCGCTTCGATGCGTTCGTGCCGGTGGAAGAGGCGCTTCCTGTCACGCAAGCCGTCGCGCGAGTGTTCGCGCGTCTTGGAGAGAAAAAAAATCGCAGCCGAGCGCGTATCAAGTTTCTCGTTCAGGATCTCGGGATCGAAAAATTCAAGGAACTCGTTTTGGAGGAGCGAAAGACCCTAACTCCGGACCCACGTTGGACACAGCTGATTAGCGACGCTGAGAAAAATGTCGAAGGGCCACTGCGCGAAGGCGGGGAACTCGTGGCCGGTGGTTCCGAGGCCTACCAGCGGTGGCTGAGAACAAACACGCGCCCACAAAGACAGGCAGGGTACGTGGTCGTTACAATCGCGCTGCCACTGGGAGACATCACGGCGAACCAACTGCGCTCGCTCGCAGATATCGTGCGCCGCTTCACGAAGGAGACGGTGCGCACGACGGTCGAGCAAAATTTTGTGATTCGCTGGGTGAGTCGGAAGGACTTGCCCGAATTCTACGAAGCGCTGAGCGCTGCCCATCTGGCTGACCCGGGAGCGGGGACGATCGTCGATGTCGTAACTTGCCCGGGTACGGACACCTGCAAGCTTGGAATTTCCTCCTCGCGAGGCTTGGCTGCCGAGCTTCGCCAGCGTCTCGGCGAAAGAAACTTTCAAGCCGAGGAGGCAGTCGAGAGCCTGCACATCAAAATCAGCGGCTGCTTCAATAGCTGCGGCCAGCACCATGTGGGCGACTTGGGTTTCTACGGCGTGAGCCGCAAGGTGGGCGGCTACGCGGTGCCGCACTTTCAAGTAGTGCTCGGCGGCGAATGGGAGAACAACGCGGGATCGTACGGCCTGCCCGTGGTTGCAATCCCGTCCAAGAACATTCCGAAGGTCGTCACGCGGCTGACGGGCCGCTACATCGAAGGGCGAAACAGGGGCGAGTCGTTCAAAGACTTCATTAAGCGCATTGGCAAGGTCGAGCTGAAGAACATGCTCGATGACCTTGTGCGCCCGCCGGCCGGCGATCGCTCATACTTCAGCGACTGGGGCGATCCTCGCGAGTACACGCTCGACGACATGGGCACGGGAGAGTGCGCCGGTGAGGTCGTAGCGACGGTTGAGTTCGATCTAGGCGCGGCTGAAAGGGAAGTCTTCGAAGCGCAACTGGCTTTTGAAAATGGTCAAATCGAGCTGGCGGGGAAGACTGCATATGGCGCGATGCTTCATGGTGCGAAGGCGCTCGTGAAATTAGTGGATCCGGCTATCGCCGAGGATGCCGACCAGATTGTCTCCGAATTCCGCAAATACTATTTCGACACCCAGAAATTCTACGATCCATTCGCAGGAGGGAAGTTCGCGCAGTACCTCTTCGACGCCCACCAAAAGGCGGGCAATCCTTACACTTCGGATTCGAGCCGTTACCTGATCGACGAAGCCCAGCTCTTCATCGACGCCGCCCACAGCTGTTACAACAAACTGGGCACGACGGCTACTGTCTGAAGCCGAGGGAAGCCGCCGAATGGATTTCCAACACGTCAACGTGAAGTTTCTTGTAAAGGATCCCGAGGCTGTTGACCTCGAGCCGCTGATACCGGTGTTTCATCGCTGGATTCAGGCACAGGTGTGCGAAGAACTCCTGCTCGATATCGCCGATTATCGCCATGTTCCGGAAGGTCCGGGAATCGTCCTGATCGGTCACCAGGCTGATTACAGTGTGGACAACACGAAGGGTCGCCTGGGAGTCCGCTACAATCGCAAGGCAACTTTTGACGGAACGAATCAGGATCGTTTGAAGCAGGCAGCTTGCTCTGCGCTCAAGGCCTTCCAGCGGCTCGAACGCGAAGGAGCACTCGGCGGGAAAATCTCTTTCAACGGGCACGACGTTGAGCTGTTTATCAACGACCGGATGTTGGCGCCGAATCGCGGGGATATTCGCAAGGCATTCGAACCCGACTTCAAGGCGCTCTTCGATCGGCTATTCCGCGGAAACGAATACTCGATGTCGTACGACACCGATCCACGCCGGCTGCTTGGGCTGTCCGCGAGATCCTCGACAACATTCTCAATCGCAGAACTGATAAGCAATCTCTCGTCTTGAAATTCTAGCAGCGCCAACCAACCGCAGTCGCCGCTCTAGAATCGGGCAGAGCCCTCCATGCCGGCGAGCCGCCTCGGATCGTTTCCAGGGATGACCATTTGAAACGTGGACTCGACGCTCGTGTAATCGTGATAACCAAGGCGCGCGATGGGTCGCAACTTGAGCACATCGATGCGTCCGTCCGCTCCGATAGCCTCCTCCTTGATGTGAATACCGATTACGCGGCCGATCACAATGTCGACAGTTCCCATCGTTCCATTTCCGGGCAGTCGAATCGTTTGGTGATACAGGCACTCGAAGTGGATCGGGGACTCGGCGACTCGACAGGGCTTCACCAAATGGCTTGGCGCCTTGGTTACGCCCGCAATTTCGAATTCATCGATCTCGGGAG
>DASPUN010000027.1:0-97886 GCA_035622875.1 Candidatus Acidiferrales bacterium
GCAAAAAAGCGCGCTCAGTTCGGATTGCAGTCTGCAACTCGACTGCATGAAGCCGGAATCGCTAGTAATGGCGCATCAGAACGGCGCCGTGAATACGTTCCCGGGCCTTGTACACACCGCCCGTCACATCACGAAAGTGGGTTGTACTAGAAGTCGTCGTGCCAACCGCAAGGAGGCAGACGCCCAAGGTATGACTCATGATTGGGGTGAAGTCGTAACAAGGTAGCCGTAGGAGAACCTGCGGCTGGATCACCTCCTTTCTAAAGAAAAAGAGTGCACGACCTGTGTCGGTAGCAGGTACGGCGCTCCAGCCCTTCGAAGTTGCCACCGGCAACTTCTCAGGGTAAACGGCCTCTCACGGGGCCGGCTCGGTGAACTCAAACAAGAATCAAACCCTTCGAAACTGCCACCGGCAGTTTCTCAGGGTAAACGGGTTCTGGCCTGGTTCATCCGAAAATCAAAGAGCTATCAGACGATTCAAGCCCCGACTCGACGAACTCGAGCCGGGGCTTTTTATTTTGGGCGTGAAGCATGACAATGAATCGAACCATGCCACCACAACCGGGGATGACGACGGAAGGAACGTTGCGATTCGTGCGCATCTTGCACGGAGCACTGCTCGTGTCGATGCTGCTCTACGCCGTGATCATGTATGTGGTTCCCTCGACGACGCGCGATAAGCCGCCGCTAGTGGAGGTGGAGGCGCTGGCCGTGATTGGCGTGGCGCTGATCTGCGTCGCGATCTGGCTGCGGCGGAAACGGATCGACGCCGCGTTTGAGCTCCTGCGAACGAAGCCGAACGACGCGGGAGCTCTACAGGATTGGAGACAAGGAGCGGTCCTGAGCGCGACGATGGCGGAAGCGCTGGTGCTGTTCAGCGTGGCTCTGCACTTCATGGGCGGAAGCCGAGTCGAGGTCGGCGGCTTCTGGGTCGCGGGAGTGATTGCGATGCTCGGGTGGTGGCCGCAGCAGCCGTGAAGAAAAACTGACGGGCCGCTATTTCTTCGGCGGCTCGTAGAATTCGACGAAAGCGCCGGTATCGGGATCGCGGACCAGAGCGACGCGATAGCCGCCCTTCATTTCGACAATACCGTCCGAGACGAGCTTCACGCCCGCACCCTTCAGTCGCGCGATGAACGAATCGATGTCGGTGACTTCGAGGCCGATGTAATTCACGCCGATGTCGGTGATGTCGTAGGGCGCGACGGTTCTGCCGCGATTTTCATACTGCACGATTTCGAAGCGGATGCGCGCATCGCGGTCGTTGGCGAGAGCGAATGTGCCGTTGAAGATTTTGATGATGTTGCCGTGGCCGCCGACGGCGGAGTCGAGGAAGTCGCCGCTCATCCATTGTGACTGCGTGCTCGGAAACTGCTCGCCGAGCAACGCGCCGTAAAAGCCGAAGGCCTTATCCGGATCGACGATCACAAGCCCGACGTGATTGAAGCCGGGAGGATCTGCGGGACGCGCGGGGCGTCCATCGGCCGCCGGAACTGCGGGCCGCTGCTCGATGATTTCCACGTCCATTCCATCGGGATCTGTAATGTAGGCAAGGGTGCCCTTCGTTGCGCCGGGCACGGCGATGAGTTCTCCGCCCCAGGTGCGCGGCCAGAGCATGCCCGCGGCTTTGAGATCGGACCACATCTTGTCGGCGTCCGGAATGGTGAGGTCGATGTGAGTGGCACCCGGCTCCCAGGGAGTTTTTCCGCCCATCACGTTGCGGCGCTTGATGCCACGAAACTCGCGGAGATAGAGAGTGAAAGGCGTCTTCTCGCCGAGGTTTGTGTTGATTTGAAGCTTCGCCATGCGCGACTCGACGCCGTGAGTGCCGTGGATGCGGTTCATCACTTCATCGTTGCGCCAGGATTTGTCGACATTGGGAACTTCGCTGAAGCCGAGCAGCTTGTAAAAGGCGACGGACTTATCGAGGTCGGAAACCATGCGGCCGTCGAATTCCATTCCGATGACGGCGCCCTTATTGGCGCCCGAACTGCGGCGCGGCGTGGGAGGATGGCGAGAAGGTGGCAATGCCCAGCGCCAACAAGAGCGCGCAGACTGCCGCGAGAATTCCGATTCTGGCTGGCGCGGAGAATCCTTCTCTGTTCATGTGTCCCCCTTGGGAGTCGTGATGCTTTCGGCAGCGAACGGTGACGCCGTTCGCCGGTGAATCGACTTTGCGGCGTATGTGTAACACTGATTAGAGTGAGTGTCCAGACGTTCGCTTGTCGCCGGAAGAAATGCCGTTGCGACGCTGAAGAGAGATCCTTCGACTGCGTGACGAGACGTCCCGGCTTCGCCGGGGCGGCACTTAACGTCCGGCCACTTCGCTCAGGATGACGGTTTGACCAGGTGAGGATGAATTGAGCGTACCGGAAATCCGAATCCGAGCGCGAAACGCCGCCCCGCCGCGAGCGGACGGAGGTTTCGTTCTCCACTGGATGATCGCGTACCACCGCACGAGATGGAATTTCGCGCTCGATCGAGCGATTGAATGGGCCCGGGAATTGGGGAAGCCCGTCGTCATCCTCGAAGCGCTGCGATGTGACTATCCGTGGGCGAGTGAACGGCTGCATCGCTTCGTGCTCGACGGGATGGGGGAGACGCGGGAGGCACTCGAGGGATCGAGCGTCTCCTACTATCCGTACGTGGAAGAAAAGGCAGGCGCTGGAAAGGGATTGATCGAAGCGCTGGGCAGGCACGCATGCGTAATCGTCACGGATGATTTTCCGTGCTTTTTCATTCCGCAGATGGTCGAAAGCGCCGCGAAGAAACTCGCTGTGAGGCTCGAAGCGGTCGATTCGAACGGACTGCTGCCGCTGCGCGCTGCCGGGGCGGCTTTCCCGACAGCCCACGCATTTAGACGCTTTTTACAAAAGCAGTTGCCGATGTATCTCGCCGAATTGCCCAAGGCACACCCGCTTTCGAAGCTCAATATCCCAAGGCTTGAGTTGCTTCCAGAGGAGATCACACGCCGATGGCCAGCGGCGCCCCGCGCGACGCTGCGAAACTCGGAGTCTCTTGCCACGTTGCCTATCGATCATCGGGTTCGCTCGGTGGCTATTCGCGGCGGAGAGCGCGCGGCGCGGGCCACTCTCGGCGGTTTTCTCTCCGATCGGCTTGAGAATTATTCGGAGCTAAGGAATGAACCCGGGCAGGAGGCGACGAGCGGACTTTCGCCGTACCTCCACTTCGGTCACATCTCGAGCCACGAGATATTTGCGGAACTGATGAAGCAAGAGAAGTGGTCGGAGGAGAGGGTCACGCTGCGAGCCACGGGGAGTAAGGAAGGCTGGTGGGGAGTGCGGCTGGCGGCCGAGGCATTCCTCGATCAACTGATCACCTGGCGCGAACTCGGATTCAACATGGCAGCGCATCGCGCGGATTACGACAAATACGAGTCGCTGCCCGACTGGGCGCGAGCGACGCTCGCGAAACATACGCGCGACGAGCGAAGCAATCTCTACACGCTCAAAGATTTCGCCGGCGCACGAACACATGATCCGCTGTGGAACGCCGCGCAACGCCAATTGGTCACCGAAGGGCGCGTGCACAACTATATGCGAATGGTCTGGGGAAAGAAAATTCTCGAGTGGTCGCGCTCGCCAGAGGATGCGCTCGAAATCATGATCGAGCTTAACAATCGCTACGCGCTCGACGGACGCGACCCGAATTCCTACAGCGGAATCTTTTGGTGCCTCGGGCGTTATGACAGGCCGTGGGGACCGGAGCGCCCTGTCTTCGGCACCGTGCGCTATGTGAGCTCGGAAAATACAGCGCGGAAATTTCACGTGGCCGGATATCTGCGGAAGTTCGGCGCCTAGCTTGAAGAGGTAACGCCGGCGCAACGAGGCGTCCCGGCTCAGCGGGAACCGGAGGCCGGGACACCTCTCTTACAACGACGGCAGCGCGATGCGATAGCTACCTTGCGGGACCGGGAACAAGCACTCTCGACGGCGCAGTGATCGAGATATTGTGTTGCTCGGTGGCGACTTTGAAGGCGCGAAGCTCGCCTTTGAGCCGGGTGCTGCGCGGCGTGGTGAAGGTCAGGTAATACTGGTTGTGCAGCGCCATGTCCAACTGATTGAGAAACGGAGTGAACGACACCGGCGTCTCGAGGCCCTGGAAAAACGCCTGGCCGCCCGTCTCGCCTGCGATGCGAGTGAGATTGCTCTGCGCGAGAGTGAGATTGAAACCACGCCTGGTGCGGCCCACTCGAGTATAGAGAGTGTGGACAACGATCCCGATTTTCTGCGCGCTCTCCATCGCGGAATCGAGGTCCGGGCTCTCCGGCAGATCGCCGCGCAAGCGATCATGACCGTCGGCGATGAGCAGGACTTCGCGTCGCCCGGATAACAGCTGCAATTTCTTGAGAACGTCAATCAGCGAGAGATAGATGCTGGTGGACGTTCCGGTTGGACCGATTGCGATGCGGACCTTCTTGGCGACTGAATCGTGGTCGGCGCTGAAGCGCGCGACGGTGACCGTCATGCCGTTACTGCCGTAGAAGACGCCGATGTTGGCAGATTTTGGCTGCGCCTGGATAAAGTGGCGCAGTTCGTCGAGATGCATGTCGAAGTCGGTGGCGCCATCGTCGATCAGGATGGCGAGCTGAAGGGTGGCGCTATCGCCCTGCGCGAGAGACCAGTTCGTGACGTCCTCGCGCCGATTGCCTGTGTGCACGATGACGTCCGACTTGCCCAGAGCAGGAGGGGCCGTAAAACTGGGACCGAGAACTGTGACGATCGTGGTGACCGACGCTTTCGCCGTAGCGGGTGGTGGCTGCGTCTGCGCGCGAAGCGATTGTGGAACGACGACTGCCAAAGCTAGAAGGACGAGGCCTGTGAATGACTTGACGGGCTTGAACATGTACATATCCTCCAATAAGAGAGATGCGGCGAGGGCGAGAAGCGTCGCATCGGGCGTTTGCATCTGAGACTTTAGGGAGGTAAGCTGCCGCGGCGCTGCAGCGGGGCGGCGAGCGATCGAACGGGCGATGCGGGAAGGAGATCGAAATGCGAGGATTTTGGCGATTTCTCATGTTGCTGGCGAGTTCGAGCGTCCTATCGTACGGAATCGCGATGGCGTCACCCCAGGCGGCAAGCGGACCGATACAGGACACGGTCGAAAAAGCCGTGCAGAACTATATGGACGCGTGGAACGCGCACAACGCGCACGCCGTTTCGATGACGTACACCGAGGATTGCGATTTCGTCAACAATTTTGGGACGCTGACGCATGGCCGCGCCGGGATGGAGGCGACCTTCGGGCCATTCATGACCGGCGTCTACAGCGAGACGCATCAGACGGGAAAAATCCGGACGATCCGGTATGTCAAGCCCGATGTGGCGGCGGTGGACGTGGACTGGGAAATGACTGGCGCAAAAAATCCGGACGGGACGCCTCGTCCGACGCGCAAGGGACTGCACAGCTTGATCATGACGAAGCAGAGCGACGGGGCTTGGCTGATTGCCGTGATGCACGTTCACGAATTCACGAACACTCCACAGATGACTTCGCAGCCCGGGCAACCGGTCGGCTCGCTAAACAAATAGCGGCCAGCTCACGCTGGTAGCGGCGACGAAACCCTATTTCTGCACGGTGATTTGGGTCGCTACGTAGCAGGTATCAGCCCAGAACGCCTGGACCGAAACATTGACGCCCTCTTTTAACGCGCTTCGATCTACGTGAAGGTCGGCCGGAATCGTAACCCAAACGGCGGGCGTGGCCGCCGGCTTGAGGTCCAAGATGTTGTCGCTGAGCGACAGGACTACGCCTGCGATGTGCACAGGCGGAGCGGACGAGTTGGTCTGCTGCGCAAATGCCGGAATTGAGAGCAAGAGAACAAGCAGAATCAGAAACCCTCGACAAAATTGCATGGCGTCCCTGCCTCCCCAGACTTCTGCCGAGAATAGCGAGGCGATTGTATCAGCGTTGGGCGTTCACCCAAGCACATGCTGAAGGAATCATGCGAAAGCCGCAGAGCCCGCGGCGCGCTGCGACAATTGCGACCGGTGGATGAGCGAGACGGCGCGGTGAGCCGAAAGTGCGGCTCCTTCCTGCCAGCCGACGAGATGGCTGGTGTGGTCGCCCGCAAAGAAAATCGGTCCGTCGGGATGGATGATGCGTTCGTAGCCCGGATAGAGCGCTGAATCGTCGGCGATGTGAATCCACGAGCCGAGGTTGTAAGGAATGCGGCCCCAGCAAACGCAGACAGGGTTCGTGAGCTCGCGGGAATGGCCGGGATGCAGAGCCTCGATCGACTGACGCGAGGCTTCGAGTTTCGCGGCGAGGTCCATTTTCTCGAGTGGGCCGCCGTTTTCGAGGTTGTAGCCGCCGATCACCACACCCTTGCCGGAAAATAGGCGCGCGCTCGGATACCAAACGAGATTTACGGGACGGTCGAGAAAGGAAATGCCACCGTAGATCGAGTAATCCTTTTCCCAAAAACGCGGAGATTCCCAGGCAATCTTGTAGGCGGCATCATAGGATACGCTATGGATCACCTGTTTCACGTCAGGCGAGAAATCCGCGTCGATCTGTCTTAGAACCGACAACGGGAGAGCGCAAATACAGTAATCGGCGTCGACGTGCGCCGTTGCGCCGGTCTTGCCGTCCCGATACGCGACGCGAACGCCAGCGGGTGTCTTGCGAATCTGCTCCACGGGGCAGTTGAACCGGATCGTGTGGCCGACGCGCTTCTCGAAAGCCGCCGGTATCCGGTCCATGCCGCCGATCGGCTGAAACATCGTGGCCTGCCAGGAGAATTGTTCTTCGTAGAGCATCCCTTCCCAAAGATTAGCATCGAGGAGCGCGCGCATGTCCAGCGGATCGCGATCGACGCCGTCGCGGTCCCCCGCTCCCGGCATGGATTTGTAGCCCGCGCGATCGGAACCCTTGTAGAAATAGTCCGGAGAAAGATCGCCGTAGGTTCGGAGAAATTCGAGCATGCGCTCTTTGTCGTCCGGGGAAAGCTCCTGATCGAGCGCACTGCGGCGGATTGCCTTAGCGAGGAGTTCACAGACGTGACCTCGCGTGTCGTTGACCATCTGGCGCTGCTGAACCGGACGGCCGCCGTTCATGCGATCGCTTTGCATCAGAGCGCTGCGGGAGGTGTTCACTTCCACCTCGAGGGGAATTCCGAACTCGCGGCAGTAGCCGAGTATCGTCAAATGTTGCGAAGGCAAGCGCGCCGGGCCGGCATTGAAATAACTCGACTCTTCGAACGTGCAGAGCTGCCGGGTGCCGTCAGTCATTTCCACGCGAGTGCCGTTGCGAATGGTCCAGTTGCGCCCGCCGGCGCGGCCGCGCGCCTCAAGGACGGTGCATGTGTAACCCGCTTTGGAAAGCTCCCAAGCCGACACCAGCCCAGCGATCGCTGCGCCGAGAATCACGACGCGCTTCCCTCTGCCGGAATCCGACACGAGGCGCAACGTACTCGCTTCGCTCGCCGGAACCGGCAGCAAGCCGAGCGATTGCATGATGAGATAGGTCGCGCCGAATCCTCCGGCGCGACTGACCTGCGTGAGAAAGTTGCGGCGCGTGGTCATGGGCTGGAATCGTCGCAGCTAAGTTACAGAGCGATGCGACAGCGAGTCAAATCCAAATCGCGATTAGGGCGGATCCGTCGATGAAAAAGCGGGCGTGACGAGCGTCACTAGGGTACGTGAGCTAACTCACGGACCAGAACCGGGTGCCGGAAGTAAACATGGCGCTGTAAGGACCGAGCGGGCGAACGTGTGGCTCCGGTACCCTTCAAGCCACGTCTAAAGCACGTCGCGACTCGGCGATCGTGAAGGAGGAATTCCATGAAATTCAGTAAGGCAGCGTTGCTCGTGGTGGGCCTGCTGCTCAGCGGCACCATTGCCAGCCAGGTCCATGCACAGACGTTCAACAAGCGAACTAAAGTTACCTTCAGCCAGCCGGTGGCGCTTCCGGGCAAGGTGCTCCCGGCAGGCTCCTATACGTTCACACTCCTCGATACGCTCGGCAGCCGGAATATCGTGCAGATCTGGAACGAAGATAAAACCGAGCTGATCACAACCATACTCGCGATTCCGAACTATCGCCTGGAACCCGCTGAGGAAACAGTGATCGAGTTCGGTGAGCGCCCCACCGGCAGGCCGCAGGCGGTGAAAGCGTGGTTCTACCCCGGCTTCAGTTACGGAGTCGAGTTCGTCTATCCGAAGGAACAGGCCGTGCAGATTGCCCAGGCGGCAAACGAAGTGGTGCCGGCAGAAGCTGTGGAACCGACTCCCAGCACGTTCAAGACTGTGCCGCTGATCGCCGTGACTCCCAAGGGCGAGGAGCAACCAATCGCACAAGCGTTCCCGCCAAAGGCGGAGCAACCGAAGGAGGTTGCTAAGGAACTTCCTCGAACAGCGAGCCCGCTTCCACTGATTGCACTGCTCGGGACGTCCAGCCTGTTGATTGGGTTTGGACTGCGACGCCTTGCAACGAAAAAGACGTGATAGACGATGTCTTCGGATGCCGCGGAGCCGCGCAACGGCTCTGCTGCATTAGGAGGCCGAAGATGGGAAGGTCCAAGTCTTACTTACTCGCGGGAACTGCGGCGAGCTTCCTCGCCGCCTTGCTTTTTGAGTGCCTCGGCGCGTCCGTGAGGGCCGCCGGCGCGCGAGAGCCGCGAGAAGCAACGAACCAGCAGACCGCCCTCTCGTCCAGGACAGACCTCGTCGCCATTCCCGTTTCAGTTACAGATTCTCACGGCAATTTTGTCGCGGGCCTGAAGGCCGAGAATTTCCGCGTGCTCGAGGATGGCCAGCCGCAGAGCATCAGCTTCTTCGAGCAGGAAAACACGCCGGTGACGGTCGGGCTGATTGTCGATCACAGCGGCAGCATGGGGCCTAAGCTTCGCGAAGTCGCGGCCGCCGTGCTGGCATTCGCGCGGTCCAGCAATCCAGACGACGAGATGTTCGTCGTCGATTTTGACGATACGGTTTCTGTGGAGCTGCTTCAGGGACAGCCGTTTACCAGCGATGCGCAGGAATTGAGCGAAGCAGTTACCGCCGTTTCCGCCCACGGACAAACGGCACTCTACGATGCGGTGTCGGAGGGGTTCCTCCATCTCAAGCTTGGCCGCTGGAACAAAAAAGCGCTCGTAATCGTCAGCGACGGAGGCGACAACATCAGCCGCACCACGTTTTCCGACATCCTCGCGACAGCCCGCGCGTCACAGACGGTCATTTACGCGATCGGCTTGTTGAGCGAAAACGGTCGAGAGGAAAACCCTGGCGTTCTTCGGCAGCTTTGCCGCGTTACCGGAGGCGTTGCGTTTTTCCCCGCCAGGACCTCGTCCGTCGAGGCGATGATGGCTCAGATTGCCCGCGATCTTCGAGGGCAATATGTGCTGGGCTATGTACCTCCGCCGAAACAAGATTCCCAAGGATTTCGCAAGCTTGAGGTAAAAGTCTCCGCACCCGGCCGCGGCGCGCTCCATGTTCGAAGCCGCTCGGGGTATTCGATTTCTCCCGCAACGCGAACCAATTCGGCGGGGATTGCGCCATGAGCTCGACGATCCACTCGCCAACGCGGCAATACGGTACTGTACGACCGCTCGTTCGCGGCCTCTCGTACCTGTTGCTATTGCTGGGTGCGGCCGCTCTCGGCTGTGTGATGTGGATCGTCGTGAGCGCGTACCTGTTCCAAAGATACGAATCCCGCGCTCTGAGCCGGGCTCCCGCTCAACCCGAATTCACAGCCCAGCCACGCATCGTGACCGAGGGTGATGTGATCGGACAAATCGAGGTTCCGCGTCTGGGCCTCAGTGCGATCGTCGTTCAAGGAGATTCTGACGACGTGCTGCGACGCGCAGTCGGTCATATTCCTGAGACGGCGCTACCCGGTCAGGCCGGGAATATTGCATTGGCTGGACACCGCGACACGATTTTTCGTCCGCTGCGCGAAATTCAAGTGGGCGATGTGATTCTACTGAAAACGCCCGCCGCGGATCGCACGTATCGCGTGGATTCAACCGAGGTTGTTCCGCCGACGGACTTGGAAGTTTTGCAATCGGGCGGACAGAACGAACTAACCCTGATTACTTGCTTTCCCTTCCACTATATCGGCCACGCGCCGAACCGTTTCGTGGTCCGCGCCAAGGAAACGGGGAATTCGAAGAACTGACAATCGGCGAGGCAGATCACGGGGCGCTCGCCATTGCTTCTCAAGGGTGCGCGCCGTAGACAGTTTTGCCGCCGACGACAGTCCACAACACCTTCGTATCGCGCGCCTCTTCGGCAGATACGGTGAGCACGTCGCGGTCGAGCAGCGCGAAATCGGCTTGCTTGCCGGGAGCGATGGAACCAATCTCATCCTGCTCGGCGAGCGCCCGAGCCGCATTCCGCGTGTAGGCGTAGAGCATGGCCTCCCGCGGCACGCGCTGATTTGCGTCCAACACACCTTCCGGTCCTTTGCGCGTTTCGGCCTGATAAATGGCTCGGAACGGATTGGCCGTCGAAACAGGCCAGTCGCTGGCGCCCGCGATCACGCCGCCCGCGTCGAGAATCGACCGCGCCGGATATTGCCACTCGTACAGTGCGGGATCGATGTAGGGTTTCACCAGCTCGATCGTGTCCGTTTCGGCGCTGGCCCAGTAGAGTTGGAATGACGCAATCACACCGAGTTCGTGGAAACGCGGAATATCGTCAGGCCGCACGAATTGCAGGTGCGTAATCGTGTCCGACAAACCGGAGTTTCCGTTTGCCTTGCGGACCGCTTCGAAACCGTTGAGCGCCTCGGTGACAGCGCGATCGCCAATCGCATGGACGTGAACGAGCAATCCTTGTTTGTCCGCCGCAATCGCGATCTTCGCGAATTCGGCCGGATCGAACAGGAGTTCGCCATTCTTTCCCGTATTCCGATACGGCTTGGAAAGAACCGCGGTTTGCGAGGGGTATTCCACAACGCCGTCTGCAAACACCTTGATGCCGGGAATCTTCACGCCGGGAACATGACTGAACTGCTCCCGCCACTCGAGCACTTTTGCCAACTGCTGGTCCGTGTGGCCGCTTTTGAAATCGATTACCGGTAGCGCCGCAATGTGAACGTTCAGTTCACCGCGTTCCGCCAAGTGTCGATAGGTGGACAGGATCTCTTCACTGGCCGCTGCGTCCAGCCACGCCGTGATTCCCTGCTCGTGCATGTACTCGACTGCCGCGCGTCCGGCCGCAAGCATTTGCTCCTCGCTCGGCTTGGGCACCACCGACCTCGCCTTGTCCGATCCGACGTCCACCAGGAAACCGTTAGGCTCAAAATCCGGGCCGTAGCCGTAATATCCGCGGCCCACCGAATCGAGGCCGCGAATGAACTCCTGCGTGATGTCGGCTCGCTTCAGCAGCGCTCGGTTTGCCCACGCCGTATGGTGGTCCATCCCTTCAAGTAGGACCGGCTGATCGGCGTAGGATCCGGCATTGAAGCGGTCGTTCAGTTCCTTGTTCTTCGACCAGAACGCCAGTGGGACTCCGCTCACGATCAGGATGTCGCCGTGCATTCCTCGTGCGCTCTTCTTGGCCTCGTCGGCAAATGCCACCAACTGATCTATGGTGCGAACGTCTTCTCCGACAAAGGCCGCGATCAGCAAAAGACCTCCGCCAATCGCGTGACAGTGGCTGTCGATCATTCCGGGCATCAGAAAATCGCCCTTGAGGTCGATGAACTTCGCATCGTTCCCCACAGCTTTCGAGACATCTCCGCGGTTGCCAACGGCCACAATCTTGTCGCCGCGGATCGCCACTGCCTCCGCGTAAGGATGCTCGGGCTCGCCTGTGAAAACCTTGGCGTGGAATAGGACAACGTCATCGGCGGATTGCGCCGCAACAACCCACGGAAGGCAAAGAAGAAGCAGCAGCGCGAACATCCGCCTGAACCTGGGCATGGTCCCTCCTCTTAGTGAGTGAGCGAAATGGCTCCCAGACCGATTGATCGCCACCCAGCCAACGACAAAATATCACTTCATGGGACAGATCGCATTTGGAGTCGTCGACGATCGCTGCCTAGCAGCGAGTCGCCGTTCGACATGATCTTTGAACGGGCAAAAACAGGGGAATGGTGGGCCTGGGTTGACTTGAACAACCGACCTCACCCTTATCAGGGGTGCGCTCTAGCCACCTGAGCTACAGGCCCAATTTGCGGGTAGGGAGAACCTTATCCCTCACGAGAGATCAGCAACGCGTTTCGCGACAGACCGATTAGCGAGCGGCGAGAAGCAAAGAGCCAGCACACTCCCGACAAACGCGGCCGCCGAACGGATGTCATTTTAGCATCTGCCAGCGAGCGTGCATAGCGCGCCGTCGTGACGATTCTCAGGTGGTTCAACATGCCGTCGAGACGCGAACAGTGATTTCGTGTGAACTCATTCCGCAAGAAATGCCGCACGCGGTGACCGGCCGATGTAGAAGGCGATCCTGATGCTCACCTGCTAGCCGATAGGCGCGCGAACGTCGCTCTAAGCGTAGCGGAAAAGCGCCTTAAATCCGAAATCCATGTGTTGCTGGATGTGGCAGTGAAACAACGAAAGACCGGGCTGATCGGCGGTCAGATCGGCGGAAACGCGGCCGTAGAGGGGCACAATCACAGTGTCTTTCATCACGCCTGAGGTCGGCTTTCCGTTCACGTCGACAAGTTCGAAGAGATGGCGATGCAGATGCACGGGATGCGCGTCATCGGTTCGATTCCGAAATACGAGACGGTAGCGCGCGCCCTGCTGCAAAACAAACTCCTGTTCGTGGGGATAAGGCTTGCCGTTGACATGCCAAATGTTGAATTGGCCGGCGCCGCTGGGAATTTTTTCGAAGATCATGTCGATCGTGCGGTCAGGAGCGGGACGAGAGGGAGCGCCGCTCATTCCGAAGATTGTGTAATCCCAAATAGGCTTCGAGGGCGGGACCCACTGCGGCTCGCGATGCTGGTTTTCGTACTCCACGATGACGCCCATTCCGGCGTTGCGGATCATGTCGTCGGTCGCGCCAAGAATCCACACTCCCGGCTGGTTCATTTCGACGAAAGCATCAATGCGCTCGCCCGGTCCGAGCATGAGCACATCGACCGATTTCGGAGACGGCACCGCGTTTCCGTCCATCGCGATTACGTGAAATTGATGACCGGAAAACGCGATCATGCGGTTCTCGATAGCTCCCGCGTTGAGGATGTGCATGAGAACGTGCTGGCCGGCACGCACTCGAATCGGCTCGCCCGCGCCCAGGGCTTTGTCATTGATCGAAAAAAGCTGCGACGTCACTTCGAGACCGTTGGGCCTGGTATCGAGCGTGGCAGGCCGCTCGGGTTGCGGGCCCAGGCCGCCGCCCTCTGCCGCCTCGTTTTCCATCTGATCGGTGAAAAACGGCTCCCAATCGCGGAGGGCGAGGAAGAGTTCCTGATCGAATTGCCCGGGATTGGTGCCGGAGTCGATCATCAGGAATCCGAATTGTCCCGTGTAGGTGCCGCGATGAAGATCGGCGCCTGCCATTGCGTGAGAGTGATACCAGCGCGTTCCGGCAGGTTTCGGCGTGAACTGGTAGCGGCGACGGCCTCCCGACGGCACCATCGGCGTCCCTTCTTCTTCGGAGCCGTCGACTTCGGATGGAACGAAAAGTCCGTGCCAATGGACGAGTTCAGCAGCGTCCGTATCGTTGATCACGTCAACCGTGACGGGCTTGCCTTCCCGCATTCGCAGCACGGGCCCGGGAGACGAGCCGTTGTATCCGATCGTGCTGATGAAGCGGCTTGGAGCGATTTCGAGAGCAATCGGCGCGATGCGGAGCGTGAAATCGGCGGGAGTTTGGTTCTCAGGCTTAGTCGCACCGGAGACTTGCGCGGGCATTTGCATCGGCCCGGGAGCTTGTGATTGTGCCAAGGCGCGTGCGCTCGAGAAGCCACCGAGCAGAGCCGTTCCTCCGAGCTCGAGGAATTTCCGCCGCTTCACAACTCCCTCCGCTGATGGAGCATCGATGTCATTGGAATCGAAATCGTCTCACGCCGAATTGGATGGTACAAGTCGAGCGCAACGGACCGGAAGCGGAATATGCGTCGCGGCGACGGCCTAGCGCTACACCTGGGTGAGTTGAAGGCGGCGATTCCATTCTGTTACGCTCGATGGCTCTGAGGGATCGATCGAGTGAGATCTCTTCGGCGCATTTCCGCGTTGGTCCTCGTGCTGGGTTTGTCCGGTGGTGTGGTTGCCTTCCAGGATGGTGCGTACTTCAATCAGGGCCAAGCGCCTTATTTCCCGCAGGGATATTCCGACGAGTATTACCCGAGTAGCAGCAAGGAACCGTCGGAATTCTATTGGTCGCGATTGCGATACACGTCGAGGACGGATCTGTACGGCGGATACGGCTACGGGTACGGCGGAAGCTGGTCGCGCGACTATCCGAAAGCGGACCGCCAATTTCTGATGGCGCTCAAGCGGCTCACGCGAATTGAAGCGCGGCCGACCGAGCAGGTGGTCGATCTCGAGAGCGACGAAATCTTCAACTATCCGTGGGTCTACGCCGTGCAAGTGGCGAATTGGACGTTCACCGACGCTGAAGCGAAGCGCCTGCACGACTACTTGCTGAAGGGCGGCTTCCTGATGGTAGACGATTTTCACGGGACCGCGGACTGGGATCGCTTCATGGTCGGGATGCGGATGGTCTTCCCGGAACGACCGGTTGAGGATTTGAACGACAACGACGAGATTTTTGACGTGCTCTACGATATCGGCCAGCGCTTTCAGGTGCCGGGTGAGCAATACGTCTGGTCGGGGCGCACATATGAGAAGGACGGCTATGTGCCGAAGTGGCGGGCGATTCGCGACGACAAGGGGCGCATCATGGTCGCGATCTGCCACAACATGCATCTCGGCGACGCATGGGAGTGGGCGGACGATCCGAGATATCCGGAACGATTTGCGTCGATGGCATTCCGCGTGGGACTCGACTACATCATGTACGGTATGACGCACTAACAGGCGGGCTCGAGACCGCGAATGGGGCTCGCGGTTGTGCGAACAATGTTTGAATTTTTCTTCAGGTATCCGGCGAGAGTCTTCTCTGAGGGAAACTTCGTCCTGTTGAGCTCGTGGCCGAAGTGGATCCTGGGCCTACTGCTGATCGCTGCCGCGGCGGCGCTCGGATGGCGAATCTACCGACGAGTGCGGCAGACATCACAAAACTTGAAGTTCTGGCAGGCGGCGCTGATCTGGCTGCTCGAGTCGGCTGTCGTATGCACGGTTTTAGTTTTGCTGTGGCAGCCGGCGATTCTGATCGCCGAGCTCAAACCGCAACAAAACGTGATTGCGGTGCTGGTCGACG
The DNA here is from genome assembly GCA_035622875.1 of Candidatus Acidiferrales bacterium. Taxonomy (GTDB): domain Bacteria; phylum Acidobacteriota; class Terriglobia; order Acidiferrales; family UBA7541; genus Palsa-295. The sequence goes on from DASPUN010000027.1 coordinate 15,306, forward strand.
ATTCACGCAGCATGGGCATTGCGGAAGACGGAGTGACGCGCGAGCAGCGCGCGAAGCAAATTCTGCAAAGCGGTGTGTTGACGCAGTTGCAGGCGAAGTTTCAAACGCGGCTGTATCGCCTAGATAGCAGTGTGGCGCGCGTGACGAGTCTGCAGGAACTGGGCGATGCAAACGCGCCCGCGACGCGCATCGGCGACGCGCTGAATGAGCTCGTGGCCGATACCAGTGACCTACCGGTTGGCGCAGTGGTCCTGCTCACGGACGGCTCCGATAACTCCGGCGGGATCGACCGCGAAACGATTGCGGCGCTTCGCAACCGGAAGATTCCAGTGCACGCGGTCGGCTTTGGCGCGGAAGTCGTTTCGCCGGATGTCGAGATCGAAGATGTGGTGCTCGCGCCGCGTGCTCTCGCCAATTCGCGCGTTTCCGCCGAGGTTACGTTCCACGAGCATGGTTACGACGGGCGGAAGGGCACGCTTACTGTGCGCGACGGAAGCCAGATCCTTTCGTCGCGCGAAATCGCGTTTTCAGGCGGCGGAAAGATTCAGACCGAAAGCGTACTATTCAATGCGGGCGCGGCGGGAGCCAAGTCATTGCAATTCTCGATCGAACCGCAGCCCGACGAGCGAAATCGGCTGAACAACAGCGTCACGCGGCTGCTGGACGTGCAATTGGGACAGCGGAGAATCTTGTACGTCGAAGGCGAGCCGCGCTGGGAATACAAGTTCATTCGCCGCGCCGAAGACGACGACAAAACGGTCCAAATCGTCTCGATGCTTCGGACGACCGAGAACAAAATCTACCGCCAGGGCATCAGCGATCCGAAAGAGCTGGCCGATGGTTTTCCGACGCGCGCCGAGGATCTCTTCGGCTTTGCCGGCATCATCATCGGGTCCGTCGAGGCGGGCTATTTCACGCCCGTGCAGCAGGATTTGATGCGCGAGTTCGTCGACCGGCGCGGAGGCGGGTTGCTGTGGCTCGGCGGGCATTCGTCGCTCGCGGACGGCGTGTGGAGCGGGTCGAGCCTCGTTGATCTGCTGCCAGTTGTGCTGCCTACGCGCAAGGATACGTTTCATCGCGCGCCTGCGAATGCGGATCTGACGCCGGTCGGCGCGGAGAGCTTGATTTGCCGACTCGTAGACGATCCGAAGGCGAACGCGCAACACTGGCAGAAGCTGCCGTACCTGATGGACTATCAGGATGCGGGAACGCCGAAGCCCGGTGCGGCGGTGCTCGCGGAGATGCGCGCTGGCGGACACAAATATCCGATGCTCATCACGCAGAACTACGGCCGCGGACGCACGGCGGTGCTTGCGACGTCGGGGACGTGGCGATGGCAGATGAGCATGCCGCTCGGCGACACGAGCCACACAGTGTTCTGGCAGCAGTTGCTGCGCTGGCTTGTGGCGGATACGCCCGGGCGCGTGGTGGTGTCGATTTCGAATCAAAATCTGCTGGATGACGGCCGAGTACAGCTTTTCGCGGATGTGCGCGACAAGGAATATCAGGCCGCGCCGGACGCGAAAGTCGAGGCGCACGTCATCGGGCCGGGCGGCATCTCAACGAACGTCGAGATGAATTCGGTTCCGGAGACGCCCGGACGATTTCGGGCGGATTGGACAGCAGACAAGCCTGGGTCGTACGTGTCGGAAATAACCGCGCAAAGCCGCGACGAGATACTCGGCAGCGATGTGATTTCGTTCCAGCGCGCTGACGGAGTGGCGGAGAATTTTCATACCGAGCAGAACCGCGAGCTGCTCGAGCGGCTCGCGCAACAGACGGGCGGGCGCTACTGGCGTCCCGAAGAACTCGGCAAGCTCGCCAACGAGATTCCGTACTCCGAAGCCGGGATCACAATGCGCGAAACGAAAGAGCTGTGGGACATGCCGATCCTGTTTTTGGCGCTTCTGCTGTTCCGGTCGGCGGAATGGCTGCTCCGGCGCCGCTGGGGGATCGTGTGAGGACGCTGCGCTACGTCGGGGTCATTGTCGTGTTCCTGTTCGTAGCGCTCCCTGCCCGCGCGGGCACGTATTTCGTGACGATCGCTGGATTAGGCGGCGAGCCCGATTACGAGCAACGGTTTGCGGCGGAAGCGAATGACCTGGACCACATCCTTAGGACATCCGGCGGCGAGGTGCACGTCTACACGCTGACGGGAGCGAATGCAACGCGCGAGAAGATACAAGACACGCTGGCGACCATCGCGCGCGAGGCTAAACCGGCAGACGACTTCGTGCTGACGCTGATTGGACATGGGAGCTTCGACGGCGTCGAATACAAATTCAATATTCCCGGGCCGGATGTTTCCGGCGCCGAGCTGGCGAGCTGGTGCGCCCGAATTCCCGCAAAGCGCCAGCTGATCGTCAACACGACGAGCGCGAGTGGCGGCTCCGTCGCCGCGCTTGCGAGGCCGGGGCGCGGCGTGATCGCCGCGACGAAGAGCGGCACGGAGAAAAACGCCACCGTGTTTGCGCGCTATTGGGTTGAGGCGCTGCGCGATCCTACGTCGGATGTGAACAAGAACGAGTCGATCAGCGCGATCGAGGCGTTCAATTATGCAGCGGCGAAGACGGCCACTTTCTACGATTCGCAAAAGCGGCTCGCGACTGAACACGCGGTTTTTGAAGATACGGGCAAGAGCGAAGCGGTGCGCACTGCGTCGACGGAAACTGGCGAGGGGCTTTTTCTTTCGAATTTCACTCTGATTCGGCTGGGCAGCGAGCAGAAGGCGTTCGCCGATCCGGCCAAGCGCGAGCTGCTCGCGAAGAAGGAAGAGCTCGAACAGAAAATCGACATGCTGAAGTACCAAAAGGCGGCGATGGCTTCGGACGATTATCAGCAGCAACTGACCGAAGCGCTGGTCGAACTCGCGAAGGTGCAGGAGGCGATCGACAAGTGAGTCGCGGGCTCCGAATCTCGGCGGCAGCGGCACTGCTTTTCGCGTGCACGCATGCGGCCTCTGCTGCGACGCCCGGCGATTGCGCAGCGCTTAGCAAGCACGGAAAGAAAGCCGAAGCGCACGCTTGCTACGAGTCGCTTTCGCAGCAGCGTGATCCCTACCTTCGCGCGGAAGGCTATTGGGGACTCAAGATGTATCAGGATGCGAACGATCAGTTCCGGCTCGCGGTGGCACAGGCCGATGGCAACGCGCTGTATCGCGTGCGCTGGGGGCGGCTACTCCACGAACGGTTCAACAATACGGATGCAGACAATCTCTTCAAAGAGGCGCTGGCGCGAGATCCGAAAAGCGCGCAGGCCTATCTCGGTCTGGCGCTGGTGAGCGCGGACGGCTTCGACAACGCCGCGATCGAATGGGACCGGAAAGCGCTGGAGCTTGACCCGAAACTCGTTGAAGCTCACGAGCTGATGGCGAACCTAGCGCTCGAGGATTCGGACGTTGATGAGGCGGTGAAGGAAGCCGACGCGGCGATCGGCTTGTCGGATGACGCGCTCGACGCCATGGCGATTCATGCGACGGTCGAAATTCTCGGGGATCGATCATCTGACGCGTGGTTCGCGGAGATTCGCCGTGTAAATCCTACCTACGGCGAGGCGTATGCGCTGGTGGCGCATCACCTCGTGCTCAACCGGCGGTACGAAGCCGGAATCGCTTACTACCGGAAAGCAATCGAGCTCGATCCCGAAGATTGGTCCGCGCGATCGGAGCTCGGGATCAATCTGATGCGTCTCGGTCAGGAGGATGAGCCGCGGCGGCAACTGGAGCTCTGCTACGACAACGGCTATCGTGACGCTGCAACGGTAAACAGTCTTCGCTTGCTCGACAGCTACAAGAATTTCGTCACCTACAACGACGATACGCTCGTTCTGAAGCTGCAAAAGAAAGAAGCGGAACTGCTTCGCCCGTATTTTGAAGCGGTCGCGAAACGGGCGATGGCGACGTACGAAAAGAAATACAAATTCATACTGCCCGGGCCTGTGCAGGTCGAGGTTTATCCGGACCATGAGGATTTCGCGGTTCGCACGATGGGCATGCCCGGACTCGGCGCACTCGGCGTGACGTTTGGCACGGTTGTCGCGATGGACAGCCCGTCAGGCCGCAAGCCTGGCGACTTCAACTGGGCAAGCACGCTGTGGCATGAAATGAGCCACGTCTACATCCTCACGATGACGAATCACCGCGTGCCAAGGTGGTTCACCGAAGGGCTCGCCGTGCACGAAGAGACGCAGGCGTCACCGGAATGGGGCGATCGCGTCACACCTGAGATTCTGGTTGCCATACGCGACAAGAAGCTGTTGTCGGTGACCGACCTCGATCGCGGCTTCGTTCGCCCGGAATACGAGTCGCAAGTCGTCGTCTCGTATTACGAGGCCGGGCGAATCTGCGACTACATACAAGACCGCTGGGGTGCCGACAAACTGCTCGAGATGGCTCATTCGTTCGCAAAAGTCGAGCCGACCGAGGAAGTGATCCAGAACGACCTGGGCATCAGCGCGGGCGAATTCGACAAGCAGTTTCTCGCGTGGCTCGATCAGGACGTTGGTAAGACCGCGTCGAATTTCGATCCGTGGCGCAAAAGCTTGAAAGAGCTCGCGCAGGCAGCCGAGGCGCATCAAAACGATGAGGTGATCAAGCAGGGCCAGCAGGTTCGCAGCATGTATCCGGACTACGTGTATGATGCCAACGCCTACGAGTTCCTGGCGGAAGCTTACGAGGCGACCGGAAACAAAAAGGAGGCGGCTGCCGTCCTTTCTGAGTATGAAAAGCACGGCGGACACGATCCGGCGACGCTGAAGAAGCTGGCCTCACTCGACGAGGGTCAGGGAAATCTTGCGGAGGCGGCGGCAACCCTCGATCGCATCAACTATATCTATCCGAACGATGAACAGCTGCACCGGCATCTCGGGGATTTATGGCTCGGGCAAAACGATTTTCCGGGTGCGATTCGCGAGTACTCGGCTGTGGTGGCGATGCATCCAATGGACGTAACGTCGGCGCGATTCGAATTGGCGGAGGCGTACTTGCGGGCGGGCGAGAAGGACAAGGCCAAGGAAAACGTGCTGCAGGCTCTGGAGGCCGCGCCCGATTACCGTCCTGCGCAAAAGCTGCTTCTGCAGTTGGAAGACAACGAAAAGGGGAAATGACGAATGGCCGCTCCCGCTGAAGTGAACATGGACGCCGCCGCGCTGCAGAAGCGAATCGACCGCTTTCGTTCCGTGCGCGAGGGGATTCTCTCGCAGGTTCGGCAAGTCATCGTCGGCCAGGACGAAGTGCTCGACCAAATTCTGATCGGGCTTTTCGTCGGCGGCCATTGCCTGATTACCGGGCTTCCGGGAACGGCGAAGACCCTGATGGTCCGAACGATTTCGCAAACGCTCGGGCTGCAATTCCGGCGAATTCAGTTCACGCCCGACCTGATGCCTTCGGATATCACGGGAACGGACATCATCGAAGAAGATCCGACTACCGGCCGGCGTCACTGGACGTTTGTGCCAGGACCGATTTTCGGGAATGTGCTGCTCGCAGACGAAATCAATCGCACGCCTCCCAAGACGCAATCGGCTCTGCTAGAAGCGATGCAGGAGCTTTCCTGCACGGTGCGCGGTAATCACTATAAGCTGCCGCTGCCCTTCTTCGTGCTCGCGACGCAAAATCCGATCGAGCTCGAGGGCACGTATCCGCTGCCGGAGGCACAGCTCGATCGCTTTCTCTTCAATACGGTGCTCGATTATTTGAGCGCAGAGGAGGAAGTGAAGGTCGTCGATCTAACGACGACCACGCACGTTCCCGAAGTGAATGCGGTCACCAATGCCGAGGAGATTCTTGACTTCCAAAAGCTGGTGCGAATGGTGCCGGTGGCGGAATCGCTCGCGGAGTATGTTGTGAACCTTGTGCGCACCACGCGGCCGAAGAATGCGGAGGCTCCGGATTTCGTGAAGAAGTATGTGAACTATGGAGCGAGCGTCCGCGCGGCGCAGTTCATCGTGCTAGCGGCAAAAGCGCGTGCGCTTTCCCGCCGCCGCTACCACGTAACGACGGAAGATATCATCGCGCTTTCTCTGCCGGTGCTTCGCCATCGCATGCTGCTCAACTTCCACGCCGAATCCGACCGCATCGACGCGGATGAAATTCTGCGGAGACTCATCGAGCGCGTACCCACTCCGAAAGGGGCCTGATCGTGCAACGCTTTCTCGATCCGACTGTGCTGGCCGAAATTTCCAATCTCGACCTCATCGCTCGCACGGTCGTCGACGGATTCGTCGCAGGACTTCACCGCTCGCCCGATTTCGGCTTTAGCCAGGAATTCGCCGAGTACCGCGCCTATTCTCCCGGCGACGATCTGCGCCACGTGGATTGGAACGTCTTCGCGCGCACCGAGCGCGCGTATCTGAAGAGGTATCGCGGCGAAACCAACAGCCTGCTCACGGTTCTGCTCGACGCGAGCAATTCGATGAAATACACGTCGCACCGCGTGACCAAGATGGACTACGCGCGTTACGTAGCGGCGTCGCTCTTCTACCTCGCAATTCATAATCAGCGCGACGCCGCAGGGTTGATCGTTTTCGATGATGAAGTCCGCAACTATATTCGCCCGTCGACGCGGCAGGGACAGGTCAGCCGCTTGCTGCATGGACTCGAGCTCGCCGAGCCGGGTGCGCGGACCGATTTCGCCAAGCCGATGGACCATTTTCAGGAGTTCCTGCGCCGCCGTGGACTCGTTCTCGTGATTTCGGATTTTTTCGAGACGCCGGAGCGAATCATCCGGACAATCGAGCCTCTGCGCTTCCACGGAAACGAAGTCGTGCTGTTTCATGTCCTCGATCCGCGCGAGATTCGTCCGGATCTGGATAAGCCGGTGATTCTCGTCGACCTCGAGACGCGCGATCACCTCGAAGTCACGCCCGAATATGCGCGCGACACGTATCGCACGAAGATCGAAGCGCACATTTCCGCGTTGCGAGACGCGGCGCGGGGCGCGGGAATGGATTACTGCCTACTCGTCACAGACCGCCCCCTCGATGACGCTTTGAGGGAATACCTCACCATCCGCCAGAGGAGGAACTGATGGGATTTCTCGCTCCCTGGTTCCTCGCGGGCGCAGCGCTGATTGGTTTGCCGCTCTATCTGCACCTGCTGCGGCGACACACGACCGAGCCGCATCCGTTCAGCTCGCTGATGTTTTTCGAGCGGCGGACCCAAAGCTCGATCCGGCATCGCAGACTTCGCTATCTTCTGCTGCTTTCGCTGCGCATGGCCGTCTTGCTGCTGATCGCGCTCGCCTTCGCAAGCCCCTACATCAAAGAACGGACCGTCGCCGCATCAAGCGACAGGCAACTGCTCGTCGTAGTCGATGATTCCTTCAGCATGCGTGCGGGCACGCGGCTGGCCGATGCGAAGCGCGAAGCGTTCGCCGCGCTCGATTCGCGGGGCCAGGCCGAGCGCGCGCAAGTCGCCGCGCTTGGCTCAAAATTGCAGCTTCTGACGCAGCCGATTGAGGATCCGGCGCAACTGCGCGCAGCGGTCGAAAGTGTCCAGCCCGGCGACTCGCGATCGAATTTCGGCGAGCTTGCGCGCGCCGTACGCTCGCTTGCGGAAAGCTCGCGCTCGCGCATCGAGCTTCATTTTTTCAGCGACATGCAGAAATCGTCGATGCCCGCGAGCTTTTCGGAGCTGGCGCTGCCTCCAAGCGTGACGCTCGTTCTTCATTCCATAGCAAAGAACACGCAGCCGAACTGGGCCGTCGAGGGCGTGAAAGCTCCGAGCCGAGTCTCGGATCCAAAGAAAGCGCGCGTCGACGCAGTGATCGCAGGCTACTCGACGCCAGCTGCGACGCGCATGGTCTCGTTGATCGTCAACGGCAAGAAAGTCGCGAGCCAGAATGTGGCCGTGCCGGCAGCTGGGCGCGCGAACGTGGAATTTCAATCGCTCGACGTGCCGTATGGCTTCAGTCGATGCGAAGTCCGCATCGACTCGGCCGACGCTTTGCCCGCGGACGACAGCTATTTCTTTTCGGTTGAGCGATCCGATCCTCTGCCGGTTCTGTTCGTGCATGAATCCGGCGATACGCGTTCGCCGGTGTATTTCGGATCAGCGCTCGGTTCGGCGGCGGAATCGTCGTTCACCTTTGAATCGCTCACCGTCGATCGCGCCGCGAACGCCCCGCTCTCGAAATATTCATTTGTAGTTCTCTCGGACGTGGCTTCCCTTCCCTCGCAATTCGAAAACGATCTGAACCGCTACGTTCGAGGCGGAGGCGGAATCCTAATCGCAACGGGAACCTCGACCGGCCATCGCGCGCGTGTCCCCGTGTTTGGCAATAACATCGTTGGCACGCACGATTACTCGCGAGACGACGCGCGATTCCTGGCCGTGGGCGACACGGATACCTCGCATCCCTCGATGATCAACAGCGAACGCTGGGCGGGCGCAAAATTTTATTACGTGGTCGGAGTCGATCCCTCGAACGCGCGGGTTGTGGCAAAGCTGACCGATCAGACTCCATTGCTGCTCGACGAGAGGATTGGCGAGGGCCACGCGCTCCTGCTCGCGTCGGGGCTCGACGATCTAACGAACGATTTGCCGGTTCAGCCGATCTTCGTTCCGTTCGTGAAACAGACGGCTCTCTATCTCTCAGGTACGACGGACCGCAGCGTATCGCAGGTCGTCGATTCCTTTCTGCAACTGCGCACGTCCAAAGAGCAAGCAGTGAGCGTCGAGATTGTCGACCCGGCGGGCGGACGGCCGCTTTCGCTCGAAGAGGCGTCGACGGCCGAGTCGTATCAACTGACGAGCGGCGGCTTCTACGATGTTCGGCTCGCGAACGGGCGCCGCGATGTCGTCGCCGTGAATCCGGACCGCCGCGAATCGAATCTCGAGGTCGTCCCGGATGACGACCTCGCGCTCTGGCGCGGCGCGGCGGGGCAGACCGCGCAGACGGCCGCATCGGCTGGTGAATCCGAGCCGGCCAAACCGCGCAGCCTTTGGTGGTACGCTATGGCTTTAGTGCTGCTGGCAGCCATCGCGGAATCGGTGGTCGCCGGCAGGTATCTGGCTGTGCAGCGGGAAGAGTCATGACCGCGCGTCAACAGCTCAATGAGTACGTCGAGCAACTGCAGCGGCGGTTGCGTCTGCGCACGGCGCTGCGGGGCGCGGCGATCCTCGCATCATCCGCTCTGGTAACCACGATTCTCCTAGTGCTCATTACAAATGCGCTGGCATTTTCACGCGCCAGCATGACGAGCGCCCGAGTCGTACTTTATCTCGTCGTCGTCGCCTGCATCGCGTTCGCTTGCGCGCTGCCACTGCTGCGGCTCGATCGACGGCGCAGTGCGTGGGAAGCCGAAGCCGTGGTGCCCGATTTCGAGCAGCGGCTCGTCACGCTTGCCGAGCGCGATTCCGCCGAAAAGGAACCTTTCGCGGAATTGCTTGCCGCCGATACGCTCCGAATCACGCGCGAGGCGGAAGTCGGTCAAGTAGTTCCCAACAAGAATCTGATGATTTCGCTCGGTACGGCGCTCGCGTCACTCGCCGTGCTGATCTGGCTGATCGTGGCGGGGCCGGGCTATCTCGGCTACGGCTCGGCGCTTCTTTGGGCGGGCAGCGCCGGCGCAGCGCCGCTTTACGAACTGCGCGTCACGCCCGGCGACGCGACGGTGCGCAGGAACTCCGATCAATTGATCAGCGTGCAGCCGCGCGGAATTCAAACGAACTCAGTCCGCATCTACGCGCGCTACGAAAGCGCGTCGAAATGGGACGAGCTGCCGATGCAGCCGCAGCCCGGCACGTCGAATTTCCAGTTCATGTTTGCCGGGCTTCCCGAGGGCGTTGAATACTACGTCGAAGCTGGCCCGCTCAGCTCGCGCCATTTCCACCTTCGCGTCACCGATGTCGCGGCCGTGAAGCAGATTCGCGTGACGTATCACTTTCCGGCGTGGACCGGCATTCCCGCCTCTAATGACGAGCACGGCGGCGATCTCCACGCAATCGAGGGCACCGACGCCGATCTTGAAATCGTCACGGATCATCCGCTGAGCAATGGCGTCCTTGTGCTCGATGATGGGAAACAGATTCCTCTGACCGGCGGCGCGGGCACCACGTATCGCGCCACGATGCGGCTGGATAAAGACGGCGCGTACCACGTCGCGGCGATCGACGGCGGCGAACCAGTCCGAATCTCCGAAGATTACTTCATCACTGCGAGCAAAGCCGACGCGCCCGAGGTCGCGATTTCAAGGCCGGGCGGGGATTATCGCGCGAGCCCGATCGAGGAAGTCACGGTCGCAGCCAAAGCGGACGATGCTTTCGGCCTGCGCGAGTTCAACCTCCACTATTCGGTGAACGGCGGCGCCGAGCAAACCGTCAACATGCTTTTGCAAAGCGGCCAGAAGACTGCCGATGGCTCGACCGTAATTCATCTCGAAGACTTCAAAGTCGTGCCGGGTGATATCGTCAGCGTCTACGCGACGGCGAAGGACGCCCACGCCGAATCAAGAACTGACATGTACTTCATTCAGGCGGAGCCGTTCGAGCGCGAATATTCGCAGTCGCAGCAGTCTGGAGGCGGAGGGGGCGGCGGAGGCGGCAACGCGCCTGATGAAATTTCGCAGCGGCAGAAGGAAATCATCGGCGCGACGTGGAAACAATTGGGCGACAAGGGAGCCTCGGCCGAGAGCGCCGCCCAGAATGCGAAATTTCTCTCCGGCGTGCAGTCAAAGCTGCACGATCAGGCCGTGTCTCTCGCCAATCGCTTGCAGATGCGCGGGCTCATTGAGGAAAACGAGGAATTTGTTTCCTTCCAGAAAAATATGAACGCTGCGGCCGAGGCGATGACGCCAGCTGGACAAACCCTGCGCAATGAAAAGTGGAAGGACGCGATTCCGCACGAGCAGCAGGCGCTGCAATACCTGCTCCGCGCCGAAGCGACTTTCCGGCAGATTCAGGTCGCGTTCGGCAGCGCAGGCAGCGGGGCGGCCGGCAGCGGTGGGAGCGCGGGCCGCGATCTCGCGAGCCTGTTCGATCTCGAGCTCGATACGCAGAAAAACCAGTACGAGACCGCGCAGACGGCCGAATCGGCGAGCCAGCGCAGCCAGGATATCGACGAGGCGTTGCGCAAACTCGACGAACTCGCGCGCCGCGAAGAACAGCTTACTTCGCAAAACAATACGAACTTGTCCGAGCAGCGCTGGCAACAGGAAATGCTGCGCCGCGAAGCGGAGCAGCTTCAGCGGCAGATCGAGCAGCTAACCCGAAATGGCCAGTCGCAATCGGGATCCGAGAACGGGCAAGCTTCGGGGCAATCTTCGGGTAGCGGAAATTCTTCCGATGCGCGCGTGCAACAGGCGCTCAATCAGCTTCGCCAGGCTAATGACGATATGCGGCGAGCTTATTCGCAGAATCAGGACCAAACGGACGCGCGCAGAGCGGCGCAGCGCCTTCGCGACGCGACAAACCTTCTGAGCGGCACGCAGCGCCAGCGGAGCGCGGGTCGCCTCGATGCGCTGGCGCAGGAAGCCGATCGACTGGCGGACGAACAGCGCAAGCAAACCGATCGTATCCGCGATCTTTCGCGCGCTTACGGTGATGGCGTGAACGGCAGTCCGCCTCGCGACACTCCGCAATCACTCGCCGACGATCGCCAGCGCCTCGCGGACGATCTCGCGCGCCTCGAAACGCAGATGCGCGATGCCGTGCGCGATCTTGCTTCGGGTGACCGCGCGGCAGCGTCGAAGCTGAGCGATGCATTGCGCCAAGCCGATCAATCGAATCTCGATAGCCGCGTGCAGCGCAGCGCGGACATGCTGCGCCGCGGCGTGAATCCCGATCGCAATGGCAGCGAACAGCAAATCGCTTCCGATTTGCAACAGCTCGGCCAGCAGACGCGCGATGCGCAGCAGGCTCTCGGCGGCGGGCAACCCGGCGATTCGCAGAGCGCTCTCGATCAAGTACAGAATCTCCGCAATCGTCTCGAAGCCCTCGATCGCAACGCGAATGGCCGAAACCCATCAGGCGCTCGCCAAGCCGGGCCGGGCAATCCAAACGGAGCCGTTGGTCAATTCGTGAATCCCGGCGGTGGAGCGTATGGCGGGCCGGTTTATGGCGGCATGAATACCGGCAACAACAATTACGGCCAGCTTCCCTCGCCGCCCTCGCGCGATACGCAACCTGTTCCCGAACCGGCGTATCGCGACACCATGAACCAGCTCGATCAGCTTCGGCTGACGCTCAAGGACGATCCGGAATCTCTGCGGCAAGTGCAGGAGCTGATCCGCGAAATGCAGCGCCTCGATCCGAGCCGGTTTCCGGGAAATCCGGCGATGGTGGAGGAGCTACACAACCGGGTGCTCGCGGACGTCGATAAGCTCGAGCTGCAGTTGCGACGCGCTTCGGCCTCGAAGCAGACTGGCCAAGTGCACGACGCCGCTTCCCAACCCGTACCTGCTGGTTACGAGGACGCGGTCGCCGATTACTTCCGCCGCTTGAGCAAGAACCCCTAGATTCAGGTTGCCAGCGGCGGGTTTAGCAGCAGGGAAATTGCTGCCTTGTCCGCCGATTTGCAGCGGACAGGTCCTACCATGCAGATCTGAGCACAAATCAGGGGGTGTGCGGTTCCACCGGAAGTGCCGCACGAATGAGCGCTTCCATCTTCTCTGAAACGGCAGGATCGCATTCGATTTCGATATGAGGCTTTTCGAATGCGCGGGCATACCAAGGATAGTGATCGTCGACGCAAGCGACGGGATGCTGCGTGTAATCGAATTTGAAATTGCCGATGATGTGCGTGCGCGAAGGATCTGCAGCGCGAACCTCAGTACGGCCACGAACGACACCCGTGGGCTGATAGAAATTTGCAGCCTCGATGACGTTCGGGGGAATCACGGAATCATCCTCACCCAGTTTGCGGACGCTATCGACTTGGATCGTGAGAAGGACCGGGATGCCGTCTTTTTCAAGCCTGCGCGCAACTTTGATCGATTCGCAAGCGCCCCAGCTATGACCGTAGAGGATGATGCGCGCGTCACGCTTCTCGTCACGCGAAAGTGACGTGTCGTGATCCGCGTCGAGAAGCCGCCGGATTTCCTGATAGGCCTGATCGCCGCGCCGGTTCTCGAAGACTTCGATGTGTACTCCCGTAGGGTATTCGTTGCGCAGGCGCTCGGCGAGCTGAACTCCGCCGTGCGCAGCGGCATCGTGTGAAATGAATCCGCCAACGAAGCCGATGACGATTGCAGGCGACGCGGAAGAAGCGGGGCGCGTCGAGATGGTTCGAATCGAAGCCGACTGGCCCGATGCCAGGACCGGACACACCAGCAAGCATGAAATTGCGAGTGATATGCCTCTGAAACGCACGTTGGGCGGAGACTTTAACAAAGAAACTGCCGGCAGTCGAGGCGAAGGAAAGTCTAAGGTCTTGCGGCAACGAGCATTGGCTGTCGCGCCTGAGTGGAGGCGCAGGACTTCGCGTAAGTCTCCCAGATTCTCGTGCGCCCGCTTTGCAAGAGCTGCCAGTCGAACTTGAACTCATCGATCGACTCGTGCTCGGGGTTCTTCAGCATCTGTTCCGCACGGACCAAAAGCACGGAGTAGGCCAGCTGTGAATTTGAGCCCGGCTCGAGAATGTCATTCGCACTAACGCCCAGTCTTTCGGTTTGACCGTCTTTGGAGATTTCCAACCACGCGCCGCCCTCTGGACCGAGTAAGGGCGTCGCGGTCTTCTCGAGTTGCATTGCGAAATGTTCGAGGTAATCGCGTCCGGGGATGATTTTTTCTTCAACTGCTTCGTCCAGGATGCCGTCCAAGTCCGTGTGATACTGCTTCCACTCTTGTTTGGTGCCCAATATCTGCTCGCGCTGGTGTGAGGCGCTATCGTCTGTCGTTGTCCCCTCGGCCTGCAACCACGCGCTGTCGAGCTCGGTACCGCTGGCGGATTCCAGAAGAGCCGGGTGCTTTTCCAGTTCGCGTTCGGGATTGAAGCGGCCGGTTAGATAGTAAGCTCCCGCAGCTGCAGGCATTCCATAGGGTGCGAACCACACCATAGGGGGGTAGAACTTCTTGGAACGGCAGAATTGTTCAGTGCCCGATCGGGCTTGGCTGCTGCGCTTGATCGTGCCGGGCAACTGTGCGAAGTGAAGAACGCGCAGGTCCAACTCCGGATGGCGCAGCGCGAAACGCGTGAAGGAGCGCGCGATGGCTTTCGGGCTGGTCATCAGGAAGTCGTTGAAATAATCGGCATGTGCGGAGTGCGGGTAGTAGAAATCCACAACGCCGCGCACGAATGTTGCGCAATTGCGCGTGACGCCGTTGAAGTGGTTGACGTTCGGAGAGGAATTGAAGTGCTTGATGAAGGCGAGGTCCTGGTCGACGCTCGTATGAACTACGAAAACATACATGCTGCGTTCGAACGTGCTTCCCACCATGAACCTCCACTCGGGCTTGTTGCTCGTCCTGCAGAACTCGCTGGCGCAGTAGGCGGCAAGATACTCCTTGCGATAGTTCTCTTCGAGCGCTCGCTTGATTTGCGGCAGGCCAATCAGGGGCCGAAATCGAGGATCGTCCACGCCGTAAAGAAAGATGCTCAAGGAAACGTCATTCCATTCGAAAGGCTGATCCTCACCAAGAGTCGTGTAGTTGCTGATGACGGAACCCATTTCGTTCGGGCGACAGAGCCGCAGTTTGACGGGCGTCTCCGGGCAGATGCGCGAGAAATAAACCGCGCTGTGCCCTGCGCTCGTGACTTTGGCAACGCTTTCATCGAGCGCATCGCTGAGGACGACGCCGATATCAGCACGCGCGGCCGTAGCACACAGGCACGCCAAGACGAACGCAAAGCCGAAGCAGGACGAAAGCGCCTCGAGCGCTCGACGCGCCATGTTTCTAGCTGGCAAGAGGCAATTGGGGTCGCGCAATTGGTCTCCTGTCTCTGGCGCCAGCGCTTCTTCAGGCGAGCTGGCTCCCTCTATGATGCCTTGAGGCGACCCACGCGATGGATGAGGAAATTGCTTCGTTGCTTTGGAGGTCACTCGCGGTCGTACGGCCCGATGCGGCGGCAGGCGTGCAGCAGTGCGCCAGCGGGGTCCATCTTCGAGACGCTGAATTCCCTTCCGGCATCACCGCAACTCTAGATCGAGTCGCGGTGTTGGTCGCTATCATGTTAGAGTAACTATCGCGTTGCGTGGTGCTTCCGCGTCGACACGCCGCGCAATTCACGCCGGGAGAACGTCGAGTCATGGCGCACGTCAAAGTTGCCCGATCGGAATCATCGAACCTTCGCGTTCGCCGAGCGCGAGGAAGCGAGGTCCCGGCAGATGGACACACCGCCGGCCAAGGCAACCGCGCGGCAGCCAGCGAAGAAAATCCCGGCCTACGCGAACGCAAAAAACTTCGCCTGCGGCAGCAGATCATCGACACGTCGATTCGGCTGTTCCGCAAGCGAGGATACGAAAATACGCGCATCGACGATATCGTTCAGATCCTGGAGATCAGCCAACCTACGTTTTTCCGTTATTTCCCGAGCAAGGATGCCGTGCTACGCGAGGTGGGCCGGCGCGGATTTGCGTGCATCAAGGAGCATCTCGAAACAGAACTGTCGAGCAAAGCTTCGACCGCCGAGCGGTTGCGCGAGATGTACCACGGCATGGCGAAGGAAGTGGAGAAGGACCGGCCGTTGTGGCGGGCCGTCGTGCTCTCGGGCGCGATGGATCCTGTGCGGTCGCCTGAGATGCGGCAACCGGAGGAAATCGCGGTCAGCCTGTTGCGAGAGATTCTCGTCGAGGGGCAGAAGCGCGGAGAGATTACGCGTGCTTTCCCGGTCGTTCATCTGGCGGAGTTCATGGAGGGACTGTACACAACGGTCGTGCGCCGATGGGCCGTCGATCTCGATGAACCTCATAGTCTCAGCGAACGCGTAGGCACGGCGGTCGAGTTTTTCCTGCGCGCCGTTCAACCGTAACCTCCCGGTCTCGACGATGAAGGCCGCGGTTCTGCGCGAATTCAAAAGGCCGCTCACAATCGAAGAAATCGACCCGCCACGCCCGGAAGCCCAAGAAGTCCTGATCGAAGTGGAAGCCTGTGGGGTTTGCCATTCCGATCTGCATGTTGCGGATGGAGACTGGCCGCAACTAGCGAGAATCGTCAAGAAGCCGCTGATTCTCGGCCACGAGATAGTCGGGCGCGTGGTTGAAAAAGGCGCGGCCGTACGAAGTCTGAAAGTCGGCGACCGCGTGGGAGTACCGTGGCTTCACTGGAGCTGTGGAGAGTGCGAATTCTGCCGCGAAGGGAATGAAAATCTCTGCGCGCGGCAGCGAATTACCGGAGTCACGATAGACGGCGGATATGCAGAATTTGCGAAGGCACCCGCAAGCCATGCCATAGCAATCCCTGAGAAGCTGTCAGCAAGTGAAGCAGCCCCTATTTTCTGCGCTGGCGTCACGGTTTATCGTGCGCTCAAGCACTCGGGGATTTCGCGCGGCCAGAGACTCGCAGTGTTCGGAATCGGGGGACTGGGGCACATCGGAATCCAGATCGGAACAGCGTTCGGCGCAGAGGTCGCCGCGATCGATGTGTCCGAAGAAAAGCTCGCCCTTGCCAAGTCGCTGGGAGCTGTTCAGACATTCAATGCAAGTTCGACCGACGTGGCCAAGAGATTTCGGGAAATCGGCGGAGCTCACGTAGCTCTGGTAACTTCGGCGGCCAAGGCAGCGTATCAATCGGCGTTCTACTGTGTGCGGCCGAGTGGCGTCTTGCTGGTGGTCGGACTGCCGTCTGAGGACATCTGCTTCCCTCCGATCCTGATGGCCGCGCGCGAAATCCGCATGCACTCGTCGGCGGTGGGCACGCGGCAGGACTTGCTTGAAACGCTCAAGTTGGCGGCGGAAGGAAAAGTCCGGTGCCAAGTGTCCACGCGCCCCCTCGCTGAAGCAAACGAAGTCTTGGAACAACTGCGTCGCGGGAAAGTCTCAGGCCGAATCGTCCTGACTCCCCACTAATCTCTCACAAAATCCGACAGGACGGATGTAAGGTATCCGCCGGGGAACGATCCCTGCCGAAAAGGGTGTGCTTTCGTCTTGACGTTAGTCTCTCTAATGTGATATGCGCTATCACAATTTCGCAAGTGACCCGGGATCCATGGGGCGCCGGGTGGGGGCAGCGCAAACCTTTGAACCGATCGAGCTCAGAGCGAGAGTTCGAAGATTCCTTGAGCCTGTTATCCGATTGCCTGACGGCGTAGTGAATTACGAGGAGGACGTATGAAGCGTGCCGTGTTGGCGGGTGCCTTGATTTCGTTGGCGTCGTTTCTGCTCGCGATCCCTGCTGCCCGAGCACAGGGAGTGGGCGCGTCGGGTAACATCATCGGAACCGTAACCGATCCATCGGGAGCAGTGGTTCCAAGAGTCTCGATCGTCGCCGTGGAACCGGCGAGGGGCACACAGTACACGGCAACAACAGGTGACTCAGGCCAGTACCGGCTGACTGGATTGCTTCCGGCTGTTTACAACGTGACGGCGCAAGTTGCCGGCTTTGAGACGATGACGCAAACCGGCATGGTGGTAAACGTCGGCGAGACGTCGATCCTGGATTTCAGCCTCAAGCTTGCGACGGCCGGGAAGACTGTTGAAGTTACCGCCACGCCCCCCGTGGTCGACACCGAGCGCGGCAGCCAGGCGAATACCGTAACGGAGCAGTACATCACAGACCTTCCGATTGACCGTCGCGACTATTTGACGTTCACGTTGCTGCTCCCGGGCGTCTCGAATTCTACCCGGATTGCCGACGATCAAGACTTTCGCGTCAAGCAAACACCTCAAAGCGGCCTCTCATTTTACGGAAGCAATGGGCGGGGAAACAGCGTGACGATCGACGGCGGCGAAGCCTTGGGCGACTCCGGCGGCGTGCGCCTGACGATTAGTCAGGATGCGGTACAAGAGTTTCAGGTGAATCGCAGCAACTATTCGGCGGATCTCGGTGGGGCCAGCGGCGCGTCGATCAACATCGTGTCGAAATCCGGCACCAATGATTTGCATGGCGGCGCCTACAGCTACTTCCGTAACGATGCGCTGGACGCCCGCGACCCGTTTGCGTTCAGCCCGGCTCTGGCACCGGGAGAGGTCTTTAATTTCCTCGCACCCGATTCTGAAGGGGCTCCGATCAAGAATTCGCTAGCGCGCTATCAATATGGCGGGACTGTGGGTTTCCCGATCCAAAAGGACAAGACGTTCTTTTTCGCCTCCTTCGAGGGTCTGTTGCAGAATTCGCAGAATTCGGTTCCCCTGCTGACAAATACGGATATTTTTCGGCCGACGCTAGCACAACAAGGTGTCATTGACGCGCTCTCGGCTGCGGGAGCGACGCCGGTGACATGCTTCACGGGCGGCGGAATGATAGCTTCGGGGCCGGTGACAACGCCGGGCACCTGTGCTTACGATCTCACCGCCGGATTGACCGTGAGCCAGCTAACGGGCCTTTCGGAAGGTCAAAACGCGTTGAACACCTTCCTGGTAAATCAGTTTGAATCAAACGGAGGCGTGTTCAATTACAACACACGCGAGTATCTGGCATCGGTGCGCCTTGATCACCGCATCGACAACGCGAATCAGGTTTTTCTCTCATTCAGGTACGGCCACGACCTTGAAGAGAATCCCGACGTACAGTCCTTGACGGGATTCTCTGCAGGCAGCTCGACCCATCAATACGACGACAACCTTCTGGGCGCGTGGTATCACGAGTTCAGCCCGACCGCCCAAAACGAGCTGCGCGTACAGTACGATTACAACAGCTTCAATGTAATTCCGAATGAGCCCGCTGAGCCCGGCCTGCAAATCCCGGGCTTTGCGAACAACTTGGGAACGAGCATCTTCCTTCCCAGCTTTACGATCACCCGGCGCACGGAAATCGCGGACAATATGACCCTTGTCCGCGGCCATCACACGATGAAGTTCGGCGGCTCTGAATTGCTCCGAGGAAATCACTCCGATTCCCACACATTTTTCCCCGGCCGCTTCGTGTTCGGATCGCTTCCAGGGTTCTTGATCAGCCCTGAACTCGCGAACACGTCGATAGATTCCCTGCAAGCTGCTTCGTTTGGATTGCCACAAGTGTATCAGCAGGGATTCGGGACTTCGGATTATCCGGCCTATACCCGACCCTTGACCGGCCTCTACGTCCAAGATTCCTGGTCAATCACGCCGAGTTTCACGCTGAACTACGGTCTGCGCTATGAAATCGACTCGCAATTCCTGCCGCTGAATACGTATTACAGGGATTTTGCCCCCCGATTATCGTTTGCGTGGGATCCGTTCAAGGATCACAAAACCGTGATCCGAGGCGGCTATGGAATTTTCTACGGGCCGATTGACTCCCAGATTCCTCAGGTGGATTTGAGCCTGGGTGTGCTGAACAAGAATCACAGCACCGTGGAAAACCAACACAATACCGCGCAAATCCCCGACCAAGTCAACAACGTCGTGGGCACCTGCGGAATCGACTTTCCGCCGGGTTCGCCGGTACTCCCTTTCACTGGAACAGGTACGAGTCCCTGTACGCGGTTCATCTCCATCTACGTGGATCCGATCAACCAGACACCCTTTTATCCGTTCCTGCAAACTTCCAATGAGGTATTTCAAGAGCTGTTCGCCGCGGGAATCATCCAGTGCACGACGCCGACCGCCGGAAACAAAGCCTGCATCACGCCGGAAGCGTTAGGCCCAGCCGGGATCGGTTCCGGCATCTTTCCGACAAACAGCGGACCGATTGGACCGCTGCAGGTGCTTTTCAGCAACCCACCCAACTATAGGCCTCCCATCGCGCAACAGGCGTCGATCGGAATTGAGCGCGAGATTACGCCAGGATTTTCCATCTTGTTGAGCGGGATTTACTCGCATACACAGCACCTTCCAGTGGCAATCGACACGAATCTCCTGCCTGCACCGCCCACCACCGTAACTCTCGCAAACGGGAAAGTAGTGTCTTATCGAAACTGGAACGGGTGTATACCGGACAATCCGAACTCTTGCCCCGCAGATCCACTCGGCGGCACGGAGTTCCCTGGCGGGCTATCCCCGTGCGCGAATCCCTTTGCCTGCTTTGTGAATCCGCTCATCGTGCAGAATAACCAATACACCTCAGCGGCCTCGGCACTCTACGAGGGAGCAATTCTGGAGATTAAGAAGCGCTTCAGCAATCACTTCACTGCATTCGGAAACTACACCTATAGCAAAGGATTTGACACATCGACCGACTACAACACGGATTACGGGCCGCAAGATCCGACCAACCTGAAGCTGGATCGAGGCCTTTCCGAATTCGACGAGCGCAACAAAGTCGTGATCGCCGGTGTAATTGACAGCCCCTGGAAGGAAACCATCCTGTCGGGATTTCAGTTGTCTCCCATCTTCACCTACACCAGCGGACATCCTTTTAATCTGCTGGCCGGCGGCGAGGTGAACGGTGACAATCACACGACGAACGAACGTCCCATTGGAGCACCGCGAGACACCGGGCTAGGCCCAAGCCTCGTCGACTTCGATATGCGTCTCACCTGGCAGCACAAACTAACTGAGAGGCTGAATCTGGCGATTACGGCCGAGGGATTCAACATCGCGAACAGGACGAACTTCGCGAGCGTGAACAACGAGGTAGGCCCTCTATTCGGCTTCCTGCCGACGAATGGCGTTCCGTTCACCACGTTTAACGTTCACGGGATTCGGCCCGGCACGGCGCTCCCTGACGGGACGATTGCAACTTCCAGCACGCCGCTGGCGTTTACCTCGGACCTACCGAAACGAGAATTCCAGTTCGGCGTGCGCTTCATCTTCTGAGCTACATGCGCGCGCACGGGACCGCGAGGCCGGCCCACCCCGACGCTTGCGGTCCCCGTCGCATGCGATCACTTCACACGAGCGTTGGAATTGTCGGCCGGAGCGTCGAACTTGCTGGAGGAAGCTGTCGAGGCCATGAACGTGAAGCAGCTCTTCGATTTGAAAGGGCGCGTGGCGATTGTCACTGGCGGGTCGATTGGCTTGGGGCGCCAGATGGCCGAAGGGCTGGCAGAGATGGGCGTCGACCTCGTCTTGTGCGCTCGCAAAGCAGAACGCTGCGAACAAGCTACGGCGGAACTGAAGACCCTTGGCGTGCGGACGCTTGCGCTTGGTTGCGATGTGAAAAGGCCATCGGACATTCAAGAAGTGGTGAACGCGACGCTTTCACAGTTTGGCCGGATCGACATTCTCATCAACAACGCCGGCACGTCATGGGGAGCGCCGGTCGAGGAGATGACGCTCGAACACTGGAACAATGTGATTGAGACCAACCTCACTGGAACATTTCTATTCAGTCAGGCGGTCGGCAAGCACATGACGGCGCAGAAGCGCGGCAAGATCATCAACATCGCGTCCACTGCGGGGCTCCGGGGCTCACCTCCAGAATTTCAGGCAATCGGATATAGCGCAAGCAAGGGCGGAGTGATCACGTTCACGCGAGACCTGGCGCGCAAATGGGCGATTCACAACGTCCACGTGAACGCCATCGCGCCCGGATGGTTTCCGACGCACATGTCCGAAGGTTTTATCGAGCGCAACCGCAAGAACATTCTCGCGGGCATTCCGCTTGGCCGGGTCGGCAGCGAGCACGATCTGAAAGGCGCGGCTGTTTTTCTGGCTTCAGACGCCTCGGATTTCGTGACTGGACAGGTTCTGGTCGTAGATGGAGGCCAGTCGGCCTAAAAGGATCGAGCGCCATGAACCTTCCGCTGACACCAGTTCGATTTCTCCGCTACGCGGACCAGCAATTCCCCGGCAAGACAGCGATCGTGTGCGGGAACCAGCGGTTCACATACTCTCAGTTTGCCGAGCGAGCAAGCCGACTGGCTGGTGGTTTGCGCGGGCTAGGAGTGAAGACGGGAGATCGAGTCGCGTTTCTGAGCTTGAACTGCCACAGGTTGCTCGAGGCCTATTACGGCGTACCGGAAGCGGGCGGGGTGTTGCTACCGCTGAATATTCGTCTTGCACCGGACGAACTGACGTACATTCTGAACGACGCTGGCCCGCGGATCCTCTTCGTAGAAGAGGAGTTCTTGGGATTGGTCGATTCATTCCGAAAGAGGCTTTCCTCAGTCGAACATTTCTGTCTTCTCTCGGGTGCGCCGCGCGCGAGTTGGCTTTCACCCAATAACTATGACGAGATGCTCGCCGGCGCCTCGCCGCACCGCACTGACATTACCGAATTCGATGAAGATGCCGTCGCCGAACTTTTCTACACGAGCGGGACGAGCGCCGATCCAAAAGGCGTGATGCTCACGCACCGCAACATTTATTTGCACGCTCTGAGCGCCGTCCTAGGCAACGAGACTCCGAACGACGGGGCACATCTGCACACGATTCCGCTGTTTCACGCGAACGGCTGGGGCGCTGCGCATACGCTGACGCTCAAGGGCTCGAAACACGTGATGATCTCGCGTTTCGATCCCATCCAGGTGTTCCGTTTGATCGAGAAGGAGCGAATACAAACCCTGGGCCTTGTGCCGGCGATGGCGATCGCCTTGGTGAATTGCCCCGAATTAAGGAAGCACGATCTGAGCAGCCTGAGATCGATCGGGCTCGGCGGGGCGGCCTCCAATCCGACCTTAGTTCGCGAAGTGGAAGAGAAGTTCGGCTGCACGTGTTTCTCGGGCTACGGTTTGACGGAAACAGCTCCTGTGCTGACGACATCCTCGATGAAATCAGGGCTTGCGTGGGAGGGTGAACAGCAGTTCGTGGGTAAAGCTATGACGGGATACGCGATTCCGGGCGTTGAGCTGCGCGTGGTCGACACGAACGACCAAGACGTCCCGCGTGACGGGAAGGCGATCGGCGAAATCGTCGCACGAAGCGACGGCGTGATGAAAGGTTACTGGAAGCAGCCCGAGGCCACGGCGGAAGTCATGCGCGGCGGCTGGTTCCACACCGGAGATATTGCTACTTGGAACAAGGACGGATACATCCTGATCGTGGACCGCAAGAAGGACATCATCGTCAGCGGTGGAGAAAACGTTTCCTCGCTCGAAGTGGAAAAAACACTTCTTGCGAATCCGGCCGTTATGGAGGCCGCTGTAATTCCCGTACCGGACGACAAGTGGGGCGAAGTGCCGAAGGCGCTCGTCGTATTAAGACCGGGAGCGCGACTGAGCGAGAACGAGCTGATCGAATTCTGCCGTCTCCATTTGGCGCACTACAAGTGCCCAAAGTCCGTGGAATTCTTTGAGAGTCTGCCGAAGACCGGCACAGGGAAAATTCTCAAGCGGGAGCTCCGCAAGAAATACTGGCAGGGTCAGGAAACGACCCGGCCCGAGTATGCCGCGCCGGTGCGGAAGGGATCATCTGGTTAGAGGCTTGGTTCTGCTGCACCGTTCTGCCAAGCAAGCGCCCTAGAGCCGCAGGAGCGCACGAAGCAAGGAGTACGTGGAATGGATCTGAATCTAGACGCCGAAGAACGTCAATTTCGCGACGAGTTGCGTGTGTGGCTTGAAGCGAATGTTCCGAAGGACTGGGCCGAGTGGAGTGAGAGGCCGCTCGAGGAATCCTTCCCGTATCTGCGGGCTTGGCAAAGAAAGCTGCATGAGGGTCGATGGGCCGCCGTCTCTTGGCCCAAAGAGTACGGAGGCCGCAGCGCGACGCTCATGCAGCAGGCAATCTTTTGGGAGGAGATGGCACGAGTGCAGGCGCCTTCGATGGCCAACGCTCTCGGTCTCGGATTAATCGGGCCCACGATTATCGCCTATGGAACCGAAGCGCAAAAAAAGCGATTCATTCCCAAGATCTTGAGCGCCGAAGAAATTTGGTGTCAAGGATTCTCGGAACCCAACGCGGGGTCCGATCTTGCGAGCCTTCAAACCGAGGCGCGTCTCGAGGGCGACCGCTATGTCGTCAACGGCCAGAAGGTGTGGACCAGCTTCGGCTGGATCGCTGATTGGTGTGAACTCGTCGTTCGCACGGATCCGAGCGTCCCGAAGCATAAGGGGCTGACGGTTTTGCTCGTCGACATGAAGTCACCGGGAGTCGAGGTGCGCCCGCTGCGCCAGATGACCGGTGAAAGTGAGTTCAACGAGTTGTTTTTCCGCGACGTGCGTGTCCCGGCGGAAAACGTTCTTGGCAAAGTGAACGACGGTTGGAACGTTGCGATCAGCACGCTGATGTTTGAGCGTGGCTCGTTTGGGGCGCGCCTCCATCTTCAGTTCAAGCGAAACATCGACCGGTTGATCGAGCTGTCGCGGACGTTTCAAAGAAACGGGCAGCCCGCGTCCAGGGATCCGCTGGTGCGGCAGAAGCTGGCGCAGTGCTACGCGGAAATCGAGATTATGCGCCTCAACCAACTGCGCGCGTTCAGCCGGATCACGGCCACGGGCGTGCCGGGGCCGGAAGGTTCGATTCAGAAAATTTTCTGGAGCGAACTGAATCAACGCTTGCAGCAAATCGCGCAAGAGATATTCGGACCGTTTGGACAGCTGATGGCGGGTGACAGCCGCGCCGTCGACAACGGAATCTGGTCGCACGGCTACTTGCGGACACGTGGAAACACGATCGAAGCGGGCACGTCCGAAGTGCAACGAAACATCATCGGGCACTTTGTGCTGGGGCTGCCAAGAAGCTACTAGAGGAAAACATGGAATTCGGACTGAGCGAGAGCCAGCGGCTGCTGAAAGAAAATGCCCGAAAGTTTTTCGCGGGCGAGTGCCCCATGCACACTGTGCGGCGCCTCATGGACACCGAAACAGCGTTCGATGAGAGCTTGTGGACCAAAATGGCCGAACAGGGCTACACGGGAGTCATTTTCCCGGAGAAGTACGGCGGAGTCGGACTCGGCAAGGTGGAACTGATTTTGCTCATGGAAGAAGCCGGGCGCGCGCTTCTGCCGGGGCCGCTATTTTCAACGGTGGCGCTGGCCGGCGCGATGATCGACGCGATGGCCAGTCCGGAACAGAAGAAAAAGTATCTTGAGCCGATCGCCGCGGGCGAAACGCGCTCGACAGTTGCGATGCTCGAAGCAAATGCGAGGTGGGAAGCGACGGATTTGCAGAGTACGACCATGAACGGACGGATAAGCGGGGAGAAACTGTTCGTGCCGGATGCGAAAGTGGCGGACTTCATGGTCGTCGTCGCGCGCGACGGAATATTCATCGTCGACGCAAAGGCCCCAGGGATCGCGATCCAGCCAATGAAGATCATGGATCTGACGCGCAAGATCTACGCGGTGCGGTTCACCAATACGCCCGCCGAGAGAATTGGCGGCGTGGCAGACCTCGCGCAACCGCTCGACATTGCTGCGACAGCGCTCGTCGCGGAAATGGTGGGAGGCATGCAACGCACCCTCGACATCACCGTTGAATACGCGAAAACGCGGAAGCAGTTCGGCAATCCCGTCGGGATGTACCAGGCCGTCCAACACCAATGCGCGGACATGTATCTGGAAACGGAAAGTGCGCGCTCAGCCGTTTATTATGCCGCGTGGGCGGTCGAACAGAATGCGCCGGACGCAGCGATCGCCGTCTCGATTGCCAAAATGTATGCGAGCGATGCGGCCCGAACCGTTGGAAATCGCGGCATTCAAGTGCACGGTGGGATGGGCTTCACCTGGGAGAACGATCTTCATCTCTACTACAAGAGAGCCAAGACGTCCGAGACGGCCTTTGGCGACTCAACGTACCACCGGGAGCGCATCGCGCGTCTTGTCATCGACGCCGGCGTGGCATCGAGCCAGACTGCTTGAAAACTCTTCCTGAGATGGATCAGCGATCATGAGTGACCTTGTTCAATTGACTCGAGACGACGCAATTGCGATTGTCACGATCAACAATCCTCCTGTAAACGCCCTAAGCCCCGGCGTTCCAGAAGGGATTTCGGAAGCAGTCGAACAAATCGCCAAGGACGACAGCGTCAAAGCCGCCGTGGTAATAGGCGGCGGTCGAACGTTTGTGGCCGGCGCGGACATCAAGGAATTTGAAAAGCTGCGATCCGGCACGAGGCCGCGCGGCGAGGGGATGTTGCCGCTGCTGCTTCAGATCGAAGACTGCAGCAAGCCGATCGTGATGGCGATGCACGGCACGGCGCTCGGCGGCGGCCTAGAACTCGCGATGGCGGGTCATTACCGCATCGCCGCACCGGGAACTCAGCTTGGCCAGCCCGAAGTGAAGCTTGGACTCTTACCGGGCGCTGGCGGGACGCAGCGTCTTCCGCGACTTGCCGGAGTGGCCAAGGCCGTCGAGATGTGCGCCGAAGGAAATCCCATCAGAGCAGACGAAGCCCTCAAGTTCGGCGTCATCGACCAAATTATCGAAGGCGATCTGCTGGCGGGCGCGGTGCGTTTTGCACGAGAAGTAGCAGACCGCCCGACGCTCAAGACGCGGGAGCGCGGCTCGAGACTCGGAACGGAGGAGCAAAACTCGGCCGTCTTCACTGCCGCGCGCGAATCCGCGCGAAAAAAGCAGCGCGGCATGACGGCCCCGCTGGCGGCCATCGATGCGGTGGAAGCCGCCACGAAGCTACCCTTCAAAGAAGGTTCCCGTGAGGAGCGGCGGCTTTTTGTCGAGTGCCTAAATTCGGACCAGTCCAAGGCGCTGATTCATGTCTTCTTCGGCGAACGCGAAGTCGCAAAAATCCCCGACATCCCGACAGATGTGGCTACGATTCCGGTAAACGCCGCGGGGGTCGTGGGCGCAGGCACGATGGGTGGTGGGATTGCGATGGTGTTGGCCAATGCTGGGATTCTGGTGCTTCTCAAGGAAGCCGATCAGGCGGCGCTCGACCAAGGGCTCGCACGTATCCGGAAGAACTACGCAACTTCGGTTGAGCGAGGGCGCTTCACCCAGGGATTCGTCGACGAACGGCTGAAACTCATCGAGCCGACACTCGGTTACGATGGATTCGAGCGAGTTGACATGGTGATCGAAGCTGTCTTCGAGGGCATGTCGCTCAAAAAGGAAGTCTTCGGCCAACTGGACCGCGTTTGCAAAGCGGGCGCAATTCTGGCCAGCAACACTTCGACTCTGAACATCGATGAAATCGCTTCGAGCACGAAGCGACCGGAATTCGTCATCGGCACGCATTTCTTCAGCCCGGCCAACGTCATGCGCTTGCTCGAAATCGTCCGCGGGAAGAAGACGAGCAAAGAAGTGATCGCCACGACGATGCAGCTTGCAAAGAAGCTCGGCAAAATCGGCGTGCTGGTTGGTAACTGCCGCGGATTTGTCGGCAACCGGATGTTTCATCCCTACGTGCGCGAGTCGGTCTTCTTGGTTGAGGAAGGTGCGACTGTCGAGGCAGTGGATAAAACGCTTTACGAATTCGGTATGGCGATGGGCCCGCTCGCCGTGGGCGACCTCGCAGGTCTCGATGTCGGCTGGCGCATCCGTAAGGAGTACCGCCATCTGGAAAAACCGGGCGTCCGTCAACCGATGGCCGGGGATCGGCTGTGCGAGCTCGGCCGCTATGGGCAGAAGACCGGCGCGGGATGGTACAAGTACGATGAAAAGCGGCGGGCGATCTCTGATCCCGAAGTTACGGAACTTACACGCAAATGGTCGGCCGAAGCTGGCATTCCGCAGCGACATATCTCTACGGATGAGATCCTGGACCGCTGCCTTTTTGCTCTGGTGAATGAAGGTGCGCGAATTCTCGAAGAAGGCTATGCGCTGCGCGCGGTAGACATCGACATCATTTACCTCAACGGATACGGTTTTCCGGCATACCGCGGCGGCCCGATGTGGTTTGCCGACACGGTCGGCCTGAGAAAGGTGTACGACCGCGTTTGCGAATTCGAGCATCAACACGGAGAGCTCTGGCAGCCCGCTCCGTTGCTCGCGCAGCTGGCGAAACAGGGTCGCACGTTTGCCGATTTCAGGGCAGAGCAAAGCGTAACGGCTTAGCCCCCGAGGCAACGACCTCCCAATGGATTTCGCTCGGCTCATTCCGTACCTCCCCACATTTGAAGGAGGCCTATTTCTTGAGGTATTGGTGGTGAGATCTGGTGACGTCCTTGGCCGACCTTTGTGACCGATCAACGGCGGTAAGAAAAGGTGAGGAACTTGATCTCCCGAAGCTTGAACGATTCCTCGATCGACATTTCCCGGGTGATCGCCGCCCACTCGTGGTCGAGCAGTACCCCAGCGGCCATTCGAACCTGACATATCTGGTGCGCATGGGCGAGCGCGAATTCGTCCTACGACGCCCGCCGTTTGGGAGCAAGGTCAAGACGGCTCACGACATGGGCCGCGAGTTTCGCGTACTCTCGAAACTACACGCGGCCTATGCACCGGCACCCGAGGTTTTGCTTTTCTGTGAGGATGACTCGATTCTAGGCGCTCCGTTCTACCTGATGAAGCCAATTCACGGGATCATCATTCGGCGGGATCCGCCAGCCGGATTGCCCTTTGACGCTCAAACGGCTCGTCGCGTGAGCGAGTCGTTCATCGACAACCTCGCCGTGCTGCACAGTTTGGATTACGAAGCAGTAGGATTGGGAGATCTCGGCAAGCCGCAAGGGTATGTCGAAAGGCAAGTTCGCGGCTGGGTCGAACGCTACTACGGCTCCCGGACGCACGATCTGCCCGAAGTCGCTCGCATTGCCAGTTGGATGCAAGGGCACTTGCCGACTACGGGCGATGCCGCCCTCATTCATAACGACTACAAATACGACAATGTCGTTTTAGCTCCGAATGATATTACGCGAATCATTGGAGTGCTCGATTGGGAGATGACGACAGTCGGCGATCCTCTCGCCGACCTGGGCACGACCCTCGCCTATTGGGTTGATGCGAACGACCCGGAGGATTTGCAAGATATTCGCTGGTGTCCTTCGACCTATCCAGGCAGCATGACTCGCGCGGAACTGGTCGAACGCTACGCGCGAAAAACCGGCCGCGACTTATCCGGCATTAGCTTCTACCTTGTGCTTGCGCGATTCAAACTGGCCGTGATCGTCCAGCAGATCTATTACCGCTATCACCAGGGCCTGACCAAGGACCAACGCTTCGCCGAGATGCCCGACGTGGTCAGAGTTCTCTTGCGGGCTGCACTCGCGTCCTTAGAGAGTGGCGAGGTCTGAGCAGTTCTGGTTTCACGTTCAGCGTTAGTCCACGTAGTAGCGGACGATCCACTCGGCCACGCAGCAAGGCTTTGACGTCTCGCGGCATTCGACGACGATTGAATACGCAACTTGGATCACGCTCGGAAGTTCCTTCGCCGCGTGAATGCTCACGCGCGCGCGGATCTCTGAATCGACGCGGACGGGCGAGGGGAAACGGACGCGATTCAGACCATAGTTGATGCCCATCTTGACGCCCCCTTTGATTTGGATCGCTTCCTTCATGAAGCGACTAATCAGCGAGAGAGTGAGGAAACCGTGCGCAATGGTTGTTCCATAAGGCGATTCCTTCCGTGCACGCTCAGGGTCCACGTGGATCCATTGCCGGTCTTCGGTGGCTTCGGCGAAGCGGCTAATGCGATCCTGCGTTATGGTCAGCCAATCCGTCACGGCAACTTCCTGGCCGACGAAATCGGCAAGTGCGCCGGGCGTATCGATAATGAGAGCAGCCATCGAGGTTCACTTCAGGAAAAACAGTGTGAGACAAAACAGTCGCCAATCATTGGCGAGAAGGTCCTCATGCAGGCGCAGCCCATTTCCGAAGCTCTTGCTTTGCGATCGCCTCAGTGTGGACTTCATCGGGGCCGTCCGCTAATCGCAAAGTTCGCGCGCCAGCCCATGCCGCGGCAAGAAAAGTGTCCTGCGCGACGCCGGAGCCACCGTGCGCCTGAATAGCCCGGTCCAGAACGCTCAGCGCAACATTCGG
The DNA here is from genome assembly GCA_035622875.1 of Candidatus Acidiferrales bacterium. GTDB lineage: Bacteria > Acidobacteriota > Terriglobia > Acidiferrales > UBA7541 > Palsa-295. Next base: position 45,074 of record DASPUN010000027.1, read on the forward strand.
CGCGACTACCTTGATCATCGCGATTTCGCCCCGTGCTGCTCTGTTTCCAACCGTGTCCATCATGTACGCGGCTTTGAGCGTGAGCAGGCGGGCCTGCTCGATCTCGATTCGCGACTTCGCGATGTCGGCGCGGATGGTCCCTTGTTCGGCGAGCGGTTTGCCAAAGGCCACTCGGGATTGCACGCGCTTGCACATCGTTTCCAGCGCCCGCTCGGCAAGACCGATACAGCGCATGGAGTGATGGATGCGGCCCGGGCCCAGCCGCCCCTGCGCAATTTCAAAACCGCGTCCCTCGCCAAGCAGCATGTTGGAAAGGGGCACTCGGACATTTCTAAACGTGACGTCGCCGTGCCCGTGTGGCGCGTGGTCGTAACCGAAAACGGTGAGCAGCCGCTCGATCTTGACGCCGGACGCATCCATGGGCACGAGAATCATCGACTGCTGCCTGTGGACGGGCGCCGAAGGATCAGTCTTGCCCATGAAGATAGCGATCTTGCAGCGCGGATCCCCCGCACCGGAAGTCCACCACTTCCGTCCGTTGATGACGTATTCGCCGCCGTCACGAATGATGCTCGCCTCGATGTTGGTTGCGTCAGACGAAGCAACCTGAGGCTCCGTCATCGCGAAGCATGAACGGATTTCGCCTGCGAGCAGCGGTCTAAGCCAACGCTCTTTTTGTTCCGCAGAGCCATATCGAGCGAGCACTTCCATGTTCCCAGTGTCCGGCGCCGAACAGTTGAACACTTCCGGAGCCATGTGGCTTCGGCCCATGATTTCGCACAGCGGCGCGTATTCGAGATTCGTCAGGCCGGCGCCGTATTCGCTATCAGGCAGGAACAGGTTCCAGAGACCCGCAGTCCGAGCCTTCGGCTTAAGCTCCTCGACAATTTTCGTGGGAGTCCAACGATTGCGTTCGACCTCGTCGTGAAAGCGCTGCTCGTTCGGATAGATGTGCTCGTCCATGAACGCCAGAAGGCGACGTTCGAGGTCCTTCACTTTGTCGCTCGTTTCGAATTTCACGCGGATCTCTTACCTGCCGGTAAAGGCGGCAGCGCGTTTTTCGAGGTAGTGCGCGACGCCCTCTTTGAAGTCCTCACTCTGCAGACTCGCGAGCATCTCGCGCTCGGAGACTTCAAACGCCTCGGCAAGACTCTGAAACATCGCGTCGTACACCTGACGCTTGATCACTCGCGTCGAACGCGGGCTGACGCTTGACGCCATCTCACGAGCATTCTCGCGAACTTTCTCTGCAAAGACGTCTTGAGGAAACACTTGGTTTGCGAGACCCATGCGCAGCGCTTCAGCGGCGTCGATCGTCCGCGCTGTGAGGAGAAGGTCGAGCGCGTTCGGCAGACCCACGAGCCGCTGCAACATCCAAGCCATCCCGTACTCGGCGATCAGGCCCCGTCGCGCAAATGTCGTACTGAAGCGTGCGGCATCCGATGCCCATCTCAGGTCGCAATAGAGCGCGATGACAAGCCCGAGGCCTACGACAGGACCGTTGATGGCCGCGATCACCGGCTTTTCGACCGCCGGAAAATAGGAGTACTTTTTTTGAAAGTCAGGGCGGACGTTTTTCGCCTCGCCTTCGGCCGAAAGCGCCGTCGCGCGAACGCTCCTATCAACGCCCCGGTCTACCACACTTTTGAGCAGCGACATGTCCGCACCCGCGCAAAACCCTCGGCCGGCGCCGGTAAGAACGATCACGCGCACGTGGTCGTCCCGCTCAGCTTCACCGATCGCTGCTCTCACTTCCTGTTCCATGACGGCGGTCCACGCGTTGAGCTTGTCGGGACGATTGAGAGTGATCGTTGCGACGCGGTCGGCTACCTCATAAATCGTTTCCTGGCTTGGCATGATGGGCGGGATTATATACAACTCGATTGAGTTAGTCGCTCTCGTCTTTTATCGACTCTCGCAATACCGTGGACGAAGTGGCGATGCAGTGAAGCGCACGCCGAAGCTAGAGTTTATTGAGGCCGTCCAGCGCAGCGACCTTGTAGGCTTCGGCAAGCGTGGGATAGTTGAAGACCGTGTCGCGGAAATATTCAATCGAGCCCCCGTGCGCGAGCACGGCCTGGCCGATGTGGACGATTTCGGTGGCGCGCTGGCCGATGATGTGGACGCCGAGGAGTTTCTTTGTGTTGCGGTCAAAAAGCATCTTGAGCATGCCGGATTCGTCGCCAAGCATCATGCTCTTGGCGAGCTCCGAGTATTTCGAAATCCCCACCTCGTAAGGTACCTTTGCGGCCGTGAGCCTTTCTTCCGTCTGTCCGACCATCGATATTTCAGGGATCGTGTAGATGCCGTAGGGAAAAAGGTCCGACATGTTTTCGCAAGGTGCGCCGAACATGTGGCTGCTGGCGAGGCGCCCCTGTTCCATCGACGTACTTGCGAGCGCCGGGAAACCAATTACATCGCCGGCAGCATAGACATGCGGGACCGCTGTCTGGTAGCAATTGTTGACTGCTATCTTGCCGCGCGAATCGGCTCGCAAGCCTGCGGCCTCGAGACACAGTTGGTCACCGTTCGCTTGCCGGCCGACGGCGTAAAGCAGGACGTCGCCCTGGACTTTCTTGCCACTCTCGAGCTCGGCAAAGACCCGGCCGCGCTGCTCGTCGTAACCCACGCGGGTAACCTTTTCGCCGAGCCGAAACGTGGCGCCCATCTGGCGCAGGTGGTAGGCGAGCGCTTCGATGATCTCGCGGTCGACGAAATCGAGGAGCTGGGGCCGCTGGTCAATCAGAGTGACTTCCGAACCTAGCGCTGCCATAAACGAGGCATATTCAAGGCCAACAACGCCGGCGCCCACGACGATCATTTCGCGGGGAAGGATGGAGATACCGTTGAAATCGTCGGTGTCAAAAATGCGCTTGCCGTCAAAGGGAATGTCAGGGCTGCGAGCCGGGCGCGTGCCACACGCGATTAATACGTTTTCGCCATGCAAGGTAGTCTTATCGCCGTCTCCTTGGATTTCGATAGTGTGCGGGTCGGCGAATTTCGCAAGACCTTGGTACACGTTGACACTGTTGCGCTTGAGCTGCGCGCGTATGACATCGGTTTCTCGAGAGACGATGCTGTTGACGCGGAAGGAAAGATCCTGCAGCGAAACGTCACCGTTGCCGCGGTAGTTGTTGCCATAGAAGGTGCGCACCGCGATGCCAGTCAATTGGAAGATGGCCTCGCGCACGCTCTTACTCGGGATCGTTCCCGTGTGGACGCAGACTCCGCCGATCATCATCCGGCGGTCGATCACGGCGACCTTCTTGCGCAGTTTGGCTGCGCAAATGGCGCCCTTCTGGCCCGCCGGGCCGCTACCGATGACAATCAGATCGTAGTCTTGGTCGCTCATACCGGAATCTGGATGCTCGCATTGAAGCTGCGGCGGGATAGTTCCCCAAATACTGTCCGCTACAAATCTTACAGGATTATGAACGCCGTCGCGAAGCCGGATTTGGCTCGATAGATCGCTCAAATCGCATTGCTGCTTACGCAGCGCCGCGCTAAAGGTCCGCCGAGTTCAGCCGAGAACGACGAGATCGATCTCGACGCGAACATCACGCGGCAGGCGCGCCGCCTCCACAGTCGAGCGGGCTGGCGGGTTGGTCGGGAAATACCGGGCATAGACTTCGTTCATCGCGGCGAAATCGTTCATGTCTTTCAGATAGACCGTGGCTTTCACCGCCCGATTGAGCGACGAGCCGGCCGCTTCGACGATTCCCTTGAGACTTTCGAGTACACGCGCGGTCTGGCGCGCGATGTCTCCCTCGATCAATTGGCCAGTTGCGGGATCGAGCGCGATTTGACCCGCTGTGAAAATGAACCCGTTCGCCTTGATCGCCTGCGAATATGGACCAATGGCTTTGGGCGCGCTCGTCGTAGATATTGCTTCCTTCATGCCGCCTCCCTACTCTTGTAAGAGGTATGACTTTACTCGCCGGTTTCCTGTCCGACTGGGCCGAGCGGATACCGATCGCGAAAATCCTGGGGAATACCTCTTTGGTTCAGCCAAAAACGAAACATCTGGCCGAGGTCTCGGTTGGTTGATTGTTCGAGTGCAGAACGCAAGATTTTGTAGTCGACCTCCTGGCCACGCATGAGCGTTACGAGACGCGCCAGACCTCTCCGGACTTCGGTCGGTCCGCAGACATCTTCCAGTGCGACATAAAACAGGGGCGCCTTCGCGAGCGCAATGCGCCGAGGGCCAATCGCGTCAGTCAGCATCGTGCCCGCCAAAGGTTTTTCGTCTGCGCGGGTGCGAGCCTCATCGTACCGGCGCAGATATTCCATCACGCGACGGCGGCGGCCTGCTGCGCCGTTGCGAGCTTCGTCGATTACGATCGTCGCGTACGCGGGCAGTCCCTCGCCAATGCCGATCGACGACTCGGAGCTGGGGCGGAGTTCGTCGCCGAACCAATTGTGGGCCAGCGCGTGAGAGACGAGGTCTAGAAATTCGCTACTGCCGACGCCGAGCGCGAGAGCCGCGGGATTGACAATCGCGCCACCGGGAAAAGCGACGGCTGCGGCGCCGTCCTCACCGGAAAGACGACCGCGCAGTTCTGGCGATTCGACAATGTGCGGTAGAAAGATGTTCTTGTCCAGCGGCCCGAAGTCGGTTTCAAGTGTGTTCCACGCCGCGGCGATCTGCTGGAGAGTCGGAGCCGGATCATCTTTGAGCGGCTGGAGCGTCCAAAATGCCGCCGATTGCCCTCTCGGGTTCGCAGGCGTGGCGATGTAGCGGCCAGCGACGACGAATGGCGGCAAATCGTCGCTCGTGACCACGAAGCGGTACTCGGTTTCGTTCCCGTCTCTTCTCTGGCCCTTGGGCGTTCCCCGAGCCAGCACGACGAAATCCGAGGGGACGCGAAACGTGTAGACCACAGGAACGAGCGGCTTTGGGTCCGGCGCAAGCAAGTGTCTAGGACGCTGAAGTTCCGGAAACCAGCCGCGCGAGCCCATGTGAAATTCGCTCTCGCCGAGCGTAATGCGGGTTCCCGAGTTTCCGGGGGAAGTGAAACTGTATTCGATCGATAGGATTCGAGTCTGCTTAGGCTGCCAGGGCGAATCAAGTGCGATGCGCAGGGCGCTGGGCTGTTCGGCTTGATAATCGCCCGGAAGAGGAGCGAGCGCAGCGGCGCGGCCATCGATTTCGGCGCGAAGATCGGTGCGACCGAACTCTTTCTCATCCGGAAAATTTGCGTCGAGAAGCATGAGGTCACTATTGCCTACGTTCCGGAGCTCGTACAGCTCGTGAATCTCGAGTTGTGCCGACGGGCCAGGAACAAAGTGCACCTCGCACGACTGCTTAATAATCCGGTAGCCGGGCGCGAGGGGAACCGCACACGAATACGCGCAAAGCAGAATCAGCGTGGGGATCAAACCGAGGACAATCGAGCGAGGAAGTATGCGCTTCAAGATGTGAAGATTCTACCGGGAGCCGCTCACAGGGCAAAGACGGAAAAGATCGAGCCAGTCTCGAGGCACGACGAAAGGATATGGGTGCTTGCGGATTATGTCGAACCGGTGAAGCGCTTCAAGATTTCGACGTCGGTTCCACCATGGCGCCGGAATGAGTTGATCTCGTTCGCCTTCGAATCCGGAACGCCTCGCCGGACCAGCTCGAAAAGCGTCGATTCGCGCACGCCAACATTTTTGAGTCCCGCAAGCGATGCTCCGGAGAGAACCGGCTGGTTCGCGGCGCGGTGACGCGCGACTTCCACGACGATGGCGTCAGAAAGGCCGGCAAGCCGCATGGCTTCATACTCACCGGCAGTGAGTCCCAACTGATTGAGCCGAGCCAGGTCGATGATCGTCGCCTCATTCATCCGCGCGCCGATCAGTCCTGCGATCGCTTCTCCGGCATCGAACGGCTGTTTGCGATCGCGATAGATCCTAAACACCGAAATGCAGTTTGCGTCAGAAAATCCCGCTTCGCGCGCGGCGGCGACTTCACCGACTTCAGCAGTCGTGATCTCTAGCGTCTTGAGTTGCTGAATCGAATCGTAAGTCATGCCCGCGGTATCGAGCGGCTTGGTATCGACGGGAGGAATCGAGTGGCAACCGGCGGCCGACAGGATCAATGCTACAAGCAAAGGCACAGCCGTCGACCGCCACAGAGATACGGAGCGGTCCCAACCGTCAGCAAAACGGTGCGCCGAAAGCGACCCCATGAATTTATTTTACGCTTCGCAAACAGGGTGGGAGGTGCATGTGGCGCAAGAGGTATGACCGCGCGCAAAGGATCTAGACGTTGTAGACGCGCTCGATATCGAAGACGCCGGGGATGCGCCTAATTCCACCGAGGATATGTTCGAGCTGCTTACGGTCACGCACGTCAAGCGCCACTTCTATACGCGCGCGTGTGTTGTCGTCTCCGCCGCTTTCAAATGTGCGGATATTCGCACCTGTGTCGCTTATGACGCTCGTAATCGCCGCGAGCATCCCGGGGCGGTCCTCGGTGAAAATGCGCAAGCGAACGGGAAATTCCGCCTGCGTCGAGCCCGCCCATTCTACCGCGATGCGCCGATCGGCTTCGTAAAGTAGATTCTCCACATTAGGGCAGTTCCTGCTGTGAACCGCGATGCCACGCCCGCGCGTAACATAGCCGATGATATCGTCGCCCGGAATCGGGTTGCAGCACTTCGAGCGATACACCATCAAATCGTCGTGGCCTTTCACAACAATCGTCGCCTCATCCATTCCGAGCATGCGCTTGATAGTGGCGCCGGGCTTAGGTTGCTGCTCCTCCGCCGGCCCTGGCAGCGGTTGGCCAGTCACTTTCGCAAGGACCTGACGAGCGGACCACTTGCCGTAGCCCAGTCCGGCGTAGAGATCTTCGACGCGTCCGGCGCCGTATTCTGAGGCGGCACGCTGCCATTCCTCCTGTGTGATCCGCTTCAAATTAACGCCCACCTGGCGGGCCTCTTTGTCGAGCAGGCGGCGGCCGACCTCGGTGGCTTCCTCGCGTTCGTGCAGATTGATCCACTGGCGAATCTTGCTGCGGGCGCGGGACGTGCGAACGTAAGAGAGCCAATCGCGGGAAGGCGTGTGACCTTTCTGGGTCACGACCTCGACGACGTCACCGTTGGCCAGCGCATGGCGCAGAGGAACCATTTCGCCATTCACCTTCGCACCGGAACACTGGTGGCCGACTTCGGTGTGGATTGCGTATGCGAAGTCGACCGGTGTGGCACCGCGCGGGAGGACGACGACGCGCCCTTTCGGTGTGAACGTGTACACCTCTTCGGGATAGAGATCGACTCGGAGAGTCGAGAGAAACTCGCTCGGCTCCTGCATCTCTTGCACCCACTCGATCAGGTGCCGCATCCACACGATGCGCTGATCGTCGGCAGAGGAAGCCACCTCGGCGCCGCCCTTGTACTTCCAGTGCGCCGCGACGCCCTGGTCGGCGATGCGGTGCATCTCCTGCGTGCGGATTTGGACCTCAAAGGGCTGGCCGGAATGAATCACGGTCGTATGGAGTGACTGGTAGAGATTCGGCCGTGGCATGGCGATATAGTCTTTAAAACGCCCTGGAACAGGCCGCCAGATCTGATGGATGACGCCGAGTGCGGCGTAGCAGTTTTTCACCGTGTCGGTGATCACGCGCACAGCCAATAGGTCGTAGATCTGGTCGAGATTGCGCTGCTGCTTTTGGATCTTCAGGTGCAGGGAATAAAGTCGTTTGGTGCGGCCCTGCACTTCGGCGGGAATGCCGTTTTCGACCATTTTCTCACGGATGGCGTCCTGGACTTCCTGAAGAAACTTGTCGAAGACTTTCTGCTTGGAGGCGACTTTCTTCTGCAACTCGAGAAACGATTCCGGTTCGAGATAGCGGAACGCAAGGTCCTCGAGCTCACCGCGAATCAAGCCCATGCCGAGCCGGTTGGCGACGGGAGCGTAGATATCGAGCGTCTCGCGCGCGATGCGCTGCTGGCGTTCGGGCGCGAGGTATTCGAGCGTGCGCATGTTGTGGAGGCGGTCGGCGAGTTTCACCATCACGACGCGAACGTCGTTCACCATGGCCAGCAGCATCTTGCGCACGTTTTCGGCCTGGCGATCTTCCGGCGCGAGGAGGTCGAGCTTGCTGATTTTCGTTACGCCTTCGACAATTCGGCCGACGTCGGAGCCAAACTGTTCGGAAATTTTCTCGATCGGAATCCTCGTGTCTTCGACGACATCGTGGAGCAAAGCGGCACAGAGCGAGGTTACATCGAGCTTCATGTCCGCGAGAACGTGCGCTACCTCGACAGGATGAGAAAGGTAGGGTTCCCCCGAGAGCCGGGTCTGCGATTTGTGCTGCTCAGCGGCGAACTCGTAGGCGCGGCGGAGAAGCTCGAAGTCATCGCCGGGCCGGTTGCGGCGTACCTTGTCGATCAGCTCGTTAAAGCGCAGCTCGACGGCACGCTGGGACGCAAGGCTGGCGACAGGGCGACTGGCCGTGTCCATGCTCTATTCTAACTGAATGGCAAGCTTCTGTCCGCTTGTGTGTCCGGACATCGATGCTGGCTCGATCAGCGCGCACTGGATTGACAATCGGAGGTGATCGCACTACCGTCGGCGGAGACATGATGCGAAACTCACGCACTCCGGACCGAGGCACGCGACGTGTGCTTTATTCCGCCGCCATGGTGTTCGCGCTGGCTGGCTCAATGAGCGGCCGTTGTGCGGCGCAACAACCACCCGCCAAGAAAGCTGTTCCGAGCGCGGGCGCCCGACTCTACAAGGCGAATTGCGCCGTGTGTCATGGAAATGACGGGAAAGGAAACGGTCCGCCGCCCGAGTCATCGCCATTCACCGGGCCTCCACCCGATCTGACGACGCTTACAAAGCGCCACGACGGCAAGTTCCCAGACGAATACGTCGAGTTGGTGCTGCGGAATGGTACGCCAGCACCGAACCACGGCCCTGCGGAAATGCCTGTGTGGGGGACGATCTTCAAAGCGACGACGAATTCGGACAAAGCACAAGTCAGCGCGCGCATTCAAAATCTGATCAGTTATCTCAAATCGATCCAGGCGAAGTGACAGTGCGCGGTCGCGGCGCCTGATCGTCACTGGCTCTTTTCAGTTGGGTAGCCCTTCTGTATCCAGTCGGTATGGAAATCCTGCGGGAGCCAAAGAACTTTCACGTTCGTAAAGCCCAGTTCGTGCAAAGTCGCTAGCGCCGGGCGGACGTTCGGACATCGCGTGATCGGACAGCATCCGCAGTAGAGCACGATGTTTCTATCCTTTGCAGTGCTCGCCGCCCATTGCTTGAAATCCGCAAGGCCTTTGTCAGTGGACGTAGCACCGTGAAACAGCGCGCCTGGGATATGCGCGCCGTCGTAGAGGAACCGCGGAGCGACGCAGACTACGATTGGCTTGTCCTTGCGGGCAAGCTCATTTGCGAGCTGATCGGGCCCGATCGTTTGGGAAGCAGGAATCTCTTGTGCGGAAGCGGGCGGAGTTGCCTGTTGCGAGGTCGCAGGGAGCGTCGCGGGTCTCGCCATGCCACCGAGAACATGTGCGGATAGCAGTGTAAGGAGAGCAGCCAAAACCGCGCTCGTCAGGACGGCTGCAAAGCGACCGCTTCCATCGGATTTCATGGCTCGCATCTTCGCACAACGCGGGGATTGGCTGCCTCAAAAAAAACAGCGGGCCCTCAAGGGCCCGCCGGTTGAGAAACTACGCCAGTCCCCAGGATTGTGACTACGAGCTCGGGGTGATGTTTGCCTTCTTCTGTTTGATGGCTTTCACTCTCTCGACCAGATCGTCAGCCGTCTGCAGATCCTGGTTGCGAGCGTCGGTCGTGGTCTCCATGTCGGCCTTCTGGCGATAGAGGAGGTTGAGATACGCCATGGCGTCGTCATATTCCGAGCGCAGGGTCTGGGCCTTTTGCAGGCTCGCGACTCCGTCGTCGACGACCGAGCCGTATTTCGCGGCAAAATCCTTAGCGACTGCGGGCGGCAGTGGATCGCCTTCCTTGATCGGCTTCTTCGCAGTCTTGTTGTACGCATCGCGCAGGTCCTTATTCGCGCGGAACGCCAGCGACCAATCGATCACGCCGACCCAGTAGTACGGCTCCGGATCGTCAGGCTTAATCTGAATGTGCTTCTCATGGTAAGACTTCGATTCGTTCAGCTTGGCTGCATCGAACGGGCTTCCACCCATGTTGTAAAGTATCGAGCCGATCCCGTCGATCGCCGCGAGGTTGTTCGGATCGGCATCCAGAATGGCTTTGAACTCCGCCACGGCCTGCTCGCCATTGCGGATATTATCCTGGGAAGGCGCACCCGGAATGTACAGGCTCGCATACGCGGTAGCGAGGTAGAGCTGGGCGTTCGTTAGGGTCGGATCGAGATCCTTCGCTTCCTTGAAATACTCGATCGCCTGGTCAAACTGCCCGTTCTTGTAGGCGTTGACGCCCTTATTGAGCCTGTCGCGCGCGCGCAACTTATCGCAGCCAACTCCAGCGGCACACGAGGTCAAAACGACAGCCACAAGGAACCAAACGTGGGACTTGCGCTGCATCCCTGCTCTCCTTATGAAATCGGTGGCCGTACCAGCGAGGAACAATGTCCCTGAGCCGGCACGGCAATCAAACGGATGCTTCCGCGATCCGAACTACTGGCCCGCTTCGATCTTTGCTGTGATGAGGCCTACGTGATCGATGCCCGCGCCGCGCATGATGTCGATCGCCCTCGCCACCTGTGAGAACGGAACTTCATCATCGCCCTTCACAAACGCGACCTTGTCCGCTCGCTCTTTGAAGATGTCGAAGAGACGGCTGCCGAGCATGTTCCAATCGCTGTCGTCCTGGTTGATCTTGAGCTTTCCGCCTTGCAGCACGGATACCACGATCGTGCGATTGTCGGGCGGTTGCTGCTCCTCGTTTGGCGGAGGAGGCTGCGGAACGATCGTCGGCAATCCCGTCGGAACGCGCGGCGTAATCACCATGAAAATGATGATCAAAACCAAGAGCACGTCAATTAGAGGAACAACATTGGGGTCAGAAACGGGCCCCTCCTTGCTTCCACCAACTGCGATTCCCATGAGAAAACTCCTTAGTGCTATGTATGGTCGGGCGTGCCTTTGAGCCTAGTCACCGGGCGGCGGAGGCGGTGCGCCCTTGGCCTGAATCTTTTCAGTGAGCAGGCCGATGTTCTCAACGCCAGCTGCGCGAACTTCGTCGACCGCCTTTACGACGTCGCCGTATTTTGCGCGCGCATCGGACCGAACGTAGACGGTCTTATCGAGACGGCCGGTGACGAGGTCTTTAACGTTGTCGGTGATCTGTTCGAGGCCGATCTCTTTGTTCCCCGGGCTGAGGAAGAGCCTGCCGTCGCGCGTGACCGCCACGATGATTGCGTCATCCCGGTCCGCGTTCGGCATCTTGTCCGCGTTCTCGGCCTTGGCCATATCCACGGGAGCGCCATGCTGCAACATCGGCGTGATCACCATGAAGATGATGAGCAACACCAGCATGATGTCCGCCATCGGGATGACGTTCGGGGCGGCCATTACCGGCGGTGCTTTGGGCTTATAGGCCATCGCTTACTTCTTTCCGCCTCGACGAGTAATGAAGTAGTTGACCAACTCCATCGACGAGTTGTCCATCTCGACGTCGAAAGCTTCCACGCGGTTGGTGAAGTAGTTGAAGGTCCACACCGCCGGGACCGCGACGAGCAAACCAAGCGCAGTGGTGACCAGCGCTTCCGAAATACCACCCGCGACCGCCGAGAGACCCGTTACTTTCGAGCTCGCAATGCCCTTAAACGCGTTGATGATGCCGACGACCGTGCCGAAGAGGCCGACGAATGGCGCCGTCGAACCGATCGTTGCAAGGCCGGAAAGACCTCGCTTCATCTCCGCGTGCACGATGGCGACAGAGCGTTCCAGGCCGCGCCGGGCCGCTTCGATGACCTCTTCGTCGCTCACCTGCGCAGAAGCCGCCTGAAACTCCGAAAGACCCGTGGCGACGACTTTGGCGATATGGCTCTTCTTGTTGCGCTCGGCGATCGAAATCGCTTCGTCAAGCTTGTTGTCCTTCAGCGCACCTGCCACCTGCTGCACGAAGATGCGCGACTGCTTCCGGGCCGCGCTGTACATCAGCGCCCGGTCAATCATGATGCCTACCGACCACGCGGACATCACGAACAGGATGCCGACCACGATTTTGGCCGGAATACCCATGTTATGCCACATGGCGAGCAGGTCCCACCCGACCTCAGGAGCCTGATCCTGAAACATTGCCAGCAAACTTACCAACATTGCGTTCGCAACCATAGCTTTCGATCCTCCTCCATCATCGCCAAACGATCTCGGCAGCCGTATACTGCCGGTCGGAATTTCCTACCCCATACGGACCCGCGCACGGGTCCGGCCCTGCCTAGCCACCGAGAGTAAATACGACCTGAATCGTTGTGTCGACTTCGACTGCATCACCATTCAGCAGCGTGGGCTTATAGCGCCATTCGCGCACAGCATCCATCGCGGCGCGCATCAAGAGCGGTGGCCCCGACACATACTCGAGCTGCTGAATCGTCCCGTCCTTTGCAATGATCGCGTGCAGCACGACGGTGCCAGAAACGTGCGCCGTCTTTGCGATCTGCGGATAGACAGGGTCAACCTTACGGACCAAAGAAGCTGCCTGCACGTTGCCGCCGACGCGGATGCGCGTCTGGGTGGGCTTCGGAGGAGGTGGCGGAGCTGCGCCGCCGATAATTCCTCCAAGTACGCCGCCTGGCACCCCACCGCCCACGCCACCTTCGACTCCTACAGCGCCGACGTCGGGAGCCTCGTCCTTAATCATTTGGACCGTTTTCGGGATAACGGTGGGAGCCACCATCCTCTGCGGAGTTACGATTCGCGGCCTCACGATCGCCTTGACCGGGGCGGCCGGTGGTGGCGGGGGTGGCGGCGGTGCAGGAGCGACCAAGAACGTGTTCAGCATCCCCTTCGGTAGCGCTTCCGTATAGATGAGTGGAATCAAAATGAAGATGCCTACGATCAGACACTGCACGATCGCAGACACAGTCACTGTCCACGGCTTGTTCGTTCGATTCGCCTGAGCGCTGGAAACGACGAGCTGTTCGAACATGGTCCTATCTCCTTGCGGCCGCTACCACGCGCTTATCGGCTGCGGATCCGGCGCGGACGGTTGTTCCCCTTCCACCGTAATACTTGTTCCAAACCACCACAATTGGTGCTGCAATACCAAAACTGGAGTACGTTCCTACCATAACTCCTATCACCATGGCAAAAGAGAACGCACGGAGAACCTCCCCGCCCATGAGCCAGAGCACGACCACGGTGAGGAACGTCAAACCGCTGGTGAGGATCGTGCGCGAAAGCGTCTGGTTGATCGACTTATTGACGATTTCAGGATACGTTTCCCGCTTCATCAAGCGCAGATTTTCGCGCACACGATCGAAGATCACGATCGTGTCGTTCATCGAGTATCCGACTAGCGTCAGCAACGCCGCGATCACCGTCAGCGAAATTTCGTAATGGAAGAGCGAGAAGAAACCGAGCGTGATCAACACGTCGTGGAAGACGGCGATGACGGCTGCGGCCCCGTAAACCCACTCGAAACGGAGGGCAATATACACCAACATGCCTCCCAGGGCATAGAGTGTTGCAAGCACCGCTTGGCGGCGCAATTGTGCTCCTACTCGAGGGCCGACAATCTCGGCGTCGCGGATCGCGAAATCGCTGAGCGAGTAATCATTGGATAGAGCGCTCGCTACGGCAGGTGTGACTCCCTCCACGCTTCTGAGCTGATCGAAACTGGTCACAATGCCGCCGTGATCGGAGTCGCGAGCGGCCGTCAGACGGCTTGCGAGCTGGTTGTAGCGGTCGCCGGCGTTTGTTCCGAGCAAGAGAGGATCACGGCGCGTGAGGTCGCTAGCGACGTCGGCCGGAGTCGCCGAGTTGAAGTCGGGCTTGCCCGAAGCGCCTCCTCCAAAAGTTGCGTGCAGCACGTCGAGAATCTTCTGCTTGCCTGCGTCGAGCGATTGATCGCTACTTGACTGTTCGAGTCCGATGACGACATCGTTCTTCGATCCCACATTCTGCGTGTCGCTGATTCCCTGGATTGTGCTGTTTGCGAGACCCGCTTGCTGTAAACCCTTGCGGAGCTGATCGATCGGTGGTGGACCGGCGAATCGGACATAAACGAGCGTGCCCCCGCGGAAATCAATGCCGTAGAGCGTGCCGTGCTTCACCACCACGGTCCGGTAAATGGAAACCCACCCGGCGATTAGCAAGAACAGGGATAGCGCCACAAAGTACTTCGCTTTCCCCATCCAGTCGATGTTGACGTTGCGGAAGAGTTCCATTCCCCAGTCCTATCCGTTTATTTGGACACCGGCATGCCCCGGTTTGTTCCCGAAAATCGCCTCGTCAAGTGTGGTCCCAAGCTTTTGGTCTAGCTCAAATGCTCAACTGCGCCTGCCGGTCCATCTTCGACAGGTGGTAATCGAAAATCGCTCGCGACACGTAAATCGACGTAAACAGGTTGGCACTCAGGCCGATCACCAGCGTAACCGCAAACCCTCGAACCGGGCCGGTGCCAAACAAAAAGAGAAAGATCGCGGACACGACCGTCGTGACGTGCGTGTCGATAATCGTCAGAAAGGCGCGGTCGAATCCCGTTTCGACGGCGGGAGCCGCAACCTTGCCGTTGCGCAGTTCCTCCCGTATTCGCTCGAAAACAAGAACATTGGAGTCGACGCCCATACCGATCGTCAAAATCACGCCGGCAATGCCCGGCAGCGTCAACACCGCTCCGAGATAGGCCATGAAGGCGACCAGAATGACCAGGTTGAGTATCAGCGCTACAACGGCATTGACACCGCTCAACCGGTAATAGATTACGAGAAATATCATCACGACAATCATGCTGCCGATCGAGGCGCGGACGCCTTCGCGGATCGAATCGGCACCGAGTGAAGGGCCAACGGTGCGCTCTTCCAGGTACTTGATCGATGCAGGCAGGGCGCCGGCGCGAAGCACCAGCGCTAAATCCTGGGCCGATTCCTGGCTGAAGCTTCCTGTGATCCGGCCAGAGTCCTCGATTCGAGACTTGATCGTGGCCGCCTCGTACACTTGGCGATCGAGCACCACGGCCATGCGCCCACCGATCGCGGCCTGTTGCTCGGTAAAAGTTCCGAAGCGGCCTGCGGCCGCCGTCGAGAGCTTAAAACCCACTTCGTAAAAGCCGGGATTGTCCGTGCTGGGACTCGCGTCGGCATTGCGCAGATCCTGCCCCGTCACAACCGGCACCTTATCGAGAACGTAGTAAACGGTTCCACTCGGCTGCGAGGGTCCAGACGACTCGGGTCGCCCGGGAACCAGAACCGTTCCGGGCGGGAGGACTCCGCCGTACTTGGCCAGCGCTTCCGGTTCCGACACAAAAGGACCGTCGGCCACTCGAACGAGCTGCAGTTGACCGCCTGCACGTATGACTTCCTTTGCCGCCGTCGGATCTCCGACCCCCGGAAGTTGCACGAGAATTTCGTCATCGCTGCGCCCGGTAAACGCGATCGTCGGCTCGGTAAGACCAAGCGCGTTGATGCGGCGCGTGATGGTCTCAAGCGTCTGATTCATCGTGGTCTGTCGAATGTCGGCAATCACCGACGGCTTCATCGTGAGCAAGTAGCCGCTGGTCTCACCTGCAGCCGGTCCCATGGTCCAATCGGTGAATTGACTGTTGATAATATCGCGGAAAGCACCCGTGAAAGTGGACTCGACATTTCGCACCAGAATGTGCGTGTCGTCAACTTCGCGGATTTCGCCAACGCCGACATTTTTCGAGCGAAGCTGGTTCTTCAGTTCGTCCACCGTTTCATCGCAGTGCTGCGCGATGGCTTCCTCGAGTTGAACTTGCAGCACGAGATGGCTGCCGCCCTTCAGATCAAGCCCAAGATGAATTCGATCGCCGAGATTGTTTCTGACTTGCGCGAGCGAAGTAGGAGCGTTGGGAAGGCCAATCACGCCAAAAATACAGACCAGAAGAACAAGGAGAATCAAAACGAACTTCCACTTGAGCTGCGGATTCATGCCGGCTCTCTAGCTCTCCTTGTTTTCGGCCTGAAGTCCTGCGACGGCGCTGCGGGCGACTTTGATTTTCACCTGATCGGCAATGCGAAGCTGAACTGCGTCGTCCTCGAGCCCGACGATCGTGCCGTAGATGCCGCCGTTGGTGATCACCTTGTCGCCGTTCTTGAGATTCCTAAGCATTTCGGCGACCTTCTTCTGGCGGCGCTGCGCCGGCATGATCATCAGGAAATAGAAGACTCCTATAATCAACAAAATCGGGAGAAAACCCACCACTCCACCAAACGGGGATGACGCAGGCGCCTGAAGCGCCATTTCGAGTGGAAACGCAATGCCGGTTACGGCCATTGTTGTGCCTTTTCTTCGCCGAAGCGGGCAAAACCACCGGAGTCGGCGGACCCAAACCGCCGTCACCCGAAGACGCTGCTCCTACCTTTGCCGCACCCAGCGCCCGCTTGGGTTTGCCTATGTGAGGCGTGCCTGAAGGTCAGAGCGGAGTCTTTCTAGGTTTCCAAAACAGATAGCGTCGCGGATTTGCCGCATCATGTCAAGGTAAAAGTGGAGGTTGTGGTGGGTGTTCAAAATCGTGGCGAGGAATTCTCCTGTCGAGTACAGATGACGCAAGTAGGCACGTGAATATCGGCGACAAACCGCACACGCACAGTCTTCGTCGAGTGGCCGCGGATCACTGGCGTAGCGCGCATTGCGAATCAACACTCGTCCTTTCGATGTAAACAGGCATCCATGGCGCGCGCTGCGCGTTGGCAACACACAATCCATCATGTCGATGCCGAGCCGGACGTAATCAAGAATCTGCTCGGGCTTGCCGACGCCCATAAGATAACGGGGACGATCCGCGGGAAGGCGCGAGCTGACAACCTCCGTCATCTCGCATGTAATGCTGTGAGGTTCGCCCACTGCAAGTCCGCCGATCGCGTAGCCGAGAAAATTCAGATCGACCAGCGCGTCCGCATTCTCGCGCCGCAACGAACCGTGCGTTCCGCCCTGCACGATGCCGAAGAGCAATTGGCGCTCGGCCTGTCCGTGGCGCTCGAAATAATCACGGCAACGCAGTGCCCAGTCCACCGTGCGCGCGGCCGCCTCGCGCGTGATGGATTCAGAGGCCGGCGCTTCGATGCACTCATCAAGCGCCATAATAATGTCCGCGCCGAGCGCGATCTCAATTTCCATCGCCTTTTCCGGCGACAGAAAATGTTCGGAACCGTCGAGATGGGAGCGGAACCGCACGCCGTCGTCACTAACTTTTCGGAGATCGCTCAGACTGAAAACCTGAAAACCTCCCGAGTCGGTCAGGATCGGCCGCGGCCAGGACATGAATTCGTGCAAACCGCCCAGTCCGCGAATGAGCGTGTGGCCGGGACGGAGACAGAGATGATAGGTATTGGCGAGCAGAATCTGAACGCCGAGGTCTTCGAGGTCCTGTTGCGTCGCGCCCTTGACCGTGGCCGCCGTGCCCACGGGCATGAACGCCGGAGTCTCAATCACGCCGTGCGGCGTGGTCAAGCGGCCCAGACGAGCCCCTGATGGATCGGTCGCTAGAACCTCAAATTGAAAGCCCATTCGGGCCAGTGTATCAGGTGAGCGCCGCGACCAAGCCAACCTTCACGAGTACGAACAAAAGCCAAACGGCGATAATCCAACCGAACGCCTTTCCGAATGTCAGCTTCTTTTGCCCCGCTGCGACGCTGAATCCGATCGCCATCAGGATCATCGTCCAGATCGAAAAGATGTCGATCGAACCAAGCAGCGACACAAGCCATTTCGCCGAGCCGCTCGGCAGGTATGCGCCAACATTTGAAGCAACGATATTCTGCAGATCAATTGTCGTGGGGTCCTTAATCGCCACAATCAATATTCCGAAAATGCCGGAAACGGCATTCGGCATCCATGCGTACGAAACGACAGCCATCGAAGTCTTAAAACCCAGCTTGGCGCCGGCAAGAAGATTGAAGACACCCAGGAACACCGCGGCCACAATCACGACGATCAGAGGCGGAACGATAGGCGCCTCCGCGTAAGCGACTGGCGGCCCGTATTTCAACTGCATTTCGTAGGCCTGCTGCTGCTGTTCGGGTGAGGCTTGTTGGAAGCGAGCGTTGCTCGTCAATTGTTTTTGAAAATAGCTCGGCCAGCCCCCTCGATGACCGAAGATTCCCACGACACCAAAAAACACGAGGCAGAGTAGAACAACGGGTGCAAGCCACGTCGGGCGGCGGGCAATCGACTCAAACGTCGCCTTCGGGCTGAAGAGCACTCCGAAAATTCGGCTGATCGAATTGTCGCTCTTCGGCGCTTCGGGAGCCTGAACGGCGACGTCAGACATGGCTGCCTCCTTGAGGCGGTTCTATGGGGACGGGATTCTTGGGATGTCTACGCGCGCGGACGGGAAAAGTTACAGCGCTTCTGCCGCCGCTACCGCGTCAACACCCGGGTCACATTTGGAGAGACGAGTTCGTAGCGGATATTGCGCCAGCGGATGCGCTTCGTCAAGAGCGAGGCAATGAAATTCCAGGTGAAGAGAAAGGGCACGACCGGAGCCAGGACGATCGGGGCCCAACTCCATTCGCCAAGTTGGGATTTCCATTCGGGTAGCATTTCGCCCACGGCGACAGTACGCAGCGCGCCTTTTCCGGCGGCGAGCAGCGCGACGATCAGCGGCATCAACGCCAACTGAAGCCACGGATCGCCGTCAATCATCGTGGCCAGGATCGCGATGAATCCGTAGATGAGCGTGATCGAGTAGCTGACATGTGCGGCGGCGCCAAGTGCCCACCGGCGCGGCGCATTGATCCGCGTGATCGCGATTTGGCGGTTCGTGAATTCGATGAGTGAAGATCCCGTCCATGGGTGCAGGGTCGGAGCGAGACATTCCGGGCAGAAGACAATCGGTCTGCCGATCGCAGCCAGCGCATTCGTCAAGCCGAAATCGTCGCTGACGGTGCCGCTCCAGGCTTCCAGCACATGCGCGCCGTCAAACGTCGCGCGGCGGATCGCCGTGCCGCCACCCCAGCAGAAGTTTTCGCGCGGCCGGCCAAGCATCGTAGCCACAGAAGCATTCCAGGCCGATGCAAGAGCGCTCGCAAACCCGCCTTCTCCGATGCGCCGGCTCGGAATCACCCAGCGATAGGCCGTAGTCGCGCCAATCCGCGGATCCTGAAGAGGTGCCGCCAGCTTGCCGAGCCAGCCCTTCGGTAATCGCACGTCGGAATCGACGAACACCATGACTTCGAATTTTTCGGGAAGAGATTCCACTGCCTTGCGAAGATTGTGCACCTTCTCGCTGCAATCCTCGGGCGGGCCGGCAATGACGATGTGGACAGGCCGCTGCGTAGCCGCCTTGACTCGCTCGATGATCTTGAGCGCCGGATCGAGGCTGGTCGCAAGCGAGAAATAGATTTCGTAATTCGCGTAGTCGAACCGCGTGAGCGCCATGAGATTTTCTTCGAGGCCCGGCTCGTTGCCTTTGCACGGACAGATCACGGCGGCAACCGGAGCGTAAAATCCGGCGTGAGTGCCGAGCCGCCGGCGCACCATCCGCAACCATTCGAAACCGTCCCAGAGCGAGTAGGCTCCCAACGCGATCTGCAGCACGACCAATATGTAGAAGATGTCCAGCATTACGCCGAGGATAACAAATGCCGCGCAAGAGTTGCGGCTCTCCTAGCGAGGATGTGCCAAACTAGCACAGGCCGATGGGGCCTGTGTTCTTGGCACCACTTCTCGATCAGAATCTGGAATGAGCGCTCTGAGAAGTTAGTTCTCGCGTCGGCGCGAAAAGACTTTGCGCAGCACTCGGTCGGCAGCGCCGTTGATCTCGAGCTCAAATTTTCCAGCGGCTCGCCGCGCTTGTTCCATCAAAGAGGGATCAAGTAGCAGTGCCACGCGATCGACAAATGGGCCTGACGCTGCACTCGCCATGCGTCGGGCGTCGCGGCCTGAGCCCCGTTTGCTGAGCATGCGGTAAACGTCGAGATCCCGCCAGAATTCCCGCGCGTCATCGTCACTCCAGCTGAGTGCCTGCCCCAGAGCCACGAAGAACTCCTCACGAAAAAGGTCGAGGAACGGAATCGCCAACTCCAAGGCTGGAGTTCTTTTCGTTCGCGATTTCGAGGCTTTGTGGCGCCCCGTCGTCTTTGCGGTTTTTCGTGGGCTTTTGGCCCCGCGAACCGTGACACTGACCTTCAGTCGCGCGGGCAGCGCCGCCTCGATGCGGAGAACGCCGGCCAAAATCGACTCGCGCCGAATCCTTTCGAGCTGTTCGCGATAGTGTGTGGGCTGGTCGGCGCGGCCCGGGCGGCGATGCTCGGCGGCGTACATGTCAAGAAATCGTGCGACCATCTCGTCCCGTTCAAGCGCCGCAAGCAGCAAAGCGGCTGATTCCCGCGCACGCACGACGAGTTCTCGGGGGCGATAAGGCATGGAAAGCTAGCTCTACTCGAATGTGGAGAGCGCCGCAACAGGAAACGCGAACGGGCGCACGCAAGAGAAAAGGCCCGGACATTTCTGTCCGGGCCTTGGTTTCTTGAATCGAGCTGGCTTAGTGCACGGGGCGCGCCGCTGGACGTTCTTCGCCGCGCGGACCGCTGGTCACAGGCCGCACGGCCTTTTCGAACTTACCCAGCGCGATTTCGAGCGCCTCTTCGACGCGGCGCACGAAGTGGATTTGGATGCCCTCGAGCATCTCGGGCTGCAGATCCTCCTGCACGTTGGGCTCGTTCTCCGACGGCAGAATGACCTCGCGGATTCCGGCGCGCTTGGCGCCAAGCACCTTCTCCTTCACTCCGCCGATCGGAAGCACGACACCGGATAGCGAAATCTCACCGGTCATCGCAACCCGCGGCCGCATCGGGCGACCCGTGAGCAAGCTCACGAGCGCCGTGATCATGGCGACGCCCGCCGATGGCCCATCCTTCGGAATCGCGCCCGACGGCACGTGGATGTGCAGGTCGAGCTTTCGGAAAAAGTCGGGATCGATGCCGTAGGTGTCGGAATTCGAACGCACCCAGCTCAAGGCCGCGCGCATCGATTCCTGCATCACCTCGCCTAGGTGGCCGGTCATCGTGAAGCCCTTGCCTCCACGAGCTTTGCTCGCCTCGATGAAGACGATGTCGCCGCCCACAGGCGTCCACACCAGTCCCACCGAGACTCCGGGCTGCTTCACCCGCTCCTCGACTTCCTTTTCGAGGCGGAACTTGGGCACGCCCAACGCTTCGCGAATCACTTCGGGCGTGACGACGAGCTTTCCCGTCTTCCCCTCAGCGATGCGACGTGCTTGCTTACGCACAAGCGTAGCGATTTCGCGCTCGAGATTTCGGACGCCCGCCTCACGCGTGTAGTGATGAATCAAGTCGTGAAGCGATTCGTCGCTGAATTCGATCTGCTCGCCAAGCGTGAGACCGTGCTCCTTCGTTTGTCGAGGGAGCAGGAAGCGCTTTGCGATGTGGATCTTCTCTTCCTCGGTGTAGCCGGGGACTTCGAGAATCTCCATACGGTCGCGCA
Source organism: Candidatus Acidiferrales bacterium (assembly GCA_035622875.1). Classification (GTDB taxonomy): domain Bacteria; phylum Acidobacteriota; class Terriglobia; order Acidiferrales; family UBA7541; genus Palsa-295. The sequence goes on from DASPUN010000027.1 coordinate 66,634, forward strand.
ACGGCTCGGGGATTGGATCGAGCCAGTTCGCGGTCATTACGAAGATCACCTTTGAGAGGTCGAACGGCACATCAAGATAGTGATCGCGGAACGTCGAATTCTGCTCGGGATCAAGCACTTCCATCAGCGCTGCGGACGGATCACCCCGGAAATCGCGGCCGAGCTTATCGACCTCGTCCAACATCAGGACGGGATCGGATGTCTCAGCACGCCGGATCCCCTGAATGATCTGGCCGGGCAATGCGCCGATGTAGGTGCGCCGGTGCCCGCGGATTTCGGCTTCGTCGTGCATTCCACCGAGCGAAATGCGGACAAATTTACGGCCAAGCGCGCGAGCGATCGATTTGCCGAGCGAAGTCTTGCCGACGCCAGGGGGCCCGACAAAGCAAAGAATTGGACCCTTCATGCCCGGCTGCAGCTTCTTCACCGCCAGGTAGTCGAGAATTCGCTGCTTCACCTTGGTGAGGTCGTAGTGATCCTCGTCGAGGATTTCTTGCGCCTTGGCGATGTCGATCTCCTGCTCGGCTGTGCCGGAGGTCTTGTTCCACGGCAGCGCGGTCATCCATTCGAGATATGTCCGCGAAACCATGTATTCGGCAGAAGCCGGAGTCATTTTGGCGAGACGCTTCAGCTCGCGCTCGCATTCCTTTTTGGCTTCGGCCGGCATTCCGGACTCTTCGATCTTCTTGCGGAGTTCTTCGACCTCGGATTGGGATTCGTCCGATTCGCCCAGCTCCTTCTGAATGGCTTTCATCTGCTCGCGCAGCAGGAATTCACGTTGGCTCTGGCTGACCTGCTCCTGAACCTGATCGTGAATCTTGCTGCGAAGCTCGAGCACCTCTTTCTCTTTGGTCAGCTCGTTCGTCAGTGCCTCCAGCCTCTTGCGAACACTGAAAGTCTCCAGCAGTTCCTGACGCACCATGGTACTGAGCGATGGCAGTGTCGCGGCGACGAAATCGGCAAGCCGCGCCGGGGAATCGATATTCATGACTTCGTTTTGCAGGTCGTCAGAAAGCTGCGGCGAGCGAGCCACCACTTCGCGGAACAGCTCCTGCACGCTGCGCTCAAGCGCCGTCAGCTCGGCATCGCGCTCACTCTCAAGCTCAGGTTGTGATTCGACCCGGGCGCGCAAGAACGGCTTGAGGCCCACCACTTCGATCAACCGAATGCGGTTCAGTCCCTCGAGAAACGCCACAACGTTCCCGTTGGGCATCCGCACCATCTTGTGAACCTTTGCCAGCGTCCCGACGCCATGTAGGTCGGAACCAGTCGGAGCCTCGACCCGCGGATCGAGCTGCGCCACAACGCCCAGCAACTTCTCAGGGCCTTCGAGTGAATCCAGTAGCGCGAGTGAACTCTCCCGGCCAACGGGCAGGGGCATCACCGCTCCCGGAAAGAGAACCGTGTCGCGAACAGGTAGGATCGGTAGCTGTTCGGGAATAAGTTTGGCAGGTGTGGTCACCTTGACCTCCTCAGGGAAAATGCCAAATCAAAAGGTAACAAGTCCATAGAACAACCTCATCGGCTGCTCGAATAGTTAGATGCAGTGGCGGCCGAAAAGATTTCCTTTGATTAATATAGTCCTATAAACAAAGTTGAGTATATCCGACTAATGTCAACTTGACAAGGGGTCCCAGGCGCACCGGGGGTCGAATCTTTTTTGTTGATGACAACTTAACTTACCTGTCTGCAGCAAGTTAGAAGTATCTAGCCCATCCTAGCCGATGAACTGCGCGCAAGCTCTAGTGCTTCCTCCCGCGTGGTGATCCGCCCGTTGAGCTGCGCTTCTTCCACCTCTTCCAGGATCGCTCGGAACGCAGGGCCGGGCTTGAGACCGAGGCCAATCAGATCGTGGCCCGTGAGCAGGCGCGGAGGTCGGACTGCCTCAGGAGGGGTCTCGGCAAGGAATCGGCGGACAAACTCGTAGTTATCCAAATTCCGATGGCTCGACATGCAATCGAGCCGGTGCAACTCGAGGTGCTCGTCAAATCGATTAAGTCGGACAAACCGCTTCAGCGTCGAGGGCTTCATCTGTGGCGCGTCTTTAAACCGCAGATGGTTCGCCACCAGTGCCGCGATCTGTGCCGTGTCGTCGTTTGAGAAGCGGAAACGACGACAGATTTCCTCGGCCATTCGGGTCCCCACTTCGACGTGCTCATCAAACCGGATGCGCCCTCCGGGGCCAGAGGGTGGAGTAAACGTCGGGGGCTTGCCGACGTCGTGTAGCAGTACCCCCCAGGCGAGAGTCGCCGAGCATGGCCTCGGCAAGCCGTCGAGCATGAGAAGGGTGTGGATCCAGACGTCACCCTCCGGATGGAATTGCGGCGGCTGCTCAACGCCTTTCATCCGTGCAATCTCCGGCAAAAGTTCCGGCAACAAATGTGTCTCGTCGAGCAATTCGAAAGCTCGCCGCGCTGCACCTTCAGTGAGAAGTTTCGTAAGCTCGTCCCGCAGGCGTTCGGCTGACACCTGATGAACCTCCGGGGCAAGCTTTGTGATTGCCGAAAAGGTTGCGGAATGGATCGCGTATCGAAAGCGCGCCGCAAATCGCACTGCGCGAACCATGCGAAGCTTGTCCTCCCGAAAGCGGCCCTCTGCGCGGCCGATGGCCCGAATAATTCCTGCACGAAGGTCATCGCGTCCACCCACAAGATCCAGCACTTCGTTGGTCTCCGGATCGAGCAGGAGTGCGTTGATCGTGAAGTCGCGGCGCTTCACATCTTCTTGCGGCGAACTCGCGTAGACGACGCGATCGGGGTGCCGGCCATCGGAATAGCCGATGTCGGAGCGGAACGTGGCGACCTCGACTTGCAGCAATTCACCTGCGTCCGAAGGCTCAGTGACGATGATCACTCCAAACTGCGCTCCCACCGCCAAGCTGCGAGGAAAGAGTTGCTGAACGCGCTCGGGAGTCGCGTCGGTCGCAACGTCGTAATCCGCCGGTTCGCGCCCAAGCAGGATATCGCGCACACAGCCACCGACAAGGTAGGCGTGATGGCCCGCCTCGCACAGCGTTCTGCAAATTCGCTCTGCAAGCGTCCGAGCATCCATGTCGCAATTATGAGCGCAACGCATTTCTGCGCAAAGTGCGCGGCGCGACTGCGCCGAGCGCTAGGGATTTACGCGAAGTACGAGGCATGTGATGTCGTCATGTTGCCGCGCGTAGCCGACAAACTTGTTTACCTGTGTCATCACGCGCTGCAGGGTCGCTGCTGCGTCTTCAGGTGGCGCCGACTCAATGCACGGCATGAGTCGACTCTCGCCAAACTCTTCGCCACGGTCATCGACCGCTTCTACGACACCGTCCGTGAAAATTACAAGGAGATCGCCCGCTCCTAGGTTCGTGGTTCCAGATTCGTATTTGAACTCATTCTCCGAGAACAGCGGGAGGCCAAACGGCGGGCCCCCTGTGGTGAGACGCTCGATCTGCCCCGATGCGCGTCGCAAGATGGGGTTGTTGTGCCCGGCGTTCGTGTAGCGCATTTCCCGGGTGGCAGGATTGATCTCCGCGAGGAAGGCGGTTGTGAAGCGGCGCCCCTCCAAGCTGTGCGCTCGGGCATACCGATCGAGACCGGCGACGATTGCTTCTAAGGGTTCGCTGGTTGAAGACAGAGCGCGCAAGCTGGCTTGAAATGTTGCCATGAGCAGCGCCGCTGGCACGCTTTTTCCGGCGACATCGGCGACAATGACCAGCAAAGGCTGCACTCCCGATGCATCGGCCAGTGGGCGCAGAAAGGCGTCGTAGTAGTCGCCAGCGACCGTGTTTTGCGGACGCGTCGCGAATGCGAAATCGAATCCTTCGATTGCGGGAGGGTGCTCGGGGACGAGATTCTGCTGGATTTCCCGCGCGATTTCGAGGTCGCGCTTCATCGTCACGCGATCGGCCAGCTCGAGCGCCAATAGGACGAAAAGTATCCACGTGCTGAGCCAGCCCAGATTGAAGACGATCTGGCCGTGTTGAGAACGAACCTCCGGCTGAAAGATCAGCAGAGCGACCGCGATCAATAGAAGAACACGCCGGGCCGGCGTGAGCTTCATCAACAGGGCCTGAAACACGGCCCAGGCACCGCGCCAGTATCGTCCCAGTCCGCGCGTGTTTCGGTGGATTTCGTCCCAATCCACCTCACGCGAATAGAGGCCGTAGCTTTCCTTGGCGTCCGAGAGGAATTGTCCCCAGAGCTGTTCGAGCTCGAGACCTTCGGTGACGCGCTCCCAAAAGACGCGAACGCGGCCAGTTCGCTTTCGCCGAGGATTTGGAATCGAGTTGGAGGGAGCTGACATGGGACTCAGAAATTATGCGGTGGGCGAATGGCCTCGCGGCTTCTTTGGAGCGCGGCTCTTGGTGCCTTCAAGCGATCCGCCCAGTTGCAGCTTTGAAAATCCGAATCGATCGCGCAGGCCGTCGGTTGTGCGAGCGAGCCGTTCGAGTTTCTCGCGCCGCTGCGGATCAAGAAGATCGAGCTGTCCTGACGCGGCAGAGAACGACGAGAGTGCCACGCCAATTAGCCGCAACATGGCAGTGCCGTTCCACGAGCGAGCAAAGAGATCGCGTAGCACGCTCAGGAAAACAGTATCCAGATCCGATGGTTCGGCAAGGGTCTGACTTCGCGTGATGGTCTTGAAATCGGCGAATCGCAGCGTGAGCGTGACGCTGCGCGCGTGAAGCCCGGCATCGCGAAGACGCTTCCCCGATTTCTCGCACAGATGGCTGAGCATCGACTGCAACTGCGCACGGTCGTTGGTATCGTAACCGAAGGTCTGGTTGTGCGAAATCGATTTTGGCTCGGCGTCGATGAAGAACTCGAACGAATCGATCCCCCGGGCTTTGCGATAGAGCGCGGTGCCCCAGCGGCCGAAATTCGCCTCGAGCTTCTCCACCGGCTGCGCCTGAAGCTGCGCGACGGTTTCGATACCGAGGCCATTCAGCGCCGCTTCCGTCACCTTTCCAATTCCAGGAATGCGGCGAACCGACAGCGGTGCAAGAAAAGCGGATTCGCTTCCCGACGGAACCCACACGAGTCCGCGCGGCTTGGCCTGATCGCTTGCCACCTTGGCAACTAGGCGCGTCGCCGCAAGACCGCCGGAACAGGGCAATCCCGTCGTTGAAGTGATCTCACGCAGGAGCTTGTTTGCCGCAGCAAGAGGTGGCCCCTGCAGGCGTTCGGTACCTGAAAGATCGAGATAGGCCTCGTCGATCGAAGCCATTTCTACGATCGGCGAGTACTTGGAGAGAATCGCGGCGACGCGGTCGCTCCACTCGCCGTAGAGCTCGTGGTGGCTATCGAGAAAAATCGCCTGAGGGCAGAGCTTGGCAGCCGTGCGCAACGCCATCGCGGAGTGCACGCCGAAAAGGCGAGCCTCATAGCTCGCCGACGTGACCACGCCGCGCTGATCGCGCTGGCCGCCGACAACGACGGGCAAGCCCTTCAGCTCGGGTCGCGCGAGCAATTCGACGGAGACGAAGAACGCGTCCATGTCGACGTGCAGGATCGAAGACGTTGTATCGGCGGCCGAGGTGGCAGCTGCGTCGTGTTTCGCTCGAAATTGGGCGAGCTTCGGCATATTACTTTGAGCCCTCGGGAGCGTGAAGTTGGGCGATTCCGCAACTCCAGAATTTTTGGCGATTAGGGCTGAAATCGGGTCTTTGTTTCCAATGGTTTAGACCAGAATCTACTAGGCGATTTTGGCGATTAGAAATCCGGAGCCCGTGCAGAGACACGTCGGGGTCCGCCGCTTCCCGGCATGTCGTTCGCGACTTCGACTCTATGACTTTCATCGCGTGAACAAGTTAACAAAGTTCTGCAAATTGCAAGGGGAAAAAAACCTGTGGACTCTGGTGGCGCTGCGAAGCGATCAAACGTGCTCGGCGGCGACCACCCGCGGGATGCCGGCGAGATCGTTCGTGATCGTCACATTGACCCAGCAGTTCTGCACGTGGAACAGTTTACGAACTTCGCTCGCCAGTCCGTAACCAAGTTCAAGAACGAGAATCCCGCGCGGAGCGAGAAGCGCGCCGGCCTGTTCGATCAAGCGGGCGTAAATTTCGATGCCAGTCGGGCCGCCGAAGAGCGCGCGTTCGGGTTCGTGGTTGCGGACTTCGCGTTGCAACGAGGCGGCTTCGCCGCGAGCAATGTAAGGCGGATTGCTGACGATGAGGTCAAACGAGCTTGGCGAGTGCCCGAGCCCTTCGAGCAAATCTGTCTCAACGAAATGAATACGACCGGAGACGCCGTGACGCGCTGCGTTGCGGCGGGCGACGGCAAGCGTCTCGGCCGAAATATCCGTGGCGAAAACTTCTGCATGAGGCAATTCGTGCGCGAGAGCGATAGCGAGGCAACCGGAGCCGGTGCCGACATCGGCGATGCGAAGCCGCGGACTCGGAGCGCCCGTTTTCATATTGATCTTGATGCCACGTTCGCCGAGGCGTTCGAGTGCGACTTCGACGACGTGCTCCGTCTCTGGGCGTGGAATGAGAACCGCCGGCGTTACTTCGAATTCGAGGCCCCAGAACTCCTGCTTTCCAGTGATGTATTGGGTTGGCTCGCCCGCCGCACGACGCGCGATCAAAGCGAAATACTTTTCAGCCGCGGCTGGATCGAGCAAATCATCGGAATGAGTGTAGAGCCAGACTCGGTCGCGGCCGAGCGTGTGCATCAGAAGCAACTCAGCCGCAAGCGTGTGCGAACGGACATCCGCCGCCCGGAGCCGGGCCATTCCATCTTTCAATGCGGCACGGACATCGAAGCCAACCGAGCCGATGCGGTGCGTTTGAACCACGGACATCATGCCTCGACGAGTTCCTGCTTCAGGCGTTCGGATTCGAAATGAGTGACCAGCGCATCGACGAGCGGAGCAAGCTTGCCGTCCATGACGTCGGTCAGCTGATGGAGCGTCAGATTGATGCGGTGGTCGGTGACCCGATTCTGCGGGAAATTGTAGGTGCGGATTTTCTCCGAGCGGTCGCCTGTCTTGATCTGACCGCGGCGCTCGGCGGCGATGGCCTCGTGCTGTTTGGCCTGCTCCATTTCATAAAGGCGAGAGCGCAGAACGCGCATAGCTTTGGCGCGATTTTTGATCTGCGACTTCTCGTCCTGTTGCGAGACGACGAGGCCGGTCGGAATGTGCGTAATACGAACGGCCGAATAGGTTGTGTTCACCGACTGGCCGCCCGGACCGGAAGAGCAGAACGTATCAACGCGCAGATCTTTGGGCTCGATTTTGATATCGATCTCGTCGGCCTCGGGAAGCACGGCGACCGTGGCGGCGGACGTGTGGATGCGGCCCTGCTGCTCGGTCGCGGGAACGCGCTGCACGCGGTGCACACCACTCTCGTACTTGAGCTTCGAATAGACTTTGTTCCCCTGAATCGAAGCCACGATTTCCTTCACACCGCCTACCGGTGAGGGGGAGCTCTCGAGCACTTCGACGCGCCAGCCCTGCGATTCCGCGTATCGTGAATACATGCGGAAAAGCTCGGCAGCAAACAGCGAAGCTTCGTCGCCGCCGGTTCCCGCGCGGATTTCGACGATGACGTTTTTCTCGTCGTTTGGATCCTTGGGGACCAGCAAGAGCTTCAATTCGCGCTCGACGATCTCGCGCCGGTCCTCAAGAGAGCGTTGCTCTTCGTGAGCCAACTGTTTCATTTCAGCGTCAGTGGATTCGAGGAGCAGCTGTTTTGCACCTTCCAGGCCCTTCTCGATTTCCTTCCATTCGCGATACTTCGCGACGATCTCTCCCATTTCCGCATGGGTCTTGGCGAGCTTCTGGTAACGCGCCGAATCGGCGAGCACCTCAGGCGAGGAGAGCTCGCGCGTCATTTCGTCGTAGCGCGATTCAATCTGATCGAGTTTTTCAAAAAGCGTCAGTGCCGCCATGGGAGAACCTCAAAGAAATCAGAAAATCGAAAACGGAAATTGGAAACGAGAAAGTGCCTACGGGCATCGCTCCAAACGGAGCGGAGAGGAAATGCTAATGGAAGGAGGTGAACATCGCGATCACTACCTCAATTGTAGCGGTCTGCTGACGGCTGGTCAAACGGCGTTGGCCGCCGCTTGCCGAACCGGATTCGCCAGGGTCAAACTCTCGGCTCACGAATCATGCGAATGGCATCAGGGAGCACCGAACCTCGCTCTCTTCCGAGCGCGCCATCGGCTTCCGCATCCGTGGCAACCGTTTCCGGTGTTTCTGCTTCTTCTTCTCCGGGCGCCAGAAAAAGGTTTGCTTCAAGGCCCTGCTGCTTCGCGAAGTGATCATGGTAGCGACCTCGAGCGGCCAACAATGATTCGTGCGTACCGCGCTCGATGATTCGTCCCGCCTCTACGACGAGAATTTGATCGGCTCTGCGGATTGTGGAAAGACGGTGGGCGATGACAAATGTCGTCCTTCCCGACATGAGATGGCTGAGGCCCTGTTGAATCAGCGCTTCCGATTCGGAATCCAGACTCGAAGTTGCTTCGTCGAGGATCAGGATGCGCGGATTCGCCAGAATCGCGCGAGCAATCGAAACACGCTGTCTCTGACCGCCGGAGAGTTTCACGCCATGCTCGCCGACCACGGTGTCATATCCCCCCGCGAAACCTTTGGCGAACTCATCTACGTGAGCGATCCGACAAGCGGCGAGAATCTCTTCTTCGCTGGCGCAAGGCCGGGCAAAAACGACGTTGTCACGAATCGTGCCATCAAAGAGAAAAGTCTCCTGCAAGACGACGCCGAGTTGCGTACGGTACGAATCGAGGCGGACGGCAGCCAGATCAAACCCATCGACGAGCACGCTCCCGGACGTCGGCACGTAAAACGCGGCAATCAGCCCGATGATCGTCGACTTGCCGGCGCCGGAAGGGCCGACAAACGCGGTAAGGGTTCCGGGCTTCGATTCGAAAGAGATGTCGGATAGAACTTGTTTGTTGATGTCATACGCAAACGAAACCCCCTTGAAAACCACAGTCCCTTCGATACGGTCGAGGCGCACGGTTCGGCGAGGATCCTGATCTTCCGGCTTCTCATCCAGAACTTCGCGCGTGCGTTCGAGGCCTGCCAGCGCTTCCGTCATCAGCGGACCGATGCTGACAACCTGCGCAACAGGAACGATGAGCATAGCCAAGAAGGCCAGATAAGAGATGAATTCACCAGGGGTCATCGCGCCGGAAAGAATGGATCGCGCTCCCAGAAACATGATCGACGCGCTGATAATCCCCATAAGTACCGTGGCGCCGGCGCTCATCAGGGACGTTGCAGTGAGCGTCTGCACGACATTGTCGAGCAGGCGCTGAACGCCAACACGGAAAACCGCCGCTTCGCGCTCCTCCGCATGATAGCCCTTGACAATGCGAACGCCGCCGAGCGATTCGGTTAGCCGCCCGGTTACTTCCGCGTTGATCCTGGGGCGAGCGCGATAATACGGGCGGATGGCCTTGAACGCGTGGGTCAGACCGAAAGCGAAGATCACGAGAAAGAGGGCCGCCGTGGCCGTCATCATCGCACTAGCGCGAAGCAGATAGCCAAGAGCGATGGCCGCGGTCATGATCCCGCCAACGAAATCAATCAGTCCTGTCCCGATCAAATTCCGCACGCCTTCGACGTCGGTCATGATGCGGGAAACAAGCGAGCCGATCCGATTCGAATCGTAAAAGCTCACTGGAAGACGACCGATGTGTGCTTGCACTTGGATCCGCAGATCCGCGATCATCTTCTGCGAGGACTTCGAAATCAGTTGTGTTAGCGCGTAGGAAGTTAGGGCCTGCACGATCGTCGCAAAAAATACGACGAGTACGAGGGGCACAAGGAGATGTACATGGCGTTTGAGAATTATGTCATCGAGCAGATACTTCGACGAAGCAGGCAGTACAAGTCCTGAAAAACGGTTCGTGGCCATCAAAACGAACCCGAGGGCAAAAATGCCCCGTCGTGGTTTCAGCAGCGGCCACACGTGAGGCAGCACCTTCCAAGCAAGTGGCTTGGCGGGCGTTTTCGGGTCTGCGTTTCCTGTCGTCGTCCCGGGGCCAGTTGACAGCGACGTTTTCATTAGGTGCAGTTCGCTTCCATCGCTATGCGGTCTGGATATTCTGACGGCAGGGACGTTGCCGCTCGATCTCGGAACCCAGCATGAAAAAGCGAGATTGAATCGATCGGACCGTTTTCGCTAGTGCTTGCCATTATAGCCGAGACAGCCCGCCACGTGTGATGACTGTCGCGGCCAGGGTCGACGTCGAAGGCATGAATGCAATACGACCGGGAAACTTCGATCACCTTTGGCGCCCGCATGAGAACCTGATTGGCTCGTTCTTCGCCGCAAGAATGCCTCGCACCGCAGGCTGTCGAAGTGCGAGCACCGATGGATTGAGGCCCTCATTGCCAGCTTGAAACAACCGCATCAGCGCCTGACGAGGACAGGTCAAACGGTGATACTTGCAAAACCTGCGCTGGTCCAAGCGAGCACTGTTTGAGTGAGAAGCAGGTGAATGACTGATCCGGCGAAAAATCGACAGCCGCGAGATGAAAATAGGTCCTCGATATGCGAACATCGCTCCAGTACAAACCATGCAACACACCGCAAATGGAAATTCACAAATACCGTTGCTCGACCTTCACGCGCAATATGACTCCATTCGGGAAGAAATCCGCGCGGCTCTCGATGAGGTGCTGAAGACTCAACATTTTATTCTCGGCCCTAACGTCGTGTCGCTCGAGAAGGAGATTGCAGACTATTGCGGACGCCGGTTCGCTGTAGGGGTAGCTTCCGGTACCGACGCCTTGACTTTGTCATTGTGCGCTGCCGGCATCCGCCCGGGTGACGAGGTTCTCGTTCCTGCCTTCAGCTTCATCGCCACAGCGGATTCCATCAGCTCACTGGGTGCAACACCGGTATTCGTAGACATTCAGCCAGAGACGTTTTGCATCGATCCCGAAAAGCTCAGAGCCAAAGTCGGCCCGCGCACGAGGGCGATTGTGCCGGTCCATTTGTACGGTCAATCGGCAGATGTGGACGCTATCGTTGCGTTCGCGCAGGCCCATGGATTGAAGGTGATCGAGGACAACGCGCAGGCCATCGGCGCGACATATCACGGCAAGCGCACGGGAGGCCTCGGGGATTTCGGCTGCCTAAGTTTTTTCCCGAGCAAGAATCTCGGAGGATATGGTGATGGGGGAATGATCCTGACCGATTCCGAGGAAGCAGCCGACCGGCTCAGGGCACTTCGCAGCCACGGGAGTGTCAAGAAATATGTCAGCCGTGAGCAAGGCTGGAACAGCCGGCTCGATGAGTTGCAGGCTGCAATTCTTCGCGTGAAACTGCGTCACCTAGATCGCTGGTGCGTCGCACGGCGGAATAACGCGACGCGCTATGACTCGCGCCTCGCAAAAGTGTCCGGTGTAGTGCGTCCGACAGTAGCTGGTTGGGGTGAACACGTTTTCCACCAGTACACGATTCGGCTAGAACGGCGCGACGCGGTGCAGGAATTCTTAGCCAATGAAGGGATCGCAAGCGCGGTGTACTATCCTGTGCCGCTCCACTTGCAACCGATCTACCTTCATCTCGCGTATCGGCCTGGTGACTTACCGGAGTGTGAGCGCGCCGCTTCAGAGGTTCTGTCCTTGCCCATCTATCCTGAACTCACGGACGCCCAGATCGAACGGATCGCTGACTCGATTGCTCGAGCGCTGCGCTAGACAAGCTCATTTTCCGCCGGATTGCCCGCCGCCCCCGATCGAAGAGGGGAGAACTTGGCCGGATAGTATCTCGGTTTCGCTCAGTGCGTACAGCGCCAGCTCCACGCGGGTGGACAACCCCAGCTTTTCAAAGATCCGGAAAATATAGTTCTTGACTGTATGTTCCGATACATTCAGCTTCAGGGAAATTTCCTTATTTCTCAAACCTTCGGCCACCAGGTTCGTAATTTGCTGCTCTCGTTGCGTCAAGAACCGCATGCCCCCGGTCTTGATCAGCTGCATTGGCTTGAACTTGACCAGGACCTCGAGAAGAAACTCTAGTTGGCTGTTGCTGATCCAGACCTGCCCTTGGCGCACCGAGAGGATGCACTTCGGCAGAGCCTTGAAGGACGCGTCACGGCAAAATACACCCCTTGCTCCGAATCGAAAGGAATCGACAATCAGTTCGGGTTCGTTGCTGTTCAGCAGCATCACGCCCGCCGTCCCCGATGCAGTTGCCCGCAACTGGTGCAGGACGCGAAAACCAGTCAATCGTCCGTCGGGCAGTTCTGCACTAATGACAGCTACATCGGGTCTCTGGCGTTCGAGAGCTCGACAGGCCTCGGAAGAATCGGCCGAAACGGCTTGGACGTCAAACCTATATCGGCTGCGCCTCAGGGAAGCCGCGATCAGCTGGCCGCCCATACGGGTGGCATCAGCGACAAGTACACGTAGCCTCCCGTCCGAAAGCGGCCTCGGTCGCGCGATAGCGCCCATGATGTGCTCGATTGATGGCTGGTACTTGAAAATTACTTCGCATGTACATATCCAATTCCATCGAACAGTCGTTTCGATGACTCACCACCGAGGACTGCGGATTGTTCTAGACTGTTTGTTGTGTTTGTATCTTATAGAGAACACATCGGTTGTAGCGTTCCCTATCTCTGCAATCGTGAGGCCTGTGCCCTAAGGTTAGTACGTCTTTTTCGAGATCCATGACTAGGAAAAGGAACATCGACGTAATTTAATATGCAAGAAAATGCCATCCGCCGTCCCAGAGGGAGCGCCCAGAGGGTGCCACGGGCCCGCAGGTCTGGAAGCTAACCGGGGCATCGCTTTGGTTCAGCCCTTTCTGCCCGTCGGTCCTGCGAGCAATTCTGTCGGTGCGACGCACGCCACGACCCATGCAATGTCGATCTCGTCGTGCCCCTGTTCGGCAAACTTGAAACGCCCCTCCACACTCGACAAGACGGTCCGGTTTTCCCGAGAACACGCACGAGCGTTATCGAGCGAAGGCGACCATGGTCGCTCCCACGCAGCGATTCTGGCGAGGAAATCAGTTGATCTATGGGACTTTATTCTCAGTGCTGAGGGCCAATCCTCATCTTTTTTCAGGCACTTTAGACCTCTCGAAATCTAGGCGAATTGGACTGTACGTCCCTCCCATGCAGAACACGAGCACGTGTGACCTTTTGCTTCTTGTCGCATCCGCACGACATCGCTAGGGTTGCTATCCACGCGCGAGCGGATTCATCACGCGCGAGGTTTGAAACGCGAATCGTGCACGGAACACGCGAGCATGGATCCGAACTGAGAAGGGCCGTGCGTTATTCGGTCAGTGCTTCCGCACTATTTTCATGGGGACCGACGCATCTCGACGGCATGCAGGCGGAAGGGATCACTCGGGATATCAGCGTGCAAGGTGCTTACGTGTATAGCATAGGTTGTCCGCCGCTGAAGGGCATCGTGGAACTCGAGCTCTTGCTTCCCCCACTCAGGGGCACGATTCCAACGTCATCGATCAAGACCAAAGGGCGCGTGCTTCGCGTCGAAGCAGTCGCAGATGGCCTCGCGAGATGGGGTTTTGCCGTAAAGGCCGAAAGGTTTGAGGTCGGATCCGAGAAAGTAAACGATCTGCTGGCTCGCATTTGTAGGGAGCGGCAAAGGATCTATTGAGCGAATTCTGGAATGGATGCTGGCGCGTGCAGTCGGGATTCTCATGCAAAGTGGAGTATCCGACTGTGAAGCTTCGATTTTGCGGAACCTACTAAATGCGCTTCATCGGTATGTAAGTCACAGGGCGGAGCTATGCTTCTTAATCCGCGAATGACCTCTGACGGCGCAAGTGATCAAGCCTGGTACGCGCTTTACACCCGGCATCAGCACGAGAAATGCGTCGCGGCAGCCCTTCTCGGCCGCGGGCATGAAATCTTTCTTCCGCTTTATAGTGCAGTTCATCGCTGGAAGGATCGAACCAAGCAGCTCCATCTGCCGCTGTTTCCTTCCTATGTGTTCATCCAAAGCAGCCTGGATCGCCGGATGGAGATCCTGTCGGTGCCAGGGGTCTTCGGTTTCGCGGGGAGTCCCAGTCGGCCTAGCATCGTGCCCGAGGCCGAGATTGAGGGTATCCGACGCGCAATGCACAACAATCTTTTCATCGAGCCACATCCGTTTCTAGACTGCGGCGATCGGGTCAGGGTTGTCTACGGCCCTCTGCAAGATGTCGAAGGAATTTTGATCCGAAAACGAAACCAGTTTCGGCTCGTGTTATCGGTCGAAATGCTGGGAAGGGCCGCGGCTGTCGAAGTGGACGCCACGGCTGTCGTGCGTGTATCGAGGCGGAAAGTCTTCGCATCGCCTCTCACGCCGAAGGGGCTTGCAGCGCCCGCGGACCCTGCCTAGCGGTTTCCATTCGGATCCGACCATAGGTTCCATGCACTGTTTCGCTAAGACGGTCGGCGGCCAAGCTTCCAACTAACAGAGGTTAAACTTATGAGCAGAATTTTCGGTTCCGTATCGACATCAGCCGGACAAGCTGCAACTGCTGGAACGAATCCGACGCCTGCCTTCCTTCCCACGCGAGAGCAGCTCCACACGCCCGTGACCGCTGAGAATTTGCCGAACGCCGAAGATCCGACAGCCGTGTTGACGGAACAGTCCGCGCCTAGGGTCGAATCGAGTCATCTGCCCGAATCGAACGGACGTCACTGGATGCCGGACTCGAGCCGCCTTCTGTTTCTGAACAACACGGGGAAATATGTTGCTGCCATCGAACAATTTCGTAGCGTGCGGTCGCGGCTTTGGCAGATTCGGCAGCGGCAGCCGTTTTCCAAGATTCTGGTCTCGAGCGCTCGCCCCAGAGAAGGAAGGACGTTCGTATCGGCAAATCTCGCTCATGCGCTCGTGCGGCAGAAAGGTAAGCGCGTCCTCCTGGTGGATGGCGATCTCAGAAATCCTACTCTGCATACTTACTTGGGTGCTTCGCGTGAGCCGGGCCTTTCGAACTACTTGGCTGCCAATGTGAATAGTTCAGAGATTGTTCAGAACGGATCGATTCGGGATCTTTCTTTCATTCCTGGCGGCGCACCCAGCTCGGATGCGGCGGAGCTGCTCTCCAACGGTAGGCTTGAGGAACTGCTGAAAGCGTGCGGCGACTACGATTGGATCGTGGTTGATTCACCGTCTCTTGCAACCGTGTGCGACGCAAGCATTCTCTCCGATTCTTGCGATGGAGTCTTATTGGTCGTCGAAGCGGCAAGAACGTCCGTCGAGCTGGTGGAAAGAGCGCAACACGAGTTCGCTAAGCCGATTCTGGGGGTCGTGTTGAACCGACTAAATGGTACGGCGAACAACGGTCAGACCAAAACGACAGCGTAGGGGCGAGGGGAACATGGCTGGATCAACGAAGCACTGTCACGCAAACAGCATGAGCAAATTTTTACGCATGGCCGTCTGCCTGCTCGTGTGGCCGGCACACATCTTGATGGCGCAGCAGCCGGCAGGTATGGCAGTGCCCGTCCCGGACGATGCACAACCGGGCACTCCCCAGCTAACCATCCGGGCTCCCCACCAACTGACGGATGAGCGTTACCGGATGGGCCCTGGCGACTTGCTCGAAGTTACTGTATTTGGCTACCCGGAGCTGGCTCGGGAGATAAGGATCGACGGCAACGGGATGATCAGCATGCCTTTGTTGGACGGTAACCTCCAGGCCGCATGCAGAACTCCCGATGAACTTGAACAGGACCTAGCGAATCGCTACCTCGAATATCTCAAGCGGCCACAGATCCAGGTTTTGGTGAAGGAATACAGCTCGCAGCCTGTCGTCGTTGTGGGAGCGGTGACAAAGCCGGGCACGACGCTCCAGCTAGAACGACGCGTCCGTGTGCGTGAGATGCTTGCGATAGCAGGTGGGCCGTCTCCCGACGCGGGAAAAGTGTTGCAAATCGTTCACGACGACAACTTCGTCCGGCTGTGTCATGCCGCCGATCCTTCCGCTGCGGCAGGCCGGTCGCAATCGGACGTAACCACCCTTGACCTAGCGATGTCAGCAAGCCAACTGGATCCCTATCTGAATCCCGGTGACATCATCAGCGTCCCTCAGGCCGATCAGGCGTTCGTGGTCGGCAATGTGTACAAGCCAACTCCGATTGCGCTCAATGGGGACATTACCGTTACCCGGGCCATTGCCATGGCCGGTGGAACGCTCCCCGATACCAAATCCCGGCAAGTTCAGATTCTTCGCCATGTGAACGGAACTGTGGGGAACACGCAGATTGTCGTCAATCTAGAGGGGATCAACCGCAACAAGAAAGAGGATCCCGTGCTTCGACCGGGTGACATCGTCTATGTGCCGCCAGCGGAACTGGCCAAAATCGCGAAAAGCCTGGGCGTGGCTCTGACTGCGATTTGGGCGGGATACGGGGCGATCGCGGCCGTCGATCGATAAGAACGGCACAGCGGGGTCATTGTCTTCGACAGGGGGACTACCAAATGACCGACGAAATCGTAACGCCGGGCGCTCTGGCAACCCAATCCGACAGAATGCAATTACTGGCCGACAGGCCGTCTGCGTTCATGCGGCAGGCCGATTGGCAGTCGCGACGCGACATTCAGCTTCGTGATTATTGGAGAATCACGCGGAATCACGGGAAAAAAGTCGCGGCGATCATTGGATTGAGCATGTTCGTCGCCTGCGCCTTGTTGCTTTTGATGCCCGATTACTATCGCGCCACGGCCAGAATTGAAGTAAGTCCAGTGGCTCTCAGCTCCGAGATCACTTCACGGCCCATGGATGCAGACGGGGCGCTGGACTATCCCGTTTACCTGAATACGCAGGTTCAGTTCGTTAAGAGTCCTGCACTACTAAACCGGGTGGCGGAAGCGCTCGATCTCGAACAGGATCCCACGTTCCTTAGGCACATGGCCAAGGAGGGGCACCTAATCACTCGGCTGATCCATCTGATGTACCTAGGACCGAGAGAACAAGATGATCGCCCCGCGGCAGAAAAACCGCTTCTGACGCCGGCTCTTCAGCCGTCCATATCTCTCGCAGAGCTCGCCCACGCGCACGGGATGTTGCCACTAGTGACGGATATGCAGAAGAAGCTTCGGATCGAGCAGGTCAAGGCTGTGGGCACCGTTTCGCGAGAAACGCATTTGATCGATCTCACGTATCAAGACCGCAGCCCGCGCCTTGCGACAAGAATCGCGAATGCTGTCGCCGATGCTTTGGTGTTGCTCAATCGAGAAAACAAAGCGGCGACGTACAGAGCGACCAATCAATTTCTGACCGAGCAGGCCGAGGATATCCAAGGACAAATCAGCAACCGTGAGCAGGCGCTGCTTGCCTATGCGAAAACGCACGAAATTCTTTCTCTCGATCCAAGTGAAAACACGGCGCTGGACCGCCTGGGAGCTTTGAACAAGGAGCTCGTGGAAGCCGAAAATGACCGGCGAGTGGCTGAAGCCGCGTATCATGCCTTCTCCGATCCGAAAGCTGCTGAGGCCGCTGCGGAGCAGGACGCCAAACAGATCGTCGAGGCGCGAGCCAACCTCGCGGCTCTTCGAACCAAGCGAGCCCAATTACTGGTGGGTACAACGGACAAATGGCCAGAGACGCAACAAGTGGACCAGCAGATTGCGGAGTTAGAGAAATATCTCGGTGAAACGAGCGAACGCGCCACCGAGGCCGAAATTACCAACCTGGAAACACATTACCGGCAGGCCCTCGAACATGAGCAATCCCTCCGAAAAGCCTTCGACCAACAGCGCGCCGTCATGCTCAGTCAGAACGAAGCGGCGGTCACTTATCGCCTGATGCAACAGGAGAGCGCGAGCTACAAGACGCTGCTCAACGACTTGTTGTCACGCCAGGGCGCAATCGATGTGGAGCTGGCCAACAGTGCCAATAATGTGCGCGTCGTGAATTACGCGAGCGTGCCCGATCTATCCCGGCCTTCCGGTCCGCTGCGTTCGCTTTGGCTGCTCTTGGTCGCCGTACTCTCCACGGGGCTGGCAGTCGTAACGGCACTTATCTGCGAACATTGGGATAACACACTGCGATCCACTGAGGATATCGAAGCTGCTCTTCATTTGCGGACTCTGGGGGCGATCCCCTCGGTCGACGGGCCACGTGATCGCCTGCCTTCACCGAACGGCCTCCACCTTCACGATTGGGCGAACAAAGAGAAGCTCGGCCTACGCAAGTGAGCGAAGCCGCGTCAAGACGGCAGACCAGTGGACACGACCGATTTTTCCGGACCCAGGAATTCGCCTCGCCGCTGCGTCCGACACATCTTTCGCGGGAGCCTTGACATCAGTAGCGGGTTTACTAGAGAAGGTACCCAGGGTGAGGCGGCACACGAGACTTTTTCGCCCATTCGCTCTTTGCAGGTAATTCCGAGTAGCTCCAGCGATGCTGCTTACAATTTCGCCCGAAGGGACGCGCTGGCGTTAGAGACCTTGGGAGTCCAGGTGAAGCTGTTCGTGTTGGTTTCGCGGACCTCCTTGGCATCCGTGAGCGGAGACTACGTGCATTTGCGAAAAGAGATTTGTGCATGGCGCCCTCATCTGGTTCACGCACACTATGGAACCGTCACGGCATTTCTGTGTGCATGCGCGACAAGACTTCCGTTGGTGCTAACCTTCCAAGGTAGCGACCTCAACCGCGATCCCAGCATCAGCGTCCTGCGGTCGAAGTTGGGACACTTGATGTCCCACCTGGCCGCTCTCCGGGCGAATTACATCCTTTGCGTGAGTGAACAGTTGAGATCCAGACTGTGGTGGAGACGCGAGCGCATCTCGGTTTGTCCCAATGGCGTGAATCTGAATCTGTATCGTCCCGAACCGAGAGACGAGGCCCGCGCTCGGTTGCATTGGGACCCACTCGACCGCATCGTTCTCTTTAATACCGGAGGAAATCCGAAAGTCAAAAACCGAAGGCTCGCAGAGGCGACCATTCGATCCGCGACCTCGATCTGCGGGAACATCCGTCTAGTGGTTCTGGACGGCAGCACCCCTCCGGAACAGATCCCCGCCTTGTTAAATGCGGCAGACTGTTTGCTGGTCACCAGCATTTCGGAAGGCTCGCCCCGAATCGTCAGGGAGGCACTTGCCTGCAACCTGCCGGTTGTCTCGGTGAGGGTCGGCGATGTCGAGCAACAGCTGAGGGACGTGTACCCCTCGGCGCTGGTCGATGCAGACGCAGAGCAGCTGGGGGCTGCTCTAGCCGAGATTCTCAAACGTGGCCAGAGAAGCAACGGACGGGAAAGCGTGCGCTCTCTCGCGACGGAAAAAGTAGCGGAGCGGATGATGTATCTTTACCGCCGAGTCCTACGAAATGCCAAGGATGACGCCGCGTTCGATCGCGCACTGACGGATCTCGCATGAGCTACTACGCTGTCTTGTCGGTCGCTTCAGTTCTAATTCTGCTCGGAGGGATCCAAATCTGGCGCAAGACCCGAACCATTGCGTTTCCCCTCGGAATTGCGATGCTTTACTACTGGAGTTTGTTCGGGGGGTGGTTCCTAACCATCGATCTGCGCGGCGGTGACACCGGCATGCGCTACCAGTACCTGTTCTATAAGATTCTTCCGGTGCATCTGGATTCCGAATACCTGTGGACCTTGATTCTCTACAGTCTGTTCATCTTGACGATCGAAGTGACCGTGCTTTGCCTTGTCAGACCGCGGAGGATCGTCGAACCCTCCAGCGGCGCAATGCGCATTTCCCATTCGAAAATCTTGATCATCGCTCTATTCGCGGGCTTGGCCGGCTTCGCTTTGGTTAGGGACTCCTTGGGTCGAGCGGCTGATTTACATCTATCTCCGTACGAGTTGGGTCGGAATGACGCCGAGCTCGGGCCAGGGTTCACTGTCTACCAGCTGCTCGATCGCACGGCTCTGGTAGCGCTGTCGACCGGCCTGGCCGTCTTTCTGTCCGGAAGCAAAGCAAGGTACATCGAAGGCAAGCGAACACCCACCGCGCTTGCTGGTTATGTCGCGCTGTTCGCAGGGATGTACTGGCTGAACCTGCGGATGGGGAACCGCAACGCCATGGTCGTCGCCGTGATCGGGGCGGGGCTGTTCTATCTGGCCAATGCGATCAAACCAAGTGCGCTGTTGTTCATCACCTGTTTGGTCTTGGGCGTGGCAGCAGTCGGCATTGTGGGACTGACACGCGGTAATGTGTTTGGCACGATCGACAATATGGGTTGGTGGACCACGCTCAAGAACGCGATCCTCGACAACCAATTCAGCAATGAACCATTTGCAGCTCACATGTCTCTGTACGGCTGTTTGTCTCGACGGATTCCGGTCACCTATGGCTCGAGCTTTGCGTTTATGGCGATGTCGATCGTCCCTGCCATTTTCGGCGTGCCGCGACCTCCTGGCATCTATCAGTATTACGGGGAGAATGTCGGTGCACTGGAAGGACAGGGCTACACAATTCATCATGCGGCCGGATGGTACTTGAACTTCGGAGTTCCGGGGCTGCTGATCGGCGCCATGATCCTGGGTTGGCTGTGGGCGACACTTTTTAACCGATTCTGTGGAAGCCAAAGACAGATCGGATACTGGCGCCGTTTGTTTGCGATTCTGGCGTTTTGGAGTTTCACGGCGTTCATACCGGATCTTGTGCGAGCTGGCCCAGAAGCCTATAAGAGCGTCATCAGTGAGTGTTTGCTCATGCCCACGTTCATATTCGGGGTCGCGGGGATCAAGCTGGCTCTCTACCGAAACCGTCCAGTGCTTGCACCTCTTTAATCTGACAAATCACGAAGTTTCGGCCTGACCCAAAACACCTGGTTGCGAAATCAGCACGACGTCCGAAGTGCATCCGGCGCGAGCAAGCGATTGCCCGCAGTGAGTCATAGAAAGAAAAAAATGTTAGCAGTGAGCGGCTCTCTCGTTGTGCTTTGGGGATTGACTCTATTTGTTTCCGCCGCTGCGCAGACCTACCACCGAGACTCTGCCGGCAAGCAGACCGTGTGGTACGTGTCGCCGAACGGAAATCCGAGCAACTCCGGGAGCATTTCCTCTCCCTTGGACCTGTCCACGGCCCTGAGCGGTCGGGCCATCGGACCGGGAAGCACCGTACTTTTGCGCGGCGGTACGTACGGAGGAGTCTTCACCAGCCGGCTCACGGGCAGCGAGGCACAGCCCATTGTGGTGCGTTCCTATCCACATGAGCATGCCATTCTTGTGGATGACAGAGCGAGAGCCGGGGCGGCTACGCTGAACGTCTTCGGAGCCTGGACCATCTATCGAGATTTCGAAGTGACCAACCGGAATCCAGACCGGAGTTTCTCACCGCAATACCGCCCGATGGGACTCGAGATTCAAGCGCCCCACAGCAAGTTTATCAATCTGGTCGTGCACGACACGGGCCACGGTTTCGGGTTTTGGAAGGAAGCCGTCGACTCGGAACTGTATGGAAACGTTATCTACAACTGCGGCTCTGAAAATAACGAAGAGAACCAAGGCCATGGGCACGCGATCTACGCGCAAAATGACATCGGCACCAAGACGATTGAAGACAATATCATGTTCAATCAGTACGGCTGGGGGCTTCATGCATGGCCAAACCCAGGCGGACTCCAGGGCTTTCACATAGAGGGAAACATTTCCTTTAACAACGGCGTTTTGTCTGGCCTGACAAACCGTTTCAACAACCTGCACGTGAGCGGACATCCACCGTACGTCGCCTCCCGCGTCGATATGAAGGCAAACTACACCTACGATTCTCCGAATCAAACCGAAAAGACGATACTCCTTCGTCGTTATATGGACGCCAGTGTGTGCCTGGAGTGCACAAATCCAGTCGGACAGAAGGATGTGACGGTCGAAGATAACTACTTCGTGGGTGGTCTGCCGGTTTTTCTGATGGGTGGCTGGGCACAGGCAACCGTCACGGGCAACGTCTTTTACGGCGCGAACCTGCTGGTCGGATTGGTAGCCGGAACCACGTATCCGGAGAACTATACTTGGGACGACAACACGTATTTTGGCGGCGGTCCAGCGGAGCACCCGGATGCGTGGTTCTTCCTGAATCTAAAATTCTTCCACTTCGAACAGTGGAAGCAAGCGACCGGGCTCGACCGTCACAGCAAATACATCCCAGGACGACCTTCGGGAGTGACAACGTTCGTGCGTCCGAATCTTTATGAGCCGGGACGGGCAAACATCGTCATATACAATTGGGACTTAAAGGAGTTTGTCGACGTAGATCTGAGTCCCGTGCTCCAAGTCGGCTCCCACTTTGAAGTTCGAAATGTCCAGGACTATCTGGGAAAGCCAGTTGCCGAGGGCGTCTACGACGGCAGTTCCGTTCGATTGCCTATGATCGGCTTGCCAGTCGCGACTCCCATTGGAAGCCGAGTCACGCCCCCGCCCACCGGCCCTGAGTTCAATGTCTTTGTGATTCGAACCCTAAAAGAATAAGACGGCCCGAGATGCGACTTTCCACGTTGCGAGGCAAAGACGTCCGCGATTCCGGAGCGAAGGATGCGGCTGGCGCTGTTAACATGCCCGCAGAAAATTTCGTAGAACGCGAGCGAGAGCGAATCCGGATCGAATACCAACGCCGGTCGAGGGAAGTGGATGCTGAAATCTATGCGCCATGGAATTTCGCCGTCAATCTAAATCTCTCGGGGAGACAACGCCTGGCATCCACCATGCTCCATCGCGCCGGTGCGTTTCCGCAGCCCGGGGACCCATGCCTCGAGGTCGGATTTGGCACCATAGGTTGGCTGGCGCAACTCATCGCCTGGGGAATGTTCGAACGTGACCTCCATGGAATCGATTTGGATGAGGAGAGAGTGAGGCGCGCACGTGCTGCGCTACCAATTGCCGATCTCCGGCGGGGCGACGCGAGCGAACTGCCCTGGCCAAGCAACCACTTCCGATTGGTCATTCAATCTACCGTCTTCAGCTCTGTGTTGGACCGAAGGGTGCGACGGATGATCTCCGATGAGATCACAAGAGTGCTTCGTCCCGGAGGAGCACTGCTCTGGTACGACCTGGCAACGAATAACCCGCGGAATCCCCATGTCCGAGGTGTGCGGGCGCGAGAGATTCGTGAACTTTTTCCGAGCCTGAAGGGTCCTATCAAATCGCTCACGCTGGCGCCGCCCATCTCTCGAGCGCTGACAGCGAAGAGTTGGCTACTCGCGACTCTGCTTGAGAGCGTCGCGCTTCTGCACACGCATCGTTTGGCAGTCCTGGTGAAGGACCCAGTCTGAAGATCGGCTCATCGGAACGGCCAGCCGACCATTGAACTTTGGGAATTGAGTTTAGGGATGCGCATACTATTCCTGTCGCAATACTATCCGCCAGAAATGGGTGCGGCCGCAAACCGTGTCGGATTTTTCGCACGTCGGCTGGCTGAGTGGGGCCATACGGTTACCGTAATCACTGCGGTACCAAACTATCCTCACGGGCAGGTGCGGGAGGGCTATCGAGGGCGCCTGGTGATGGAATCCGACGAAGCGAACGTGCGCGTGCTGCGCTGCTGGGTCTATGCGACACGCAAAGGCGGGCTACTTCCGAGGCTTCTTAACTACTTCTCTTTTGTCGTGGCTGCCTCGCTGACGGGGCTGTGTCGTGCCGGTCGACAAGATGTAGTCGTTGTCGAGTCACCGCCCTTGTTTGTGGGCATCTCCGGCCTTCTGATTCGGCGCTTCTGCAGAGCGAGCCTGGTATTCAATGTGTCCGACCTCTGGCCCGAAACGGCGATCGCATTGAACGCCCTGCGAAGCAGGTTTCTGATCTGGCTTTCGACAGCCTTAGAAGAGCTGCTCTACCGCCATTCAGACCTGATAACTGGGCAAACGGCGGGAATTGTCCAAAACATCCGTACGAGGGTCCCCTCCGTGCCCGTGGTGTTGATAACCAACGGAGCGGACGTGGGGCAATACTTGGCTCAACCCGTCCATCGACGCGCTAAGAAAGAGCTTGGGTTGGAAGAAAACTTTCTGGTCGGATACACAGGCCTGCACGGACTGGCACAAGGCTTACAAACGGTGCTGGAGGCAGCCGCACAGATCAGAAACGAAAAACCGATACGGTTCGTTTTTTTTGGTGACGGACCAGAGAAACGAGAACTGGTGGAGATGGCCCGGAACATGGCGCTGGAGAACGTCCATTTCTTTCCGGCCGTCCCACAAGCGAACATGCCCGACGTTTTGGCGTCGCTCGACGTCGCTGTAGTGCCCCTCAGACGCAACGAGCTGTTCTGGGGAGCCTTGCCATCGAAGCTGTTCGAGGCGATGGCCGCCAGCTTGCCGGTCATATTGTGCGCCGAGGGAGAAGCACGCCGAGTCGTGCTTGAAGCAGAGGGAGGCATTTGCGTTCCGCCGGAGGACGCACACGCGCTAGCGGAGGCGGTCTTGCGTTTGTACCGCGACGCCTCCTTGCGGAAAATTGCCGGGGAAAAAGGCCGAGAATACGTTCAAGAAAAGTACGACCGCGTTCGCATTGCGAAGGTACTCGAACAGCAACTCGTGCGGCTCGAAAACTCACACCAGGCACTCAGGTCTCACGTGTAGCCCTGGTTGCAGGCATGGGAAAAGGCATCCCTAGATTCTTGGAAGTGATTTTTTCATTCGGTTTTCTGCTCGCCACGTCCCCACTTCTGTTGGTGGTGGCGATTGCGATCCGAGTGAGCTCACGTGGCCCGGCCTTGTTCCGGCAGGAGCGAATGGGGCGCCAGGGCCGAACCTTCCTTCTCTATAAGCTCCGCACGATGAGAACTTCTTCGACAGGTCCGTATGTGACCGCCGAAGACGACCATCGCATCACCCCGATCGGCCGATTGCTGCGCAAGTGGAAGCTAGATGAGCTGCCCGAATTCTGGAATGTGCTGCGCGGGGACATGTCGTTGGTCGGACCGCGTCCAGAGACGCCGCTCTATGTCGAGCCGAACGATCCCGAATGGATGTTCGTACTGCAGTACCGGCCCGGCCTCACGGATCCTGTCACTCTGCGGCTCAGAAACGAAGAGACGTTGCTGGCGGGCATTCCCGGCGACCGGGAGAAATTCTATCGAGAGGTACTGCAGCCATTCAAACTGCGAGGCTACGTCCGCTATCTGCACGAGCGAACCTGGCGGAGCGATTTTTCGGTGCTATGGCAAACCGGACTCGTGATTGTCTTTCCTCAAAGAGTATCTCTGCTCAATATGAGTGAACTCGCAGACTCGGTCACGCGACAATCGGCTA
Source organism: Candidatus Acidiferrales bacterium (assembly GCA_035622875.1). Taxonomy (GTDB): domain Bacteria; phylum Acidobacteriota; class Terriglobia; order Acidiferrales; family UBA7541; genus Palsa-295. The sequence goes on from DASPUN010000027.1 coordinate 91,778, forward strand.
CCTCTCAGCATCCCCCTGCTGCGGGTGGGGACCTTCGGATGACGTCGGCCGGTACGGGCCGGTGCAGCGGCACAACCTAATCAAGACAAGAGTGCCCGCGATGGCGACTCACACACAGTCCGACCGCCGAATCCGTCAGACGTTCCTTCCCTACTCTGCGCCCTCGATCGGCGAAGAGGAGATTGCCGAAGTCGTCGATTCACTGCGATCCGGATGGATCACGACGGGCAAGAAGGTACAGCTGTTTGAACGGGCCTTTGCGGACTATCTGGCGGCGACGCACGCGATTGCCGTCAGCTCTTGCACTGCCGGCCTGCAGATTGCGCTGGCGGCACTGGGCATTGGCCCCGGCGACGAAGTCGTAATTCCGACGTTGACATTTTGCTCTACAGCAAATGTCGTCGTTCAGCTGGGAGCGCGCCCCGTTTTGGTCGACGTCCGGGATGATTTCAATATCGATCCCGAGTCGGTCGAGGCAGCGATCACACCGCGCACCCGAGCCATCATCCCGGTTCACTACGGAGGCCAACCGTGTGACTTGCATGCGATCTATGCCTTAGCCGACCGCCGCGGGTTGGCTGTCATCGAAGATGCAGCGCACGCCGTCGGAAGCAGTTATTTCGGCAACAAAATCGGGTCCGATCGCTTGTCGGTGGGATGCGGGAATTTCAACCGTGTGACTGTCTTTTCCTTTTACGCGAACAAGAACATGACCACAGGAGAGGGCGGCATGATCACCACCGCCCATCCGCAGCTGGCCGAGCACATGGCTGCTCTAAGACTTCATGGAATGAACCGCGACGCCTGGAGCCGATACACAGCCTCGGGATCTTGGTACTACGAGGTTTACGCCGCAGGTTACAAAGCAAACATGACGGACCTTCAGGCGGCGCTCGGAATTCACCAACTGCACAAGCTGGATCGGTTCGTCGAAACTCGGCAAAACCACGCGCGCCTGTACAATCTCGCCTTCAGCCAAAACCCGACGATTCAAGCTCCACTGCGCCATACCGATCGAACGCACGCATATCATTTGTACGTCATTCGCTTGGGATTGGATCGCTTGCGCATTGACCGCGCTCAATTCATCAACGAACTCACGAAAAGCAACATCGGAACCAGTGTGCATTTTATTCCCGTGCACCTACACCCGTTTTACCAGCAGCGATATCAGTACAAAAGAGGGGATCTGCCAAACGCAGAGAGACTCTATGACCGAATCGTGTCGTTGCCCATTTATCCAGGCATGAGCCCAAGAGACGTTCAGGACACCATCGCTGCGGTTCGGCAGATCGCTGCCGAGAACCTCAGCGAGTCGTTCGATAAAGTTCCGCTTAGCGTGAATCGAGAATGAAGCCATCCCTCCGGAACAGTCACGTCAATCAAGCGTACTTGCGGGTCTCTTTACGGATCGCCGCCGACGCCGTCATGCTCAATGCCGCAGTCGCTGCGGCACTGGGCGTCAGCCTCCTGCATCGCCTGACGGAATCAGGCTTGCAGAGTCAGCCCACAGCACAAACCCTGGTCCTGGCACGAAGCTATATTCATGCCTATGCGAGCAATGCCATCTGGCTGACGGCGTTGTGCCTGATTGTGTTCGGCCTAAGTGGCTTCTATTCCTACGGACGGCTGTACCGTGGGCGTTACAAGGCTGCGGTGATTAGCCAAGCCGTGAGTTTCGCATATTTGCTATTCGGGGTTGGGTCGTATGGATTGGGCCGGCAGCTGTTCCCCGGCATCGGTGCCTGGATTCTGGCGTGGCTAGCGACGGTTGGCATCTTGCTGGCGTCGCGGCTATGGACACGAATGTGGCAGAGGGTCAGCCGCATGGAGACCCAACTCGGGATTGCACATCGGGATGAAGTCCGCAACGTCTTGGTAATCGGCGGCGCCGGTTACATCGGCTCGCTTTTGGTTCCCCAACTCATTGAAAACGGCCACAACGTCCGCGTCCTCGATCTCTTGCTGTACGGCCGCGAATCGATCGCGCACTTCGCAACCGATCCTCGAGTCGAAGTGGTGCAAGCCGATTTTCGACAGGTGGACAAGGTGGTGGGGGCGATGACGGACATCGACGCTGTCGTTCACCTAGGGGCCTTGGTCGGTGATTCTGCCTGTGCCTTAAACAAAGAGTTGACAGTCGAAATCAATCTCATGGCTACTCGGATGATTGCCGAGGTGGCCAAAGGCTGCCGCGTTGGACGGCTCGTCTTTGCGAGCACTTGCTCGGTTTACGGGGCCAGCGACAAAATGTTGCACGAACGTTCCGAGCTCAATCCGATTTCGCTGTACGCCCGCAGCAAGATTGCCTCCGAGCGTGTTCTCCTGGCCATGGCGAACGAACATTTTGCGCCCACCTGTCTCCGCCTCGCCACCTTGTACGGACTGTCGCGGCGCACGAGGTTCGATCTTGCAGTGAATGTGATGACCGCCCGTGCGGTTCTCGAGGGGATCATCTTGATAGCGGGGGGTGAGCAATCGCGTCCTTTCCTGCATGTGCAGGATGCGGGTCTCGCCATTCTCCAAACCTTAACGGCACCTCTCGCAGCTGTCAGGGGCGATGTCTTCAACGTCGGATCGAGTAAGGAGAACTACACGATTCGCGAAGTCGGGGAGATCATCCATCAGTTCGTGCCTGCGGCAAAGATGGTCATCAATCCAATCGCGGAAGATCGTCGCAACTATCGTGTCAACTTCGACAAAATTCGCGAGACCATCGGGTTTGTTCCTCAGTTGCGAATACAAGACGGTGTCGGCGAAATTATCGAGGTCATCCGAAGCGGTAAGGTTACCGACTATCTCAACCCAAAGTACAGTAACGCCAAATATCTATCGGATGAGACATCGCCCAGGCTGCATTCACTCGGTGGCTGGGCCAGCGACTTGATCGACAGCGACCCGCAGTTGACAACGCTCGCTCCTTCGGGCGGTCCCCAGGCGGTACATCCTGGGCAAAAGAAATGGGCGGCGGTGTAGTGAGTCGGTTCTGGCATCCTTGAAATCCCTGTCCCAAGCCGGCTTGGACGTGCCGCTACCGAGCGGCGAAAGTCCTTTAGTGATCGAGAAACTAAAGAGTTTGGCGGCGGAAGTTGGCTGGCGAGCCCCGGGCAAAACCATTTGGGCAGCGCGCCGACCGGTTGTTCTCCTCTATCATGGCATACCGCGGCGATCGGAAGGTGACGCATTGGATGCCGAGTCGTTTGAGCGCCATCTTGTCTTTCTTAAGGCCAATTTCACCTTCCTCCATCCCGCCGATGTCGCCGGCAGCCGGCGTGGCTTCCGCCGTGATCGCGTGCTGCTCACGTTTGACGATGGCTTTCGCAACAACGCCGAACGGGCGGCTCCGCTGCTGCAAAAACATGGGATACCGGCTCTGTTCTTCATCAGCACCCGCCACTGCGAGGAGCGCCGCTACCTTTGGTGGAGCTATTTGAAAATGCTGAAGAATCGCTTCCGATTCAACGGATTCTTGTTCCGTGGAAAATTCATGGACATGTCTGCTGTGTGCAGGCTTTCCACCGTCGCAGACTTGACTGCCTTTCTCACGGGTCTCCGACCGCATCCCGCCGCGATGTACGAGGTGATCGAGCGTGAGCTGCCTCCCATCGAGGATTTCGTAAGTGCCGACGAGCTGGTCGACCACTGCGCCGGCATGACCCCGGACCAGATCGAAACACTCTCGCAGAATCCTTTGTTCTTGATCGGCGCCCACACCCTCGATCATCCGCTACTGACCCAGTGCGAGGAGGCGGAGGCGCTTCGGCAGGTTTCCGACAATAAGAGGTACCTCGAGAAACTGACGCGGCAAGCTTGTGATCTTATCGCATACCCAATGGCGGATTTCGACGCCCGCACTCTTGCCATGTGCCGAAGCCTGGGCATCCGGCAAGGCTATAGCGTGGCGCGAGAAATTCATTACGATGCAGCTCTCGAGCAGAAACGCGTAGGCATCTACAGCCGATCGTTGACTCGACTCGGAGCCAAAGTACGTTGGGGGAATATCTTCCATGGGTAACAGCGAGATCCCCTTTCGGAAAGTCCCGGTAGCGAACATTTCGCCTTCCATGCGCGAATACTTGTGACACTCACTCCACCCAGACAAGGATCAAACAGTCCCATGTCGGAAATTCCTTCGGTTATTCTATCGAGCCAGCGGCCCGAGCAACCAGAACCACGGCCCACGGGGCCGTCTCCTAACTGGCGTCCCTTTGTCGAAGACTTGCTGGCGAGTTTGTGGTGCGACGTTTTCGGAGTGAAGCAGGTCAGCACCCAGGACGACTTCTTTGCCCTGGGCGGTCAATCAATTCTGGCGGTCCAACTTATTCTCAAGTTGCGGGACGCGACCGGCTGCGAGCTTCCCGTCAGCGCGATCTTTCAGTTCCCGACGATTGCCAAGCTCGTCGATGCGATGGAACAGGGGCAGCTTCCGCTTGACCCGCGCACGACCGAACTACTGGATCGCATCGCCGGGCTATCGGAAGAAGACGCGGAGAAGGAGCTCGCGTCCCGTATCTCAGGTAGCATGGACCAAGCAACGCACTTCTCCAAATAGAATTCGATCGTCTGCCAAATCTGCACTCGGCGGTTGATTTCCGCAGAGACGATCTCGGCCGCACAGACGGGTCCGAGCTCCTCCGCACGTGAGAAAACGAGTGAGACCAATTTGAGCTCTGATACAAGCACGGCGCGTCAAAGCCGCTTCTCCGAGAAACGACGGGCGCTACTCAGTCTGCTTATCCAACAGACGAAGAGGGAAGATGGCAAGTCGGAAGCGCCCCCGCTAGTGCGAGCGGCAACCGTAGGCCCGCGAGCGCTTTCCTTTGCTCAGGAACGGATGTGGCGGCTCTACCAACTGGAACCCACCAGCGCATTCTACAACTGCCCCATGAGGGTGCTGCTGGCGGGCGTGCTAGACGTCGAGGCATTGCGCCGCAGTATCTCGGAGATCGTCCGTCGTCACCAAGTGCTCCGAGCACGAATCGTCGAGGTGGATGGCTCGCCAGCGCAGCAAGTGATGGACGCCGATTCCCATCTGCGGATGATCGATTTGACCGCGTGGGGCTCGGTCGAGCGCACCGCGGAGCTCGAAAGACTCGCCGATGAAGAAATGCAGCGACCCTTCGATCTGTCGCAGGGGCCTCTGCTGCGCACGACTCTATTGCAGTTGTCACAGGAAGAACACGTACTTCTCATCACCATGCACCACGTGGTCACGGACTGGTGGTCCTTTGGCATCTTCCTGCAGGAATTGACCCTTCTCTACCCAGCATTCGCAACCGGCCACGCGTCGCCCTTGCCGCAGCCTCCGGTCGAGTACGCAGACTTCGCGCAGTGGCAGCGTGATTGGTTGCAAGGCCGTTTACTTGAGGAACAACTCACATACTGGAAGCGGCAACTGGCGGGAATGCCGGTTTGCCAATTGGCAACCGACCGGCCGCGGCCGTCTGTACAGACCTTCCGGGGTGCCGAGCAGCCGTTGGCGCTGAACAAGGGACTGAGCGACGGCTTGAAAACGCTCGGCCAACAGGAAGGCGCCACCTACTTCATGGTGCTGCTGGCCGCCTTTCAGGCGCTGCTACATCGCCTAACAGGCCAGAAGGACATCGGCGTGGCATCGGCTATTGCGAACCGCAATCGCTCCGAAACTCAGGGACTCATCGGGCTGTTCGTAAACACGCTGGTGATGCGGACCAGCCTAACAGGGGACCCGACTTTTCGGGAACTTATCCGTCGCGTGCGAGAGACGGCGATTGAGGCCTACACACATCAAGATCTGCCCTTCGAGAAACTGGTGGAAGCGCTACGTCCCGAGCGAACCGCGAGCACAAATCCGCTCGCGCCCCTGATGTTCGTTTTGCAGAATGCGCCAGCCCCCGCCGCCCATCTGCCGGGGTTGCGTCTGCTTCCTTGGACGGCCAACACGACTCGATTTGATCTGGAGGCGCATCTGTGGGAAACCGAAAATGCGACCGAAGGACGACTGATCTACAGCACAGATCTGTTTGATGCCCAGACGATGGCACGCATGGCGGCACACTACGAACGGCTGTTGGAAGCAGTGGTGGCCGATCCCGATCAGCGCGTTTCGCAGTTGCGAATGATCGGCGAG
>DASPUN010000028.1:0-36954 GCA_035622875.1 Candidatus Acidiferrales bacterium
CAGCCGGAGAATGCGGAGGGCTGGTCCAACGTGGCCACGACGTACGGCCGTCTTGCGCGGTATCCGGAAAGTATAGCGGCATACCAGAAGTCCATTCAATTGACACCCACTTGGCTTGCATATTGTGATCTCGGAATCGACTACATTTATCTTAAACAGTATCCGGAAGCAATCCAGGCCCTGGAAAAGGCCGTCGGGCTAGGGCCGAACCAAGAGTTGGCGATGGGCAATCTAGGCGATGCGTACCGCTATGCCGGTCAACACGCGAAAGCGACCGCAACGTACGAAAAGGCGATCGCGCTCGCATTTCAAGACCTGCGCGTGAATCCACAGGACACCGATGTCATGGGTGATCTCGCCTCGTATTTCGCGAAGAAGGGCGACTCCTCGCAGGCGGTGGAGTTCATTCAACGGGCGCGCAAGATCAATAAGTTCGATGTCGAACTGATTCATACGCAAGCCGTGGTCGAAGCTCTGACCAACAAACCCACTGAGGCAATTCAAAGCCTTCGAGAGGCGCTAGGCAAGGGATATCCACTTAAGCAGGTGCAGGAGGACCCAGACCTTGCCGTCCTGCAGAATCGCCCCGATTTTCAGGCGTTGATGAAGGAATTCAGCCGGCAGAATCCGTAGCGAGCCCGAGCTACTGGTCGGAAAAGTCCTCAGGTGATCTAGAAGTTCTCAACTGAAGGCGCTCTAGTCAATCGATCCGACTGCCCATGAACAGAAGTCGTCTGACCGATCTCTTGGCCTATACTAGAGTTCGAAGGTTTACGCGACTTTGTGCAGACCGGAAAACCTGCGACGAATAAGTCCTACTCCCGCAAGTCCGATTGCCAGAAGGCCGAGTGACCCGGGTTCAGGAAAAGAAACGAGCGGAGTGCCGTTCGTGACTCCGAGCGTCTCGTAAGCCTCGAACAGCTCATCCGGCGTGTCACCCTGCAGGTCTGGGCTGGTACCAAGGCTGCCAGTGGTGAAGTTGACGTCGCAGCCCGCAGGTATGAACAGTATGTCGTCATCTTCATCGCAATCACCATCGTTAGTCACGCCTAGAGCGTTTAGCGTGTTCAATACCCCGACGTCATAGAGCCACTGAGGCGTAAAGATCGAGGGCAGCGTCGGTGCCGTCAGCGTGCATTCCCAAGCCGGTGCGCCGGCTACTGTCGTTGGCGCACAGCTCTCGGACCACTTCAGATTCAAGCTGGCGAGAAGCGCGTCCGCTGTGGCGTTGACGGCAGGGAATGGCGTGTCCGCAGTCGGCGAATCAAGCAACGGAGAATAAACAGAAAGAGGGTTTGTTCCGGGCGAAAAGACTTCGATCGAATATGTGTTTGAGGTCTCCAAGCAGTCCGTGCCAGCTGGAATTGCTCCCGTTCCGTCAACCGAAAACAGGAACGTAGCACACGACGGGCTACCTCCGCCGGACGTTCCGACGCCTGCTCTTGGATCGACGCCGTCGGCGCGCGATACAGTGACTGCCAAAAGCAACGCTCCCACTGCTAGCCCGACTCGGAATGGCCTCAAATCCGCACCTCCACGCATGACAACGCCGGACGTGGACCAGCACGTCGGCTGCCAGAGCAAATGGGGGCTTCACCAAGCGTAAGTCATTTGTTTTCAGAGACGAAATTCAAGCCAGTAGAACGGTGTCTTGGCGTATGTGCAAGAGTTTTCATATTGTTAGCAATTAGCCTGTTGAATCGAGCGGGGAGCCAGCGGCTGCATGAAGCCGAGATCGGTCGCGTTGAATCGCCTAAGTCCGCGATGTTTGTAACGCAATATTAACACTGCTTCGAGTAGGCTTTGACTACAATGCGCGGCTTATGTCTTCAGACAACTTGCAGATGGTCACGTCGAAAGGTGCACGCGGCGAAACGGTTCTGACGCTAAAAGGTCCGCTCAGCATTAACACGGTGTTCAAATTCCAGGACGCGATCCGCTCCGACCCGTCGCCGGTCTTGATCGTCGATTTCACGGGCGTTCCGTTCATCGACTCTGCCGGACTGGGCGCGCTCGTGGGCGTCTCTGTGACCGCGCGGAAATCGGGTCGGAAGATTGCGTTCGCCGCGATGAACGAGCAGGCGCGGGCTCTCATCGAAATGACGCACATAAGTCAGGTATTCCACACGTACGATACGATCCAGGACGCGGAAGCAGCCGTCGTCGCCTGATCGTTCCTTCGCACTCATACGCTTCAGGTTCGCAGGTCTCCGGAGAGGTGCGACACACTCGTACCCGGCTGCGCTCAGCGCCGCTTGAATCCGTGGTTTGCGCGCATTCGAGCCGCCGGAATTCCAGTGTATAATCCCCGCGTTCCCATCTTGCGAGGACGCCCATGGCTGCCGAACAATCTTCCACGATGTGGGTCCCTGTATGTTGCGGGCGCGTGATGCGCTTCAACAAATTCCGGCAGGCTGACGGCGGGGCCTATGGAATGCTCGTGTGCACAGTTTGCAATAAGACCGTCACGCTCGAGCAGGAGCCTCTCGCAGCTGTGAACAACTTCGGTGACGGATCAGCCGTTCTGGAGCTGCTGGGATCGCCCAAGCCTCCCAAAACAGACAGACGGCGATCGTTCACCGAAGCGGGTCCCGACGACCCGACGCTGTAGGCTAAACTCTACTCGCCCGACCAGTTCGCCTGCCAATGATTGGTCAGACCATCTCGCATTACCGCATTGTTGAGCAACTGGGAGCGGGCGGCATGGGCGTCGTCTACAAAGCCCAGGATGACCGGCTCAACCGTGCAGTGGCACTAAAGCTTCTTCCAGAAAAAATGGCAAAGCAGCCGCAAGCGCTTGAGCGCTTTCGTCGCGAAGCGCGCGCAGCCTCCGCTCTCAATCATCCGAACATCTGCACGATTTACGACATCGGCGAGGACGATGGCCGCGCGTTTATCGCCATGGAGTTCATCGAAGGCGAAACGCTGCGCGCGCACGTTCACGGTAAGCCGCTTCCGACCGACGAGATTTTGAGACTAGGGATCCAGATCGCGGAGGCCTTGGAAGGGGCCCACTCGCAAGGAATCATTCACCGAGACATCAAGCCCGCGAATATTTTCGTCACCAAGCGCGGGCAAGCGAAGGTGCTCGATTTTGGCCTCGCGAAGCTCACTTCCAAGGGAATCGCGACTGGCGATGACGATTCCACGGCCAATGCGGCGATGGAGTCGACATCGATCGTAGGAATCATCAGTGGCACGCCGTCGTATATGTCGCCGGAGCAGGTGCGCGGCGACGATCTCGATGCGCGCACAGACATCTTCTCGCTTGGGCTTCTGCTCTACGAAATGACGACCGGGCGCCAAGCGTTCGGCGGCGGAACGGGAGGCGCGATTATTGAGGCCGTTCTGACGCGTCCGCCGACGCCGGTTCGCACCATCAATCCGGAAATTCCTCTGCAACTCGAGGAGATTATCAACAAAGCGCTTCAAAAGGACCGGGAGCAGCGATATCAGAGCGCGGCGGAGATTCGCGATGACCTCAAGCAGCTCAAGACCACGCTGGACACGGGTCAGACGGTTCGAATGGCGCTGGCGGCCGCACCGCAACCCCGAAGCCGAAAGTGGTTCGTGATCGCAGGAATTGCAGCGGGAGTTTTGGCGCTTGGCATAGCAGGATGGCTCTTCAACGTGCGGCGCGTCCACGCGCTCAACGAGAAGGACACGATCGTTCTCGCCGACTTCAACAACAAAACCGGTGACGCTGTCTTCGACGACACGCTCCAGCAAGGGCTCGCGGTGCAACTCGAGCAATCGCCGTTCCTGAGCGTAGTATCTGATGGACGCATCCGACAAACGCTGCAACTCATGGGGCGGCCGGCGGACGCCAAGCTCACGGCGGATCTTGCCCGCGACTTGTGCCAGCGCGTCGGCAGCAAAGCGTATCTGATCGGCTCAATCTCGAATCTAGGGAGTCAATACGTCATCGGAATCCAAGCCGTCAACTGCCAGACCGGCGACGATCTCGCGCAGGAACAGGTGACGGCGGAGAACAAAGAACACGTCTTAAACGTGCTGGGACACGCGTCGACGGAGTTGCGCGGGAAGCTGGGCGAATCGCTCAAGACTGTTCAAAAGCTCGACGCTCCGATCGATCAGGCAACGACTCCTTCGCTCCAAGCTCTGCAAGCGTACAGCGAGGGCCGCAAAGCGATTCTGTCGAAAGGGGACTACACAGGCGCCACGCAGATGTTTGGGCGCGCGATCAGTCTCGATCCGAACTTTGCGATGGCGTATGCCTCGATGGGAACGAGCTACCACAACCTCGGCGAAGAAAACCTCTCGGTGCAGAACACGCAGAAGGCGTACGAGCTGCGCCACCACGTGAGCGAGTGGGAGCGGTTCTACATCGAATCGCACTATCACCAGTTTGTGACTGGCGATCTGGAGAAGGCCAGTCAGGTCTATGAGCTTTGGGCGCAGACCTATCCACGCGAACCGGTGGCGCGGATCAATCTGGGCGTCGTGTATCAGGGGCTGGGGCAACACGACAAGGCGCTCGAAAAATTTCGCGAGGCTGCGAGCGTGGCACCACCCGATGCGCTCGACTACGGCAACCTCGTGATCACGTTGATCCATTTGAACCGCTTCGATGAAGCTCAGGCGACGGCGAAGGAAGCCGTCGCAAGGAATGCCGATTCTCCCGATTTGCATCTCTATCTCTACCAGCTTGCGTTTGTTCAAAACGATTTCGACGCGATGGCGCAACAACTTTCCTGGGCGCCCGGCAAGGCGGGAGCGGAGAGCATGCTGCTTTACGGTGCAGCGGAATCGGAGGCGTATGCCGGCCGAGTCGCGAAGGCGAGGGAACTGTTTCAGCAATCAGTCGCCGCCGCCGGGCGCGGAGAAGTGAAAGAGGCAGCTACGGGATATCAAGCAGCCGAGGCATTGCAAGAAGCGCTTGTCGGATCAGCGGAAGAAGCGCGCAAGGACGCTGCGAGGACATCCGCGCTTTCCAATGGCCGGGACGCTCAATACGCGGCTGCGCTGGCGCTCGCGATCGCGGGAGATTCAGCACGAGCTGCGGCACTCGCCGACGATCTGGCGAAGCGATTTCCCCAGGATACGCTCGTGCAGTTCAATTACCTTCCGACGGTGCATGCGCAGCTGGCTCTCGATCGCGGCGAGTATGCGAAAGCGCTGGATCTGCTACAGGTCGCGTCGCCTTACGAGCGAGGCGTTCCCAACACAACGAACTTCTCGAACAATCTGTTTCCGATGTACGTGCGCGGAGAGGCATATCTCGCTGCGCATAAAGGTGCGGAGGCGATCGCGCAATTTCAGAACGTCATTCAATCGCGCGGCATTGTGCTCAATGAGCCGATCGGCGCTTTGGCGCATCTGCAGCTTGCTCGTGCCGAAGCTCTCGCGGGCGACCCTGCCGAGTCGAAGGTCGCCTACGAAGAATTTTTTCAGCTCTGGAAGAACGCCGATCCCGACGTTCCAGTTTTGAAGCAGGCGCGAGCCGAGTACGCGAAGCTGCACTAATCGGTCCAGCGAGCGGCGGGACGGACCACCAACGGAGAATTCCGACAACCAGAGCGGCGCAGCGTTTGCTTTTCGCGTCGAGACGGCACCTGCTAAGATTGTTTCCTTGTGCTGAGCCGCGAACAAAAGGGAGCCAATTGAGTTGAGAACGAGCGCGGCTGCGCCCGAGGCTGACTCGTCCCGGAGCGGCGTCGCCCTACTCGGCCGCGAGGATCATCCCACCGACGCGCTCGAAGATTACTGCAAGCAGCTCGCCCACGCTTTGCAAACCAAGGGATATTCGCTCGAAATTTCACGGGTTCGGTGGGACGAAATCGGCTGGCCGCGCGCTTTAGCGGATGTGGATAGGCGGTTCGCGGGCCGGCGGGGAAGTTGGGTCTTGCTTCAATTCACGGCGCTGGCGTGGTCGCGGCGAGCCTTTCCTTTGGGATTCTTGAGAGTCATTCGCCGGCTGAAGCGCGCAGGTCTTCGCGTCTTGATCGTGTTTCATGATTCCGGCCCATACCGCGGGCGCCGCTTGATAGATCGCGTGCGAGGGCGCATACAGTTGGCGGTGATTCGGCGCGCAGCGCGATTGGCCGAGAAGATCGTAAGCACGACTGCGCCGGAGCGCGTGCCTTGGATGCAGGATCCAGCGATTCTGGCGAAGACTCTATCGATTCCCATCGGCAGCAATCTTCCCGTAGCTTCGCGAACGGCACAGGGGCAGGGAGGACACGTCCCGGCGATCATCGTCTTTGGCTTCAGCGACCTCCCAACCGAAACCGCTCTGATCGCGTCGATCCTGCGCAGCGCAGCGCGGGAAGTGGGACCTGTCCATCTGACGGTATTCGGTCGAGGCGGCAACGCCGCCGGTACTCTCCTTCGGCCTCTACTGGAACGCAGCCCAGTGGAACTGGAGGATCACGGAATTCTCGAACCCGAGCTTGCCGCTAGCCTTCTGGCAAATGCTGACGTCCAGCTTTTCATTCGCTCGGGGCTCACGTCAAGCCGCGGAAGCGGCATCGCGGGGATCGTCAACGGACTGCCTATCGTCGGATTTTCAGACGCGGAAACTGCATTCCCGATCACCGAAGCGGGCGTGCGGCTGGTGCCGCTCGGCGACCAGCAAGCGCTGGAACGCGAACTCATCGTAGTGCTGAAGGACCGCGCGCTCCGCGAATCGCTGCGGCAGCGCAATCTTGCTGCGGCCGAGCGCTACTTCTCCTGGGACCACACCGCCGATGCCTACCTGTCCGTTCTTCGAACAACCTGATGATTCAAGATTTTACTGATTTCGACGACGGCGCTGCGATCGAGGCTGACGTGTGCGTCATCGGCTGTGGCGCCGCAGGAATCACGCTAGCGCGCGAGTTTATCGGCACGCGCTTTTCCGTCCTGATTCTGGAGGCGGGTGGGCTTGAATCCGAAACAGAAACTCAGGAAATCTACGCCAGCGAGGTCATTGGACTGCCTCACGCAGGCATCCACGATGGCCGCGCACGGAGCTTTGGCGGGACGACCACGTTATGGGGCGGCCAGGCTCTGCGATTCGACAGGTTCGATCTGGAAAAGCGGGATTGGGTGCCTCACAGCGGATGGCCTATTTCGCTGGAAGAGCTCGAACCCTACTATGGCCGGGCGGAGCGTGTGTTGCAACTTGGCCCTCACGTTCCGTATGAAGCTCTCTGCGCGGAATTCGGAGTCGCGCTGCCGGAATTCGACCCGTCCCAGCTCTATATGGAGTGCTCCCGGTGGAGTCCCAAGCCTAATTTCGGCAAGACCTATCGCCGGGAGCTCCAAAGCGCGCCGAACATTCGCGTGCTGTTGCACGCAAATGTCACATCGATCCTCACGCATGGCTCAGCCACTGCGGTCGAGCAAATCGAATTTCAAACGTTAAATGGCAAACGGGGGACGGCGAAGGCGCGGATGTACGCCGTTTGCTGCGGCGGAATCGAAACGGCGCGCCTTCTGCTGGCTTCAGACCGCGTCGAGCCGCATGGCCTTGGGAACAAGCACGATCTCGTGGGTCGCTATTTTCAGGAGCATATCCACATGCGGCTCGGTGAACTTCGCACAAGTCAGCGGAAAGGCTTGCAGAACTGCTTCGAATCCTTCTACCGAAACCGGCTGAAATATTTTCCGGTAATTACACTGAGCAAGCCGTTGCAGGCGGAAAAACAGATCCTCAGTGTTCACGGGACGGTGATGTTCGATGACGTGCCGGACTCCGGGATTGCGGCGCTAAAGCAACTGTTTACAATTTTATTCCGCGGGAGGCAGTCGAAGTCCGGCGAGCTGCGACGCTACCTGCACGCCGCCTTGACCAGCCCGGGTGACGTGCTCAGGCTCGCTTATCGCTTCTACGTAGAGAAGCGCGCCGGAACTTCCGCGGAAGGTCCCGTCTCCATCGGAGTACAAGCTGAACACGCGCCCGACCCAAACAGCCGGGTCACTTTGAGCGAGGCCCGCGACTGCTTGGGAATGCGCAAGACCAGACTCGATTGGCGCGTCGGAGAGCTGGAGCGTAGGACACTTTGGGAATTCGTCAGGACGATCGCCGCCGAATTTGAACGGCTGGGAATGGGTTCGTTTCATCTAGGCCAAGTTGCATTCCTCGACGATCCACTCGCATGGGTCCGAATGGTTCATGATTCGGCGCACCACATGGGAACCACCCGAATGCATGAGAGCCCTCAGTTCGGCGTGGTCGATCCCAACTGCCGGGTGCACGGCGTGGACAATTTGTATGTCGGAAGCAGCTCGGTATTTCCGACCGGAGCGCGCTCAAATCCGACATTGACGATGCTCGCGCTGTGCCTGCGCATGGCCGACCGGTTCAAGCAGCTATTAAAATAGGCGCCTCGGATTCACCGGGCGACAAGCTCTATGCTCGAACGACCTCTCAAAACTCCGGCGCTGGGCTTCGGTTGCAGCTCTCTCACGGCGATCAGCCGCAGCAACGCGAATCGTGTGCTCGGCGCTGCATTCGACGCGGGAATCCGTCACTTCGACGTTGCCAGGTACTACGGTTACGGCGAAGCGGAAGGAATTCTGGGCAGATTTCTGAACGGCCGCCGGTCCGAGGTCACAATCACCACGAAATTCGGGATCGAGCCGCCGCGGCGCACTCCGGCATTTGGTTTTGCGCTCGCTATCGGCCGGCAAGTTGCGCGGCTCGTGCCTGGCGTGCGCAGCGTCCTGAGGCGCGGCGCGCAAGCAAGCGTCAAGAGTAACGCCTTCAGCGTGCAACAAGCCCAAGCCAACCTCGAGACCAGCCTTCGCGAGCTGCAGACAGACTATGTCGATTTCTATTTGTTGCACGACTATTCGCTCAGCCACGGGCGTCCGGATGAGCTGTTGACATTTCTCGACGACAGCGTAAGGGCCGGCAAAATCGGCGCGTTTGGAATCGGAACCACTTTCGAGAGTATGCTGCAGGTATTGGTGGAGCAACCGCGCCTGTGCGGCGTGCTGCAATTTCAAAATAGCGTTCTGACACGCAACATCGAGCGATTGCCGCCGAGCGCTTCGTATCAACTGGTAATCACACATGGCGCGCTAAGCGACGGCTATCGCGCGCTGCAAGAGTTTCTCGAGACAAGAAAAGATCTCGCGAAGCTGTGGACGACGCAGATCGGATGCGAGCGGTTGGATGAGGGTACGCTTTCATCGCTGATGCTCAGGTATGCGGTGAGTGCGAATCCCGAAGGATTGGTGCTGTTTTCTTCGCGAGATCCTGCGAAGGTGACCGCGAATGTGAGAGCCATCTCGGAATCACGTTTTAGTGGCGATCAAGTGACCGTGTTTCAAAAGCTTGTGCAACGAGAATCAGCACATATACTGCACGGCAGTGTGCAAGCGACGTCTGCCCGCTGAGCGCGCGGCGGTCAGGCGAAAAACGGCAACACGACTATCGGCGTGGATTTCTAACGTTGAGATAAATCGCGAAGAAGTGGTTGCGGGGGCTTGCAACGCACTCAAGACACCCACCTGTCACTTTGAGTTTGCGCTGATAGAAGCGGCCTAGGGAGAAGTTGACAGGAGGGCAAGCTAACAAGCTGGCGATGGATCGGAGGTTTCTACTGGAAAGTGGATCGAGGGATGTGGGCTGCGGGGAAACACACCAAGTTGGGAGCCCTCCTGAGCTCCACCACGCTCTCAGAGTCACCCGTTTGTAGGCCGTCTGAAGCTTCGGCGTGAACAGAACGATCCGCGACACTCTTGCCTCTATCACGCAGACCTATCACTGTTTTTTGGATATCAGTGTTGTGCAGGCGCGAGAATTGACCGTTTTGAGCTGGCGGCACCACACTGAGCATATGAAGGTTGGACCTTATTCCCGGCAGCCGAGGAGTCTCGAATGTGACTCGCAATCCAACCGAAAAAAGTTCAGATGCGCTGAAACGAGCCAGAGGGGCTACTGAGTCCCTTCGAGTCTTCGAGAAACGGTCAGCACACGACACGAAGATTCAGTCCATTTGCTTAAAGGTCGCGCATCAACTCCGATAGTGAAAGCTTGAGGGCTCGCGCAATCTTCTCGATGTTCATTAGTGCGACATCGCGCCCCCGCGCCCGATCCCAGTCTGAGCACAAATCAGTCGGCGTTTACACAATAGGCCTGTGAGACAAGGCGGATTACTTTGTCGTTGTTTGCGGCTTTCAGGTCGACCTCGTAGGCATGATCGCCACCCGGCAACCCAGGATCGTCGTATACGCCATTGACCCAACCGCCCGGAGGTAGCTCCGCCCAAGCGACACCGTCTTGGGCACTCGACTGGACCGAAGTAGATGTGCGCTTTTCATGCCTCGAAAGCGCTATCCATTCAGATCCCGGAGCAACTCGGTAGACGATATGGCCTAGCGGGCGATCTGTGTCCCGATCGACAGCAAAGAAAGCGGAATGGTTTCCTCGATTTGTCAATCGGAAGCGAATGACGTAAGTCGTCATTTCGGTTGGATAGGCCTTTGCGCGGGCCGACTGCGAAGCACGACCTACCGACAAATCCAAGGCTACGTTCAGGAGCGAATCAGGCTGGTTCGCATT
Organism: Candidatus Acidiferrales bacterium; assembly: GCA_035622875.1. Lineage (GTDB taxonomy): Bacteria > Acidobacteriota > Terriglobia > Acidiferrales > UBA7541 > Palsa-295. The sequence continues at coordinate 10,517 of DASPUN010000028.1, forward strand.
GGCTCGGGCATGCTTTGCAGATTCGTTGGCAAGAAAGAGAAGAGCTGCAACGGATAGATAGAAAATCGCGTATTTCAAATACCGCGTCCGCTCCTGCTGGTTCGCAGCGTCACGGTCATACACGCCCTGGTGTACCGTGCGACTGCCGGATGCAATGTGCTGCTTGAACTCTTCACTCATTATCGATCGGTTTCCATGACCGTTCGTCCCAATACTCAACCCCAGGCACGATCACTAACGAAACAACTACCTCAGCTGCCTCTGTGCCATAAATTCCGGCTCAGATCCTTTGCCATCGCGTGGCAGAAAACGACGGATACCGGGTAGGCCGTTAACCTTCACCGCTAGGTCCAGGTCGGCCGGTGTAACGATTTTCTGCTGTAGAATGTCAGTCGCCGAGTGCCGCACCACGATCGCGTTTGGGAATAACCCTCCCAAGACGACGAACAATATGCCGGCGGCAAGGATCCAGCGCTCGCGCGGCAGCGCGTCTGCCATCACAGTAAACCCCGTTCGGCGCTTGCCCAAGAAGAGCCGAGTGAACAGACGAAAGATGCTTACGGCGTTCATTGCGGTGGCGATGGGCAGAAGCAGTCCTATGAGCGGATGCGAAGTTAGTGTTCCGTGGATCAACAAGTCTTGAGAACAGAAGCCCAGCGTGCCCGGCAAACCGACCAATCCCAGGCCGAGAATCGCAAACGACACCGCGAGGCGCGGCGCGTGCTCGGCCAAACCGAGGTGCTTGCTGGCAGTCAGGTTCTCGCCGAACCGAACCTCCAGAAGCCGCAGAATTCCGAAAAGACCCACTGTCGAGACCGTAACCACGAACCAATGCACCAGCGCTCCGGCAATTCCTTCGGCGGTGCGGCTTTCTAGCCCGCTCAAAATACACGCAGACTGGCTAAGGGCGAGAAAGGCGAGCAAACGGCGGGGAGAATTCTCGGCAAGCGCTCGGATTGCGACATAGAGCGCCGTGGCAATGGCGAGATACGAAAGAACCGGGAAGAGATTGTCCATGCGCGGGAACAATGGCACGATCAGCTTGGCGACCACCAATGCTCCGAAATGACCGTTGAGGAGAAGCGCGGTTGGGATTGCCGGGCCGCCCTCCGCCGCGTCCGCCACCCAAGCGTGCGCGGGAAGAATGCCCTTGCGAAAAATGGCGGCAACTACCAGAAGCCCGAACGCTGCGGCCCCGCCGGGGTTTTGGCCCTTCAAGCTATTGATCGAAATGACGCCCGTGCTGGCCGAGATCAGCCCGATGGCCAGCGCAAGAGCGAGACTTGAGAAAAGCAGACCAACCAGGGGACGCCAGGTGCGCGCACGAAACCACCCCGCCCACAAGAAGGGGATGGTGGACAAGATCCATGCGACTAGCAGAACCAGCGAATTTCCAGTCGAGTAAACCAGCAACGTGGAGCCGAGCAGGAACAGGATTCCGCCAATCGTTCCCGTCGTGCAATCACGGCGCGGCAGCACCAAAGTAGCACCGAAAATCAGGCATGAGAATAGCAGCATCAGTGCTTGGTAAAGAGACTCGCCCTTCGGCGCCTCCCATACAAGCACTGCGCTTGAAAGGATCGAGACGAGCGTCGCTATACAACCGACGATGCGCGTGTGCCGGCGATAACCCGTTACGAGGACCGCGGCAAACCAGGGAACGGCGATCGAGACACTAGTCAGAAATGGCACACGAAGAACCCATCCAGGCACGGACACTAGTCACCCCTCTGTCCCGCCGGACCCTGCAACGAGATTGGCGCCACATTGCGAGGCCGGGTCATCGTCCAAGGCAGTCCGATGCGATCCATCTTGGCAAGATACGCAGAGACCTGCAGGAAGGGATCAATCACCCAACGGTCCAAAATTGTATCGAGATGGCCGCGGTCGAATGCCCAACGATAGAGCCATAGCTGGACTCGCTCTGGCAGCAGCTCTTCGATTTGCTTCGCCGCAGGCGCGAGATCACCTCCAATGGCGGAGTGCATCTGGTGGTAGTCGTGAAGCATGGACGGCGCACGCAGAAACTGCATCGTTCGGACGGTGGCGTTTCCCAGGATGTGCGCCACTGCGATCCACTTCCATCCGAACCCTATCTCGATAAACACCACGCCGACTTGCGTCAAGGTAGCGTAGGCGAGCGAAGTCTTTGCATCGGCGCTTGCACGGCCGACGATCGCTCCGTGAATGGCCGTAGCCAGGCCGATCAAGATCACCAGGACGGACGCGAACACAGATCGTGCGAGCAGCGGTTGCGCCCGAAGAAGGAGGTATGCGCCGGCATGAATGGAGATCGCTCCATAGAATATGGCGCTCGACGGAGTCGGCCCTTCCATCGCGCGCGGAAGCCATCCTGAAAAAGGGACCTGCGCGGCTTTTCCCGAAGCTGCAAGCAACAGGAAGAGACAGACGATCACCGCCCGCGTGCCCGTCAGCGTCGGGAAACCACGCTCAAACGAAGCGGTTCCCGCCCAGTGATGCAGGAGAAACACGCCCACGAGCAATCCAATGTCGCATGCGCGATACACACCGAAAACGCGAAGTCCATTTTCGACAGGAGCCGGTCTCAGTTGAAAGAATCCGATCAACAAGACTGAAGTGATCCCCACGATTTCCCATCCCGCTGCCAGAAGATCGAAGGAACCCGCAGCGAACGCGAGCAAGGATCCGAACGCGAAGAGGTGGAGCAAAAGAAAAAATCGCAGGAATCCGAGTTCTCGATGAAGATAGGTTGCCGAGAACTGCCCAATGAGCCCTGATAACATTACCGCCAGCGCCAGGAACGGCAATGAAAGCCGATCCGCCATGAGCACCAGCGGAAAATGATAGTCCCCGACGGCAAACCAATTTCCGAAGGTGACCGTAACGTTTGATGCAGACGCGATAGTCCACATGAGTGCTGCGATTCCGCACGCACACGCGGAGAACGTCAGGCCGGTGATCCAGGATAGAAAGCGCTCGCCCGCGGTCCAACCAAGCAGCCACAGCGACGCCAATACCCCAAAGACGACGCCCGGCGCGAGCACCACAAAGACCAGAATGGCTTGCGAATGATTCACTTTGCGTGGTCTCCCGTCGCCGTTTGAGGTGTCTGAACCCAGGCCATAGAAAGATGTTGGAGCTTGCCGGCGTACCATTCATGGGACGAAAGCGCCACCGGGAGGCGTTCCAAAGCCTCACGGAACTCTTCAAACCCGCCATCCCTCAGCACATGGACGCGGCCTGAGTCTGGGTCTATCGTCGCGAGTCGAATCCAGCGATTCTTCAAGAGCTGCTTCAGCGAGACGCTGACATTGATTACTTTGTCCAGCCTGTCGGGCGTCGTCTCAATCACAAAAAGAATTCGGACAGGCTCGTGGATTTCAACCATCTGCCAAGGCAACCCAGTACGCAGGTCGCTTGCGTGGCCGTCCATTACTCCCACTAAGCTCGTGACGTTGTGCGGTAGCTTCGTGCCGCATCCGTATCGGTCGTTGTCAACAAACGAGAAGTAGTATTCAAGGCTGATCCCCGCGCAGACGGGGACCACCGCCGCGAGCAGCACCGATAGGTTGTGATCGCCGGGATCTTGCTCGGCGTCGTAAGACACCAGAAAGGCTCGCCGGTCGAGAAATAGCCCGCGCGTCAGGCTCCGCCGGCCGATCACGCAAACGGAATTCGTGCAATGCCCATACTCAGGTCGCGGCTGCGCGAGATGCTCGCTGCGTTCCTCTACGTGGCGAAGCGCCTGGTCGGTACCTGCATCCTGAGCGCACGATTCGAATCGCCGGGCGCGCTCGAGTGCGTTTAGCGCTCTCGCTCGATCGAACGAGTTGCGAATCGACTCCACGTCCGGCTGATGCGTGGCGGGAACCGCATCGAGATCGAAAAGTTCAATGTCGTCGTTGCACGTATCGTGATAGCCGCCGACGAACCACGTATCGGCTGGAATTTCGACGCCTTGACTTCGCAAGAGCTGGCGGACCTCGTGCTTGTTGGCCATTGCCGCAAAAAGTCGCGCGTTCGGGCCTCCGCGGCGCCCGCCACAGGCCCCGCAGTCGTGAGCCGATTCGTGGGGATTGTTGAGGCTTGTCGACCCGTGGCCCAGGACTACCACCAGGCGGGCGAATCCGCGCACCAGACCAGCGGGGCGCAACACGCTGGCTACTCGCTCTGCTTTTTCCTCCGGAGCGAACCCCGTCAACAGACCCGCCACTGCGCTTTGGGATTGCTGGGTGTTTCGCATCAAGGTGAGTTCAGTTCGCGGTTCTGGGAGAAACGCCTTGTTCAGCCAATCGCGCAGGAGAGCAAACTGTCGAGGCGCAAGCAGGTGACCGATGAGCGGAACTGCAGAGAGCAACCCGAGCGCCGTGGTGGAAAGCCAGCCTCGCAGCAGCGTCTTCGACGAGACGAGAGAACTGCGCATGAGCACCCCAAGAACTTTCCTGCGCCAGCGGCGGCTTTCAAGTAGCTCGCTGTCTTCCGGTCTCGGCTGCTCCACGACGGCGTGTTCGGGTTTGACCACCACCGGGCAAAACGCCGCACTATGCGGATCATCGATTCCTTTGTAATCCACAGCAACTCCGAAGTAACCGGCGGCGCTAAATGTCTCCACACGTGGGTCCGTCTCTTCAAGAGCTCGCCGCATGGACTCCTCGCGCTCGTCGATGCAAAAGAATACTTGCGCGGGAGGTCTTTCCTGTTGATCGAACAAGCCGCGGTATTTCCTGTGGCTGGCCAGCCCTCGAAGAATTTCGCGTTCGTGCCACCGCTCATATGCGAGGTGGAGGATTCGCCGGCGCTCCAGGCCATTAAACGCTTTGACTTCGCTGACAAACGCGGCCCACTCGGACTCGGACAGATGGCCTATTTCTGCGGCCGAGAGCCGTATCACACGGGCCGCGTCATAGATACGCGCGGCCCGGCTGAGACGCCGTTTCTCCTGGGTCTTGAGAGGGCTCTCCTGCGGAACGACCTCCGCAGCGCCCCTGCGCGACGCTACGCGGCACATGGTCAATCGGACGGCCAGGAAATCCATTAGCGAGCACGGGAGAGTCCTATGCGGTGCCAGGGCGGGATCTTTCTCGAGCCGATGCATCAAACCGGCCCAGCCCGGCAGCGCCAGAAGTTCGGCTTGAAGAACTTCAGGCCACTCAGCTTCCGGGAAGCACTGACCGTCCAGATAATCCAGAACTGCGTCTGCTGCTGAAAAAGATAGGCATTCCTGCTTTCCAAATTCGCCGTCTAGCCCAACCAGATACTTGGGGAAGATTGCGCCATGCCGGGAAAACAGCATTCGGACGCTTTCATAAAATCCCTTCTCGCGGTTCGGCATCAGCCAATAGGCCGTGCCTTGATCCAGATACACAGAGCAGAGCCGGATCAACCACGGGTGGATCACCTCGTCTACGGGCCGAGGGGGAGCCGGCTCCTCCTCGTGAGCCACGGCGCGCGCAAAGCACGCGTCGAAGAGTGCGCGTAGCGCCGGGCGCCGAAAGTCCTTGGCCAAATCACCCTGTTCGGTGCGCCAAACAATGGTTGCCGCATCGAACTCCCTAACCCCTGGCGTAATCATCGCTCTACGCAGCGAGCCACGGCTTAGGCGCGCGAAGATCAGGGAATCGGGTTCCCGATCGAGGACGCCATCGACATCCACAAGCTGGATCCGTCCCCGAGCCAACTCGGCCCGGTAAGCCGCTTCGTTCATGTACGGCTCGGCGCCGAACAGTTGCGCCGCCTGTATTACCGCTTCCTCGAAGGGCAAGTGTTCGAAGGCGTGCAACGTGTTGTGATGAACGAACACACCAATTGGTCCCTGCATTGGGAGTAGGTGCCCGGCATGTTTAACTGCACGGCACAATCGATCCAGGCGGGCCTGTTTAGATTGATCGGGGTCCCTCATCGGTGTGTTCTGAGGCGAGATTTCGGTTTTTCGCCTGCTACTTCCTGCAGCATGTTTACAGCGCTGCTGAGCTGACCGTAAAAGTAGCGGCGCAGGATATCGAGGACCTCGATCAGCGCGTGATCGCGAATCGAATAGTAAACTTGATTGCCTGCTCTCCGGCTGAGAACGATCTGTTTGGCCCGGAGAACCGCTAGATGTTGCGAGGCGTTGGCCTGTTCGATGCCGAGCTTTTCAATCAATTCTCCGGCTGATAGCTCGCCTTCCCGCAACAACTCGACAATCGCAATCCGAGTGGGATTCGCGAGACCCTGAAAGATTTCGCTCTTGAACTGCCGAAGTGCGTCGCTCATATAACTCTAGTATATTCGAAACTTCGAATATGTGAGCGTCGCTGTGCCTAAACATCTATTCGGGCCATCTCCTTCTGTCCCGTCATGTCGACAAGATCGTAATAAAGCCTATGGAGGTAGAGGGCAAACGCTGCTACGTTGCGTCAGGGGAATGGAGTCTCTTCGGCAGAGAAAAAGGGCCGCTTACGAGTGCGGCCCCAGGTAATCTTGAAGTGGTTGCGGGGGCTTGCAATGCGCTCAAGACACCCACCTGTCACTTTGAGTTTGCGCTGATAGAAGCGGCCTAGAGAGAAGTTGACAGGCGGACAAGCTAACGAGCTGGCGATGGATCGGAGTGTTTCTACTGGAAAGTGGATCGAGGGATGTGGGCTGCGGGGAAACACACCAAGTTGGGAGCCCTCCTGAGCTCCACCACGCTCTCAGAGCTACCCGTTTGTAGGCCGTCTGAACCGACGGCGTGAACAGAACGATCCGCGACACTCTTGCCTCTATCACGCAGACCTATCACTGTTTTTGGATCTCAGTGTTGTGCAGGCGCGAGAATTGACCGTTTTGAGCTGGCGGCACTTCATTGAGCGTTTGAAGGTCGCAAGGCATTCCAGGGAACAGCGGAGTCTTGATTGTGACCGGCAGTCCAAGGGGAAAAAGTTCAGATGCGGTGAAACGAGCTAGAGGCGGGTGCTGGGTCCCATCGCTTCGTTGAAAACGGTCAGCTGACGGCACCAATTGAAGAAGTTACTCGTCTTCGCGCTGGGTTCGGAGTCCCGCGGCGACTAGTGGAGAAGGTCGCCGGCCGCCGCGAGAGTCGGAACTTGAGCTCCTCGTTGTGCCACTTCTTACTTTTCCTTGTGGTTGATTTCGACGCTGCTCACCACAACTTCGTTACCGCTCAACTCGCCGGTAATCGTGACTGAATTCTCGGCAGCCGCCTTCGACAGCTCCTTCTCGAATCCGGTGAGCCGATAGTGGCTATCTCCGACGACGAGCACGTACGGCGCGCCCTGGCTGATCCACCATTCGGTGCACGACAGCCGCGTCTGCGCCTTGCATGTATTTGGCATCAGGCACGTTGTGCAGCTGACATAACCCGTGAGGGTCACATGCTGCGACAGCGGTGCTGCACTAGCGCTGCCAGCAAACATCGAACACAGTACAAGAACACCAGCTACCGCTAGGACTTGGAACATCAGCTTCTTGTTCATGGTCTCACCTCAGATCTTTTCTTGCTTCCCACAACGTGCGCCGCGCCGAGATTCGAGTCGAAAGATACGCGACGGTCAGGTTGTGTCGTTCTCCTGAGGGATACCGTACTCGCTTCAGATACGAGCTACATAAGCTGCGGGTAAGCGATCCATAAAGAACTGATATGACCGCAATGGCCCGATCAGAAATCGAGCCGATTCGAGAATCGAATGAGTCATATATAAGAAGAAGATAAGCGGTGTCTAGATTTCTGCATATATACTCGCGGCATCGATACGATGATCAGCGGCTCGCTGGAGCCCGACTGGTCCTGTGAGGAGGGCATGCAATGACACGGTGCCGCAATTTCGGCCGCGTTTTCCTCGCGTTGTTCATTAGCATCTTTCCGCTTGGCGCGAATGCCGCGCCCAACAGCAATCCAACCAGGTATTCCGGCCAAGTCGACTTCGGAGCTCAGCTTCTGCATTTCAATGACGGGTGCGCATCTGTTCATGGCGCGTTGACCGCGGGGAATTTCTTCGACGATCTCAAGCGGAGCGATCACGGCGGACAACTCGTTTTCAGAAAGAGCAGCCAGATTGTGAGCGAGTATCCGGAATCGGTGACGACCGCGATCCGTATCTCGGGCGATCCCTGCGTGGCTTCGTTACCCGGCTCACCTTCCGCTATTTTTCGCGGCAATGCGTATTCGCTGAAGCTGGAAGTCTACTGGAAACACGAGATGCAGCTGAGACCTGCGATGCTATCTCCCGTCGAGGCTTACTGCGTCGGATATTCGAGCACTACGGGACGGGGCGAGAGCGTCCGGATTCCTTCCATTTCGTGTCAAATCACCGTCGACAGCAAGGGAGTGCCCCTCGAAGATCATCTGATCGTCTGGATAATCGGACCGGACGGTAAACTTTTGACCCGGATTTCCGCGGCTCCCTAGTAATCACACCGACTCACATTGGACCTTCGCTCGTAGCAACGGGACTGAAATCTCGACAATCTTGTGACCACACGCCGTCATCGTTCGCGGTGCTTCTTCGGCGGAATCTCGACGTTCGTGACGGCGATTTTGTAGCCAGTCAAATCACCGGTGATCGTCACCGAATTTTCTGCGGCGGCTTTCGACAACTCATTCTCCATACCTGCGAGAACATAGTGCTTGTCATTCACGACCAAGACGAAAGAGGCACCTTGCGCAACCCGCGAAAGCGTGCAAGACCAGCGCGTTTGGGCCTTGCACGCACCCGGCTCGAAGCACGTCGTGCAACTAAGCCATCCCGTTAGTGTTACGCGTTCGGGTGCCGGTTCCGCCGCTGAGTGGTGAACAAGCAACAAACTGATCGCCAGTGCTCCCAAAAGTACAGTGCGGGAGACTCTTCCTAGAAACATGGTGTCTCCTCCGACTGGGGCGGAGCCCAACCATCAATCGACACCAAAGATCTCTTCGTCGCTCCACGCCAAGTGCTGGTAGCGGAAAGTTAGGCCAGCGAGCATACGAAATTCGTAAGCTTCGAATAAGGAAAGGATCGCCGGCTTTCAGGAAGTGCGTGTGCCAGTTGTAGTGCGACGGCGATTCATGTGCAGCATCGAGAATATAAGGGAAATATATGCGCTTAACGTGTTTCACACGATTGAAAGCATCTATTTAATCGATTTGACGCTCGAACCGTTTGCAGTACGATCAACGCATTCCTCGGTCGCACGTTGGCCGAATCCGGACCGGAGAGAACCAAATATATGTCCTCCAAATCTGTTGTACCTGGATCGGCTTCAGTGGGATTGAAGCGGCTGGTCGATGGTTGGGGAAGCCATCTCGCGGGACATCGCGCGAAAACCGAACCCGCCGACGCCCCATGGCAGCTCGGCCGGGCACTTCGTTCGTACGCGCTCGGCCTCATGGCCGTCTTGCTGATTACGGTGATCTACCGGAATGAGCCGCTGCTGAACGTGACGACTGTTGGATTCACCTACTTACTGGCCATTCTGGTGGCTGCTGCCGTGAGCGGTTTCGGTACCTCGATTTCGATGTCTGTCGCTGCGGCGCTCGTTTACGACTACTACTTTATCCCGCCGGTCGATCAGTGGAACATCACCGATCCGCAAAACTGGGTCGCACTATTAGCATTCGTCATTACAGCGGTAGTTGGAAGTGCGCTCTCATACTCGACGCGACGCCAAACGCAGTTGGCGCGACGGCAGCGAGGCGAAGCGGAGCAACTCTACCACCTGAGCCAACGGCTCCTAAGCGCCGGTGATCCCCTGGCGCTGTGCAACGCGATTCCACAGGATATCGTCGAAGCGTTCGGAGTTCGGGCAGCGGCGCTTCTTCTTGCCGACGACCAAATGGTTTTCTACTCGGCCGGCGGTTCGCATCTGTTTGAGCCTGCTGAACTGAAGGCGAGCCTCGCAGAAAAGGACGTGCGCGTGGATGAACGATCAAACGGGGCCTACGTGCCCCTCCGGCTCGGGATCAAGCTGGTCGGCAGCCTGGGTCTTTCGAATACCTCGCTTTCGTGGGAAACACTGGAGGCTTTGGGGCCGCTCGTGACGATTGCAATCGAGCGAGCGCGTGCAATCGAGCAAGTGGGGAAAATCGAGGGCCTGCGAGAGAGCGAAAAACTCAGGTCCGCATTGCTGGATGCGATTACGCATGAGTTTAGAACACCGCTCACAGCGATGAAGGTGTCCGTGACCGGGATGCTTTCTGATCTCAATTTCGATCGAGATCAATGCCGGGACCTCTTGGCGATGATCGATGAAGGTTGCGACCGAATCGACCAGCTGGTCGGCGAAGTCTCGCAGATGTCGCAAATAGAATCCGGCAACGTGCAATTGAAGTTAGAGGCGCACTCGGTCGGAGAATTGATTGACAGCGCGCTCGCGGAGTGTCGAGCGTTTTTGGGCCCGCGCCATGTGGAGCGTCGGACCGCGAATGAAGGGGTCGTGGTCCGTGCGGATCTCGGATGGGGGACCAAGATCCTGATGCACTTGATCATGAACGCGAACCTCTACGCGACTCCCGACACTCCCATTGTCATTCGAACGGAAACGGGCAAGGGGCTGGTCTTCTTTCACGTCGTAGATCAGGGACCCGGTATCGAGTTAGCTGAAATTCCAAGAATCTTCGAGAAATTCTACCGAGGCAAAGAACATCGCTGCCGGGTGCAAGGTACGGGAATGGGACTGCCGATCGCAAAGGCGATTGCGGAGGCTCACGGCGGAACTTTGACGGCGGCAAGCATAATGGGGAAGGGCTCTACTTTTACCTTCAGCTTGCCAATCGACCGCTCCTTAGAGGGCTGGGGGTAGTTCACGCGCGGGCTTATTCGAGGCTGAGCTACTCGCCGCAAAAGGCCTGAGCGGTTGGCGGGCAGGAGGGATATTCGTGTCCCGATCAGCGTTATTCACGCGGCGAACGTGAAGCTGTTCTTCGCAAGGCCTCCATCTGGCCTCGCGCGTCGGTGACAAATCGTCGAAATCGCTGAGCCAATTCCCGAATGCGCTCTGACTGCTTAAGACGGAGCGCGTCATCCGGGATCAAGTCCGCGCCGACACCGAGGGCAGATGCCCCGGCCAATATGAACCGGTGAGCGGTTTGCTGGTTCACGCCGCCGGCCGCGATGAGCGGCACGTGCACGAGCGCCTTCTTGATCGTTCGGATGTAAGTGTCGCCGCCTACTGAAGCGCAAGGAAAGACTTTCACGAAGTCGGGGCCCGCTTTCCACGCAGTGATGATTTCCGTGGGCGTGAGCGCAGCAGGCCACACGGCGATTTCTTCGCGGTTTGCAAATTCCACGATGCTCAGGTCCAAGCCGTCGGTAGTGAGAAACTGGGCTCCGGCACCGATGCAGCGGCGAGCCGTTTCGACATCGTACACGCTGCCCGCACCGACGATCATGTCTGGGGTGTGTTTCACGAGGTAGCCGATCACGTCGATCGCGCCGGGCACCGTCATTTCGATTTCGACGATGGGAATTCCTCCGCGCGCAACAGCCTCGGCCGCAAAGCGCGCGACGTGCTCCGAAGACACGCGTACTGCCGGGACTAGGCCGACTTCCTCGACATGCGCCCGAACCTCAGCTCTGTTCACCAGCGGGCTCCTTTCTTCGATCATGCGCCCGCGACGCGAGGTTCGGCCAACGTCGTTCGCGGGAAACTCGAATCACGGCAAATTCCTCGTGCCGACCGCTTCGCGCAGCTGCTCGAGCGCCGTGAGGTACGAGGCGAGAGCCTGACGGTAGGCCAGCTGAGTGGCGCGGTACGTGCGTTCGGCATCAAGATAGTCCAGCAGACTTGCGGCGCCGTGCTGGTAGGCGAAAAGGCTGATCTCCCGGTCTTTTTCTGCCACGTCCAGGTACTTCGATTTATAGAAGACGATGATGCGGTCGTTCTCCTGTACTCCCATATAGGCATCGTGGACGTCTGTCATAACCTGATCGGTAGTTCCTTTCTCTAACTCCTGCAATTGCGTGATGGCATAACGCGCTTGCGCGATATTTCCCTGGTTGCGATTGAAGATCGGCAGGGGGACGCTGACGTAGACCGTCGCAGCGTTGATTCCGTTGACGTGCGAATAATTGGCCTGGCCGGTCACGTCGACCTTGCCGTCTGCTTTTTGAAGTTCCCATTGGCTCGTCGCTGCCTTTATTCCTTGCTGAGCGGCTCGTAGATCAGGACGGTTCTGCAACGCCTTCATCTGCAAGTCTTCGAGGTTGCCCTTCACCGGCTGGTGATCGAACGGCCCGGCGACGTCGTAGTCTGCAGGCACCGATTCATACCCGAGCATGTTTCGAAGATCGTCGAGGCCTTGGTCCTTCGCCATCATGGCTTGCTCATAGTCGGTTTGATACTGCAGCAATTGCAGTTCGATCTTGAGGAAGTCATCCTCGCTCATACCTCCCGCTTTATAAGTGATTTCGCTGATGTCTGTCGTTTGCTGAAAGCTCTTCACGTCTTTCTCGGCGAGCTCAAGGGTGGATTCGGCGAGCTGGACGAAGATGAACTGCGAGGCAACGTTGAAGGTGAGAGTTCGCTCATTATCTGCCACGAGGGAACGCGTCTGTGCGGTGATGTCCTGTGCGGCCTGCAATCGGTGTTGGCGTTTCTTGCCCCGCTCAAACAAGTAGCTCAGGCCGATATCCGCCTCTGTGTTGTCGTGCAAATACAGGCTTAGCGGCTCGCCCGGCGGATACAGCCTCGAGTTTTGGCTTGAAGGAGAGCCGAGGGGCAAATACTCCCAGTCAGAAAATAGTGTGGGATTCGGGCGCAAATCGGCCTGGACTTCTAAGGCTTCGCTTTGCTGGATCGTGGTCTGAGCCGCCAACAAAGCATGGTTATGTTTCAGCGCCAGTTCAATGGCATCGTCAAGCGTGACCTTGACAGGACCTTGCATCGAGGACGTCGCTTGCGCTCGTAAGACTGGTGCGATTATCGCAAGCGCCAACGTCGCAGACGATACGAAGAAAGCAACACAGCGCCAGCCAGGGGCTCGTCGAAAGATGAAAAATTTAGGATTAAGTCTCAAAGGATTCCTCCGGTGCCGGAAGCTTGTCGCCATCTCGTGCGATCCACACATACAGGGTAGGCAACAAGATCACGCTCATCGCCAGCGCGGCAACCAGGCCTCCGACAATCACAATCGCGAATGGCCGCTGCGAATCCGAACCGATAGCATGGGACATCGCGGCCGGCACCAAGCCGAACGTTGCAACAAGCATGGTCATCATGATGGGACGCAGGCGCAGAACCGCGCCTTCGACCGCGGCATCAGCGACGGCATATCCGCGAGCTCGCAGTTGGTTGATGTACTCGAGCATGATGACTCCGGTCTGCACCGACACGCCGAACAGCGCGAGGAAGCCGACGCCTGATGAGACGCTGAAGTGCGTCCGCGTGATCAGAAGCGCCAGCATTCCTCCTAGCGGTGCCATCGATACAACGCCGAGAATCAAGAGAGTCCACTTCGCTGAGCGAAACATCGTGTAGAGAATGATGACGATCACGAGAATCGTGAGCGGAACGATGATCATCAATCGACGAGCCGCTCGTTGCTCGCTTTCGTATTCGCCCGACCACTGGATGTAGTAACCGCGCGGCAGTTTCACCTGGCTATCGATTCTGTCCATCGCTTCTTTCACGGTCGTTCCCAAGTCGCGGTCGCGAACCTCAAAGCGGACTGCGACATAGCGAGTGTTTTTCTCCCGGTAGATGTCGTACGCACCGTCCCGGATCTCTACTTTGGCCAGCTGACCGAGGGATACGCGTTCACCGCTTGGCGAAAGCAGTCGGATGTTCTGAATCGCTTCCGGAGTAATTCGATACGCCTCCTGATACCGGACAACGAGATCGTAAACGGCTTCGCCCTGCAATACTTGGCTGACGGCATTGCCTCCAACGGCAGTTTGAACCGCATCCTGTACGTCCGCGACATTAATTCCCCACCGCGCGCAGGCGGCGCGGTCGACCGTAATATTGAGGCTGGGTTGGCCCGTGTCACGTTGCACACCAAGATCGCTGATACCTGGGACCTTCTCCATTGCGACCTTCATCTCGTCCGCTTTTTCTTCGAGAACAGTCAAGTCGCTACCGAAGAGCTTGACAGCCAATCCGCCCTTGGTGCCGGTGAGCGTTTCGTCGACGTTGTCCTCAATCGGTTGCGAAAAATTCCAGAACACGCCAGGCAGCTTCGAAACTTCGCGATTCATCGCCGCGATTAGCTCGACTTTGTCCTGGTGGAAAACTGGTCTCCAGTTCTCTTTAGGTTTCAAGTCGATGAAGTACTCCGTGTCGCCGAATCCCCCTGTGTCGGTCCCGTCATCGGGCGCTCCAGACTGGGAAACGACCGTAGTGACCTCCGGAAATGAGGCAAAAATGATGCGCGATTGATCGGCAAAGCGCACGCCTTCTGTGTAGCCCGTGCTGTTCGAGAGCGTACCGCGTGCCCAGATAGCGCCTTCGTCGAGGTGCGGCAAAAATTCCGACCCGATGATTCCGCTGAACGCGAGGAAAAGCATGGCGCCGAGAGCGGCTAAACCGACCCCGACCGTGGCTCGTCGGTGTTCGATGGCCCAGCGCAATCTCCGGCGATAAACGCCGGTCAGATACTCCATGAAGGGATTTCGCCTTTCGCGAACCCCTTTGCGAAAGAGCGCCGCGCACAACACGGGGGCGATCAAGATGGAGAACGTCATCGCACCCAGTAAGGCGAACGCCACCGTCCAAGCCATAGGCTTGAATAACCGCCCTTCGACCCGCTGCAGCGTGAAGATCGGCATGTAGGCAGTGATGATGATTGCGATAGCGTAGAAGACGGGGCGCTGAACCTCGTGGCAGGCCTCGCGAATGGCGACCATCGGGCTTCTCGCGGGCTCACCGTTTTGGCGGCGACTTAAGTGCCGAACGATGTTCTCAACCATGACCACCGCGCCGTCGACGACCATCCCGAAGTCCAGCGCACCCAGTGACAAGAGGTTTGCGGGGATGTGGTTAAGGTCGAGACAAATCGACGCGAAGAGCAACGCAAAAGGAATCGTGAGTGCAACGATTAGCGCGGATCGCACGTTCAGCAGGAATAGAAACAGAATGATCGTGACGAGGATCATTCCTTCCGTCAGGTTATGAAGTACGGTGTGCAGCGTGTAGTGCAACAGGTCGCTGCGATCCAGCATGGGAACGACCTTGACGCCCTCGGGCAGAATTCTCGTATTCAGCTCTTCGACCTTCTTGTGAATTGCGTCGAGAGTCGGTTGTTCTTCTGCCCCCTTGAGCATCAGCACGCCGCCCTCGATTACGTCCGGCTCGTCTACAATTGCGCCGTCGGGACGGTGCGTCGCGCGGGCCATGTGCCCCAGCCGAATCCGCGGTCCCCACCCCACGTCGGCAATCTCTCGAATGCGTACAGGCGTCCCAGACTTGGTGATCAGAACCGTATTTTGGATATCCTGTGAATTGCGAACGAGGCCAAGGGCGCGGACGTTCACTTGCTGCATCCCGCTCTCGATGAAGCTGCCGCCGGCATTCACGTTGTTATTTGCTAATTGCTGCTCGACTTGGCCGATGCTGAGCCCGTAGGAAACGAGTTTGTTTGGATCGACGCGCACTTGATACTCGCGCTTCGTGCCGCCGAAATCGCTTACGTCGACGACGTTGGGAACGGACTTGAATTCCTTCAGAAGCACCCAGTCCTCGATGCTCCTCATGTCCATCAGGTCATACTGGGGGTTCGTGCTCCTGATCGTGTACCAGTAGATTTGCCCCGTGAGGCTCCAGTCGGTGCCGATCTGGGGCTGAACTCCCTGCGGCACTGTGACGAGCGTGAGGCGCTCGAGAACCTTCTGCCGGTTCCAATCGTTGATCGAGGAATCGTCGAAAATGAGCGTGATCAACGAAAGTCCAAACGTCGACTCCGATCGCATGACCGACAGGTGCGCGATGCCGTTCATTTGCGTTTCGACTGGAATCGTGACGAGCTGTTCCACTTCCTCTGCGGACCTGCCGGGCCACTGGCTGATGATCGTGACGTAGTTATCGGCAATGTCCGGGTAGGCTTCGACCGGCAGCATGTGAAACGAGACGGCGCCCCATCCGACGAGAAGGACCGCGAGCGCCAACACGACGAATTTGTTATTCAGGGCGAAATCGACAAGAGCACGAATCATCTGTTATTCCCCGAGGCTCGCTCAGAATTGCTCATTGATTGTCGATTGCCGTCTGCAATGACAACGCGTTGGTCACGACTTTTTGCCCGAGTTGCAATCCGGAAAGTACCTGCTGCATCTTGTTGGGCAATTGATCTCCGCTTTTCACTTCGAGGCGCTGGAACATTTGGTTCGGCGCAGGTGTGTAGACCCAGTCTCGATCGTGGAGGTGAATGATGGCCGTGGCCGGAACCGACACATACATCTGCTTCGTCATGCCGTAAAACGTTGCCGTCGCGAACATCCCCACGCGAATCTTGTTCCCCGGGTTCGGCACCTCGATGCGGACTTTTGCCGTGCGGATCGTGGGATCGAGAAGTGCGCCGATGTTGCTCACCGTTCCCTTCAGCGGCTGGCCAGGAAACGCGTTCAATTGCACTTCGGCGGGCTCGCCCACCTGCAGGTTGGCGATGTCGTTCTCATACGCGTCGCAGACGACCCAGACATACGACAGGTCTGAGATCGTGAACGGATTTGCGGAGTAACTCTGAATCGTGCTGCCGAGTACAACTTCCTGGTCCGTGATTTGCCCGGTGGTCGGCGAGGTGATATCGACAATCCCGCCCGGATGCTCAGGATCGTTTCCAAGTAATTTCAGATGCTCTGTGGATGTCTCGAGCGTAGTTTTCGCGTCATCTTCGTTGTCTTGCGCTGTCTCCAAGTCCTGTAACGCGATCGCGCCGTGTTCGTAGAGTAGCTTCGCGCGGTCGAGTTGCTTGCGCGCGAGCAGCTCATCCGCAACAGCCTTCCGGTATGCATCGTATCCGGTCGACACGTCGTCGCTGCGAATGCGCAAAAGCAGCTGCCCTTTCTGCACGGTGTCGCCGAGTCGCGCACGGATGTCAACGACGCGCCCCGAAGCCAGAGTGACGACCGGTACGGTTCGAGCCACATCGGGATAGACCGCGCCTGTCACCACAAGCTTCGACGGCGCTTGGTATTTGACAGTCGTCGCCACCGGATATCGCTCCGGATGCTCTACGGCGAAGTGCGTCACGTCCAAACCCGGAACCACTATTGCCGGAGGCGGCGCTTCCGCTGCGAGGTTGCCTTTCGATCCGCAGCCGCACATGAGCACCACGAAGCCCAAAAGAGGCCACAATTTCTGTACACCTCTGAAGTGCATCTTTGCCTCCCCGCCAGAACTGAGCGTTTGCTGAGAACCTTTCAAATACACGGCTGCCGCGCGGACTGATTTTCTAGTCCGTCAAACCACTCGGAACACGTAATGAGGAGCTAAAGGGACGTAGGCGGCGCTCGGTTGGAACCGAACGACGAATCGAATCGCCGCAGCGCCAGCTCGACGCCTGCGTAAAGAGAGCCTCTCTGTAGTTGCAGAGGTCGCAACGAATCGTCCTGGCAGGCAAAGGTGTAACTTCCTTGGGCTAAAGCGGGCGCGGCAAGGAAAAGCCGAATCGACCCGAATTCGGATTTCGTGGGAACATCACGGATGGCGCGGGCAAATGGAGTGGGCTGGCGCGCCGAAAAGTGTCCGCAGCCGTCGTTGAGGAATACGGCCACCGGCGCCTGCGAACCGACAGCTCGAACTACAAGATCGAGCGTCCCGTCGCCAGTCACATCTCTTGGCGTGATGAAAAGATCGCGCTGAGGTGCTGTCAGCCTCAGGAATTGATGCCCGCCTTCGGTCAGTTGAATCTCGATCAGGTACTGCGCGATCGCGGAGTCAAAGTGGTCCAGTTTGATCGTTGCTAGATCGGGGTGGCTGTCGCCCGTGAAATCCGCTACCGCGAGACCGACCGGAATGCCGTTCGAGGAATCGTGGATATCGCCCCACCAAATTGTTGCAGCCGACCCGCATCCGAACACCGGAAGCGTTGGCGCATTGGAATCGGCGCCAGGCAAGCTCGATTCGGAGACCGCAGAAACCGGAGTCGTGCTTTCCGCGTCGCGTGCTCGACACTGCATCGGTGCGAGGGTACCGGTTAGCAGGACTAGGGCAGCTATGGCTTTGTGCAAGGCGCGCGTCATCAGCAGGTCACAGTCAAAACTTGTCACTCAATCGCTATTGAGGAGGCAATTCCACGTTCTGATTGATTGAACAGCGGTACAGCTACGGAATCGCTAAGCAATGTGTAAGTTGTTTGTAAAGATCCGCGGATTTGCATTCCTCGAGTCCGCCGGATCGGAATCAAGTGAGACCGCGCCGGAGCCTGATTGACTCCGGCGCGATTTCGGTTCTGGATGAACCCGCAGTTCATCCGAGTTTCACCACTTCACCATGATGGCGATGGTGTTGACCCACTGGTTCTTGCGCAGATCGGGCGCCCACGCCGTCCAAGATTCGCCATACTGTTCAGTGCAGGATGCTGCGATTGCGCCACCGGCATTGTCGACGCCGAAGCCGAGCCCCGACGGTGAGAAATCGGAGACCGCCGACGTAGAACCGTTCGTGCAGATGTAACTTGCGCCTGTGCCGACTGACCCATTGTTCGCCACGGGAGACACGTTACCGCCCGGAGGAGTGATTCCGCCACGACCCGACCAGTACGGCACGTTAGCGTAGCGATACCCGGTCTCAAATCGGAAAGTGACGAATTGGCTAGGCATCCAGTCGAACGTCACCGTGCTATCCCAGCCCTTGTATTTTGCTCCGGGATATCCCGGGAAGTACGGCGATCCAGAAACAGCTGTCGCACCGTTGATGGGCGGAAGGAGCACAAGATAGCGCCCCGGATTGTCCAGCGCGCCGCCGCCGAGTGTCAGCCCGAACAGGTCCTTGTGGAACCACATACGGTCATAGAGCATCCATCCGGCGAACGACTGCTTCGGGTGACCGTTGCTGTTGTTGTGGCAGCTCACACCGCCGCCGTATTCGCACCCTAGGTCGCCGGTGAGCGAAAAGGCCATCTTGTCCAGGCCTAGGTTCTCCGGCTTGTCGTAGTACTTGACCTCGATACTGTCGTCCGTATGGATACGAGAACGTCCCGGCACGCCGAGCGTATCGGTGCCATTGCCGTAGTTGTTGAAGACCAGCGAAACCCACGGCTTCGGCCGCCAGAGAATCTGTCCGCCAAACCCCCGCGAGCCGTTGAATTTGGCATAGGACTGCCATCCGTTGATGATCCACGGCTCGATCTTTAGTTTCTCTGTCGGGAACCATTGGATGCGCACGCCATTAAAAAACCAAGGTGTGTTCGAGGAAACGAACGACGGTTGGTAGGTCCAGTTGTCGTAGTTGTAGTAGCTGAACAGCCCGATATACGACACGAATATGCCCGCGTCGATGTTCAGTCCATGATTCACGTTAAAGTGGTACCCGCCCCACGCTTCCGAGAAATACTTGTAAGCGTCGTTCAGGTTCCACTGTCCGACTCCGGCGCTCCCATCATTGCGCGGCGTCGTTGTCGCGAAGAGTCCAGCCATCGTCAGGATTCGGCCTCGGACGTTGTCCACGTGGATGTCGCCGCCGAAGCTCACTTGCTCCAGCTGGACTTCGCCGCTTCGAAAGCTTTCGGTGGACCCGCCCATCGTGTGGTCGCGCGGCTGGTTGTAGTCCTCCATGAAGTTCGTATCGAACCGGACTTCTGGAGTGAAGTATTTCGTGGCCAGTGGAGTGTCCTTATTCCGTGAAGTGCCGTTCAACCACGTCCAATCCGAAGCCGAAAACGGATCCGACTTTGTCTGCTTCTGTGGCTCGAAGCTCGGCGAAGCAGGCGCTGCAGTTGCAGCCGCTGGTGCTGGAGGCACCTGGTTCTGACTGGGGTTGGCATTGAAGGAAACTGACGCAGGCGCCGCTGATGACGATTCTGCCGGAGAGGCATCAGGCGATGTAGTTGGCTGCGCCTTCGCATCTCGTGCCTTCAATTCCGCCTCAAGTTCTTCGATCCGCTTCTCCATATCCTCGAGCTGTTTCGCAATAGATGCAGGAATCTCCGCATCGGCAGAGCTTGCGGGGTTGCTCGAAGACTCTCCTCTTGCCGATTTCGCTGCACTCGCTTCAGAAGCCGGCGCTGGCCCATTTAGCGCAGCGAAATCCTTGGGCGGGGCATTCTGCGATTGCGCCGATACACTCGGAACTTCGACAAACAGGGAACACAGCAAGAGGACGAGAGAACCAGCGAAAGCCAGCGAAATTCTTGCTCTGTGCTTATTTGTGGCGTTCACGTTGCGATTCCTTTCTGAGTTCGATTCGAAATTGATTCGTTCTGAATTCCACCTCGGCCTGTTTCTCACTCGCTCCTCTCTCTCTTTCTCCGAGCGTTCACGGAGCCGTGAACGTTTGTGGCGGAAGTGAGTGCAGGCGCCGTGGCCGAGGCGGCGCCTGCGTCCGCGATGTTCCTGACCGCTCGATTTCTGCGGACATCAGGACCAAGCGAAGACTCCTTCTTGAAGAAATTCGTCTATTGGCCATTTCTTTTTCATTACCGAACTCGTTCCCCTTCCGAATCGCGCCGTTACTTTCGAAGCAATCTCACTCCGGCCAGCGTATGAAACGCGTAAGAATTAGGTAAGCCTTTCGTTAAGTCGGCCTCAGTCTTTTTTCGAGAGATCCAGTGAGGCGCGACGCCGAATCTAGCGCGCATCGCCGCGCGGGTGTCCATCCGCACGTCCGTGTGCTTTCCGATTCACAGCGTCGTCGTGTTGTGCCGTTCGTGCTCTTTGCATTTGTGAACTGGTGCGCCACACACTACGGGCAGTTTCGAATCGGGTCCAACTCAATTACGTGATCGCTCGAATCGATTTACGGCGATGAATCGCTTACGGAAACAGAAGCTCTTCTTTATGGAGCAGCGCTTACGGAATCCTTAGGGACCTTTTACGCTTCTCTTATCTATTTCAATGCAGCATCGGATAGCACAGCCTGGAGCCTTCTTTCGCCAAGGCGGTGAGCGGAACAAATGCCAAACTCTCTTGAGCTGTCACCCTCACAAGCGCCGCCGAGAAGTCCTGCGTTAGCCACCGCGAAAATCTTGCTGGTTGACGATGACAGCAACGTGCGTCGCGCCTTGCGGACGACTCTTGCGAGCGCGGGCTACACAGTAGTCGAGGCGAGGTCAGGGGAAGAAGCGATCGAAGAAATTCAGGCCGATGGCGCCGTCAACATGATCCTGTTGGACCTGAAGATGCCTGGGATGGGCGGCATCGAGGCGAGCCGAAAGATTCGCAAGATTTCAGACGTCCCGATACTGGTGATCAGTGTGCTCCGCACGCAAGAAGAAAAGGTACAAGCGTTCGACGCCGGCGCCGACGACTACCTGGTAAAGCCGTTTGGCATCCAGGAACTGCTCTCGCGGATTCACGCTCTCAGGCGGCGCGTCTCGGGTTCAGAGCCGGTCCCGCCGTTTGAATCTGGTGAACTAAAAATCGATTTCGAGCGCCGCCGCGTGACTCTCGCCGATCAGCCGGTTCATCTGACGCCTAGCGAGTTCGAATTGTTGCGCTACCTTGTATTGAACGAGGGCAAGCCGGTTGCGCACCACACGCTGCTTCAATCCCTGTGGGGGCCGGAGCATGTGCGTGACGTCCAGCGTCTCCGCGTCACCATCAATCAATTGCGGCGAAAAATCGAGCTCGAGCCGGATCGCATTCGTTACATCCATACGGAACATCAATTCGGGTATCGCTTCGAGCCGACGCCACAGAAGTCCGTTAAACGGAGAGCGAAGCCGTGAGCGCCTTTGTTGGTGGAAACCTTGCGAATAGATCGAAGGGTACCATGGATGAGAGCGGTGCTGAAGTGTTTGGCACTTCGTCTCCTGCGGTTCTGCGTGTATTAATGAAGACTGAACTGATTTTGATTGTCGATGATAGCCCTCAGATTCGACACGCGCTTCGTGCGATCTTGGTTCCTCAGGGTTTCACGATTCTTGATGCGCGCAACGGTGAAGAAGCACTCGAGCTGATTCGCAGCGAGCGCGTCGATTTGATCCTGCTCGACGTCAATTTGCCCGGGATATCCGGCTTTGAAACTTGCAGGGAAATCCGCAGAAGCAGCCACATTCCTGTAATTATGCTCAGCGTTCGCGCGAGCGAGCGCGACAAAGTTCAGGCGTTCGACGCAGGCGCGGACGATTACGTCGTCAAGCCCTTCGGATCGGATGAGTTGATCGCTCGTGTTCGCGCCACCATCCGCCGGGTCGGCTCAGACGATCTTCCCACCTTCGTTTCGCCCGATCTTACGATCGACTTCGAGCGTCGAAGCGTCTCCGCAAAAAAACGCACCGTCCGATTGACCCCGAAGGAATTCGAGTTGCTACGCCAGTTGGTGTTACACAAGGGCAAGACCCTCACACATAGATGGTTGCTTCAGACAGTGTGGGGGCCGGACTACGGCGAGGAAACAGAATCCTTGCGCGTGCTCATCAATCAATTGCGGAAGAAAGTAGAGTCGGATCCCAGAAAGCCCCGTTACATTCTGACCGAACCGTGGGTTGGTTATCGTTTCGAATCGCCGAAACAAGACTAGAACCGCGCGCAAAATGAGCGACCGCCAGGATGAGAGATCTCGATCGCTGGAATCGCTGGCGCCTACGGACCCACCCGACAGGCCTGGATTGCGCTCTTCGTAAGTCTGATTTCAGATGCAACATCGGTGCGGTACTGCGATGACGGAAGTATTTTGATTTCTTTCTCTAGCCGCGCTACGTGTTCGCTCAAGGTAGGAACGTACGATTCAGCCGGATGTCGAATAGCCGCCAACACTAGGCACGTCGGCCCGCCGCGATCCTTGTAGGCCTGCAGTTCCGGCCACGAAAGCATAGCTACTAATCGCGAGGTCTCCTCAGGCGTCAGCTGGCCATCGGATAGCTCTTTCACCAGTTGATGGAAATAACCTCCTGTTTCTCCCGAAGGCGCCCAGATGGGAACCGGTGAAAATTGGTGTATCCGCTCAAGCTCATCTATGATCTCCGGAGCTTCCATGCCGTAGTGACGAATGAAAAGATCGGCCAGCCGTCGTGCCGCTTCCTCTTCTCGTATGAACTGCTGCTCCTCGTGCCTGTGCTGCTCCTTGCTTTCCTTTGTTTGAAATGGCCATGCCATACTCGTATTCCCTCAACGACGGCAATTACGTAGAACGAATACCACCACTTCAGTGCCCTCGCAAAGTGCAAACGCACGGATCACGTTATAAAGTCACTAGGCCTCGCGGGTCTATCGTCCGACGCAAGGGCCTGACTCCACCTTGTGGACTCGTGATCCATGGCGAAAAACTCAGACGCAGTGAAATGCATTAGAGGCGGCCACTGGGTCCCATCGGCTCCTTGCAAAACGGTCGGCTCGTGATTCTGCTCCCAAGCGTAAGTAAGAGCTTCGCTTGGAATAGTCAGCATTCCAACAACCGATTCGGTTTAGTCTAGGATTGCGTTCGCAGCCCGGCCGCGCATGCCCGATTTTGTGTAGAAAACATTAGTTATCTAAACGCGTCTACTGGCGGAAAGTGCGCCTTGTTTTCACCGAGCTACAGGTGGCTGTGCTGCAGGGTTTTCTAAACAGCGTTTACTGGCCTTGTAGGCCGTGGCAGGGCAAACACCAAGCTTGGCAGCTATAGCACGCCAGGTGGCGCCCTGCGAGCGTAGCTGGGCAATTGCTTTAGCAGGCGCGGCCTTGCGCGGCCTGCCCAGCCGTTTGCCCCTGGCGCGGGCGTTGCGCAGCCCGGCTCGCACGCGCTCTGCAATCAAGCTGCGCTCCAGTTCCGCTACCGCACCCAAGACCGTGAACACCATTTTGCCCGCTGGCGTGCTCGTGTCCACCTGTTCGGACAGGCTTACAAATTCGATTCCGAGACTTCCGAACGTTTCCAGCGCCCGCAGCAGGTGCGAAACCGAGCGCGCAAAGCGGTCAAGCCGCCAAACCACTACAACGTCGAAAAGGCGCTTGTGCGCATCGGCGACAAGGCGGTTCAACTCCGGGCGCGAGTCCTTGGCACCCGAGATGCCCGCGTCGATGTACTCGTCTGCGACTTGCCAGCCGCGCCGCTGGCAGTAATCTCGCAATTCGCGCAACTGCATTTCTGGGTCCTGGCCGTTGTGGGTGCTAACCCTGGCGTAGATTGCGGTTTTCACGTTTTCCTCCCGGTTTTGCCCAAAACCGCGGTCCCAACCTGGTAAAACTGCCTCGCAAACCGACTGGAAATGAGGCCTGGCGGGCAATATGGGCCTCTTTGGGTGAGGGACAGTGGGGTAGGGGCGTCCCTCGGCCAACTTGCACTTGAGACTGTGATTGTGCGAGCCAAGCAGGCCATTGGCAGTAACTAACCGTATACCAAGAAGCCCTACATGTAAATGAATGCATATCTATGCGATATTGGATATAGCATTTGGAGGCCTATCCACGATGATTACTTGTAGGCTCGCCGCAGTTGCGAAACGAAAGGGGTTTTCGCTTTACCGCCTAAGACAGATCACCGGTGTGACCTATCCAACGCTGCTAAAGCTGGCGCATAACAAGGCGACGAGGTTTGACGCCGCAGTGTTGGACAAACTGTGCCAGGCATTGAACTGTCGGGTTGGAGAGTTGCTCGTGTGGAGGCGTCGCAGGTTCCCGAGACTCACGAAGCGATCATAGAAGGCTTGGATTCGCACCAACTGTACGGTGCAGTATGTCGTTATCGAAGGCGGTGAGTCGAGACGCCGGGCTGAATACTACATGCTGGCTGTGTTGCAACCGAAGTGCTGTGATTAACTCGGGCCGCATAAGCGAGCCGCAGATTGTAAGCGGTTGGATGTCGAACGTCCTTCGCGAAAATACAGGTACCGGAGGCTAAGACAAAGCACTCGAACCAAATCCGCGGCGGATTCACGTTTCGCTTGCAACCCTCACTTGCGTGCGAATTTCAGTCCTAGTATTCCCGACGAACTTTGGGCACGCGTACAGTTGCGAATCGACTGGGTAAACGAAAGGTACGGCCAGGGTAGACCTCGCGGATTACTCGCCCGCAGCGCCCACGGCAAGTATCTTTTCTCTGGTTTCTTGGTGTGCGCTGAATGCGGTTCTAATCTGATCATTGTCTCCGGGCACGGCAAGCATGGCCGAAGGCGTTACGGGTGCCCGCGGAACTTCAGTCGCGGCACGTGCTCAAACAACCTTCGCGAAAGCCAGGACCTAGTTGAGACAGGGCTGGTGGCGGAATTGCAGCGGCGAGTGCTCCAGCCGGAGGCTGTTGATTATGCATTGCGGCAATTCGAAGATGCCCTCAAACGGGAACTACAAAATGTCCTCGGTCAAAGAGACGCTTTGAGACAACGAAAACGCGAACTGGAAGCGGAAATTCAGAGGCTCACGGCGGGCCTCGCGACAGGCGTGCACTCGCCGGCGGTCATGGCCGAAATCGCCAAGCGGGAGAGTGAACTTTCACGAATCACCGAGCAGGTTCTTGGCTCGGGACTTGAATCAGTTGAAGGCCATGTCGCGAACCTGCGGGAGTTTGTGCACTCCCGTCTGGCGAACGTAAGAAGGTTGTTGTATGCGGATGTTGGCGCTGCACGCGCAGAATTGTCTCGCCACATCGATAGGATCGTAATGAGGCCCGCGGAGGTAGAGGGCAAGCGCTGCTACGTTGCGTCAGGGGAATGGAGTCTCTTAGGCAAAGAAAAAGGGCCGCTTACGAGCACGGCCCAAAGCAATCTTGAGATGGTTGCGGGGGTCGGATTTGAACCGACGACCTCCGGGTTATGAGCCTGCGAGGTCAATCCTAAGTCTCGCTGATTCTGTTGCGCTTCCCCTCGCAACCGGGGCAAAAACGGGGTTCTGGAACCGGATTCTTTGCCCAAGTTTGCCCAAGTTTTCCCTGGCGTGACCATCGGGCGAAATGCGATTTTGCCCGACGATCACGGACAAATCGGGTAGGCAAACCGTAAACAGGCGAGCGGCAAAGCGGTACAATGCACGCATTCGCATGCGAAGAGCGAAAGTGTCCAGTATCTGCGCTCTTTCGTCGAGGGGAACGTCCGATGCAACCAACGCCAGCAACAGTCATTTTCGTTCTCGTGCTCATCCTTCTCGCGGTCCTGATCCTCAGCAGAAGGCGGAAACGGGAACCGGACTCGCAGCTACCTGAATACAAAGCGTGCCCACATTGCGCGGAACCGATCCGACTCGAAGCACGCGTTTGCAAACACTGCGGAAGAAACGTAGCTTCTGAAGCGGGTAAGCGATGACGACCTTGCCCGAGAGCGTCCCCGTTTCCGAGGCGGCGCGGCTGACCGGGTTCTCGGTCCGCACCCTGAAGCGCATGTGCGCGGCGGGCCAGCTTGAATCGCTTCGCAGTCCAGGCGGGCATGTGCGCGTGCTGCGGTCGAGCCTGGAATCGTTTCTCCGAGGCACGAGTCCCGCTCCGCAGGCTCCGGCGTCGCG
>DASPUN010000029.1:0-132202 GCA_035622875.1 Candidatus Acidiferrales bacterium
CAACTACCAACAGGCGCGCCGAGCTGTAGCGCTCGAGAATGTTCCCCATCAAAGCCCCAGTCGCTTGGCGGGCGGCATGGGCGTCGACGACATAGATCGATGCACGCGGGATTTCGAGGTGGCGCAAGTCCGGTGCCAACATCGAGTCGAGCTGCTTGGAAGTGATCTGGAAGCCAGAGTCTTCGAGCAAACGATGGAATTCGGCTAGTACCATCGGGTGCGGCGAGAGCAGGCAGACTCGTAGACTCGACTTGCCGTTGGATTTGCTCATGCTTAACTAAGGCTAGCCGAACCACATGACATGGGCAAGGCGGGACACGGCCCTTGATTACATACCTGATACGGGTCTGGCTGTCGCCGAGGCTGGCCCCTAATTTGAACTTAGAAGGCGATTTGTAGCTCGGGGCGGAAGAAGTGATTGGACAACGCGAGTGAGATCAGTCCGCTTCCGCCGACGACTCGGTTGGAAATTGGCCGTTTCCGGGCATCTTCTGCCGCGGCCGCTTGGCTGGCAAACCAGCTTGGCGGACTTTGTAGAGCAACGCGCGGTAGCTGATCTTCAGGACCTCCGCTGCTTTGCGGCGATTCCAGTGATTTGCCTGAAGGACTTTCAGGATCACATCGCGCTCCATGTTGCGAGTGACCTGCTGGGCGATGTGTTTCAGCGGAATATTGCCGTCAGGAGTAGAGTTGTAGACGAGGTGCGCGGGGTGGCTTTCAGCCTGATCGGGGAAAAATGTCTCTTCCGAACCGAGAGCGACGTAACGAGCGATGCAGTTTTCCAGCTCGCGGATGTTGCCCGGCCAATCCCGCTGCTGCAGCAGGTGCACAGTCTCCTTCGACAGCGGAGGAGCTTCGCGCTGGAAGCGGCGATTGAATTGTTCGCGCAGGTATTCGGCGAGATACGGAATGTCATCGCGCCGATCACGCAGGGAAGGCAGGGTGAGGGCGATCACGTTGATGCGGTAAAAGAGGTCCGAGCGGAACGCGCCCGTCTCGATTTCACGTGAGAGGTTTCGGTTCGTCGCGCAGACGACGCGCGCATCGAGGCTTTTTTCTTCATGGTCACCGATGCGCACGAAATGGCCGTCCTGCAAGACATGAAGCAGCTTCGCCTGCAAACTTGCGTCGAGTTCGGCGATCTCGTCAAGGAACATGGTGCCGCCCTGCGCCATTTCCATACGGCCGGGCTTGGAAGTGTTGGCGCCGGTGAATGCGCCCTTCTGATAACCGAACAGCTCGCTTTCGATCAGCGTTCCGGGGATTGCCGGACAATTGACTTTGACGAACGGTCCGTTGCGCCACGGCGACTGCTGGTGGATGAATCGCGCAAGGACTTCTTTGCCGGTGCCGCTTTCACCGAGAATTAGAATCGGGACGTTGAGACCCGCCGCGCGGCCCACCTTTTGCCGAATTGTTTGCATGGCTGCGGATGGTCCGAAGTAGATGCGTTCGGGCGGAAGTTCGTGGGAGTGCGGTGGAAACGACGATTTCGCAGGCGCGGTCGATGCCATGAGCAGTCAGAAATTTAGATAGAGTGCGAATCGGGCCCGAGCTAGAGGAAGCACACCGGAAGCCAAACTTGTGTGCCAAGCGAGCGTGCGCAAAATGTTTCCGGGATCCTGTGGATATCTCGGCGGCTTTTTCAATTCGCTCAATCTATTGAGCTTAGGGAGTCGCCTCGCGAGCCCACAAGTGTGGGAGCGAGCGCAGAGGCAGCTGTTTTGAGATGAATCGCTTGAAAAATGTTGTCACTTTCAGGAAGGGCAATTCCCAGTGAGTTGGCAATCGGAGTTCCTTGGAGCTATTTACAGGCGAACCCAAAAAGATTGCGCGGGAACAATGCGCCACAGAGGGTACTGGAACGCTTGAGAGGGTGTGATGCCGGTGAAGTGGAGCTTATGCGTGAGAGCCTTCGCCGCGAATGATGTCGTAGCGTTCAATCACAGCGGCCACGCCGACAGTTTCTTGCAAATCTTCCGGGTGCTTATCGACGCGAACTACACGGCCGTGAGCGCGAACGAAGACTTCCGCGCCGCGAGTAATCTCGGTGGGAAGCGTCAACGTGAAATCGACCTCGGTGCCGGGCGCAAGATCATTTTGCAGAGTGAAGTAAACTCCGCGCGTGGAGATATCGCGGGTCTGGCCACTCTGCGTGCGGGGTTCCCGGTTGATCGGCATGCGGATGTTGACGGGAAGCGACAAATCGTAGCGACGCGCCATGCGGCGTTCAGTCATGGCTGCGGCTCCATCACGACTGGATTAGATTTCACAGTCTTCCCCCCAGAAACTAAGTCAGCAATCGGTTTTCCAAAACACCCGCTACAGGTTCAACTTATGAGGCCGACCCTCAGAACTGCAGCTTTGCCTAGTCCTCTAGCTTGGCTGGAAGAGAGAGGGTAAACAAACCCTTTGAAAACAACGTCGATTCTAGTTCGTCTTTCGGGTGCGTGAACTCAGCGACCCGATTCGCATGCAATGAAGCGTTGCACGCCGCCTGTTTCGGAGCGGAATACTAGACCAACCCGATGTCAAATAGAAAGCGGTATTTCAATGAATGTGCTCTAGATATGCAACTATTTTCCGGGATATAGAACTACGCCCACTACCAAGACCATGAGTCGAATTGAACCAGACTCGAGCGCGGAGAGTATGCATTCCCGGATGACAGGCGATCGAAAGGGAATACCGCGACCGCAGTAGGCAGTTCTCGAGAGGAGCGGATTGCCTATGAGCCGCGGACGGCCGGCGCGACGGGAACTTCGTCGGCCGGAGTTGCAGCCTTGGATGCCGCTTCTCTTGCCGCCGCCACTTTCGCAGCTTCCTTGGCCGCGGCGGAGCGGGCCCCGCGACCTGCATCAAGATTGAACTGCCGCATTTTGTAGAGCAGCGCTTTGTAGCTGATTCCAAGCATTCGCGCCGCATCTTTGCGGCACCAATTCGTTTTGTTCAGCGCGTCGGCGATTGCTTCCATCTCGGCTTCATCTTTCAGGCCACGAACGAGGGCCTTGAGCCCTTGTTCTTTCGGCGCGGGCACCTCCTCGCGCGGAGCGACACGTGCCTGCTGGCTCGTCATCTCCAAAAGTTCGCGGAAGCTGCCAGCGTCGTCTTCGAGGATCACGTAACGCTTGACGAAATTCTCAAGCTCGCGCAAGTTGCCGGGCCACGGATAGCGCATTGCGGCCTCGAGCAGGTTCTTCGAAGGGTCCGGCGGAGTCTTCTGATATTTTTCGCTGTACTTCACGAGGAAATGGCGGAAGAGAAGCGGGATTTCGCCCGTACGCTCGCGGAGCGGCGGAATGTGGAGCGACAGGACGTTCAAGCGATAGTACAAGTCTTCACGGAATTTGCCGCTGCGCATCGCCTCCTTGACGTCGACGTTTGTAGCAGCGAGAACGCGAACGTCCACGTTTACAACAGACCGCGCGCCGAGGCGCGAATATTGGCCGTCCTGCAGCACGTGCAACAGTTTTGCCTGGAGGTGCGGGCTCATTTCCGCGATTTCGTCGAGGAAAATCGTGCCCTTGTTCGCGAGCTCAAATTTTCCGGGCTTGGCGCGCACCGCGCCGGTAAACGCTCCCTGCTCGAAGCCGAACAATTCCGATTCGAGCAGCTCGCCCGGCAGAGCCGCGCAGTTGACTTTGACGAAAGGCTGCTGCTGCCTCCTGGAACGCAGATGGATCATGCGGGCGACAACTTCCTTGCCGACGCCGCTTTCTCCGCTGATGAAAATGGGTACGTCGACCGGAGCAATCTGCAGAATCTGCTGGCGGATTTTCACCATCTGCGGGCTGGCGGCCAGGAACGAAATGTCTTCGGTTAGGGCTTCACAGTACTCGCGCAGGGCCTCGTTTTCCGTGCGTAGCTGCTGCTTCTGCTTCACTTTCAGAAACGCGGCGTCGAGCTCGGCTTTCTCAAACGGCTTCGTCAGGTAATCAAGGGCGCCGAGACGAATGGCTTCTACGACGGTATTCACTTCGTTGGCGCAGGAAAGCATGATCACGTTGAGGGAGCGATCGACCTGCATCAACTGGCGCAAAGTTTCGAGGCCGTCGATCTCCGGCATCAGCACGTCGAGGATGATGAAATCGGGACGCTCTCCCTCGCCAATTGCCTTCAGCGCTTCTTTGCCATTCGAGAGCGTCTCGACCTGGAAGCCGTCGACTTCGAGCAGGGTCCGGAGATATTTCCGGATACTCGGCTCATCGTCCACCACCATGATCTTCTCTTTGTTGGCCATCGTCATTTTCCACGCACCTGTGTCCTGCGGCACCGCCTACTCGAGATGAATCGGAAGCAGAAACGAGAACGAACTGCCGCGGCCGAGTTCACTGTCGACCCAGATCTTGCCGCGATGCGCCTGGATCAGCCGTTTCGTGATCGCGAGTCCCAGACCCATGCCCGAAGAGGATGGATCAACCCGCACAAATTCCTCGAAGATTTCCTGGTGAAATTCGGCTGCGATTCCGCTGCCCGTGTCGGTGACTGTCACGAATATGCTATTCGGCGGCTGTCCGCGCCGCAGCCGCCGGTCCTCGGCGGGCGCTGTCTCCGAGACACGCCGCTCCCAAAAGTGCGTCTGAGCCACCAAATGCACCGTCCCTTGCGACGGAGTGTGTTTCAGTGCGTTATCGAGAAGATTGACGATGCACTGCTGCACTTTCTGATAATCAAAGCGGAAAACAGGCAAATCTGCAGCCACTTGGACATCCAGCCGCACGTTGGCGCGCTGAAACGCGTCCTTCCATCGCGCCACCAGATCGTTGATGCAATCGCGCAGATCATTCTCGTGTAGTTGCAAGATGAGTTTTCCACTCTCGAGCGCCGAGTAGTTCAGAAACATCGAAACCAGGCGCACCAGGCGGTCGCAACTCTCCTTCGATTCTCGGAGAATATCGATCTGGCGTTCACTGAGTTTTCCCAGTGAACCCGTTAGCAGCAACTCGTAATAGCCCTTCATCACCGCAAGCGGAGTTTTGAGCTCGTGCGCCGCGGACGCGAGAAAGACAGTTTTTTGCCGGTTCGCTTCCTGGAGCCGCAAATAAGCGGCAAGAAGATTTCGGTAGGTGATTTCCCGCTCCTGCATCAGCTCCTGAACGGTCTGGCGCATCTCGGTCTCCTCGGCGGGAGGCTCGGGAGGAGCCGGTTCCAAGAACACGGCGAGCCAGTCGGGTTCTGGAAGCCAGCGTATTCTTCCGCGAAAAGTGCCGGCGGCGCATTGGACAGGGAGATTGACCTCTTGCTCGCCGGCCTCGAGTTGACTGAGAACGTGCTTTCGATCCGCACCGAGAATATCGCGGAAAAGATCAGGAGCAGAGGTCCCTGCGGAGGCTTGCATGCGGATCGCGTCTTGCGCGTGAAGATTCGAGAAAAGAATATTTCCGCCGCGATCGGAAACTAGCAGCGGGCGGTCAACGGCATCCAAGAGGCTCGCGACGGTTTGAAAGGTCGCCTGGCCGCTCGTTTGCTTGTCAACAACCGCAGTCTTGGACAACCCGCCCTCCGATGCCGGTTCCGGCGCGCAAAGAAAGCGTTATCAATCCTGCCTAGATCGCCGAGGGATGCGCTTGAGGTTCTGTATGCTCGCAAAATGCACCAAATAGTGTCAATGGGAAACGGGTCCTACAATTGCACACTCTTGGAAAGCAATTGCCGAAAATTTGCATATTTTCATTCAGTCAGCATCCACGGTTTCCCGGGCGTCGCTGTATCGCATTGAATTCACTGGGCTTCATCGAGGCAGTTTCGCGGCTAGGAACTTGCACGTAGATCGCAGCATAGAGTAGTACTAATACTCGCGTACCAAATGAGAGCTCGCGAAGACGCCGCAATGCCGAAGCTAGGCCTGCCTGCACTGGTCGACGAGCGCAGGCGTTTCCAACGCATCCATTTGCAGGTACCGCTGTTCATTCGCGGAAGAGATGCGCACGGCGACCAGTTTGTCGAGCTTGCCAAAACCCTCGATATAAGCGCGCTTGGCGCGTTTATCACGAGCCCGCGTCAATTGGCCATCGGCGCGGTCGTCACTTTGACGATCCCCGCCCCGTCAATCACATCTTCGGCACTGGTTCCGGCCGGAATGCCGCCAATCCAAGCGCGAGTAAGGCGGCAACAGGAAGCCGGGGATGTCCACCTGGTGGGAGTCGAGTTTCTCAAGCCGATTGGTTGATTTCGGCACGATCATCCGCTTACCTCTACCTGCGACGGACACTGGCCTTTTGTGGAATTCGTTTTCCCTTTCTTTTGTCCGAGAGTCCGGTCGGGACGGACAATCGTTGTCGTAGGCCTAATCTTTCGTCTAGCAGCAAGTTACGGCTACCAGCCGGGATTCATTCCGGCCTGCAAATGGACTGTTCCGTGCTATAAGTTAGATGCCCCGCAGATGTCCCCCTGTGTCAGGGTAGGTAGGAATAGCTCGGACACTTATTGATGGCCCAGCCCGGCGAATCATTTCAGCCGAAGCCTTCGGCGGAAGACTCATTCCTCGACCTGCTCGTGGAGACCCTGGAAGGGCTCGACGAATCCGCACGCGCTCAATTTCTGCGTCAATTCTTCCGAACCATCGCGCAGATTGAACTCACGGAAGAGCAGAGCACCGAATACTGGTCGAAAATTCTGCAATGGCGTCGCGAACTCACAGCAGGTGTGGGCCGAAGAGTTTCGCTCAAAACAGCGATGGTCGATGTGCTTTCGTCGACGAGCTCTCTTCGCGTGCCGATTCTCGTGGAATACGACGAATTCAAGAAGCTGCAGATCAACGCGGCCACCGATGCGCTCACGGGCCTCTACAATCGGCGGCTGTTCGACGAATATCTTGAAAAGGAGTTGAACCGCGCCAAACGCTACGGCCAGCAGCTCGCCATCGCAATCCTCGATCTCCACAGATTGAAGGAAGTGAACGACCGTTACGGACATTTGCAGGGCGACCATGTGCTTCAGATCGCGGCCACGACGCTTCGCACAACGCTGCGCGCTTCGGATTTTGCTTTCCGCATTGGTGGAGACGAATTCGCGCTGCTGCTGCCGGAAACCGACGCCGAGCAGGCCGTCACGCTGTGCCGACGCGTCCGAGCCGAGTACGAGAACCAACTCAGACCGCTGAAAATGGATATCGATGTCACGCTGGATTTCGGCGTCGCGGTTCATCCGCAGGACGGCGATCAAAAGGCCGCGCTCCTGAGCGTTGCCGACGAAAGACTCTATGCACTGAAACATTCAACCCGGGTGCCACCGCGTGTTGCGCCCGTGGAAGCGGAGAGGCCGCGCGTGGAAGCCGCAGCACCTCCTCCGCCCCGAGAAACGCCGGCTGCACCGCCGCCGCGCGTTCCTCCGCCGCAACCTCCCAGGCCGACCGTTGTGCCTACTCCGACTCCGCCGCCCCACGCCGAGGGCAGGAAATGGGAGCGGGTCTCGCTAGCCGGCACCAAAGCCCACGCGGTGTTTGCCGAGCTTGGTCAGAGAACAGCCCGAGTAATCGACTTGAGCTACGGCGGTGTCTCTCTCCAAATAGAGGGCCAAAACGACCTGCCCAGCCAGTTCAACGCCGTGCTGCACGTGCCGATCCTGCCGCCCGTACGGGTTGTCTTGCGAAAGGTCTACACTTCGAGCACGGAGGGTGGCCGCATCCGCATCGGCTGCTCGTTCGTTTCCTAGTTCCGCGGACGTTGCGCGATCCCAATGCGGGCCAGTTTTCCACAGCTGTGGAATTCTTGCCCCAGACCTATCTCTGGACGGCCTAGCGAAGTTCGACGCTACGGGTTAACATGACTCTTCCGTCCCGGCTCCCCTGGGGTTTTTCGGTTACTTCGTGGCTCAGACGATCACATTGCCGACTCCCACTAACTCCAAGAAACTCGGGTTTGAAGTGTGGATGGAGCGTGTCCCCGAAAGGGCTGATCGAGCCGCGCGGGAATGGGATGCCGACGACGTCCACGACCTTCGCGTCGCGCTACGTCGCTGCCGCACGATGGCCGAAGCCCTCGACGAAGTGAATCCTAGTCCCGGATGGCGAAAGCTAAAGAAGGCCAGCCGCGATCTGTTTCATGCGCTCGGCGAGCTGCGCGACGCGCAGGTCGAGCGGGGATGGTTGAAGAAGTTGGGACCCTCCGGCGATCCGGTGCGAACACACATGCTGCGCTTGCTTGCGGGGCAGGAAAAGCTGCACCGCACGAATGCGGAGAAGGCGCTCGAGGCTTTTGACCGGAAGGCCTGGAAGAAGCTCGCGCGCAAACTGGCGCCGAAGGCGCAGTTCTTTCCACTGGAGAGCGTGGTGTTTCAGCGCCTAGCGCTGGCGCGGCTAAACGAAGCGGCCGAGCTGTTTCAGAAAGCCCGCAAGAGCCGCAGCACCTTGGCCTGGCACCGTCTGCGAATCGGCATCAAGCACTTTCGATACATCGTCGAGAATTTTCTGCCGCAGCGCTCGGAGGTCTGGAGCGGGGACCTCACGCAGATGCAGGATCTGCTGGGTGAGGTGCACGACATGGACGTGCTGCGCGCCAAGATCCGGCGCAGTTGTCCGCGGCTCAGTGCGGCTTCTGTGGCGCAGTGGAATGAGAGAATCGATACGAAGCGAAAGGCCTGTCTCGAAGAGTTTCTCCAATTGAGCGCGGGACCCAACTCGCCGTGGCTCACCTGGAGGGCGGGATTTCAATGGGGCCACGCGCTCGTGGCGGCCTCGGCCCCGGCGGCACGCCGCACCGCGTAATTCTGCGCCCTAGTCCCCCAAGTCGCGCAGGATTTTCGGACTCAACAGCCAGATCAACTGCCACCTGCCGTGCCCGCCTTCTTGCTCGAAACAAGCGACGCCGGCTTTCTTCAGCGTAGTAAACATCCCGCGTGCTCCCGCAAGTTGTGCGATCAGGAGATCGACGTGCGGAGCGTGGCCGCAGCACATGACTTCCTTGGCTCGAAGCTTCGCGATGTCGTTCATGATCGTGGCGGGATTTTCCGCGGGCTTCAGAGCTTCGCTGACGCGGATCTTTTCCGGCGAAAAGCCGAGCGCCTCGGCGAGAATTTCCGCCGTCTGCGCCGCGCGGACAAGTGGGCTCGTAATCAGCACGTCCGGCTTCGCACCAAGCGCTTGCAGCCCAAGCGCTGCGGCACGCGTCTTTTGCACGCCTCGCGCAGTGAGAGGACGCTCCGGTTCGGGCGGACATTTGGGATCGGTGCGATCAACAGCAATTCCGTGGCGGACCAAATAGAGGATCATGCCTTAGGCGACCTGCTCGCGGCGCTGGGCCCGACGGAATTCCGCCTTGAGGTGAAATTCCTTTTCGAAGAGATCGGACTTGCGCTGAAGGCCTGCGATGTCGAGCCGCGTACCCTCGGCGGCTTGAATCAGGAAGATCGCGCGGCGGCCGGCGATTTGCACGTCGACGCCGGAAATCATTTGCGCGTGTTCCGATTCGAGCTTCTCAGCGACGCGCAGCAGCGAAGTCAACAGGCGAAGATCTCTTCGCTTCTGGTTGTCGAGCGCCGCGTAGGAGGTGTGCGCAACCTGCGGCTCTGATTTGCAGTTATGGTAACGCACGAGCGCCGCGACCATTTCGCGTCTCCAGCCGCCTAGACCGGGGATTTCGCCGTAGCGGACGAGGTATTCTCCGTGCCGGTGGTGCGCCTTGCGATGAACGAAATGTCCAATGTCATGCAGCAGCGAGGCCATTTCGAGAATCAGCCGCATGTCCGAGTCCATCTCGTGGATGGGGCGCAATTGATCGAAAAGCGAGAGCGCAATCTGCGCCACTTGATCCGCATGCTGCGAATCAACGCTGTGGCGGCGCGCGAACCATCGGACGCCCGCGAGGAGTTTTTCGGCGCGGTCTTTTTCTTCAGCCGAAGCCATTGCGCCGGAATACTGCTCTTCGACCAAATCGAGCAACAACCCTTCGCGCACACCGACTCCCGGCACGAGAAGCGAGCGCACACCGAGCCAATGCGCGAGAGTCGTGATGATGATTGAGGCAATGCCCATCACCTCCGCGCGGTCCTTGCGAACGCGAAAGACTCTCATGCGCGAGGGAACGTCCAGACTCAGGATGCGCCACATCTGATCCCGCAGCAGGCGAGTGTTGATGGTGGGCGATCTTTCGACGAAGGGCCCCGGAGCGATTCGTACCAGAGCTTCTGCATTACCTCCGCATGCGACCGCGATCGCGCGGGAAAGTTGCGGCCGGTTGGGCATGGAGCTGTGCAGCAACGAAAGGATATGGTGACGCAGCCGCCGCAAGCGATCTTCGTCAATCGCGCCCTCAATCGCGAATGTCTCCATCAGGCGAATCGTTCCGAGGGGTAAGGCCACGCGCTGCTGCAGCCGGCCTCGGTCGAAGAAATTCAGTTCCAAACTTCCGCCGCCAAGATCAAAGATCAGTCGCGGGTGGACCCGATCGCCGAGAGCCCAATGCACCGCCGAGCAGACTAGGCGCGCTTCCTCCTGACTGCTGATAATCTCGAGCTCGATTCCGCTCTTGCGCCGGATGCGCTCCATCAACCGCCGGCAATTGCGGACCTCGCGCGCGGCGGACGTAGCGACGGCGCGATAGGCGCTCACGTGGTGGTGATCCATGCGATCTCGGAAGTGGCGGAAGGCGCGCGATGCGCGGGCGATCGTGTCGTCAGCGAGCATGCGATGCGTGAATGCGTTGTGGCCCAGACGCACGGAGGCGCGCTCGGTCTCAAGAATTTGAATCTGCTGCGGAGAAGTAGCTCGCGCGACGACGAGGCGAATGGCGTTCGATCCGGCGTCGATCGCGCTCAGTTGGACTGGGGCGGCCACTCGTCTTTTAGCGCCAGAGGTGCGCGAGCGCGTGCGAAGGCTTGTAGTGCGTGCTGCGAATTCCCAAGTGCGACGCGATGCGCTTGCGCAGCGCGCGATTCACCTCGGAAACGCTTGCTTCGCCATCGAGCTCGATGAAGCCGTGCCTTTTCGAAAGATATTCGAACTCGCGCTTGATCATCGACTGGTAGCGGATGAACGACTGGAACAGGTCGTTTGAAAGCGACATGTCGCGACCCGACTCCCAGTAGCTGATCGTCTGCGACTTCTTGAACTCGCGGTCGAATGCCACTTCCGGCCGGACATTCAGCCAGAAGGTCAGATCAGGACGCAGCGCCGTCTCGTAAATTCCGTGCACGTAGTCCCGGCTGATCCCGCGGACCGCCGCGCGAGCGATCAGCGTGAAGATATAGCGATCGGCGAGAACAATCAACCCCGAACGCAGCGCAGGCAAAATGCGGCGCTCGAGCTGGTCGAAGAAATCGGTGCTGTACATCAACGCGAGCGTGAGTCGCGTGACGGCGTTTTCGGCGAGAAGCGCGTCGATATCTTCGCCGACCAGATAAGACCGCCGCAAGCCCATCGTCTGGACAGCGAAGCCCTCGGATTCGAGCCACTCGGTGAGGAGGGAAATCTGCGTCGAGCGGCCTGAGCCGTCGGTTCCTTCAACGACGATCAGGCTGCCACTCAGTTCTTCTGGCTTGATTCCGGGAAGCGGGATTCCGTAAAAGCGCGAGGTGAGATCGCTGTTGCCGTTCTTGCCTTTCTTCGCGGATTTCGGCCGATGCCCGTTCGACGAGCCGTTGGAACCGGAATTGGAGCGGGCGCGCTTCATTTCTTTTTCGGCGCAAATCTTGCGAGATCGACGCGCTCGCCCACCAGATCGCGCATGAGCTTCTGAAGCTTATTGACGCGAACCGTTCCGTCCATCAGGACGAAGTTATCCGTCTCGATCATCTGGTCGTAGTTGTTCAGAATGCGTTCTTGAAAAATGCGGAAGCTTTCGGCGCGGTCGAGGGAAAGCCCGAGATCCATGCCCGCTTCGTAATATTTAAGCTTGGGCCGACCCGCAACGATGCGGTTGACCGCGACGTCGAGCGGCGCGCGGAAATAAAAGGTGATGTCCGGAACGGGCGCGAAGCTGTAAAGGTTGCGCAGCCAGTGCGGAGAGCAGCCGCGCGCGGCATCGCGCGCGAACGCGGTGTAGATGTAGCGGTCGGCAAGGACGAGATAGCCGCCGTGAAGCAGCGGCAGAATCTGCCGCTCGCAGCGATCGGCAAAATCAGCGGCGTGCAACAGAGAAAAGGTTGTCGGCGTGAGAAGACGGCGCTGCTTGCCGCGCCGCGTGGCGGATTTCACCAGCGGCGAAGAGTTCCACTCCGTGAAGTGAATCCGGTAGCCACTGATCTCCAGCCAGCGCTTGAGCAGGTAGAGCTGCGTGCTTTTGCCCGAGCCGTCGATTCCCTCGACGACCACCAGCGCGCCGGGATATTGGCTCTTTGCCGGCCCTTTCTCGGGCGCCGTCTGCGGAGCCGTCGGCGGAGACGTCAGGACGTCCGATGTAATCGTTGCCATGGGAGGTACGCCAGGTTCGAAACAATATGATACTTCGGAACGGTGCATCCCTGATGAAAAAAGCGTGACTCGGATGTAACTCTCACCGTGTCAATACGTTTCCAGACACGCTGAGCGGTTCGCGAAGACCTCACCGAACGAGGGAACGCATTCCTGCGACGGGTAGCGCTGGCTCCTCTAACGAAGAGCCGCTTGTTCGGGACACTCGGTCCTTGCGATGCCAGTTCCACTATGGCAGCGTGGGCCGGAAACGCTGCGATGAATTGGCGGCCACTACGGAGCTTTCGGAGGGGCGATCGAAATGGCGACGAATTTCACCAAAGAGCTGATGGTCACACCGGGCAAGAGCGTGAAGCTCGACAAATGGGATCCCGAGGAGACGCTCGGCTGGGAAAAAGGCGCCAAGATGAAGGCCAGCCTCGACAAGGCAATCGAGCGGATCGACAAGCTGCAGTACCTGCTCTACGCCGAGCACAAGCGCGCTCTGCTGATCGTCCTGCAAGGCCGCGACGCAGCCGGGAAAGACGGAACCATTCGACACGTGATGACCGGTTGCAATCCACAGGGCTGCCACGTGACGTCGTTCAAGAAACCCTCGGCCGAGGAGATGTCGCACGATTATCTCTGGCGCATCCATCACGCCGTCCCCGAATACGGCGACATCGGAATCTTCAACCGGTCGGTGTACGAAGACGTGCTTGTGGTGCGCATCCACAACATCGTGCCGAAGGAGGTTTGGTCGAAGCGCTACGACCAAATCAACGAATTCGAGAAATTGCTGCGCGAAAACCGGATCAGGATCATCAAATTTTTTCTGCACATTGGCAAGGATGAGCAGAAGAGGCGCTTCCAGCAACGAATCGACGATCCCGACCGGCGCTGGAAAATTTCGGAATCCGATTTCGACGAACGCAAATTCTGGGACGGATACACGGTGGCCTACGAAGACGTCCTCTCGAAGTGCAGCACGCCGCACTCACCGTGGTTCATCATTCCTTCGAACAAGAAATGGTTCCGCAATCTCGCCGTGTCGCACATCATCGCGGAGACCATGGAAGGCATGCACATGAAATTCCCGCCGCCGAGCATCGACGTGAAAAAACTAGAATGGAAATGATCGGACGCAACAAAGGGGCGCCGCTGCAATGAAAAACTTTTTATTGGGCATTTTCTTCGCGCTGGTTGCCATAATTGCAGGCGCGTGGTTCGCGCTGAAGCAGGGGTATGTCGACTTCGCAGCTGACCAGCGGCCGTCATTCATCGAGGCACGGCTTTCAATGGCGGCTGTCGATGCATCCACCGAT
Organism: Candidatus Acidiferrales bacterium; assembly: GCA_035622875.1. Classification (GTDB taxonomy): domain Bacteria; phylum Acidobacteriota; class Terriglobia; order Acidiferrales; family UBA7541; genus Palsa-295. Next base: position 13,651 of record DASPUN010000029.1, read on the forward strand.
CGTCGCGCTCCCGAACAGAAGAATCCTGTCGCAGCGACCGAGGATAATATCGCTGCGGGCGCGAAGCTCTATCTCGACCACTGCGCCGGCTGTCACGGTGTTCCTTCGAATCCCGATAGCCAGTTCGCGAAGTCGTTCTACCCCGCAGTGCCCGGATTCTTTCACGAGGCTCCGGACATGTCGGAGAGCGCAAACTTCTACATCATTCGCCACGGAATTCGCTGGACCGGAATGCCCGCTTGGGGAAACACGCTGAACGATACGCAGACCTGGCAGGTGGTGACCTTTCTGAGCGACATCGAAAAGCTTCCGCCGTCGGCGCGGAAGGTCTTCGGCGAGACGACCAGCACTCCTGCCACGTCGATGCCCATGCCGAGCGGCATGCACATGGACCACTGATCAATTCGAGCGGGCGTTCGTGGTCAGGCGCTCAGCATGCGCTGAGCGAAGCGCACGCTGCGATTCTTCGACGCCACGTGAAGAGTCGGCTCGAGGCCAACCGGGCGCAAATCCACTCGCCTGGGCTCTGCAGCGGGTAATTCGAGCTCTAGCGCTCCGGCTTCAGTAGCCCCCGCTCGCAGGAAGCCGGTGGCGCGACGCGCCAGCTCAGCTCGGTTGTCCACGCCGAACTTGCTCAGCAAGGTGGAAATATGGAACTTAACCGTTCGCACCGTGATGTTGAGCTTGTCCGCGATCTCCTTGTTCGCCCGACTGCAGACCACAGCGTGAAGAATCTCCCGCTGCCTCGGACTGAGCGCAACCGGATTGGCGAGCGCCAGCCCTTCCGCAAGAAGCTCCTTGGCTCTGGCCGTCAAGCGGTTGCTCAGCGATCGCTCTGCGGGGACTAGGATGGCGTAGTCGCCCGGTTCGCAGCCACGAACAAGACACTGCATGGCGAGCAGGCTCGCCATCCGTTCCATTGCTGCATGCAGATCAGAGCCTGAATCCGCCTGGAACTGGGCGATGCCTGTGGATTTTTCGCAGAAGACAAAAGAACTAGCCGGCGTAGATTCGTGCTTCTTCGCGCTTGGAGTAAACCTCGAAATTACACGTACTTTCTTCAAACTGGGCCTTCCCGTCCCCGCCCCGGGGTGGTGTCGGGGCAGCTTCTCTGGATTTAACCTCAATTCCTGACGCGAGCTGCCGGGCTGAGTTGATGCTAAAACGGGAACTGCTGCGGCGCCGAGGAAGATTAGAATCCCCCAACATCCCCGGAGCCAAATGCACGAATGAAATGAAAAGTGAACCGCGCGAGGAATTTGCAGGCAGATACGTTGCCAAAGTTTTTCACTTCGTTAACGTGCGCGGAGCGAAACACATCGGAGAGCGCGCCGTGCCGTTGTGCGCCAAAAGCCGTGTAGAAGTTTCCGCCATGCGGAAATTTCTTCCGTAGCAGGGCGGTTTTCCACAGGCTCTTACCGTTCGAAATGTGACGCCCACGTTGCTCGGTGGCTATAATCTCGTTAGAGCGCGCCCGAAAACCACGATGATTCGACGAACGTTTGAGCCCAGGTTGTTGAGCCGGCATGCCCTGCATGTCGCTGGCCGATTCACTGCGATTGCCGCGGTGCTCGTGTTTGCACTGGAGATTTCCACAGCCCAGCTGGCTCCGATCAAACCTCCGCAGGACTGGCCGCAGGTTCCCAGTGGAACCGGGGCGTGCTCCGTGGAAAAGTCCTGTGCCGAGTTGGCACCCACGATGATGCAGAACGCGCTCGGCGCTTCGCCGCTGGAAGAGAATCTCGGCTACCTGACTAACACGATCGGCGGTCGCCTGACCGGATCGCCGCGGGCCGAACGCGCGGTGCAATGGGCTGTCGAAGCATTCCATCGAGCCCGAGTGGATAGCGTGCACACCGAAAGGTTTACAGTGCCGGTCGGATGGAGCGAGGGCCAGACCCATGTGGAAATTTTGGCGCCCGCACCTTTTCCAGTGCGCTTAGTTTCGGTCGGATGGTCGCCGCCCACTCCACAAGGCGGAATTACCTCGGATGTCGTAGATGTGGGCCTAGGGGACGAAGCTGGCTTCGCCAAGGCAGGTGCTGCCACGAAAGGCGCGATCATTCTGGTTCACGCCAAAGTGCTCGCCACATGGGACGACCTGGACAAGGAATACAAGATCGACGCGGGAATCATCGATCGTGCCAAGAAGGCCGGCGTGGCAGCGATCCTTTGGATGTCCACGCGGCCCGGCCATCAGCTCTATCGCCACACCGAAATTACGGACGGGCACCTCGAGCCGTTGCCGCAGGCAATCGTGGCGCGGGAAGACGCGGAGCGGATCGCGACGCTGCTGGGCGGAGGACAGAAGGTCCGTCTTCATTTCGAGATGTCAAATCACGTGACGGGTCCGGTCGAATCGGAAAACGTGGTGGCCGAAATCCGCGGGCGGGAGAAGCCGGACGAGTTCGTCCTCCTGGGTGCGCATCTCGATTCATGGGATTTGGGAACCGGCGCTCTCGATGGTGGCTGCGAAGCCGCGATGGTGATCGATGCGGCGCGCGTGATTCGCGCGTCGGGTTCGGTTCCGCGGCGATCGATTCGATTCGTGCTGTTCACTGGCGAAGAGCAGGGGATGTTGGGTTCGCGGGCCTACACACGCGCGCATCGCGTCGAGCTCGACCACATGAGCGCGGCGATCATCTACGACGGCGGAACCGGTGCGGTGACGGGCTATTCCTTGGGCGGGCGCAAAGACGCCGTCGCGGCTGTGCGCAAAGCGCTTGCGCCGCTCGCGCAATATGGCGTGCAGGACTTTACGACGGACGCGACCATCGACACGGACGGCTTCGACTTCATGCTCGAAGGGATTCTCACGCTCGACCCGAATCAGGAGCCTGCGAATTACATCCTCAATTATCACGCCAGCTCGGACACATTCGACAAAGTCGACATTCCTGCACTCAAGAAGCAGACCGGAATCGCCGCAATCACGGCCTACGCGCTCGCAGATACGAGCGAGCCGGTTGCCCACCGCCAATCCCGCTCCGAAATCGAACAGCTGTTGAAGCAATCGGGCCTCGCCGACGAGATGAAGACCGAAGGGTTTTGGCCCGCTTGGGAAAGCGGCGAGCGCGGCCGCCAGCCGTAGGAATCTTCGGCAATGCCCTAGCGATATTCCCCGTTATCAAAATGGATTGCAGTTCAGACTCAAGCGTCCCAGTTACAGCTTTCGACTGTTGTTCGTCGCGTATAATGATCGAAGACGTGATGATGTCGGCGGGCGCGAGAATCGGCGAAATTCCTGAGGCGGCAAAGGGCGAAACGGCGCGGGGGCGCGTTCTGGCGATCGATTACGGCCGGAAGCGCATCGGTCTGGCACTATCGGACGAGCTCGGCATGACGTCGCAGCCGTTTGCAATACTCGTGCGGACGAACCGCCAGGGCGACATCCGCCGCCTGCGGGCAATTTGCCGAGCGAATGGCGTGACGCAAATCGTAGTGGGACATCCCGTGCACATGAGCGGCGAAGCCGGCGAAATGGCGGACGAAGCAGTGCGATTCGCTGCGCGCCTGACGAAGGAACTAGGGATCAAAGTCGATCTCATGGACGAGCGACTCACCAGCTGGGAAGCCCAACAGATGGCATCCGAGTTCTTGGCAGGATCGCGAAAAAAGCGCGGGCATCTGGACGACGTCGCAGCAGCGATCCTGCTGCGTGAATATCTCGGCGCTAAGCGGTTGCTGACAAGCAGCAGCACGAAGAAGAGGAGCTAGCCGTAGATGCGCCGACTCGGCTTGTTGGCACTTCTGGCGATATCAGCGCTCGGCGCGAGCGCCGCGTGGCTCGATTCTCAGATCAGCCGGCCGTATCGAGGTCATCGGCCCGAAAAAGTTTTCGTGGACATTCCACACGGATCGTCTCGTTGGAAAATCGCCGGTATTCTTCGCGAAAACGAGGTGATCCGCAACCGGCTCGCATTTACATTGTTCGCCGACTGGCATTTTCGAAAGCACTTACAGGCCGGCGAATATCTCATCGATCGTCCTTTGAATTCGCGCGAAGTGTTCTGGAAGATTTCGCACGGTCAGATATTCGTGCACACGGTGACCATCCCCGAAGGCTGGACGATGTTCGACATCGCCGGAGAGTTCGACCGGCAGGGTATCTGCAGCCGGCAGGATTTTCTGGCGGCGGCGCATGATACCTCGCTCGTCTGGGATCTCGCTCCCCAAGCGAAGAGTCTCGAGGGATTTCTCTTCCCCTCGACGTATGAATTTACGCGCCATACATCGTGCGAGCAGGCGGTGAAGCGGATGGTTGATAATTTCCGCAGCGTGTGGGAAACGCTGGTTCCGGCAGACTCACCGCCGCCCGAGAATTTCACACCTTCGCAAGTCGTAACGCTCGCCTCGCTCGTCGAGCGCGAGACGCCGATACCGACGGAGCGGCCAATCGTGGCAGGAGTGTTCTACAATCGCCTTCGGCTCGATCACCCGCTCCAATGCGATCCGACCGTGCAGTACGCAATGGCACTTGAGGAGCATCCGATCAAAGACGTTCACCCCAAGGATTTGCGCGTCGCATCTCCGTATAACACCTACACGCACCGCGGGCTGCCACCGGGTCCGATTGCGAATCCGGGCGAAGCCTCTCTCCGTGCGGCTCTGGAGCCGGCATCAACCGACTATCTCTACTTCGTGGCCGATGACGAAGGCGGCCATTTCTTCAGCCGCACCCTTGCGGAGCATAATCGCAATGTCGCGCGCCTGCGGCGCCGCCTGGCTGCGGACGCGTCAGGATCAGATTCTGCATCCAAAAAGACGGCTCACTGAGGCCTCCCTTGAGCGCAAGCCATCCCAGCAAGCACGGCTCCGGCGAGTCGCCGACAAAGAAGGCGCTCATTTTGGAGACCGCACGTGGAATGGGCAAGCCGCGATTTACAGCTGCGGAGATCGAACAAATTCGGCGGCAGTTAATCGCACAGCACGGCGCCGCGGGCAAAACGTCGCCTGATTACATTGTAAGTGTTCTGGAAGAAGCGGGTTTGCGCGTCGCGTGGTCTACGAACGCCGATGCTGAAGGTAAGTACGAAGAAGAGTTCACCGACCTATTGCATTTCTCGACCCTCGACGACGCCGAGATGTGCCTGGTGCGGCTTGACGAATTGCTAAGAAAGTTCCAGAGCGAAGGCGAGCGCGCAGCGGCGGAGCGTGTCCGCGAGGTGGCGCGCCTCGGGCGGCGTCGCGCGGAAATGATCGCGCGGAATCACAAAGTTGACGCCCAGAAGCGCGCGGAGAAAGAAGAGATCGCGCACTGGTTTGCGATCTGGCTGGAAACTCCTGATGCGTTTTTCGATTGGCTGGAAGTCCGAAAGCAGTCGCCTGCATTCCGCGAGCAGTTTCCTCCCGAAGCAGAAAGCGACGACTAAATGTACATCCTCGATATCGAGCCGCTTGATTTGGGAGCGGACGTGAAGGCTGTCGGGCTCGACCTCGTCGAAGACGACGAGAATCGCGAACCGGTGCGCGGCGAAGACGCGGCGCGAATCTGGACCCGCGTGCTCGAAGCAACGGCAGGCCAGGAGCCATGGGTACTCGATTTCTTCAGCCACGTCGACCGCGTCCGCGACTACTGCGACCGCCACCAGATCAGCTATCACGAGGCCACGCCAAAGTCGATCGTCGTGCCAACAGCGGGAGCGACAGAACTTGAGTCGCTAATCGAGCGATTCGAGGCTGAAACCTTCGGGGCGCGCGCCGGCGGGCTGGTTTCGGCCGGCGATAGTGACCTGGAGCGGGGCCTGGCAAGCCGCGGGGTGGACGCCTACCATGCCGCTTACCCCAGATACTCCTTCTGCGCCATCTGTGCATTCGAAGACGGCTCGCTGGTTCTGCTCAGCGACAAGCTCTGGGCCAGCGAGGTGATCCGCCGGGTACGTCCGGCGGTGCGCGACCTCGGCGTCGAGGTTCGACTGCCCGCCTAGCCTTAGGCAAGCCAGTTGCTTGTTCTGAAACCTTGGTACATCCGTACCATACCTCGCACCAACTCGTTCCAGTACTCTCGAAGTCGCAGGAGATGCGCCCCTGTCAAGCGAGCTGACGGTGTCCACCGAATCTACTATCCCGAATGCAAGGGCCTTCGTTCGGAGCCTCAATGTACTGTTTAAGTACGCTCGGCTCTATGGGTTAGATCACGCTCGGTCCGCCACTCAATTCGAGATCACTTGGAACGAGCTTGGTGAGGCTCTTCGTGCCTCGGGTGACGCAGGCTTACTTCTGGGAGCCTCCGGTTCGCAGCTTCTGCTCGACGGCGTGCCGCTGGAAGCGACGCAAGCCGAAAGGAGCTTCGCTGAACTCCTGAATAGCTCGGGCGTCGCGAGTATCGCCTTTCATCCCCATGTGGAGCGACAGGAATTTGAAAACCTCGTTCGAGCCTTCATCGAGAGCAACCCGAAGGCGGGTTCGCTAAGCGATCGGCTCGAGTTCTATTTCGGGAAAAACACTTCAGGTGGTGTTCGTGTCAATGAAATCCGATTCGTCGCCGAGGATGCGGCATTCTCTGAAGCACGGGTCGCTGCACAGCTCACAGCAAAGACTCTAGGCGCCGACGCCGATCGCGTCCAGGACTGGTTCCGTAGCCCCGAGAAGATGATTCAACTGATCGCTGCGGCGGAGGGCGCGCATGGCGGACCCGGTTCAGGTCCTGGCGCTGGCCCGGGAAGTGGTCCGGGTTCCGGCGGAGAGTCGGGCACAGGTGCGGGAACTGGCGGTGCGACGACATCGGGCTTGAGTGCAGGTACTGGTGGCGCGACTGGAACTGGCTCCGGAGGCGACACAGGTGCCGGCGCCGGAACCGCGAGCGCCGGCGGTTATCTGGCTGGCGGGGCCGCTGGCGGCTCAGCGACAGTGCAACCGCTGAGCGAAACTGAAATGCAAAATTTGCTGCGCCTGCTCGCGCAATTCGGCGAAGCGACGCACGGCAATAATCCTCAACAGCTCGATCCCACGACCTGGCAGCAAAAGCTCGCGTCGCTCCCACAAAACGCTCAAGTCACACTTCGGCAGGCACTGGCGAGCGTTGTTGCCAAAACGCCTTCGGCGAAGATCGATGAGACGACGCTGCTCCGGCTGGCTGAAGATCTGGCAATTCGGTTCGCGCTCGACCGCTTCCAGCGAGGCGAGGTGCGCGTCAACGCGGTTAGGCAGATGCTCGACAAGATGAGCGGCGAACTGGAAACGCTGCGCAAGCTGCTCAAAGCTCGCGAGGACAAGATGGCTGCGGCCGGACTCTCGGTTGAGTCGCACGCCGACGTGCTCGACCGGCAATTCTGGGCTGCGGTGCCGGAGTCCGGAAAACGCGCCGTGCTCACGTCGTCCGAAGCCTGGTGCATCCCTCCGCGCAACGTGCAGCAATACGTCGAGGAATTGATGGGCCGCGGCGAATCGGATGCCGCCGCCGACATACTGCTCAAGTATGCGGCGTGCGTGCGAAACAAGGATGCCGAGGCCCGTAAGAAAGCCGCGATCGGCCTTGGGCAATTGGCCGAGCTGTACAGCAAAGCGGCAAGCCAGCGATTGCAGGACGCGCTTGCGCAGATCGGCCAGCAGTTGGCCGCCGAGAAAGACGCCGAGCTTCAGACTTTGCTGAGCGCCGCGTTCGTCCGGCTGAGCCAAGAGTCGGCCTCACGCCGCTACTACCGCGCGATGCAACAGGCGCTCGATTCGCTTGCCGATCTCGAAGAGATTCGCCCTACGTGGGCGCAAAGTCTGCGCCCTCGCATCGGTGTGGAAAACCGCATCGCCGAGTTCATCGAAGAGGCGCTCAGCGCCGACGCGATGCCGGAAGGCCTGGTGGGGGTGCTGATGCGTGTGCCGCAAGCCGCCGGAGAGCAACTGGCGGTGCGGCTCGCGCGTGCGGGGCGGCGCAGCGAGCGAGAAAGTATCGTCGAGCTGGCGAAGACGGTCGGAACCGGCTGCACGAGGCATTTGCGCGAAATGCTCAAGTCCGAGCAGCCTGCCAAGGCAGCGACGATCGTCGGACTGCTCAGCCGCCTCGATCCGAGCGCAGTGGACGATCTTCTGCCGTTGCGCTTGCGTCACGGCGGGCGCGGATTCCACGATGCGGTCATACGCCAGCTTTCCGTTGCCGGAGCGCCCGAGCGGGGCCAACTCCTCGCGAATCTGCTGGAGAAGATCGATCCCATGGTTTTGCCTCTGGCGCTTGACGAAATCGGAATGTGCGGCGACCCCGTAACCGCACCAAAGCTCTTGCGCTTGGCCGAAGGAGACATTCTGCAGCAAGGCGCCGAATATCTTCGTGTGAAAGCAATCGAGGCGCTGGGACGGATGCGGGCAACTGCGGCGGCCGGACATTTGCGACGCTTTGTCGAGTCACGGAAGGCGTTCGGCTGGGCGTATCCCGAAGAAATCCGCACGGCGGCCGCCCAAGCGCTCGTGAAGCTGGATCCTGAATGGATCCAGGCCTTCCTGCCTCACTCGGGTCTCGATGCGAAAGTGATGGCGCTCGCGCCGCTCGATCCGATTCCCGACCGGGATGTCGTGCGGCACCGTCGCTACCGGCGGATACGGCTGCCGCGCAGCGTTCCGGCAGTGATCACCTCGCCGCGAGGCAAGTACTCATCTGCGATCAGCGTGCTGAGCCTGGAAGGTGGCCTGCTGAGCGGCGATATCCAGTTGGCTGTCGGAACTGAAGCGACGCTGAAGATTCCTGCAGGACTGCGCTCGATCAATATGCAAGCTGTCGTGCGTTTCGTGCGATCGCATCAAGCTGGATTCGAAATGGTAGGAATGGGTCTTGAGGATCGCGCTAAGCTTCGGCGCCTACTGGTCTCGCTCGGCGGACCCGATCCGGCGGTTATGCAGTCTCCGACCGGTGAGTAGTTTTCATCGCACCGACAGTACATCTCCCAAACAACTCGCAATTGTCTTCAGGAACTCGCGACTTTCTCTTCGGCGACGGAAATCATCGATGGAACGATGCGGCGATAGGGCCGCAGAGTAAAGAATTTCTCGCGGCATGGATCGCAGCGGTAGGCTGGAAGCCCTAGAAATCGCTGCAGTGTCGGCCAGAGACCCGGCCCGACGCGGTCGCGGGCGATGTGATCGAGATCGAAATTCCCGCAGCGGGGGCAGTGAGCGTATCCCTCGAAGGAAACGGCCACACGCCAGGCGTAAAATCTGAAATCGCAGGTGTGGCAGCGCCAGGGTCTCAAACCGGCGAATGTGCCTAAGAAATCGAGTACGCCGCCGCGGCGCGAACGATAACAGTCCGCACTCCGGCACTGAGGACAGATCATTTCCGGGATTACCCTCCGCCAAGTGCGCGATAGGATAGCCAAAACCTTCCGGTGCGGCAATACGCAGAATCACAGATATCCGTTGCCCGTGTAGAATGTGTGTATAGGAATTTGAGGGGAAATTCAAATGCCCGGCTATACGTCCGATCACGCCCGTGCAGGAATCAATGCGAAACTGCCAGCGCTTGAAACCTGGCCGAACCAGTATCTCGGCTACGAAATCACCATTCGCGTGCCCGAGTACACCTCGGTCTGTCCCAAGACCGGCTTGCCCGATTATGGCGCCATCACCATCGAATACGAGCCCAAGAAGCTCTGCCTGGAGCTGAAAGCGCTGAAGCTGTATCTCTTGGCATACCGCAATCTGGGAATCTTTTACGAAAACGCAGTCAACCGAATCCTTCGCGACATCGTCGCGGCTACGCAGCCTGTGTGGTGCCGCGTAAGGGGAGATTTCACGCCGAGAGGCGGGCTGACTACTTCCGTCGAGGCAAGCTGGCCACGTAATCAGCGCAACACCGAGCGCCCGGAGGATAGACTTCGCGGCCCGGCTCGGAGATAATTTCGCCAACCAGAGCGCGGCTGCGGCCGGCTCTCCAAGGAGGCCTGATGAGTTTGACCCCAAGTACACCACCATCCGAAACGCCGGCCGTCGAAGCGGCCGTGCTGCCGCGGTGGGTAACGATCCTTTTCGTCGTGGCATTCGCGCTGGTGGGTTACCTGTTGTACGCGACCTACGCCGAGCGGCAGAATTTGCGCAAGGCTCAGGAAGACGCCAACAAGAAAACAGTGGCCATGGCCGCTGAGCTCGATAAGACGAATTCGCGAATCGCGGACCTGAAAGGGCAACTGGACGTCACATCGCAGAAGCTCGGTCTGACCGAAGATGAGCTGGCCCGCGCACGCGGTCTTGCGCAGAGCGTAAAGGCTGAGCAGCAAAAGAGCGACGTGCAATTGCGCCAGCAGATCGGCGCGGTCCAATCCGACACAACGACCAAGTTCGGGCAGATGGCCACTCAGTTGAGCGGTACCCAAACTGATCTCAACAACACCAAGGCAGACCTCGAAGCCACCAAGAGCGCCATGCAGAGCATGAAAGGCGATCTAGGCGTGCAGAGCGGCTTGATCGCGCGCAACCACGACGAGGTCGAAGAGCTGAGAAGGCTCGGCGAGCGCGATATCTTCGAATTCACGCTCAACAGGTCGGCCAAGGGCCCCGATCACGTCGGCCCGATTCAGGTGCAGCTGAAGAAAGTCGACCCGAAGAAATACAAATACACGGTCAACGTAGTCGCCGACGACAAAGTCATCGAAAAGAAGGACCGAACGGCCGGCGAACCGATTCAGTTCTACGTGCGCGGCGTTCGCGCGCCCTACGAGATCGTCGTCTTCGACGTGGGCAAGGACTCCGTGAAGGGCTACTTGAGCACGCCGAAGTCTGCATCGGCCGCGCCGCCTGCGGCCACGCCCCCGGGCGAATAGGTTCCGGGTTAGCTGATAACGAACGTACCGCTCACAATTCACATAGCGGGCTTCCGCGTCGTGTCATTCTGATGCGTAGAGAAGGACTCTACCCCAAGCAGACCGCTTGAGATTGCCGCGACGTTGGCTACACAAGCGGAGGAGGCGCGTGTGAACCCGATCCGAGGGCGTTTCTCCCGCTTGTACCAGTTTCGCTGTTTGGGCGTTGCGCTCGCATGCCTGACCGTCGGTGCGCCAGTGTTCGCGCAGATGGCGCCAATCGTGCAACGGCTGTCGCCAAACACCGTCGTTTATGTGGGGTGGCGCGGCAGCAAATCCCTCGCCGACGCGCAGCAGAAGAATCACGTTTTGCAACTCATTCATGACCCGGCTTTTGCTTCTATGTGGGCTGCAGCCGCTGCTAGCTTTCAGCAGCACGTGCCAAAATCCGCCGATCCGGCCGCTGCTGCGTCGCTTCTGCCTGACGTAGCGTCGTTCCTCGACAATCCGCTCGTATTCGGTGTTGTAATGAATTCAAGCAAGGCAACGGCGGAAACGGCGGATAAGTCGGACTCGCCATTTGCGAGTTTCATGGTGTACGACGCGGCCGGAAAGGCCGACTTAATACAAAAGTGGAAAACGGCGGCCGCAGCAAACAGCAAGGCTCCCGCGGAAGTGACGAAGTACGACTTCGGAGGAACGTCCGTCGAGGTGCGTACACAGGGTAAGAGCGTCTCCTACAGCGCGCAGGCGGGAAATTACTTCGTCTTTTCGGACCAAAAGAACGTCGTCGAGGACCTCATTACGCGTTTCCGAAGTGCTGGTGCTCCGGTCACATCGCTCGCGCAGACGCCCGACTTCACGCAGGCGCGGAGGTATGTCGGTGAAAGTGCGGCGCTCGAGTACTTCGTCCGCGTCCCCGACCTGAGCCAGTGGAATCCGACGGAGAAGAATTCGAAGTCGATGCTTCAAATTGCGAAGGGCGTCCATCTTGAGAAGATTCACGTGATGGCGGGCGGCGTGAGTTTCGACGGAGAAGCGACTCGCATGCGCGGAGCAGTCCTGGGGGATACGTCGCCCGGAGGTCTTTTCGATGTGGCGGGGGCCAGCAGCGCCAGATTTCAGGCACAGCCGCTCGTCGAAGCCGGTTCGGCGTTCAGCATGTCGCGCATGAACTACGCGGCGATCTATCAGGTGATTCGCGGTGCCTTATTCGCGAATCTGGAACCGTCCCAGGCCGCACAAATCGACGCGCTCGAGGGAGCGGCCCAAGGGTACATCGGCATGTCGATTCCGGAGGCCCTCAGTTTGTTCACTGGAGAATTTGCGTCGACGACGTCCTACTCCGACGACGGAACGTCCGAGCAAGTATATGCCGCGACGATTCAAAACCCCGACGCCGTGCTGCGCGTTCTCCGCGCGGTGATCGGCACGATGATCGTCAATGAGGACTCGTCAGGCCCGGCGACAATTCTCGACATCGCCTATCCGTACACCGATCCCGTGACCCGCCAGAGCCGCAGAAAGTTCTACTACGCAGCCGTGACGCCGCAAATGTTGATCGTCGCACCACGAAAGGCGCTGCTACGGGGAGCGATGCAGCGTGTTACGCCCGAGGCTGCCGATCCGGCGGCTGGAGTTTTTGCGAATCCCCAGTACGCGCAGTTGCGCTCCCATTTGCCGGAAAAACTTTCCGGATTGGGCGGCGCAGACCTCAGTCAGATTCCGTGGCAAAAGCTTTTGCAAAACTTCGTGAACCAGATAAGCCAGGCCGCGAATCAGACAAACGGAGCGAAGCCGCCCGATCTGAGTTCGCTCAAGCTCGATACGATCTCAAACTATCTCCACATCTCGTTGAGCGGTTGGTGGAAGGACGCCAACGGCGTGTACTTTGATTCGTACATTCAGTAGGGCGCGGCGCCCTCCGCGCCTGAATCGTTGCTGCGTTCTCTGCCCGATACTGTTTCTATCCGCGCTTGCGTGTCTGGCCCAGGAACGCGGCCCGGTCGCGCAGCGCCCGATTCAGTCTGCAACCGAACTCGTGAAAATCGAGGCGAGCGTCCTCGATCACGACGGAAATTTCGTCGGCGGACTTGTGCAGAGCAGCTTTCGAATTCTCGACAATGGAGTCGAGCAGCCCATCGCGTTTTTTGAGCCCGTCGAAGCGCCGGCGCAAGTGCTCGTACTGCTCGAGACGAGCCCCGCGGTTTACCTCATCAGCGAACAGCATCTGGCTGCGGCGTACTCGCTCCTTGACGGCCTCGCGCCGGACGATGAGGTCGCTCTCGTGACCTACGACGCGGCGCCTCACCCGGCTCTCGCGTTTACCGCCGACAAACCCGCCCTGCTCGCCGCGCTCAGTAAGCCACAATATACGATCGGCATGGCCGATCTGAATTTCTATGATTCCCTCTCGACCGTGCTTGATTGGCTCGCGCCCGTGACGGGCAAAAAAGCGATCGTCGTTCTCACAACAGGACTTGATTCCTCTGCTCCCGCTCGCTGGGATTCTCTCGTGCAGAAATTGCGCGGCAACGACGTGGTGATTTTCTCGGTCGCGCTCGGCGGCACCTTGCGTGCCGCGCCGCCGAAAAAAGCGAAACAAAAGAAATCCACGTCGGCGACTGGCAGTGCTGACGAGCAAGCCCTCGCCGAGTCGATCACCGCCGCAGGGTTCGCGAAAGCCGACGACGCGCTGCGCTCGCCGCGACTACGGGCGGGCGCGCGTATTTTCCGCAATCGGATAAGGAGTTCGCGTCCATCTATCGGGAAATCGCCGTCACTCTACGCCACCAATACGTCCTCGGCATCGTTCCCGCTCACGACAACCAATTTCACCCGCTCGACGTCGAAGTGCTCGGCAGCAGCAGCCATTCCGACGCCAGGCAGACGAATCGAATGCAATATCGAGTCTTCGCCCGCGCCGGATATCTGGCTCCGGGCCCGTGATTCGTATAATGTCGTGGCTCGGCTGCGCATACGCCGATAGCGGAGGCGGAATGAGACGGCGAACCGCACGATTTTCAGCAGTGTTGTCTGTGCTCGTTGCAGCGATCGCGGCGCGACACGCGGCCGTGGTCCTCGCAGCCGGCTCAACCGCGCAGCAGCCTGCCGCGTCAGCTCAGTTTCACTTCGGCGGCAACGTCGCGGAGATACCCGCAAGATTTGTCGACTACTTGGTCTTTCTGCCCGCGGGTGTGAATCAGAGCCAACCGAGCCTTTTGCAGCTCGACACGACGGCCGCAGCTTCAACCATCGATTCGGTCCGAGCGGCGGAATTGGGAATCACCACGCTTCAGTCTCCCGTGCTGAATATGAGCGGCGTCGATTTCTCGCTGGCGTCACTGACGGAAACATCGAGGAAAGACTTCGGTGCGCAGGTGGGGCGCCCTTACGAGGGGTCGCTCGGGAAGGATTTTCTGGACGGCGCGATTGTCGAGATCAATTACGTTCGCCAAACGGTGCGGCTCTTCGATCCGGCAACTTACAAGTATTCAGGCAAGGGCAAGAGTCTGCGCCTCAATTTTGTTGCGGGATTGCCGGTCTTGCATGCGCGGCTCGCGATGGGGGACACGAAAGCGGCGGAAGGCGATTTCGTCCTGGACACGACTCTCGACGCTTCACTGATCGTGTCACAGAAATTCTCCAAGACGCACAAGCTGCTCTCGCATGTGAAGACGATCCACAGCGTCGATTTTCTGCCGAACGACGGAGCTTTTCTGGTCCGAGCGAGGGAATTCGACATCGGCGGCTCTATTCCCGTTGCCGCGCCCATCGTCGTTTTCTCGAGCGGAAGCTCGCTGGCAAACAGCGACGCGCGTTTTGCGGGCGAGATCGGCGGGGCAATGTTACGCCGCTTCGTCGTGACGCTGGATTATCCGCACCAACAGGTCTACTTCGATGCCAGTAGCGAGATTCGCGTCGAGGAAGTGGAAGACATGAGTGGCATCGCGCTCGCTGCAGGCGGCCCAGATCTCAAAAGATTCGAAGTAACGCAAGTATGGCCCGGCACTCCCGGAGCTGATGCGAAGATTCAGAAGGGCGACGTCATCGCGGGCATCAACGACGAAGCCGCTGCGGATATGTCGCTGGCCGAGATTCGCCGCTTATTTCGCCAGCCTGCTGTGAAATACAGAGTGCTTCTGCAGCGAGGTCCCCAGACGATGACGGTAAACCTGCAGATGAGGCGCCAACTGGGATATTGAGATTGATCGTAGCGCGAGCAGCTATTCGAACTTGCTGAGCGTTGATGCCATGTCGGCCAGGCGCGCGTCGGCCTTCGCGAAGATGCTGCCCGGCTCGAATTTCCCAGCAGCATCGCGCTTGCCCGCGCACGCTCCCGTAAGAATCTCGATTCCCTGCTCGATTGTCTGCACGGGATAGATCTTGAATTGCCCTTTTGCTACGGCTTCGATCACATCGTCGCGGAGCATCAAGTCCTCGACGTTTTCCGCGGGGATCAGAACTCCCTGGCTGCCGGTGAGGCCTTTCAAGAGACACACATCGTAGAAACCTTCGATCTTCTGATTTACGCCGCCGATCGGCTGCACGTCCCCGAGCTGGTTCACTGAGCCGGTCACCGCCAGCTCCTGTCGGATCGGCAGGCCCGAGAGAGCCGAAAGCAGCGCGTATATTTCGGTCGAGCTGGCGCTATCGCCGTCGACTCCGGAGTAAGACTGCTCAAAACACACGCTGGCTGAAAGCGAGAGCGGCTTATCCTGCGCGAACGTTCGCCGCAGATAACCGGCGATAATTTGGACGCCTTTATCGTGGAAGCGGCCGCTTAGATTGGACTCGCGCTCGATGTTGATGATGCCAGTCTTGCCCAGCGCCACGGAAGCTGTAATCCTCACGGGCTTGCCGAATGCATAGCCGCCGATTTCCATGACGCTCAGGCCGTTCACTTGGCCCGTGCGCCCGCCTGTCGTATCGATGAACACCATATTCTGCTCGATCATTTCCCGAATCTTCGTCTCGAGCAGATTGTGGCGGTCGATTTTGGCGTCGAGCGCCTGCCGCACGTGCGCGGCGGTGATCGTCTTGCAGCCGTCCTGTCTCGCTGCGTAGTTGGATTCCCGGGCCAGGTCGGCGAGTTCGAAGAAGCGCGTGGTGATTTTTCCGCGCCTGCCCGCAACTCGGACGCCATGTTCTAGAATCGCGGCGATTGCAGACCGGTCAAAATGCAGGAGCTTTTCGTCTTCCACTAGCTTGCGCAGCCGGCCGCCGTAGTGCCGGTAGACCTCGTCGTTCCACTTCATCTCTTCGTCGAATTCCACGCGCACCTTGAAAATCTTCTTGAAATCGTCCTCGTAGTCGTAGAGCAGCTCGTACATCTCGCGATCGCCGATCAGGATGATCTTCACGTGGACATCGATCGGCTCAGGTTTGAGCGCGCTCGCGCTGAAGGGGAAAAACATGTCCACGGGCTGAATTTCGAGCTTGCCGTGATTGAGCGTGCGCTTGAGCGTCCGCCAAACGCCTGTTTCGGTCATGGCATCGAGCGCGTACATCACGAGAAAGCCCCCGTCAGCACGCAACAGCGAGCCGCCGCGCAGGTCCATGAAATCGGAGTTCCATGCGCCGCCGCGCGGTTCATAGCTCCGGTGGACCGTGCCAAAGAGGTTGGCGTACGTCGGAATCGTTTCGAAAATCACCGGGCAGCGGTCGTGCTCGTTGTGCGCAAGGATCACGTTGACGCCGTACACGCGGAATGGATCGCGCTCGGTGCGCTCCGGCTTGGGCGCGCCGCCGCCCTCCGATGGAGGCTGCTCTTCTTCGCCCTCACGCTCCTTGAACGGGTCGAGATTGTCGAGGATGTGGTGCCGCACTTCTTCGAGATACTCGGCGATGTGCGGGCTTGGATATTTTTCCTTGAGCTCTTCGATCACGCCATCGACAAGCACCGAAGCGGCTTCCTGCTCGAGATAGCTCATCTCGCTCGCGAGTTCGCGCGATAGCGAAAGCGTGCGTCGGTACACGACGGTGAATTCCTGACGAAACTGGTCGTACTTCCGCTCGATTTCCTCAGCCGTGGCGTTTTCGAGCTTGCCTTCCTGCACCATCTTCGGAATTTCCTCGATGGGAACCATCTGTCCCTCGAGCACCGGGAAAATTTCGGGCAGGGCCACAGCGCCCACCTGCATGCGGCCCAGAGCGAACTGGTCGCGCGCGATGCGCCGCGTGAAGTCATCCATCAATTCCTTTTCGCGCTGCGTGAAGCGCTCGACGATGCGCGTCTTCTGTCGCTGGAAGGGTTCGCCCTCGAAAACCTGGGGAATCCGCCGGCGCAGAAAATCGATCCCCGATTCGACTTCCTTCTTGAACGCGTTGGCTTGACCGCGAGGCAGCGTCAGCAAACGCGGGCGGTCCGCATTTTTGAAATTGTTGACGTAGCAGCGGTCCGGCGCAGGTTCGATCTCCGGATGCATCTCTTCCACCATCCGGACGATCATGCCGCCGCGGCTCGTGCCCGAAAGACCGCAGACGAAAAGGTTGTAGCCGGACGCCGTCATTTCTACGCCCATCCGCAGCGCGCGCAGGGCGCGGTCCTGCCCCATATCTCCGCCGGTCGGCTCCACCTCAGAGGTCGTCGCGAACGGGATCTGCGCGGGATCGCAGCGCCAGCGAAGTTTGTCCGGAGTCAGCGCCGAATGATTCGGTTTGGAGTTTTTCGCCACGCGATTTGCTTTCAATTCCTTCAAGGCGCGTTACTCTAGCACGGCACCCTCGCACTGCGAACATGCGTGAGGCTACGTGTTTCCAACGGCGGCACGAGGCGCGTACAGGTCCAGCATGCTCGCTGCCGTCGCAACGATGATGGGACCCAGCACGAGGCCGAGCAGCCCGAACACACTGATACCTCCGAGCACGCTGATGAAAACCACTAGCCCGCCCATCTCCGCTCGTCCACTGATGAGCCACGGGCGCACCAGGTTGTCCACCGATCCAACGATCAGCGCGCAGAAAATGATCAGGACTACTCCTCGGATTGTGTGGCCTCCGGCAATCAAGCTGATGGCCACGGGAAGCCAAACCAACGCGGAACCCACCAATGGCACAAAAGAACAGAACGCCATCATGACGCCCCAGAAAATTGGCGCCCTGACGCCGGTCGCCACAAAGGCCAGGCCGCCGAGGATGCCGTGTACCGCCGCGGCAACAAGGCTCGATGTGACACTCGCGAAAATCAGGCTCCGCGCGTCCGCGAGCATTCGATTGCGATGCGACGCTTCAAAGGGCAGTACTTCTCGCAGCCGAGCGACGATCGAATGGCCGTCCCGAAAGATATAGAACATCGCGAGAATCGTGACACCGAGGTGAAATACAAACTCTGCCGTGTGCTTCAGAATCGTCCCGAGCCGTGCGGTGACATATTCGGCAGCCTGCTCGCCGTAGCGCCGCAACGTGTTCGTCAGATCCTCAGGGCTGGTTCCGGGAAAACGCTGCTGAACTTGCGCCCACAGATGATTGATCCAGACCCAGTGGTCGCTCGAAATTTTCAGCTCGATCGACTGCGCGGCGTCCACGCCTTGCCTCACAAACGCGATCATCACGAGCAGGATCGGCACGATCAAAATCAGAGTCACGCCAACGGCGCTCGCTCCGGCCGCCATCGTCGCGCCCCAGCGGCGCGCCAGCCATTCGTACGCGGGGTAGGAAACCACCACGAGCACCGCGGCCCACGCTAGCGGCACAAGAAACGGGGCGAAAACCAGGTAGACGAGATACACCAGTAAAACTATGATTCCGTAGAAAAGCGCGGTGCCCAGCCGCGTTCGCGAACTCGTTTCGGAACTCAACGCGCTCCGCCTATGAGCTACAGCACAGACACATAGTTGCAATCAACGCGTTTGTCAACGGCTCAGCAGTCGCGAGCGCGCTGCGCGAGTGGGAGATGCTATAATCCGCCACGCTTTGAATGGATTTTCGGCCATCAATCAACCCCCGTGCCAGCACCGGCGCACCCGGCTCATCGCCAAGGACAACGAGGCGCAATTCCTCGAATGCCTCGATTGTGGCGAAATCCTAGAAGCTGGAGAGATGACGAGGACTGAAAAGCGCGAGGGCGCCGGCTTCGACGAGTCCCTCTCCGACGCCTAGTCCAGCTCCCGTTTTCCACTTCGACGCCACGGAGCTTTCGCTTGCCTTTTCCACGTCTTCGTCTATGCTCTGTGTACCCATCGGTTATATATCCTGTCAAGAAAACAGCGAGGTGCGCTATGCGTTTTGCTCCCGCCCCGCAAGATCCCAGGGATCTTTCGTACTTGGCTCTGCGAAAAGCCGTTGGAATCGTCGCGCTTCTGCTGCCGTTCGCAATTGCGATTCCATGGGGCGTGATTCATCACACGATCCTGACCTCGATCAGCATTTGCTACTACACGGGAATGCGGAACTTATTCGTCGGCAGCCTCTGTGCGATCGCGATCATCATGCTGTGCACGCGCGGTTACGATTGGAAAGACGAGGTCGCCGACATTTTTTCCGGCATCTGCGCGATCGGTGTTGCGTTCTTTCCGACCGCGCCGGACATCAGCCCTTCGCACCGTCAGAATGTGATCGGGGCTATTCACTATACGTTTGCCGCACTGCTCTTTCTCACTCTGGCTTTTTTCTGCCTCTACCTCTTCACAATGAGCGCCCATGGAAGAGCGGTCACTTCCCAGAAGATCCAGCGAAACAAGGTTTACATGATCTCCGGTATCGTGATTCTCGTCTCGTTGGCGGCGCTGGCTACGCTCACGCTTCTCTTCCATCGCCAGTATGTGTTCGCTCAAGTTGCTCCCGGTATTTGCTTTGAAACGACCTCGCTTCTGGCGTTCGGCGTCGCGTGGCTTGTGAAAGGCGAAGCGATTCTTAGGGACTAGGTCTCCGCGTCTGCTCCCGCGGTTGCGACTCGCGCCTAGATTGCGTCTCTGAGGCATGCGCTGGCTTGTGGCTGCAGTCCGGCCTCTTTCGCAGATCCAGTTTTGCTGGCGGGAACGTGATTTTCGAGTTAGTCTTTGCGCCTAACGGTTTTACCCACTGTCTAAGATGCTGTTCAAGACTTACAGCGCCGCCGTGTTTGGAATCGATGCGTATCTCGTTGAAGTCGAGGTCGACGTCGGTCCCGGCGAAAGCGGCCACTTCAACGTCGTAGGTCTCCCGGACAACGCAGTTCGCGAGAGCCGGGAACGAGTCAGAGCTGCCCTCCGCAACTGCGGCTTCGATTACGAATACTGGAAAACTGTTACCGTAAATCTCGCGCCCGCCGATATCCGCAAGGAAGGTTCCGCGTTTGATCTGCCGATCGCACTGGGGCTCCTCGGCTGCAATGGCAATTTTTTCGGCAAGGTTCCCGATTCGTTCGTTTTTCTCGGCGAGCTGTCGCTCGATGGCGGCGTGCGCTCGGTCCGCGGAGCGCTTTCCGCCGCGCTCGCCGCGCGCGAACGCGGCATCAAGAATCTCGTTGTGCCCGAAGTAAACGCGCGGGAAGCAGCAGTCGTCGAAGGTGTGAACGTTTTTCCGATTAAGACGCTCCCGCAGGCGGCCGATCTCGTCAACGCTCCCGAATCATTCAATCCGGTCGCGGTCGATACATCGCAGATGCTTGCCGAGGCGAGCCAATACGCAGTCGATCTCCGCGACGTTCGCGGGCAAATGGCAGCAAAGCGCGCGCTTGAGGTCGCCTGCGCGGGCAGCCACAACATTCTCCTCATCGGCCCACCCGGTGCAGGCAAGACGATGCTCGCAAAGCGCATCCCCACGATCCTGCCACCAATGTCACTCGAAGAAGCCATCGAGACGACTCGCATTCATAGCGTTGCGGGGCTGCTTGAGGATTCGCGAGGACTGGTCGGCACGCGGCCTTTTCGCTCGCCGCATCACACGATCAGCGACGCGGGTCTGATCGGCGGCGGCGCGGTGCCGCGGCCGGGCGAGGTTTCGCTCGGTCACAACGGCGTGCTTTTTCTCGACGAACTGCCGGAGTTTCAGCGCAACGTCCTCGAAGTGATGCGCCAGCCACTCGAAGATGGTTGCGTCACGATCGCCCGCGCCGCGATCTCGGTCAGCTTCCCTTCGCGATTCATGCTGGCCGCGGCGATGAATCCGTGTCCATGCGGATTCTTCGGGGACGCGACACGCGAGTGTCACTGCTCGCCGCCGCAAATCCAGCGCTACGTCTCGAAAATTTCCGGACCGCTTCTCGACCGCATCGACATCCACATCGAAGTCCCCGCCGTGAAATACAAGGACCTTCGTGGCGACGGAGAGATCGAAAGCTCCACCGCCGTCCGCGAACGGGTCTTGCAGGCGCGAAAGATTCAAACGGATCGCTACGCCGGCGAGAAAAACATCTACGCCAACGCACAGATGCCCCCCAAACTGATCCGCAAACACTGCTCGATCTCCGCCGAAGGCGAAAAGCTGCTTGAATCCGCGATCCGGCGTCTTGGCCTTTCGGCGCGCGCCCACGATCGCATCCTCAAGGTTTCCCGCACGATCGCAGACCTGGGCGGCGCGGCTTCCATCGAGCCCAAGCATTTGAGCGAGGCCATCCAATACCGCACTCTCGATCGAACATATTGGGCGTAGAATCTCGATTCAATCGGAGGGAATCATGTCAACGCGCACCGTGTTCCTGAGCAGGTTGATCGGGTTGTACTGCATCCTCGCGGCACTTTCGATGGTGATTCGTAAGGAATCCATCATCGATACGGTCACGGCGCTTCTCCACGACTCTCCGTTGATGTTTCTCGTGGGCATACTGACGCTGGTGGGTGGGCTGGCGATGGTGCTCGCGCACAACGTGTGGTCGGGCGGAGCGCCCGCGGTAGTTGTCACGCTTGTCGGCTGGCTGACGCTGCTGAAAGGACTCGCGTTCTTGTTCGTTCCGCCCAGCCGCGAAGCCGGATTCTTCCTCGACACGCTTCAATACGCGAGGTTCTTCCATTTCTACATGGCCCTTTCGTTCGCGATCGGCATCTATCTGACGTTTGAGGGCTTTAGGTCGCGCTGAAGCACGTCACTCGGCTCCCGCTTCCCCCCAATTGACGGGCGCGCGGGTGCTATGATACGAGTACAGGGCCTTTTACCCGGGGGTTTTCTGCTCATTTTCGATGGCGCCTGCTAACCAACGCCTTGAAGTCACACTCGAAACGCAGCTCGAGAGCGTGGACCGCGCGGAAAACATTGTCATGCATGTCGCCGAAGCAGCGGGCTTTGGCGAAGATGACGTCCACAAGCTCGGAATGTCCGTCCGCGAGGCCGTGATCAACGCGTACAACTACGGGAATGCGCAGGACCCGCAGAAGAAAATCCATTTGGTGGTCGAGTTTGAGCCGGAACGCATGATCGTCCACATCGTCGATGAGGGGCACGGCTTCGAGCTCTCCGACGTACCCGACCCGCTTGCCGAAGAAAACCTGCTGCGTACTTCCGGCCGCGGAATCTTTCTCATGCGGGCGTTCATGGACGAGCTTGCCGTGCGGCGAGGGCCGGGCGGCGGCGCCGATTTGGTGATGACCAAAAAGCTGCCTCATCGCGTGGGCGATAACGGTCAGCGGTAGCCGGACAACAATTTTTCTCGAGGATTCCGTGGCGCTTCAAGGGACATGCCGTGAAGTAGGGGACGTGGCTGTAGTCGATTTCAGCGGCAAGATCACGCTTGGTGAGGGCAGCGCGACCTTGCGCAAGCTGGTCCGCGAGTTGGTCGAGAACGGCCGTCGCAAGATTCTCCTCAATCTGGCGGATGTGGACTACATCGACAGTTCCGGCATCGGCGAGTTGGTCGGCGCCTACACCACAGTCCGTAGCGCGAGCGGCGAGTTGAAGCTGGTTCATCTCACCAAGCGCGTGCGCGATATCATTCAGATCACGCGCTTGTTCACCGTATTCGACGTGCAACCCGACGAAGCCTCGGCCGTGCGCAGTTTTCAGTAACTTCCGCACGTCCTTCCCTGCAGATTTCACCGGGACATAACTTGATCGCGCTGTCCCCCTCCCCGCAATTTGCGCAACGACTTCCGACTCTCCGCTTGTGTTCCATGCTTTATGCGCACTACACTTGCGCACTCCTGGCCCGGATCGCCAGCCCGTCTTCCAGACCTGCCATCCATTGCGCTTCTCGCGGGTGATTCGCGGTTCGGGATGCAATCATGCGCGAATGTGAATTGCGATGACTGGTCAGCAATCGAAAGAAAACCGGCGAAGCGCCCGAATCCTGGTATCCAAGGGTGTGTGGGTGGCCTGGCAGAAGCCGAAGGGATCGCGCAACGTGTCGCGCGTTCGCGACGTAAGCGCAGGTGGCGTCTTTATCTCGACAACCGCGGACGTTCCCGTCGGTACGACGCTCGAAATGCTGTTCGCCTTGCCGGAAGGCGAGACGCGTGTAACCGGAGTCGTCCGATACTCGGATCCCGCAAAGGGCTTTGGCGTGGAATTTACCGATATGGGAGCGGGAGACCGCGCGCGCCTGCAAGAGATGTTGCGCCGCCTCACTCGCTAGTCGCTGCTAGTCACGGGCGAAAGACCCCGCACTAAGAAGAGCCTACTTCAGCGACTTGTTGAGAAACGCCAGAGTCCGGGCCCACGCATCCGCTGTGGCCTCCGGCCGGTACGCGTTGGCGTTGGTTGAATTTTCGAAACCGTGCCCCGCCCCGTCGTAAATCTTTAGGTCGATTCTCCGCTTCAGCCCCTGCATCGTCTTTTCGAAATCGTGAACGTCAGCCGGCGTGATTCCTCGATCGTCAGCACCGAAATTTCCGAGCACTGGCGCGAAGATTTGCTGGATGTCGTTCGGATCGGTCGGCAGCGCACCGTAATTCACAATGCAGGCGGCGAGCCGCGGCTGGTGGATCGCAAGTTGGAGCGAAAGTCCTCCTCCCATGCACCAGCCAATCGAGCCGATGTGATCGCGGTCCACGTCCGAGCGGCCGTAGAGGTATGCGAAAGCTCCCTGCA
The DNA here is from genome assembly GCA_035622875.1 of Candidatus Acidiferrales bacterium. GTDB lineage: Bacteria > Acidobacteriota > Terriglobia > Acidiferrales > UBA7541 > Palsa-295. Next base: position 37,311 of record DASPUN010000029.1, read on the forward strand.
AATCCGCAATGGCGCGGTCCTGCGGCAGCCCGCGCATCAATTCGTGCGCCTCTTCGGGATCCGATGTCACCTTGCCACGATAGAGATCAACGGCAAGCGCAATATAGCCTTGGGCTGCCAGTTTGCGCGCCTGCTCCTTCACCCAATCCGTTAGGCCCCACCATTCGTGGACCACGACGAGCGCGGGATAGCGCCCCGGCTTGTCGGGCGTCACGAGATAGCCGTTAACCGTCTCCTGGCCAACGGGGAACTGCACCATCTGCGTCTTCGGCTCGTCTGCACGCACAGCCAGGATCACCGTCAACAGGCCAAGTGCGATGACCGCCGCAACTAATTTCGAGATATGTTTCATCCAAACTCTCCCCTAAAATTTCTGCACGGCCATTCTAACTCTCGCGCGTCCGTCGCGTCATCCTACCTACGCCGTGCGCTCCACTTGGACGGCCGTTCCGTATGCGATTACTTCGGTAACGCCCTGCATCACTTCGTTCGCGTCGTAGCGCACGCCGATCACGGCGTTCGCTCCGTGCTCCGCAGCATGCGCCATCATCAGATCGACCGCCTGCTCGCGCGTCTTTTCGCACATGGTCTCGAACAGCGTGATATTGCCGCCTACGATCGTTTGCAGCGAGGCGCCGAGCGTCCCGAAGATGCTGCGGGAGCGGACGGTGATCCCGCGCACGAGCCCCAGATTTTTCACCACGCGATAACCCGGCAGCTCGAACGCCGTCGTCACCATCGCTGAGTTCACGGCCACATTCATGAGCGAATTTCCTTTGCCGCTGTAACGCGGGCTGCCGTCATCGCGCGCTCGCCCGCTCTGCTTGCACTGGCGCCTTCTGCTTCAGCAGCCGGATGAACTCGCGCATCCACGCGGGATGGTCCGGCCACGCGCGCGCCGAAACCATTTGCCCGTCGATCACGGCCTCTGAATTGACGAACTCCGCGCCGCCGGCCCGCACGTCCGGTTCGAGCGCCGGATACGCCGCAGTTTTTTTTCCTTTCAACACGCCTGCTGCCAGCAGCACTTGCGCCGCGTGGCAGATTTGCGCTACCGGCTTTTGCTGCTCGAAAAAATGACGGATGATCCGCTGGCAGTCCGCATTGTTGCGAATGTACTCGGGCGCCCGGCCGCCCGGAATCACGACGGCCGCGTAATCCGCTGGATTGACCTCCGCAAATCCGAGATCGGCGTTCCAGCTGTAGCCCGGCTTTTCGGTGTACGTGTCGTAGCCCGGCTCGAAATCGTGAACTACAAAATGCAATTTCTTCTTTGACGGCGCGGCGATCTGCACGTCGTAACCTTCTTCGAGCAATCGTTGATACGGATACATCACCTCGAGTGACTCCGCCGCATCTCCCGTCAATATCAACACCTTCGGTTTCGCCATTCTGCACCTCCTCGAGTACGCTTCCGCGCGCAGAATATCACATCAGAATCGTACGCGGCGCACGTGCGCCGCGCGCTTTCGCCGAGCCAGCGGCTGATATACTTCTGCGACTTTCACAAGGGAGAATCACACATGACCGATCTGACTCCGCTCGTTACATCTACGCTCGCCGAATATTACGAGGAGGTTCGCGAGAAGCTTCACGAGCGCGTTGCGCCGCTTTCAACAGACCAGATCTGGCGCAAGCCATATCCCTACGGCAACAGCATCGGTCACCTGGTGCTCCACCTGACCGGCAATTTGAATCACTACATCGGCGCTCGAATCGCGGCAACCGGCTACGTCCGCAATCGCCCGCTCGAATTTGCAGACCCTTCGAAAGCGCCGAAAGAAGCGATCCTCGCAAATTCCGATCGCACGATCGATATGGTCACCGCCACGATCCGCAAGCAGTCCACGGAAGATCTCGCGATGCCCTATTCCGATCCCACCGAAGAACGTTCGCGCACTCGCTTCCAGCTTTTCATGCGCATGGCCGGTCATGCCTACCACCACGTCGGCCAGATCATCTATCTCGCGAAAGAAGTTTCGCGCGCCTGACGCGCCGCCCACGGATATGGGAACTCGGCTCGCAAATCCGAAAAGATTCCCGCATAATGGCGCGCCATGTGTGCCTCCAGAAGCAGGCCGGTGTTCGCGCGGTTGTCTGAGACGGCTCCATGACCGGTCTCCGCCAGGGCTCGTTCCGCATCTTCAGCCTCGCAGGAATCAACGTCTACCTGCACTGGTCGTGGTTCATCGTCGCGCTGTACGAGATCAACACCCGCCAGCGATCGTATTCATCTCCCATCTGGAATGTCCTCGAATATCTCGCTCTCTTCGCAATCGTGACAACACATGAGTTCGGCCACGCGCTGGCCTGCCGGCAAGTCGGCGGCAACGCGAACCAGATCGTGCTGTGGCCTCTTGGTGGCGTCGCGTATGTCGACCCGCCGCAGCGCCCAGGGGCCACGCTCTGGAGCATCGTTGCGGGCCCGCTCGTCAATGTCGTGCTGCTTCCAGTACTTGGCGGGCTTTACGTGCTGGGGAATTCGCTGGGCTGGGCGGACACGATGCCTGATGTGCACGAATTCTTGTGGATCGTGCAGTTGACGAACATCGCCTTGCTCCTCTTCAACATGCTGCCAATCTATCCGCTCGATGGCGGAAAGATTCTCTGGGCGCTGCTGTGGTTCCCATTGGGTCGGGCCCGCAGCCTGATGGCCGCAGTGATTCTTGGTTTCGTCGGCATGGCGGGATTTGTCGCTTTCGCGATCTGGCAACAATACGTCTGGTTTTACATTCTTGCGGCATTCATCTTTCTGAACTGTTGGAGTGGCCTGCAACAAGCGCGCGCCCTCTTGCGCATCGCTAAGCTGCCGCGACGGCACGGTTACTCGTGTCCGACATGCAAGGCGTCTCCGCCGATCGGCGATTACTGGGTTTGCGGCCAGTGCCGCAAACCGTTCGACACGTTTCAGTCGCAGGGGGTTTGCCCCAATTGCGGCGCGCGCTTCAGTACCACGCGCTGCCTCGATTGCGGCCGCCTGAGTCCGATGAGCGACTGGGTCGCGCCGGTCGTCGTGGCTCCGCTCGGCTAGCTGCGCGCGAAGCAAGTCCGTTGTATCCGGGGTCGGAGAAGCATACGATCTACGCACTTTGCTGAGGCTGCACGGGAGTGCTTATGGCCTATGAACCCAAGCACATGAAGTGGTGGGGTTGGGGCGATCCCAACGTGAGCTTTCACTCCGAGGCCCATCCCGGTTTCTGGCCTTACGCGAAAGAGCATCTCGGCATAGAAAGCGACTCTCCGCGCACGCAGCCACCTGCACTCGAAGCAGTGAATCTTCCGGACCCCACGGTCAATTCCCGCTTCCTCGCCGAATTGAAATCGAGTTTGCGCACCGATCAGATTTGCGACACCCGCCTCGAGCGCGTGATCCACGCCTACGGCAAAGGCTTCCGCGATCTTTTTCGCATGCGCCGCGGCTCAGCCGAGGGCGCGCCAGACGTCGTGCTCTACCCCGAAAGCGAAAACGACGTCGTGGCGATCGTGCGCGCCGCGGCGCGCTACGACGTGATGATCATCCCCTTCGGCGGCGGCTCGAATATTGCCGGTTGTCTCGAGCGAATGGAAAATCGCCGCATGGCCGCATCGCTCGACATGCGCCGTATGCGGCGAGTGATCGCAGTCGATGCGGAGTCGTTCATCGCGCGCATCGAGGCGGGAGCGTTCGGCCCCGATCTCGAGCAGCAGCTCGGTGCCCAAGGCATGACGCTCGGCCATTTCCCCGATTCGTTTCTCCACTCGACTCTCGGCGGCTGGATCGCCACGCGCTCGGCCGGAATGCAGAGCGACAAGTACGGCAAGATTGAGGACATGGTCGTTTCGCTGCGCATGGTGACACCCGACGGCGTTCTCGCCACGCGCACCGTACCCAAATCCGCGAGCGGCATCGATGTGAACCATGTCTGCATCGGCAGCGAGGGGACGCTCGGCGTCATCACCGAAGCGACGATGCGCGTTCATCCCCGCCCCGAGCAGCGCATCGTTCCCGCGTTTCTGTTTCCTGAATTTGCGGGCGGCATCGCCGCGATGCACGAATGCACGCGCCGCGAATGCATGCCGTCGATGGTGCGCCTCAACGATCCTGACAAGACGGGCTTGTCCATCGCATTCAAGCCGCCATCATCGAAGCTCTCGCAGGCCGTGAGCAATGCATTCAAAAGCTATCTGCGCGTGAAGGGATTCGATTTGCCGCGCGCGTGCTTGGCTCTCACGGCATTTGAAGGCCGCAAATCCGATGTCGCGCGCCAACTGCGCCAGGTGAGCGCAATCTATCGCAAGTTCGGCGGCGTGAGCCTCGGGACAGGCTCGGGCAAATCCTTCGAAGCCACAAAATACGATTTTCCGCACATCCGCGATTTTCTGCTCGATCACGAGGTCACAGCCGACGTGAGCGAAACCTCGACCGTATGGAGCAACCTGCTACCCCTCTACAACGCGACCATGGACGCGATCCGCTCTCGCGTCGCAGAAAGCGGCGTGCAGGCTTGGACCGGTTGCCACATCAGCCACACGTATCGCAGCGGCGCGAGCGTCTACTTCACCTTCGGTTTTCGGCAGCAGGAAGGGCGCGAGATGGAGCAGTATCTCCGCGTGAAGCGCGCCGCGCAGCAGGCGTTCATCGACAACGGCGCCACGCTTTCTCACCACCATGCCGTCGGCACCGAGCATCTGCCATGGCTTGCCGCCGACATTTCACCGCTCGGCGTGAAAGCCGTCGCCGCGCTCAAGCACGGCCTCGACCCGGGCAACATCATGAATCCGGGTCGCCTGCAGCCATCGGCCCAGCCGTTCGAAGATTGGTACCGCATCAGCGACCATCTCGACGCAGCCACGAAAGTCAAAGTGGCCCACTCCAGCCAGTCCGAAGATTGATCCCACGCTTCGACGCGGCGCGCGTAGCTGCCTGCGCCTGAAATCCCTGCAAATTTCCGATGTGTCCCATTCAAACGTTGCATTGGAATTCCCGCACGCCAACACGTAAATTGGCGTGCTGGCAAACGACGGTCCCTCGACGGGCCGATTTCAGCACCAAGAGGCACGGCCAGAAGCTAGCGTCGACGAGCCGCTTCCTCGCGTGATCGTTTTGTCCCCTCGTCGCGGACGGATTGGCAGCGCACCAGAGGGACGTCACACTTCAGTTCTGCCCTCGACCTTCGTTCCAGTCGAAGTGAATCGGCGTGCGCAATGCTGTTGCAATTTTTCGCAGCGTTTTTGCGGATTGCGGGAACGGCGACAAGCGCCGGTGCTGAATCTATCTTGAACTCATCTGAAAGGAGCATCTGAATCTACCAACATGAAAAAATACAAACTGGAATACATCTGGTTGGACGGCCGAAAGCCGATTCCGGAGTTGCGCGGCAAGACCACCATCAAGGAATTCGAAAATCCTCCGAAGCTCGGCGATCTCCCGCTCTGGGGATTTGACGGCAGCTCCACGATGCAGGCCGAAGGCCACAGCTCCGACTGTATTTTGAAGCCCGTAGCGCTCTATCCGGACGCCGCCCGCAAAGACGGCTACATCGTTCTCAGCGAAGTCATGCACCCCGACGGTACTCCCCACCCCACGAACACCCGCGCGACCATCGAAAACGATCCGGATCTCTGGATCGGTTTCGAGCAGGAATATTTTCTCTACAAAGACGGCCGTCCACTCGGATTCCCCGAGAGCGGGTATCCCGGTCCGCAGGGCCCCTACTATTGCGGCGTCGGCTACAAGTACATGGGCAACCTGGCGAGGCAGATTGTCGAAGAGCATCTGGACCTGTGTCTTGCGGCCGGCATCAATCACGAGGGCATCAACGCGGAGGTGGCGAAGGGTCAGTGGGAATTCCAGATCTTCGCGAAGGGCTCCGCCAAGGCCGCAGACGATACTTGGACGGCGCGCTACCTGATGGCGCGGCTGTGCGAGCAGTACGAAGTCGATCTTGAGTTGTACTGCAAGCCGATCAAAGGCGATTGGAACGGCTCGGGCATGCACACCAACTTCTCGACGAAGTTCATGCGCGAAGTGGGCGGCAAGGGATACTTCGAAGCGCTGATGAAGGCTTTCGAGAAGAATATCGCCGAGCACATCGCCGTGTACGGCCCGGACAATCATCTCCGCCTGACCGGTCTGCATGAGACGCAGGCGATCGATAAATTCACGTTCGGCCTTTCCGATCGCGGCGCTTCGATCCGCATGCCCGTAAACTTCATCAGGAACGGCTACCGCGGCTATCTCGAAGACCGGCGGCCGAATTCGCAAGGCGATCCGTATCAGATCGTTTCGCGAATCCTGGAGACCATCAACAGCGTTCCGAAGCCTGCGGCCGCAGTCGCTTAGGCGATCGTCGGAAACTGGCCAGCATTTCAACTGCGCGGGAGTCGAGGCGACGTCGGCTTTCGCGCAGTTTTTTCGAGTGCTGGAAGGCGTCGAAGGGATCGCTACGCGGTTACGCTCTGCCACTTCTTCGCGAGTTCTTCGACGCTCGGATACGAATACGCCTCTACAAAAGTGTGTTCCGGCGGCTGGACGCCGTTCGTCAGAGCTCGCGCGAGCATCTCGATAGCCCGGTCCATCGTCAACGAAGTCACTACCGCCGCGCACAACGACCCTTGATCCACCAGCGGCCGACTTCGCTCCGAAACTCCCACTCCCGCGCACGGTATGGCCATCCATTTCGCTAGCTCTGCTGGGGACGAGTTCGTCTCAAACGCTTTTCTTGCGCCGGTGATGAAATCCGCGTTTTGCGAGACGATTAATTGCGTGCCTTCGGGACGCTGCTTGATGAGGTTGAGCCACGTCGAAACCGCGTTGTATGCTCCTTCGGTCGTCGACGCCAAAACCTTAATGGCTCTCACTTCGACCTTGCTCGGTTTGGCGCTTTCCATGCCCTCGAATCTTTTGGTCGCCCACCAGCTCATATGCGGCCCGCGCAAGTAAAGAACCGATCCGCCTTTTGGCAAGATCGCGCCGATCTGCTGTCCCTGAATGCGGCCCACTTCCATGTGGTCCTGTGATACCTGAAACACCGGAAGTTTGCTCTTCCGGCGAAGGCCTCCGATGTAATCCACCTGCGCATTGCTGACCACCCATCCAATTCCCGCCGCAACCGCAGCCTCCGCTACACGCGGCAACCCGGCGGCGCTCACCGGCTCGACGAGAAATCCGTCCGGCCGCGAACCCGAAGACTGCACCAGATTCAGCAACTGCTGGCCTTGGCCCACCGCATCCATCTGCGCGTTGATCACTTCCAGCTCTGCGCCAAGACGCGCCGCAACTGCTTGCGCCGCAGCCGTCTGCGCGCGCAGGTACATCGTATCGCCCGGGATCGACATCACGAACTTCAACTTCTTCATGGCGAGAGGGTTCCACAATTAGAGTACATCTCCCGCCGACTGCCGAACGCCCTCTCGCCTCGCGTTTTGATCTACTCGGCAACCTCCCGGTTTCGCCTCACGTCTCCACAGTCCACACTAACAACCGCTTGCACTCCCCGTTGCATCGTGCCAGCCTAAAATTGGCGACTCCGAATGGGAGTTCGCGATGTGAAATCGACGGCCACTGCGGCCTTCGGAAGGGAGACTTTGGCGATGCACGACGCGGTTAGCAGAAGGTTTTTCCGTGGCACGGTCATTCCTGGCTGTGCACCTTATTGCTCAACTTCAGCTCCCTTTCCGTCCCGCTCTCGAATTTCTAATCGCCAAAATCTGCGAGTAGAAATTCTGCAACTCGTTGAAAACACAGCATTGATCACCGTTCTAATCGCCAAAGATTTGGGCATTCGGGTTTTTCGTGAGACCGGCTTCGGGATGAAACTGCGTCGCAGACGCGGCCCGAAGCGTGTAAGATGCAGCGTTTCTCAGCTCAAGCCAGGCAGGGAGGAGCGAAACGCATGAGCGTAACTTCGCAAGTGGGAGCTTCAGCGTCGACGATCAGCGCCATAGGGGAGAAGGCTCGACGGTTGAGCATTCTCTCTATGATGGCCACGACCGCCGCAGGCTCGGGTCACCCCACTTCCTGCATGTCCGCTGCGGAATTGATGGCCGGGATTTTCTTTTACGCGATGAAGATCGATCCGAAAAATCCCAACGGCGGCGATTCCGACCGCTTCGTGCTTTCCAAGGGCCACGCTGCTCCGATTCTCTACGCCGCGCTCGCCGAGGCCGGCGTGTTTCCCGAATCGCGCGTCATGACGCTGCGCGAATTTTCAAGCGAACTCGAAGGACATCCCACGCCGCGAATTCCGGGGGTCGATGCGGCAACAGGTTCGCTCGGCCAGGGACTTTCGGTTGCAGTGGGGCTCGCGGTCGGCGCGCTCCTCGACAAAAGCCCCACTCGCGTCTATGTGCTTCTCGGGGACGGCGAAATGGCGGAAGGCCAAATCTGGGAAGCCGCCGCGTTCGCGGGTCACTACAAGCTCGACAATCTCACCGTGATCGCGGACGTGAACGCGCTCGGCCAAAGCCAGGCGACGATGTATCAGCACAACATGGAAATCTACCGCAAGAAATTCGAAGCGGAGGAATTCGCGGCCGAAGTGATCGACGGGCACAACGTTGTCGAAGTGCTCGCCGCACTCGATCGCGCGAAAGCCACGAAAGGGCGGCCGCAGGCCATCCTCGCTCGTACAGTGAAGGGCCACGGCTTCAGCCAGGTAGCGGGGAAAGACAACTGGCACGGCAAGCCGTTCCCCAAAGATATGCTGGCGCAAGCCATCAAGGAACTCGGCGGTCCCATCGATATTCCAGGCGACCCGGGAAAATCCTATGAGCGAAGATCTCTGCCGAAGCCGCCGGATTTTCCCGCGCCCCCTGCGCCGGACTACGATCCCAGCAAGCCGGTTGCGACGCGCGAAGCCTACGGCTTCGCGCTCAAGCGGCTTGGCGCCGTGAATCCGAACATTGTCGCGATTTCAGGCGACGTGAAGAACTCGACCTTCTCGGAAACGTTTGAGCACGCCTATCCCGATCACTTTTATCAGGGCTACATTGCGGAGCAGAACCTCGTCAGCGTTGCGGTCGGTCTTGCGGCGCGCGGCAAGGTGCCGTTCGCGGATTCCTTCGCATGCTTCCTCTCGCGCGCCTACGACAACGTACGCATGGCCGCCATCAGCAGAGCCAACATCAATCTCTGCGGATCGCATTGCGGGGTGTCGATCGGCGAGGACGGGCCTTCGCAAATGGCGCTCGAAGACATCGCCATGTTCCGCGCGATTCACAATTCGGCGGTGCTCTACCCGAGCGACGCGGTGTCCGCCGAACGCTTGACCGAAGCGATGGCGCGCCGCAGCGGCATCAACTACATGCGCACGTCTCGCCCGAAGACTCCGATACTTTATTCAAAGGATGAGAAGTTCCCGATCCCCGGCTTCAAGATCGTCCGTCAGAGCGCACAGGACAAAGTCACGGTGATCGGCGCGGGCGTCACGCTGCATGAAGCCTTGAAAGCAGCAGACGAATTGAAATCGCAGGGCACGGCAATACGAGTCATCGACCTGTACTGCGTGAAGCCGATCGACGGCAAAGCGCTCGCAGAACAAGTCAAAGCCAGCGGAGGAAGGCTCGTGACCGTTGAAGATCATTGGCCCGAGGGCGGCTTGGGTGAAGCTGTAATTGGCGCTCTTGCCGAGGCTGGCGCGCCGCCTGCGAAATACCGGAGGCTTGCGGTCCGCGAGATGCCGCACTCAGGCAAGCCGGATGAACTGGTCGACGCGTTCGGCATTTCCGCGCGGCACATCGTCGCGGCCGTCCGCGAAATTGCGTCGTAACGGAGAATTCTGAGGGCCCGCGAATGGCTGCCGAAAAAATGGTGATGGTTGGCGTGCTGCCGGACGTAATCGCGATCGATCCCGGCGACCAAGTGGTGTGGTATTCCAACGCCGGAAATTTGAAGATCGAATTCGATCCGCAGCGCTCGCCCTTTGCCTCCAACGTTTTTCAGGCTCCGCCCGGCGTGCGGCTTTCCAGCGGAGCGACGCGCCCAGGGCTCAATCCCGGCTCCTACAAGTACCGCCTGTCACTCAACGATGTCGTTGTCGCGCACTGCGAAATTCTCCTTCGCGGAAAGTAGCCTCGAGAGCAGGCGCAACTTTGCCGGGCTTCGGTCATCCGATGTATCACGCATGAAAATCTTGGGACCTTGAAGGGAATCACCGATGGCCAAGGATTCGATCGCAATTCTGGGAGCGGGAAACGTAGGCGCCGGTCTCGCGCGAGTTTGGGTTGCTGCGGGGCACGATATTACTTTTGGCGTGCCCAATCCGCATGGCGAGAGGGCGCGTGCCGCCGTAACTGCTCTCGGCGGGAAAGCGGGCGCTGCGATGAACAAAGACGCTGCTGCGCCGGCGCAAATTGTCGCGCTGTGCGTGCCCTGGCCCCAGGCGCAGGCTGCGATCAAAAGCTGCGGAAGCCTTGCAGGAAAAATCCTGATCGACTGTACTAATCCTCTCGCTCCAGATCTCTCGGGTTTGACGATCGGATTGACAACCTCCGCGGGTGAACAGGTGGCTACGTGGGCCAGCGGCGCGAGAGTCGTGAAGGCATTCAACACAATCGGCGCGCCCAACTATGGCAATGCGCAGTTCGGCAGCCAGCGGGCGGACGGCTACTATTGCGGAGACGATGCAGGTGCAAAAGCCAAAGTTCGGGAATTGATCGAACAGGCGGGATTCGACCCCGTCGATGTCGGACCGTTGCGGAATGCGCGGTTGCTCGAACCTCTGGCGATGCTCTGGATCGATCTTGCCGTCAACCAGAAGCAAGGTGTCAACTTCGCCTTTAAGCTGCTGAGAAGGTGATCGCGGTTGGTACGCTGCTAGTCGCTGGCGAGGGCGCGATCGCGGTCACGTCCGACGGGACGCTCTGGCGCGATTGAGTCCGCTAGCAGACGTCGCAACGGCGCCAGCATCGACGCCGGAACGGCCCGCTCGCGTGGCACGCCGATCTCAGCGACCTTGCGGGGGAAGTCCTTCCGCCGGTCAAGGCGCAGGCCGAACTCCTGCAAGAGATCGCCGGCCATTTTGGGGTCGTCGGTACGCTCCACTCCCCAGAAGCGAAGGCGCTCTTCGTTCTTCTGGAGGTGCTGGAGCGACTCCTCAAGCTTCTTCATCGCGGCATTGAACGAGGAGGCCAGGAAGTAGACGGGCAGCGTCCAAGCGCTGCGGCTTGGCTGCGCATCTTCGGCGACCCTCCGCGCAGGGCCGAACGTCGCCCGGACCCGCACATTGTACTTACCATTCTGATTCCGCTCGATCGCGCAGATATATTCGTTCGCGTTGGCCGTGCTCTTTGCGGGCATTGCAGTCCTCAGTTTCTGTTTTCCCGACGCAACAACAGTTGTTGTCGGACGGATGTTTCGCCGAATGGTTCTTCCCCTTCGGGGGATGAGCTCAAGCCTGCTCGCCTTGGATCGCTTCGTCGGCATACAAATCTCCTCAGGGAGGATCGGCTGCTGGTCCTGCCAGAGTCTTCAGGCATGGGAGGCTCCCGCCTGCAGGTCGGGCCCCGCTGGCTTCGGGGCAGGCTCTGCGGAGACCTAGATTCTAGCGAAGTGGCGGAGACGGGGCAAGCGAATATGGCCACAAAGTAAGCTATTTATTTTCAGTTATTTGCGGAAAGCCGGAAGGATTAGCTCGACTTCGTGATCCGGTCGACGACATCCTTATTGTACGTGAGTTTTCCTTCCTTTGTGAGCCGATCGAGAAGTGCGGTGCGGAACGCTTCGAATGCTCCGCTCTGCTTTGTTTGCAGAATCTGCTGCCGGAGATCGCTCTGTTGTGTCGCCAGATCAGCAAGATTGGGGGGCTCGTGCGCCACGAGCCGGAAGACGAACCAGTTCGTGCCGCTCTGCGTGGGCGCGCCAACCTGACCAATCGACATACTAAAAGCTGCGGCAAACTGCTTGCCGCTGCCGATATCGGGGATCGATCCCGAACGAGCGACGGAATCAGAAGTCTTTACCGTAAAACTGAGCGCCTTCGCAGCCTTGGCGAAATCTTCCCCCGCCTGGGCGCGTTTCGACAAAGATTCGGCATTCGAACGGGCAAGATCGACGGCCTTTTCGTTCTGATAGTCCGTCAGAACCCGGTCGTGAACCTCGGCCAGCGTCCCCTGGTGTCCGGATTGAATGTCCTTTACCGTGAGGATCACGTAGCCACTATCGATTTCGATCGGTTGGCTGAGTTCTCCCGTGTGCAGCGCAAACAGCGCCGAATGCAGTTCAGGTGACGCGCCAAGAGGCAGGACCGGATCGGTCATGCTGGCAAGCGTGGTTACGCCGACCTCAAGATTGAATTTCTTAGCCAGGTCATCGAGGGACTGCCGGTCCGACTGCCTCACGGCGGCAGCCATCTGGCTTGAGATATCGCTCGCCTCGGCGTTTACTTTCTCATCCAGGACAGGCTGCAGGATGGAATCGCGAACTTCTTCGAAAGTTTTCGTGTGGGCGGTTTCGCGGTCGAGAACTTTGATGATGTGGAAGCCGTATTGGGTTTTCACCAGATCCGAAATCGAACCCTTGGGCAGGCTGAAAGCGGCCTGTTGAAACTCGGGTACGGTCTGGCCCTCGACGATCCAGCCCAAGGCGCCGCCCTTGTCCTTCGTGCCGTCATCTTCGGAATATTTTTTCGCGAGATCCTCGAAATTTGCCCCGCGCCTAGCCTGCTTGAGGACATCCTGGGCTTTCTTCTGAATTTCGGCGACTTCCGCGTCGGTCTTGCCGACTGTTTTGAACAGGATATGCTCGACGTTTGCGCGATTCTCGACTTTGTAATCGTCGAGGTGCGAGTTGTAGTACGCGCGAAGCGTAGCGTCGCTCACCTGCGTATTCGCGCGCAGTTTCGAAAGGTCGAGCAGCGCATAGCGTGCCGATCGCTTTTCCGGGATTTGATAGCGCGACGAGTTTTTCGCAAACCAAGCCGCAAGTTCGGCGTCGGTCGGGTGAATCGAAGACGCTAGGTCGGAGGGCTTGATCAAGACGTAGTCGATCTTGACCTTCTCGTTCCGCCAGCGAAATTCGCGCGCGACTTCGTCGGGAGTAACTGTAATTCCGTCGGTGATAAGCTCGCGGAACTTGTCGAGCAGCATCTCGTTTCGCAACAGCGTTTCGAATTCGCTGACCGACATGCCTGTCCGGGTTTCCACTTCCGTGGCGTAGCGATCCTTCAACCACGTGTTTCCCGACCACGCGCTGGGCAGGATTTCCTTGATGCGCTCGGTTTCCTCTTCCGGAGTCACGCTCATGCCAAGGCGGCCCGCCTCATACTCCAGCGCATGCTGAAAGACCATCTGGTCGAGAACCTGCCTGGCATAGGCGCCTCGCAGCATCGGCGGAATCGTCTGATTGCGCGTCGCCTGATCGAACTGCTGCTGGAAATCGTTAACGGTGATGCTCTGGCCGGCAATCGTCGCGACCGCGTCAGGGCTGCTGGCGCCGGTTGTACCGCTCAACAGGCCAGGTATGAGAGTGACCACCATGGCGAGAATGATGATCCCTAGGATCACGCCCATAGTGATCTTGATCCAGCGGTTCTTCTCCAGATCCCGCTGCTGAATGCTTTTCAACATAGCTATGCCAGGCCTTCCTCCGGACGCAAAACCTATCAATTATAGAAGAGTCTGCGCTCGAAACCCAAATTGAATCGGGGAAAAAGGCGGCTGCGCGCTGCCTGACCTGAAATCTCTGTAGTTCGACGGCGACCTCGGGCCGTTTCCCTTCGTTTGCTGCGACGCAACTTCGCTCGCGGCCGAACGGATGCAATCTTTGGAGAGGACGGCGCCCGCAAAGTCGTCGCGATACAAAGCGGTATCTGAAGTGCTATAACACGTCTCAATCGATTGGATGGAGGTACCGGCAATGGATGAGGGGGCTGCAGAGCGACCACCTGCAAAAGCGGAACAACGGAGAGGCCTCCGTTTTCCGGTCATTGTCCCTGTAGAAGCGAAGTGGCAAGAGTCCAACGGGAAGAGCGTAAAGGAAAACGCCCAAGCCAAAGAGGTCAACGCTCAAGGCGGCCTGCTGGAGATGAAAACCTGCCCCAGCGTTGGCAGCCAGATCGAGCTAACGAATCTCCTTTCAGGCGAGTCATTTCGGGCGCGGGTTTTAGGTGTCCGCCGTTCCAAAGAAAACAAGATACTGGGTGTGGCAGTCGAACTCCTAATTCCCAGCGAAAGCTTTTGGGGCGTAAATTTCCAACTCAAGAAGACCAGCGCCGAACTCGTCAGGCTCGAGCGCATTATGAAATCGGGCAGCGTCGATGCACGCATCCTGAGGGAATTCCGCGACGCGGTGGACTACGTGCGCAAAACGGCCTGGGCCGTTCAAGAGTGGCAAGAGCGCAAACTGCGGGACCGCGATCCGCAGACGCTGCTCCCCTTAATTACCGCCGAGCGCATCCGCCGCGCCACTCAACTCAGTCAAACAATCATGGCGGACCTGGCTGCTCAACAAGTGACTCGCGAAACCGCTGGGATTGAGGAGTTCTTCCGAGCCGTCAGAGGCACATATCAGTACCTAGTGGGCTTCTTCAAAGATCGTGAGGTCTGACGGCAGATTCGCAGCCGGCTGCACCGAGCCTACACGGCGTTGCAGAAGTTGACGCCCAATACCACCGGTCACCAGCGCCTCACTTGGGAGGGGCATCGGCGAGAGCTGGCTTATGATACGGCCACTCTGGGGATCCACAAATCTTCACGCTCGGGAGAAGGAGGGGGTCATGCGTCGAGTCACGAGCTCATCCGCTAGGAAAGCGCTGCTCATTTGTTCCAGCGTGTTACTTATTCCAATTGCAGTGTACTCCCCGGATCGCGCGCAAGCCGCGCCACAGCAGTCCGCTCAAAACGCAACACGCCCAATCCAGCCGCCCGCGACCCCGAATGCAACCCTGATTTCTCCGGAAGTCACTGCCGACGGGCATGTTACTTTCCGACTGTATGCTCCGAACGCGCAGCAAGTGGCGTTACATAGCGAGTACAACGGAATGGCACCATTCACGGCTATCCCACTCGCCAAGGCGGACAACGGAGTCTGGTCTGTCACGGTCGGGCCGGTAGAGCCCGGCGTCTATCGTTATACCTATGTCGTGGATGGCCTGCTGGCCATCGACACGCGCAATCCCGACGTTAGCGGCAGCCTCAACAATGTGCAGAGCGTATTTACCGTGCCAGGAGCCGATTTTCTCAGCATGAAGCCGGACATTCCGCACGGCTCAGTTGAGACGGTCTGGTATCAATCGAAGACACTAGGCGAAATGCGCCGAATGCACGTCTATTTGCCCCCGGGCTATGAGACTAGCAGCGACCGATACCCCGTGTTCTATCTGCTCCATGGAGCGGGGGACAACGACGACGCGTGGACCTCAGTCGGCCACGCCAACTTCATCGTCGACAATTTGATAGGTGCAGGCAAGGCCAGGCCCATGATCGTGGTGATGCCCGCCGGGCATGTCAGCCGGACCTTCGGCGCAGCCGACATTATGAAGCAGGAGCCGTTTACCAACGATTTCCTGAATGACTTGTTGCCCTACGTCGAAAAACATTACCGCGTGATTGCCGATCGCCCTCATCGTGCAATTGCAGGTCTTTCCATGGGCGGATTACAGACGCTGAACATCGCTCTTCCTCACCTCGACCGTTTCGCCTACGTCGGCATTTTCAGCTCCGGGTGGTTCAATGGAAGTGATGCTCAGTTCGTTGAGGAACACAAAGCCGCGCTGGACAATGCGGCTTGGAAAAAGGGTTTAAGGGTTCTCTTTGTGGGTGTGGGGACAGGCGATCAACTCGCTTACCCCACTAGCCAGCGGATGGTCGCCGTGCTGAAGGCCCACGGCTTCAGCGTCGAAGAGCATGAGAGCGCGGGCGGGCATACCTGGGTGAATTGGCGGAACTATCTGGACGAATTTGCGCCCCTTCTGTTTCATTAGTGTTGGTCCTCGAACGCATAGGCTAGGCAGTCTTGCCGATCGCCGCTGACGAGCCGCGTTCGATACGAGATCGGTGCGTTTTTTCATACGATCGTTCCCTGCACCCTTCTGCATTGTCAAAACTTCGGACAGGCGCCGTCAAGGAAGTGATTCAACAAATCTCCTACGAAACGGGATTCGGCCAGACAGAAAGGCAAGAAAGGCGCAGGAAGGCTCGAGGCGTGTAAAATGAAGAGCGCAACGCCCAAGCCGCATTCCACGCGGTCTCTCGAGCATTCCAGATGCCTCGACAAGAACCAACACCATCGCCTCAATCGCTTGCGTGGGCTCACCCGTTAGTCCACGAGTGGTTTCTTGCGCGTCTCGGATCGCCTACGGAGCCGCAAGAACAGGGCTGGCCTCACATTTTGTCCGGCGGGACCGTGCTAATTTCTGCGCCCACGGGCTCCGGAAAAACTCTGGCCGCCTTCCTGGTTTGCATCGATCGCCTGGTTCGCAAAGCACTCACCGGCGATCTGACCGACCGGACGGAAGTTCTCTACATTTCCCCGCTCAAGGCGCTCGGGAACGATATTCAAAAGAATCTCGAAACTCCGCTCGGCGAGATCCTCGAGACGGCCGGAGCCCGCGGCATGCTGATGCCGCAGATACGCACCGCAGTGAGGACCGGGGATACGCTGATGCACGAGCGGCGGGCGATGCTTTCAAATCCTCCGCATATCCTAGTTACGACGCCTGAATCGTTTTACATTCTTCTGACTGCGGCAAAAAGCCGCGAAATTCTCAAGTCAGTCGAAACGGTGATCGTCGATGAGATTCACGCAATAGCCGACGACAAGCGCGGATCGCATCTAGCCATTTCGCTTGAGCGCTTAGAGGCGCTGGCTTCGAAGCCACCACAGCGAATCGGGTTGTCCGCGACGCAAAAGCCCATCGAGTTGGTGGGCCAATTCCTGACAGGCAGTGCCCGGCCCACGCCCGTGATCGTTGGAATTGGACATCAGCGGAACGTGGATGTGGTCATCGAGGTTCCTCACAGTGAACTCGCGCCGGTCGCCTCACACGAAGTGTGGGATGAAATTTACGACCGCGTTGGTGAACTGGTGCGCCAGCATCGTTCCACGCTCGTCTTTGTGAACACCCGGCGCTTGGCCGAGCGTGTGGCTCATCACCTGGCTGAGCGTTTGGGGGCTGAAGCCGTCGCGACTCACCATGGCAGTCTCTCGCGGAAGCTGCGGCTCGCCGCGGAAAGAAAGCTGAAAGCGGGAGAAATCCGTGCGCTGGTGGCCACAGCATCGCTTGAGCTTGGGATCGATATCGGGGCGGTGGATCTTGTCTGCCAAATCGGGTCGCCGCGGTCGATCGCGGTCGGTTGGCAGCGCATCGGGCGGGCCGGCCATTGGCATGGAGCAATTCCGAAAGGAAGAATCTTCGCTACGACACGAGATGAGCTGCTCGAATGCGCCGCTCTGGTGCGTTCGATGCGCGGAGGCGATCTCGACTGCCTCGAAATCCCGGAAAATTCTCTGGATGTTCTGGCACAACAGATCGTCGCGATGTGTGCGGCGGACGATTTCAAGGAAGACGATCTGTTCGCGATCGTTCGCAGATCCCACCCGTATCGCAATCTGGCGCGCGCGGATTTCGACGACATACTCGAGATGCTCTCGGAAGGCGTCAATTCCCGCCGCGGGCGTTACGGCGCATACCTTCATTGGGACCGCGTCAACGGCATGGTCCGCGGACGGCGCGGAGCCAGATTGGCAGCGATCACCAACGGCGGCGCAATTCCCGACAACTCACTCTACACAGTCGTCGCCGAGCCGGAGGGAACAGTAGTTGGGACGGTCGATGAAGATTTTGCCGTGGAGAGCCTGAGCGGCGACATCATGCTGCTGGGAAACAGCTCCTGGCGAATTCGGCGCGTACATGCCGGCCGCGTGCTGGTAGAGGATGCCAAAGGCGCGGCACCGAATGTGCCTTTCTGGCGCGGAGAGGCGCCCGCCCGCACTACCGAGCTTTCCGAGCAGGTATCTGCCTTGCGCGAAGAAATCGACGCATTGACGCAGGGAATTGCGCCGGATCCAAACCTGAGAAACTTGCCTCAGGTTCGCGCCGCGATCGACTGGCTCAGACAGGAGTGCGCGCTCGATAACGCAGGCGCCGAACAGTTGGTGGAATACGTCGTAGCCGGCCGCGCCGTGCTTGGCGCGGTTCCGTCGCAGAAAACCGTTGTCGCGGAACGATTTTTCGACGAAAGCGGCGGAATGCAACTGGTGATCCATGCGCCATTCGGTGGACGAATCAACAAAGCATGGGGACTGGCGCTTCGCAAACGCTTCTGCCGCTCGTTCAATTTGGAGCTGCAGGCTGCCGCAACCGATGACGGACTGAACATTTCTCTCGCTGAGCAGCACAGTTTTCCGCTGGCGGACGTGTTTCGGTTCCTGAATGTTGCATCGGTAGCGCACGTGCTTGAACAGGCCGTTTTGGCTTCTCCGATTTTCACGGCGCGCTGGCGCTGGGACGCCAATCGTGCCCTGCTGCTGCTGCGATTCCAAGGAGGCAAGAAAGTTGCTCCGCAAATCCAGCGAATGCGAGCCGACGATCTCCTTGCTTCCGTTTTCCCGGATGCGGCTGCGTGCCAGGAAAATATCGCCGGCGACATGAACATTCCCGATCATCCGCTGGTGCAGGAAGTGATGAAGGATGCGCTGACGGAAGCGATGGATGTCGAAGGACTCAAGCAGGTCCTCGGAAAAATCGCGTCAGGTGAAATCAGGTGTGTCGCGGTCGATACTCCGATTCCATCGCAGTTTTCGCACGAGATTCTGAACTCCAACCCGTTTGCGTATCTCGACGATGCGCCGCTGGAAGAACGCCGCGCGCGGGCCGTCGAAATGCGGCGCACGCTGCCTGATTCTGTCGTTTCCGAAGTAGGCCGGCTCGATCCTGCGGCAATCGACGAAGTCTGCGCCGAAGCATGGCCGGATGTGCGCGACGCGGAAGAACTGCACGATGCATTGCTCACGCTGGTCGCGTTTCCAGACATCGCTGCGTACACGACGAATGACGCTAGGGCGTGCGAGCCCGCGTTGCCAAGCGTTCGTCGCTCTCTGCGCGATCGGCTCATGCAATCGGTGGCTAGATGGGCTCCTTACTTTGACGGACTTGTGCGCGAGCGCCGCGTGGGCCGCGCGATCGTTGATGACCGAATCGACTGGGTTGCAGCGGAGCGAGCGAAGTCGTTTGCTCGAATCTACCCTTCGGCGCGATTTGAAATTTCTCCCAGGGCAACCGCGGGGGAGGATGTTTCCCGCGAAGACGCTACCTTGGCGCTCGTGTCGGGATGGATGCAGCATGTGGGACCGGTTCGTTCGAGCGAACTCGCTGGCTTGCTCGGTGTGGCTCTGTCCGAGGTCGACAAAGTTCTGCTCCGACTGGAAGCGAATGGCGCGATTCTACGCGGCCACTTCACAAACACAACCGGCGAGATCGAGTGGTGCGAGCGCCGGCTGCTGGCCCGAATCCATCGCCTGACGATCGGCAAACTTCGGAAAGAGATCGAGCCGGTTACCACAGCTCAATTCATGCGCTGGCTCTTGCGATGGCAGCACGTCGCTCCGGGCACGCAGCTTCTGGGAGAGCGCGGCACACTGGAGGCGATTCGACAACTGCAAGGGTATGAAGCGCCAGCCAACGCCTGGGAATCGCAGATACTGTCGCGTCGTGTCGCTGCTTACGATCCGGCTTCTCTCGACCAACTCTCGCTCACAGGCACCATAGGATGGGGCCGATTTTCACCACATCCGGCGATGCTTCACGATTCAGCCGGCCATTCACATCGCGTTGTTCCGACCAGCGTTGCACCGATCACTTTTTTTGTGAGAGACGACTCGGGATGGATGCTGCCAGTTGCGGGCGTCTCGCCGATCGAAGACGCGCGTGGTCTCAGCCGAAATGCCAGGGAAGTGTTCGAGTGTTTGAAACAGCATGGCGCTTCATTTTTCCCGGACATCGTTCGCGCCACGCGCAAACTCAAATCCGAAGTGGAAACCGCGCTTTGGGAATTGGTGGCCGCGGGTGTGGTGACCGCCGATGGATTCGACAATTTGCGCTCGCTGATCGATCCCAAGCGGCGCTCGGGACAAGGGCGTGGACGCACGGCGCGGCCGCGTCACAGCACGGGGCGATGGTCCTTACTGTTCCCTGCTGGAGGAGCATCCGATGCCGAGCGCACAGAGTCGATCGAAGCGGTATGCCGCATGCTCCTCCATCGCTATGGCGTCGTCTTCCGCGAAGTTTTGACGCGGGAGAGCCTGCTGCCGCGATGGCGTGAAGTGCTCATTGTCCTTCGGCGATTAGAAGATCGCGGAGAAGTGCGAGGCGGAAGATTCGTCAACGGTTTTCTCGGGGAACAGTTCGCGTTGCCAGTGGCGGTCGAATCGCTGCGAGCAAGCCGCTCAGAAGAGCCAAAGGGCGAAGTCGTCACCGTATCGGCAGCCGATCCACTCAATCTTGTCGGCATTTTGGTTCCCGGAGACCGCGTGTCTGCAGCTTCCGGAGCGCTGGTTGCCTTTCGCGACGGAGTGGCTGTCGAGCCGCGCACGCCAAGCATCTCGATTGGCGAAGTGGCACGAGCCGTCTAGCTTGCGACTCGTCCAAACTCCGTCGCATTTGTCCGATGCAGCCTGCCAATCTGTTCGTCCGCACACGCAGACAATAGATGTTCAGACGCGATTACTTCAGTTCGCCGAGCCGCCAACGCCATCGGCGACCGGAGAAATGGCTGTATAAAGGGTCATGGGAAAAGAAGTTGAAGTTCGCTTTTATGGACCGCTAAACGACTTCTTGGCCCCATCGGCCAAAATGGGGCCCATCACGTGGAAATTTGGCGTCGCCGGTTCTGTGAAGGATATGATCGAATCCCTCGGTGTGCCTCATACAGAGGTGGACCTGATATTGGCCAATGGCGAAGCAGCTGATTTTGACCACCGGCTGCGGGACGGAGAGAGAATTGCGGTCTATCCGACCTTTCGATCGCTCGATATCTCCCAGCAGAGCTGGATTCTTCGGCAGCCGCGTCGCAATTCACGATTCGTCGCCGACACACACCTCGGGAGGCTCGCCGCCTATCTTCGGATGTTGGGGTTCGATACGTTGTACCGCAACGATTACAAAGATGAGGAACTGGCTATCATCTCGGCGCGAGAGGACCGGGTGTTGCTCACCCGGGACGCCGGATTGTTGATGAGAGCGGTCGTGACCTGGGGCCATTATCTGCGAGCGACAAATCCCGCAAGACAGGTTGTTGAAGTGCTGGAGCGATTTGACCTGACTGGGTCAATCCAGCCGTTCTGCCGCTGCATGCACTGCAATGCGATCTTGCGCACGACTTCCAAGGACGCGATCAGCGACCGCCTGCAGCCAGAGACGAAGAAGCACTATGACGAGTTCTTCATTTGTCCCGAATGCGATCGCATCTACTGGAAAGGTTCGCATTATCGCCGGATGCAAGCATTCATCGAGAGCGTCAGGCGAACCAAAGATTCGTGCGACGCAAACGGCTGAGTGGGTCACCTGTTTCGAGCACGGGTCGGACAAACTGCTGCACAATGTCGCCCAGTTCAGAGTCTCGAACCGGACTCTTGTTACGAGCGAACACGGGCTGACGTGATCCTTGTCACGGTGATCGCCCTGGTTCTCAGGTAGGGTGATACCAAAGCTAGAGACGAGGTTCGCTATGAAAAACATCCTCATTCTCGGTGCCGCGGGAAGGGATTTCCACAACTTCAACGTCGTATTTCGCGATCAAGGTGAGTTCCGCGTGGTCGGATTCACAGCGGCTCAGATTCCGGGCATTGCGGGCCGCCGGTATCCGCCGGAATTGGCCGGGCATCTCTATCCCGATGGCATTCCGATTTGTGAGGAATCTGAGCTCGAAGACATCATAGCGAAGGCCGGCGTGAACGCGGTCGTGTTCTCCTACAGTGACGTTTCGCATCAGCAAGTGATGCATCTAGCTTCTCGCGCCGTTGCCGCCGGCGCCGATTTTTGGCTACTCGGCACGGAGCATACGCAGCTGAAGTCGCGCCTACCGGTGGTGTCTGTGTGCGCAGTCCGCACGGGATGCGGCAAGAGCCCAGTGGCTCGGCTGGTGATCTCCGAACTGCGGCGTAACGGCGTCAATCCGGTCGTCGTTCGTCACCCCATGCCCTATGGAGATCTGGTGGCCCAGGCCGTGCAGCGGTTTGCCACGATGCAAGATGTCGACCGTCAGGGCTGCACAATTGAGGAACGTGAGGAATATGAGCCTCACCTAAGCCGGGACACAGTGGTATACGCGGGCGTAGACTACAAGAAGATTCTGCGCGCTGCAGAGCAGGAAGCCAACATTCTCGTGTGGGATGGCGGCAATAACGACACGCCATTTTTTGCGTCCGATCTGGAAATTGTGGTTGCCGATCCTCACCGTGCCGGACACGAACTCACGTATTTCCCGGGCGAGGTGAATCTGAGGCGTGCTGATGTAGTCGTGATCAACAAGGTCGACAGCGCTCCTCCTCAGGCTGTGGAGGTGATCCGAACGAACGTCCAATCCGTCAATTCGAAAGCTGTGGTCATTGAAACTGCCTCTCGAGTTACGGTTGCTTCGCCGGAAGCGATCAAAGGCCGGCGGGTGTTGGTCGTAGAAGACGGGCCGACGGTAACGCATGGCGAAATGCCGTACGGAGCGGGAATAATCGCCGCGCGACAGTTCGGCGCCGCGGAGATCGTTGATCCAAGGCCGTACGCGGTAGGTTCGATCCAGAGTACGTTTGCAAGCTTCGCGCACCTGACCAATCTCTTGCCCGCGATGGGCTATAGCTCCTCCCAACTTCGCGAACTCGAAGACACGATCAACGCTGTTCCGTGCGATCTCGTGCTGGTCGCTACACCCATCGACCTTACCCATATCATTCAAATCAAGAAACCGCATCTGCGCGTGACGTATGAGGTCGAAGAGGTCGGTATTCCTAAATTGCCGGAGCTAGTCAGGGCTTTTTTTTGCAAAAGCATGCGCCCGCGGCCCTGAAAGCTCAAACGCATGTATGACTACTTCTGTGCTTGCGCCTTCGCGACGTAGTCGATGATCCCGTCCAGGGTCGCGAGTTGGGGGTAATCGGCTTCCGGGATATCGATCTTGAATTCCTTGTGAACGCCGATCACGAAGTTCAACAAGTCCATGGAATCGATATCCAACTGATCGCGGAGGCGGAGATTTGGCTTGATTTGCGCGGGATCGACCTCCGGCGCCACTTGCATTAGCGCGCGAAAGATTCCGCTGCGGATGTCATCTCGAGTCATAGCTGGCTCGGTTCTTGCAACAAGCGCTCTACAGTAGCGAGAAACAATCCTCCTCGGTGTCCGTCCGTCACCCGATGGTCGCCGGAGAGCGTCGCGGTGAGGATAGGCCGCGCGGTGATCTGTCCGTCCGATGCCCAGGGTCGCTCGACGATTTTCCCGAAGCCGACAAGCGCGACCTGCGGCGGATAAATGACGCCGAACACGGCTTCCACGCCTTGTTCTCCCAGGCTGGTCACGGTAATCGTCGGATCGCTCAGCTCTGAGCTGCGCAAGGACCCCGCGCGAGCCCGCTGAATGAGATCGCGGAAGCTTTTCATCAATTCACCGAGGCTCAGGCGATCCGTATCGTGAATCGCCGGCGCAACAAGTCCACCGCCTCGCAGAGAGATCGCCACGCCCACGTGAATATCCGGTTTGGGGATTGGCTTTCCGGCGACCCAAAATCCGTTCAAGTCCGGAAATTGGCGCAAGGCCAGCGCTACGGCCTTGACCATAAGCACTCCGTAGACGAGCCGGTCCTCGACCGATCGCTTGAGATTTTCCTGCGTGAGCCATGCCAGCGCCCGGCTCATGTCGATCGTCGTACTCAGATAGTAGTGCGGAATTTCGCGCTTCGAGCGCGCCATCGCTGCGCCGATTGCTTGCCGCATGCGCGCCGCACGATCCATTTCAGGCGCTGGAGCGGGCTTGGCGGCTTGCGCCTGCGCTGCCTGCTGGACATCTTCCAGCGTAATTCTGCCTCCGGGGCCGGTTCCCGTAATGGTGGCCGGATCGATTCCGAGATCGGCCGCTAGTTTTCTGGCGACGGGAGAGACGTGCAGGCGGGGTGCGCCTGGGATGGCCACGGCAGGTGCCGCTGGCGCGGCGCGTGGGAGAGGCGTCGGCGGGGGAACCGCCGGCGCAGCTGGAGCCACCACTTCCTTCGGGACTGCAGGAACCTCAGCCGCGGCCGGCTTGCGTTCTTCGCGGATCAAGGCCATCACGGTACCGACCGGAACCTTTTCGCCAGGCTGAATCAGAATCTTTTCGATTGTCCCGCTGGAGAAGACTTCGACTTCAATGTCGGCTTTGTCCGTTTCGACGTCTGCGATGATGTCGCCGCGCTGGACGCGGTCGCCGACTTTCTTGCGCCACTGGATGAGCTTTCCGGCGCCCATGTCGGCGCCGAGCTGTGGCATTACGAACTCAGCCATGGCGGGAAACCAGCTCCTGCGCGGCGGCGACGATCTGTTCGACCTGAGGCAGCGCTGCGGCCTCAAGATGTTTTGCGTACGGCATAGGGGCTTCTGCGCTGCAGACGCGTGCGACGGGGGCGTCCAGATCGTCGAACGCATTTTCCATGATCTGGGCGCTGATTTCGGCTGAGAAGCTGCCCGTGCGCCAGGCTTCGTCGATTACTGCCGCCCGATGTGTTTTCGCCACGGAGTTCACGATCGTTCGCGTATCGAGCGGGCGAAGCGTGCGGAGATCAATCACTTCTGCATCGACTCCGTCGCTCGCAAGCCGAACGGCGGCTTGCATGGTCTTGCCGAGCGTTCCGCCATAAGTGATGAGGCTGACGTCCTTACCGGGCCGCATTACGGCTGCCCGAGTGATATCGAAAGTCTCTGTCGATTCATCGACTTCGCCTTCGAGTGGATAAAGGGTTGCGTGCTCGAAAATGAAGACGGGGTCGGGCTCGCGGAGCGCGGCGAGGACCATGCCGTAAGCATCGGGGACGGTCGCTGGCGTGAGAACTTTAATTCCGGGTATATGAGCGTACCAGCCCTCGAGGCTGTGAGAGTGTTGCGCCGCCATCTGACGGCCTCCGCCTGTCGCGACGCGACAGACGATCGGCACGTTCAATTGCCCGCCCGACATGTGGCGCAGCGTCGCGGCGTTGTTGAGAATCTGATCCATCGCCAGCATGCTGAAGTTGATGGTCATGATTTCGACGATCGGGCGCATCCCGCCAAGCGCCGCGCCGATTCCCGCTCCAAAGAAAGCAGATTCGGAAAGCGGAGCATCGCGAATCCGCTCCGGGCCGAATTCCGCGAGAAGACCCAGGCTTACCGCGAACGCCCCTCCGTAGCGGCCCACATCCTCGCCCATCAAGAAGACTCGCGGGTCTTCCCGCAGCGCTTTTCGCATGGCGGCCCGGACGGCTTCGCGATAGGTCATTTTGGTCATCGCGCGACCTGACCCCCGACATCTTTGAGAAGATCTTCGATCGGTTCTCGCGGACTTGCTTCGGCAAACTGGACTGCGTCTTCGATTTCCGTGGCGATTTCCGATTCGATGCGGGCGAGATCCGCATCGGTCAGCAATCCCAGCTCCCTCAATTTGCGCTCAAATAGAACAATGGGATCGCGCTTCTTCCAGCCTTCGATCTCTTCTTTCGTGCGATATAAATCCGGGTCGGCCATGGAGTGGGCGCGGAAGCGATATGTTCGAGACTCGAGCAAGTACGGGCCGTTCCCGCCTCGCACGTAATCGGCCGCCTGCTTCGCCGCGGCTTCAACGGCCAGAATATCCATGCCATCGACCGCGCTCGAGGGCAGGCCGTACGCGGCCGCCTTACGGCTGATGTCCGTTTGTGCCTGATAGCGTTCCAGCGCGGTACCCATCGCATAGAGATTGTTTTCGCACAAGAAAACGACAGGAAGCTTCCACAGTGCCGCGAGGTTCATGGACTCGTGGAATTCGCCTTCGGCCACGGCGCCGTCGCCGAAATAGCAGCCCGTGATCGCCTGCCGGTTTTGCATTTTGTCAGCCAGAGCCAAACCGACCGCGACCGGCAATCCGCCTCCGACGATGGCGTACCCACCGAAGAATCGTCGACTCACATCGAAAAAGTGCATCGAGCCGCCGTGGCCGCGACTGCAGCCTGTGGCTTTTCCAAACATCTCGGCCATCAAGACTCGCGCGGGCATTCCGCGCACCAGCGCCTGGCCGTGCTCGCGGTAGGTGGCCACGATGTTGTCCTGCTGTGTGAAAACCTGCATGGCGCCGACGCCGGTCGCCTCTTCGCCGATATAGAGATGCAAAAAGCCGTGAATCTTCTGGAGGCTGTACATCTCCGCGGCTTTTTCTTCGAAACGACGGATGCGCAGCATTTCCCGGAGCAGAAACAGGGAATGCTCGCGGTCGACGAGAGGACGCGCGGAAGTGTCGGATGCAGTCATTTAATTGGCCTCGAGCGTGGAAGTGTCCCCTTCGGGGAGGCCAAGTTCCCGCGCCTTGAGCAGACGGCGCATGATTTTGCCGCTGCGCGTTCGCGGCACCGACGCGACGAACTCGATTTCTTTCGGAGCCACGACGGCCCCTAATCGAGTGCGGGCGAACGCGAGCAATTCGCGTCGCAAGTCTTCACTGGGCTCGTAGCCCCGGCGAAGAACAACGAACGCCTTCACGATCTCCAGTGCCACGGGATCGGGTTTGCCGATGACGCCCGATTCAGCGACAGCCTTGTGTTCCATCAGCACGCTTTCGACTTCGAATGGCCCAATCAAATGCCCCGAGGTCTTGATCACATCGTCCTTGCGGCCGATGAACCAGAAATAGCCATCGCGATCGCGCTTGGCAAGGTCGCCCGTCAGATAGAAGCCGCCGGCGAAGCATTTCTTGTAGCGCTCGGGTTCCTCCCAGTAGGCGCGAAACATCGACGGCCAACCGGGACGCAGAGCCAATTCGCCTTGCACATCGGGGTCTCGAATCTCTTCCACCGAGCCATCTTCTTTTTGCTGCACGATCGCTGCTTCAATGCCGGGCAACGGGCGTCCCATCGATCCCGGCCGGATATCCATCGACGCAAAATTCGCGATCATGATGCCGCCGGTCTCGGTCTGCCACCAGTTGTCGTGAAAAGGCAATCCATATGTCTCCTTGCTCCAGACAACTGCCTCGGGATTGAGCGGTTCTCCAACGCTCGCGAGAAACCGGAGCGATCGCAGGTCGTACTTGCGCGGGATTTCAGCACCCACTTTCATCAACATTCGGATGGCCGTCGGCGCGGAATACCAGATCGTGACTTTTTGAGACTGCAAAATTCCGTACCAGCGTTCCGCGTCAAAATCCGCTTCGTCGATGATGCTCGTGATTCCGTTCGTAAGCGGCGCAATGATGCCATAGGAAGTGCCGGTTACCCAGCCAGGGTCGGCCGTGCACCAGAAGATGTCGTCCGGGTGGAAATCGAGCGCCAGCTTGCCGGTGATGTGATGGGCGATGACCGCGCCGTGCACGTGCGCGGCCCCTTTCGGAGTTCCGGTTGTGCCGCTGGTGAAGTGCAGCAGCGCGACATCTTCCGGCGAGGTCTCCTCAATCGAGTAGGAATCGCCGGCTTCGCGCATGAGCTGAAACAGATCGTCGGTGCCGGGTAGGTTTGTCGCCTGGTGGTCGTCTCCGACGAGAAGAATGTGTTCAAGAAACGGCAAGGAATTGCGAATGGACTTCACTTTTCGCTGGTACAAAGATTCGGTTGTTACGAGAACCTTGGCCTTGCCGATCGTAAGGCGCGCTCGAATCGGCTCAGGGCCAAACGCCGAAAACAAGGGGCAGAAGACAGCGCGGTGCTTGAGCGTCCCGAGCGCAGCCACGTAAAGTTCGGGAATCCGGCCAGACAGCGCGTACACGCGATCGCCTTTGCTGACCCCGACCTTTTGCAAGACGTTTGCGAAACGGTTCGTCAGTTCGTGGAGATCACGGAACGTGTAATCGCGAACGTCACCGTCCTTGCCCAGCCAGCGGATAGCCAGACGATGGCTCAACGCTCCTTTTGCATGGCGATCGACGGCTTCATGCGCGATATTCAGCCCCCGATTTCCGGGGAGGCCGTCAAGCTCTGCGCGAGCCCTGTCCCACGAAAACGTCCGGCGCGCCTCGTCGTAATCGCGGAGGTTCGGAGCGACAGCCCAGTCGCGCTGCGTTTTTGCGATCGTTTGCAGAGTCATTGTTGTATTGGGCATGCAGGCCCGCCTTGGGGGAGCCGACACCAAGTCCTAATCCCGCGGCTCCTCCAGCGTAGGGTTTTGCGTCGAACTCGCTGTCCAGCTCCGCCTGAAACTTCTTTTCCGCGAACATACGCTAGCCCACGAAGTCTCGTGCCTCTGTGTCGCGCGTCACATCATCATCCAATCCGCTCGTGTAGAAAAGAGGCGATGCTCCGCAGTGAGCCAGGAGGCAGAAAATGCAAGCACAAGGATCGGCTAGGCAGATGCAGCCGGCGCCGGAACAACCCGTCAAGGTTCGCATTGGCGGATTAACGGACGAGATTAAGGGCACTTTCGAAACGATCGGCCGGCGCGCCTTTGACATTTTCGAACGCAAAGGCAGGGCTTTAGGTCACGCTCTCACGGACTGGCTGGAGGCAGAAGCAGAGTTTCTTCATCCGGTTCGTTTGGAGCTATTGGAATCGGATGAGAGCTACCGAATCCGAGCAGAGGTGCCCGGATTCAGCGTCCGCGAACTCGATGTTCGGATTGAGCCGCAAAGAGTGACAATTACCGGCAGCCGCGAGACTGCCGAAGAAAAACAAATAATGAAGAGAGTCTACTCGGAATGGTCGTCGAACAGGATTCTGCGGACAATCGAGCTGCCGGCCGAAGTGAATACTGAGAGCGCCAAAGCGACGTTAAAGGACGGGATTCTCGAGCTGGACTTGCTGAAGGCTACACCGGGCAAGAGGGTCCCAATCGAAACCCGAACGGCCTGATTCGGACAGGCGAAGGAATCAATGGTCGATCGTTCTTTCCCGCGCGGATGGCTAGCCAGTGCTCAGTATCGACGGATCGATCGGCGAGGGTGGCGGACAGGTTTTGAGAACCTCGCTCGCGCTGGCGGTGATTACCGGGAAAGCGTTTCGCATGATAAATATTCGCCGGCGCCGAGCGAAGCCGGGGCTCATGCCGCAACACCTAAAGGCCGTGGAAGCCGCGAGTGCGGTTGGAATGGCAAGGGTAGGGGGCGACCGGTTCGGATCGCAAGAGTTGGTCTTCGAACCTACCGGCATTCGCGCGGGTCAGTTTCATTTCGATATCGGCACAGCGGGTGCGACGTCGCTCGTGCTGCAGACCATCGTTTATCCCCTCAGCTTTGGCCACGCTGATGCAAATCTTACCCTCGTCGGTGGCACCCACGTGCCCTGGAGTCCGTGCTTCCACTACTTGCAATTGCACTGGCTCCGATATATGGAGAAGATCGGCTTCGCGATCGACTTGAAGCTTGAATCTGCTGGATTTTACCCGCGAGGCGGCGGACGCATCCACGCAACGGTCCATCCAGTTCTCAAACTTTCTGCTTTGCAAATTTCAGATCGCGGCTCCCTCAAGAGAATTCGAGGCATCTCAGCCGTGGCAAACCTGAGCACCGATGTCGCAGAGCGCCAAAAGCGGCAGGCTCTTCGGAAGCTCGGCGAACTCTCCAAACTGGCGGAGTTCGAAATTCTTTCAATTCCCGCCCTTTCGCCAGGGACATTCCTGTTACTGCTTGCGGAATTTGAAAATTCACAGTGCTGTTTTTATGGGCTCGGGGCACGCGGGAAACCGGCCGAGCGCGTGGCGGATGAAGCGGTCAATGGATTTCGCGATTTCATGTTGACGGACGGTTGCATCGACCATTACCTCGCGGACCAACTGGTTTTGCCTCTGGCCCTCGCCTCCGGGAAGTCCGATGTGAAGGCTTCCCAGATCACTCTGCACCTGACCACGAACGCGGAGGTGGTGAGAATGTTTCTTCCTGTCTCGATTGAGATCGACGGGAAAATCGGCGAACCGGGCTCAGTGCGGATCAGCGGCGGCATGTGATGTTTCCGAACCCAGAAGAGCATTCCACAGCCGGCGCCTCAGCCGACTCGCCGGGCGCTGCAATCCGTCGCACTAGTGAAGCTGAATCGCTTCGACTCGTGATGCTTGGGGATTGCATGCTCGGGCGCTTGGTGAATGAGGTGCTCGAGACTCAGCCGCCGGAATATCCGTGGGGAGACACGCTTCCGATATTACAGGGTGCCGACTGGAGGATGTGCAATCTCGAATGCGTTATCTCCGATCGAGGCGCGCCCTGGTCCCCGTATACGAAAGCATTTCACTTTCGATCTGCCGCCAAGAATGTTGCCGTGCTCAAGGCGGCGCAGATGAACGCAGTCTCGCTGGCCAACAACCACGCGCTTGATTACGGCTACGACGCGATGTTCGAGATGCTGGAAATTCTGGACCGCGCGGGGATCGCTCATTCTGGCGCCGGAGCGAATCTCGAGGATGCCTCGAAGATCTCGATTTCACGCGTGCGCGGGAAGAAAATCGGCATTCTCGCCTTCACTGACAACGAGCCGGATTGGGAAGCGAAGGCAGACCAGCCGGGCTTGTTTTACGTTCCTGTGAACTTGAAGGATCGGCGTGCGCAGCATTTGTTGGAGATTGTCCGCAGCCAACGAGACGCCTTTGATCTTCTGCTCGTATCTGCGCACTGGGGAAGCAATTGGGGCTACGCGCCAGAAGCGGGGCACGTCGCTTTCGCACATGCGCTTATCGAAGCCGGAGCGTCCGTTGTTTTCGGCCATTCCTGTCACGTCTTTCGTGGAATCGAGTTTCATCAAGGGCGTTTGATCTTCTACAGCGCTGGCAATTTCGTCGACGACTACGCCGTCGATCGAGTCGAACGCAACGATGAGGCTTTCATCTACGTTCTCGAAGCGAGGGATCGCTTTCTAACCAGCGTGCATCTGGTTCCCACGTTGATTCGCAGTTGTCAGGCTCGCCGCGCGCAAGGCACCCGAAGGATGACGATAATCGAGACGATGAAAGGGCTGTGCGACAGCTTGGGGTCCAAGGCAGATTGGAATCCGGACCGGGAGTGGCTGGAAATTCGCCCATCGAAACAGCAAACCGCAGAGAGAGGTGCTCGCGCTTAGCGCGATGTGTCCCTGATAGAACTCAGCAACCCGTGTATCAGAACGTCCACGGCACAATCTAAACAGCCGCTCAATAACTTCCCGGGAGAGGGCCCCTGGTAGCATCATGTTTGCTTCGCGGAGTCGTACCGATTCGCGGCCACGGCGGTTTTCGGGTTGAGTGCTTGCCGACCACTCAGAACGAACCGACTTTCACACGATGCGAGCCGGACGGTTTCTCATCGGTGCACCGGTCGCATACATTGCGTACCTGAAAGCAAGACGTCCGATCTGCCGACCGATCGGGAGGCGGCGATCGCGCATGACCCATTCGGATCAAATCATGTCGGCTCGGTCAATTTGAAACCTTCGTGCCGGCAAGCGATCGAATATAGATGACCATTTGCCAGATTTGCTCGGTCGTCTCTTGATCGTGGTAAGCAGGCATCTTGCCCCGGCTTGTACCCTTCCCTTTGTCTATGATGTAGAACAATTCGCCGTCGCTAAAGCTTCCTTGAACGGAGGGGTCGCGCCAATTGTGCAAGTTCATGCTCACATCCTTGGCCAGCACGCCCTTTCCGTCGCCGCTCTTGCCGTGACAGATCGCGCAGCCGGCCTCTCTGTACAGGTGGTTCCCTTCGGCAATCGACTGCGAAGTGACGGGCAGTGGGTTCCTCTGACTCACTGCTTCGGCGGGAATCTTGAAGTCTGCTCGCCGATTAGTGCCGCAACCGAAGAACGCGACACTGACAATGGCGCACAAGACAAGCCGCCTTATAGCGGATTTTTTGGAGCGGCCTATTTGATATCCCTCCCGCATGTGCTTGAGTCGAATTAAAAGTCCCATGCGGTGAAAACGCCGTGACCCTGATCACATACCAAGAGACATGTCTGCATGCGAATCCGCCGACTATCGTCCCCTGGACGGTTACCACCTATGCGCCAGAGCCCGGGAGTTCTATTGGCTTGGTCTGTTTTCCTCATGATAATTGAGGGAAGCATTAGCCCCGTCCTTTTCAGTTTAAGTGATTCCGAGGCGTGGTGTCCCAGAGCAAGCACGGCGGCTGGATGATGGCTCAATGATTCTTCCTCTTGCGCACGAAAATCTGCGGGGTCGGCGCTGGCCCTGGGTAACCATGGCCATCATCGCGCTCAACACCGTCGTCTTCCTCGCCACTCACGGCAGCATGGAACAGCAGATGGCGCGTACCGGTCAGGTCGAGCTCCATATTCTGCTGTTGAGCGCCCGCTACCCCGACGCTCCGATGACGCCTGAGGCAAGCGAGATCGTCGAGGCGCACAAACTCCAGCACCCGAGTGCGTTCAAGCAATTGGAATCTCCGAATCGAACCGAATTCCTTGACGCCTGGGACGCTCAGCTGCAATCAGAGGAATTGTCTTCGAGCGATGCCGCTGCGGAGATGAGCGACCTCTGTTCGCAGCTCGCACAGGCGCAGGCTGGCTCGATCGCGTGGAACTACGCCTTTCACTCCGTGCATCCGTTCGCGCGAAGCTACGTTACCGCCACATTCTTGCACGGCGGCTGGCTACATTTGATCTTCAATATGTGGTTCCTTTGGCTGGCTGGCACAGTTTTGGAAGACCGGTGGGGACGAATCATCTACCCGGTTTTCTACCTTGTTGCAGGCGCGGTCGCGTGGGCCGTACACGGCGCCGTGTTTCCGCACAGCCTCGTCCCTGCGCTCGGCGCCTCGGGCGCAATCGCAGGCTTGATGGGGGCGTTCCTGGCGAGATTTCCGAAGACGCGCATCCGCCTTGGTTGGGTTCTGTGGGTGCGCATCATCAAATTCTATGTTCCGGCTTACGTCATTTTGCCCCTCTGGCTGTTCATTCAAGTGTTCTGGGGTGTTCTATTCCGATCCTTCGGCGCCGAAGCAGGGATTGCCTACTGGGCACACATTGGCGGATTTGCTTTTGGCGCTCTCGGAGCGTTCCTTCTCCGCACGACAGGGATCGAGCAATCGACTGACAAAGCGATCGAGGCCAAAGTCGCCTGGACCGCTGATCCTCTCATCGTGCGCGCGACCGATTGTCTTGCGGGGAATAATCCCGAAGGCGCTGTCGCAGTACTGCGTCAATTCGTCAAGGAAAAGCCGGATGAATTGGATGGCTGGGATCTCTTGCTGAAGGCTCAGCAGCGGAAACAGGATTTCGAGGGGCAGAAGGAAACTCTTGCCACACTTTGCCGACTCCATGTGGCGAGTGGAGAATATGAAGCTGCCGCCAGCGACTACGAGTGGTACAAGAACCTGGGCGGTGCCAGGTTACCGCGCGGGGTGTGGCTTGAGCTGTGCAAATATTTGGAGCGGGAACAGCGCTGGGAACTCGCGGCTGACGAGTACGAAAAGCTCGCGCATGCAAATTCAACCGAGCGAGCCGGTGTGTCCGCGCTTGTTTCGGCAGGACGGATCTCGATCGCAAATCTTCACGATCCGCAGCGCGCGGAGAAACTCTTCCAAGCCGCCGACGCGTCCCCGGTTGCTCATTCCGACCTCGACGTCTCGATTCAAGAAGGCCTCAAGCAGTGCGCCGCAGCGGCCGCTCAGCTCGGCCGCTACAGCCGCTAGAAGCTCGGTCGGTGCCACGTCTCGGATCAAGCGAGCTCAATTCCCAAAATGTACTGTCTCATCTCGGAGGATAGCCTACTGTTTGAGCCAGGATGATTCGCTGGTCCGAGCGCAGCCGCATCGCGCTTGACAGCGCCCGTCGGTCGATGCTGCCGCGAACAACGGTAGCCAATCCCTCAGACGCGCAGAACAGATAAACGTTCTCCGCGATGAAGCCTGTATCGGCCGCCACGTCCATGTCGCGTTCCGCAGAGTCGGTCCCGGCTTTTGCAAGATCGGCGACGTAAACCAGATTCACCGGTGCGTTCCCGACGAAGGGCTGTATTCCCGTCTTTTCGCGTACATCGTCATGAAGCACAGCATGCAACCGATTTCCCTCGGCGTCGTAGACGTAAAGCCCGTCTGCGGTCGCCACATAAATGTCGATCTCCTGGTGATTCGAAGCGGAGGGCGCCGTTCGTCGGCCATCATGGCGGTTGACTCCAAAACCCGCCCAAAGCAGATTGGCGAGGGTCTGCGGCGGGAGTTTATCGGGACGAAAGTCACGCGTCGACTTCCGATCCTTCAAGACTTGCATCAGAGGGCGGCCTCCGTCCGTTTGAGGTTGCGGGAGTTGAATGTCTTTGAGATTCTGCGCCGAAAGGCCAGCCGGACATAAGCTCAGAACGACCCACAGCAAAGGCGTTCCGAGCGGAGATGCTGTTCTCATGAAAAGCCTCTTTCGTTTGGCCGCGCTGTCCCTTGCCTGAATGCTTAGATCTCGCGGCTCGATCGATTCGAGCGATATTCCATCAACTAATCGGGAATTGGCGTGGCTGCTTAGCAAGACTCAGCACGTGAATTCAGGTCCGATTGCGATTTCTTTGTGCGGAGCCGCCTGCGTCGGGGCCGACGGATGGATCGATGGATCCGATAGAAAATAGCGAAAATTCATCTTGGGGCCATGCCGTGGGTTGAATTTTCTTGGCAGCCAACTGTTGATACTGGCTCGCGTAAAACAGCAGCGGCTTCTGGTCATACGTTTCGAAGAATTCCACCTCGCCAATGTACAACGTGTGATCGCCGGCAGGATGAACGTCGATCACGCGAACCACAAAGTGCGCCACAGCGCCCTCGAGTAAATGTATTCCATTCCGACTGAGAAACCGGATGTGAATCCCATCCACGGTTCGCCCCGCAAAGTGATTGCTGAGCGGCTCTTGATCTTCCGCCAGGACGCTGATGCCGTAGCGGCCGACCGATAAAAGTATCTTGTGCATGTAGGAACGATTGTCGAGAGACACGAGCACCAACGGCGGTTCGAGAGAAACCGAGACGAACGCGTTTGCCGTCATGCCGTGCGTGCGCTCCTCGTACTGTGCCGTGACCACTGTGACGCCGCTCGCAAACCGCCCCAAAGCGCTGCGGAATTTAATGGGATCGACAGAGCGAGGAGTTTGGATTGGAGTTTCTCCCCTTCGTCGAGGGCTGTGCTGCCTACGACTTGCGGGCTGCGCTCTTCATCACGAGATTGATGTCATCCGGATTGATCAGGTCCGGGACGGTCCACCCGTCCAGATCGTATTCCGCCATGCACTTCTCGGCGAAGCCTTTGTATTTCGCTGATTGGCCCATCATATCCGCTACCATCAGAGTCTCGAAGCGAATGCTCTCGTGGTTGCCGAAATAGTTGCGCTCGTAAAGCTCGTGCCGCCCTCCGAATTCCGTTCCAACGGCATCCCACATCAGCTTCATCAATTTGACGCGATCGAGCGCGGAGTAGCCGTTCGACCCTCGCACGAATTGATCGAGGTACTTGCGGATCTCGGGCGCCTTGAAGTCATTGGCATGGGATGGCAGATAGATCAGCGCGCTCGCCAGCACGTTTTCGATGATTTCTTTGAGCTTCGGATATGCCGTGCTGGCCATGACTCGATAGGCCAAGCCGTATTCTAGGTTCGGCAGCACGTATCCGGGAGTCCACGGCGCGGTTGCTCTTGCCATGGCATCGGTAAGGGCCCAAAACAAATTGCGCCAGGCGAGGACTTCCCCGACTTGTGCCTGCACGCCGCGAAAATCCTTCGCGCCGGTTGCATCGACCGCTTTGAGCAGAAGCCCGGCAATGAAATCCAATTTGACGGCCAATCGAACGCAACCGTGGAACATGAACCGCGGCAGGAAACCGGATCGCGGGAAGAAATTATTCACCTTGTCGATGTCGGCATAGGCGAAAACGTTTTCCCATGGCACGAAGACCTTGTCGAACACGATGATCGAATCGTTTTCATCGAGACGGCTGGAAAGCGGATAATCAAACGGACTGCCCACAGCCTCTGCCGCCATCTCGTACGACGGCCGACAAAAGAGTTTCACGCCTTCTGCGTTGGTGGGGACGATGCAGACAAAAGCGAAATCCTTCGTCTTGATCGGAAGCGCGCCATTATTCGCGATGAAGTTGTAGTGCGTGAGTGCAGAGGTTGTCGCAACCACTTTTGCGCCGCTCACGATCAGCCCGCCGTCGGTCTCCTTCTCTACGTGCATGTAAACATCGCGGACTTCGGACAATTCCTTGTTCCGATCGACGGGAGGATTGACGATCGCGTGGTTCACGAAGGTCACTTCCTCTTGCACCTTCTTGTACCAGCGCCGCGCGTTCTCTTGATACGGGCTGTAAAATTCCGAATTCGCGCCGAGCGTTGCGAGGAAGGCAGCTTTATAGTCGGGGCTGCGGCCCATCCATCCGTACGTTACGCGCGCCCATTCGGCTATCGCATCGCGCGCCGCTACCATCTCCTCGGCGTTGCGCGACGGTTTGAAGAAGCGGTGCGTGTACCCGCTGCTTCCTGTATCAGTTTCCACACAGAGAATGCTTTTGCGTTGATCGTGTAGAGCGTCGTACAGGCGAGCCAGCATCCGGACGGTGTTGCGGAAGGCCGGATGCGTCGTCACGTCCTTGACGCGCTCGCCATAGATCCAAATTTCGCGGTCATCGCGCAACCCCTCGATGAATTCTTGCGAGGTCAAAGGCCGCGTGCGAGTCGCGGTCTTAGCCGCGGCAGCTTGCGGGTTGTCTCCCTGTGTCATTTCCATCTCCTGGGGCGTGCGATCGAACTAACCGAGTCGCGCATCGTAACGCCCAATCGAACGCGGCGCAATCGCCGCCATCAGCGTGGCTGATCGGCATGACATGACGTCGGATCCCAGCCAGAAGCGCCGCTGAGCTTCTTGAAATGCGTGCTTGTAATGAACGGCTGAAACAAGTACTGCGGATCGGTGACGATTGTGGTGACGACGAGCCACCGGTCGCCCTGCAATCCCTCGAATGAATCGAAGTATTCCTCAAGCATGGCGTCGCCGCTGTAGGGAACACCATTCTTGCGCAGGTATCCTGGTCGCATGTGCTTCGTGACAACTCTCAAATAGCCTTCCGGGGACTGATCCGCTGTGTGCTGCCCCATGTACGCAATCAGGAATCCCGGTCGAAGGCCCTCCCAATCCGCAACCGAATATCCCTGCCATGTGGGAGCTGCTTCCGCTGGTTCAGAGCCTCCGAAATGCAGCAGGCGAGTTTGAGTGCCGGAGTCAGTGTCGATTCGCAGGGTGTCGTCGTTCTCCCATGAAATGTGCAGGCGCCCGGGCACCCGCATCAAGCCCGCCGCGCCGTAGGACCTGCACTCGTTACCGTCGACCTTATCCTTCGCCGGATCCCACATGTTCGCGACCCTGCGGCCTTCCGGAGTCAGAGGCACGCTGGCAAAGTCACCCTTGTCCGGAACGATCATTCGAAATCGCCAGTCTTCGGTGACGACGGAAACCCAGTATCCCGTCAAATCGATCGGCGCGGACGCACGCGGCGATTTCGGAGGCCCCGCAGGAGGAGGCCCGAACTGAGCCACTACCCGCGCACCGACGATTGCGGCAAGAATCATGGCGGCCCAGAGAACGTAAATTCGCGGTTTCATTCTCGTACCGTCACGTCGGAAGACGACGCGCTCGCCGATCGCGTCGTATCCTTTTGGCCAGCTAGGCTCTTGTACACCGCCTCAACGAACATGTCCGTGGTCCAGGGGCCAGTGGTCGCGCCATAGACCGGATCGTAGTCGCTCGTCGGTCGGGCAGCTTTTACTTGCTCGAGCGTCATTCCTTTTTTGATCATGTCCTGCACGCGATCGCGAATGATCGTCACCATTTCCTGATACACGACGAGATCCGCCTGATCGCAAAGCCGCCCGTGACCGGGAACGATCAGCGTCCCGCCTTCCTCTTTCGGGCCCGACACGGTGACTTGATAGAGCAGCATGTTCAATGCATCGACAATTCCTTGAATGCTGCCGCCCCGCTTGCGGTCGATCACGGGATAGCCGGTCGTTGAGAAAACGTCGCCGGTACTGACAACATCCGAGCGCCGAAAAAAGACGATGCTGTCGCCATCCGTATGAGCCGAGGGCGCATGCATGATTTGCACCGCCTCATCATTTACGAACAGATTCTTTTGAGGGGATTCATACGTGTCGGTCGGCCATGCAGCTTGATGATCAGCATCCGCGCCGTTTGCGGCGCTCATCCGGTCAAGGATCGTCTGGAAGGAAATTATTGCGGCTCCCTGAGCCGCGCTCGCACCGATGTCACCCAGCACGTTGCCACCTGCGATCGTGCTGCCCGCCTTGGCGATCGCCTCATTGCCGCCTGTATGATCCGCATCGATCGAGGTGTTGACGACATATCGAATTGGTTTATGAGAGATGATGCGAATAGCGGCAAGAACCTGACCGCTCATGTTCGCTGTGCCCGTGTCCACCAGCAGAATTCCGTCGTCTCCGACCTGCATGGTGATGTTCGCCCCTGCGCCGACGAGCATGTAGACTCGACCCTGCACCGGGAAAATTTTGACTTGCGAATCGTTGTCATTTGCTTTGGGATGCGCGGACCCGATCTGGACGCAAACACTGATGCACAACGCGCTCGCTAGAACTCGAGCGCGTACCACCAATGGAAATCTGAGCGCTTTTTTCAATTCCGCTCCTGGCGTCACCGGTCCGTGTGCTTGGTCGTTGGACGAGGCAGCTTCTTCATACTTCGCATCTTGGCGATGTACTCCGGGTACATCGTTTCCGCACCTCCGCGCGCCGCTTCGGGAGGAATCCCGTAGTTCGCCGGAAACTCCGTGAGAAAAGGGTTGGTGCCCGGCAAGTGGTGGGGCACGACGCCCTGCGGCCGCTCCGTCTCTTCGACCGACTCACAAGGATAGGGGTCGATCTGCTGTTGCGGTGCGGCGACAAAGTCGGTCGTACGAATGAACGGCTCGTCCAGGTACGCTGGATCGTAGATCACGACGGCCACAGTTAGGTAATCATGGTGGCGCATCAGATGCGTGCTTACGATCGCATTCGGGCTGCGCGGAATTCCGTTACGGCGAATCCAGCCTTCTTTCAGGTGATCGGTCACTACCGCGAGAATGTCGCCTTCCCACTTGCCGGTCGAGAAGCCCTGCCAGGTGTGGCGGGCGTAATCGGGAGGACGTGGCCGCCCGTCCATCCACATTGTTTGCTCAGGTGCCTGCCACGAAATGTGCGTGTGGTATGCAATCAGCTGTTGCGTGTTCTGATCTACTTCTTTCCAAATCCTCAGTAGTGCCGGACCACGCCACGCGTAGTCGGAAGGATGCGGCCGACACTGATTCTCAGGCAGCTCGAGAAGAGTCGCGTCCCAACTATCTCCTCTCAAACGGGCAGCCGCATTGATCGGCAAGCCGAGATAATCGCCGATTTCGGGACCCGGGATGCGCTCGGGTTCGTCTTCGTGGAAGACGTTCGCCCACTCGCCGGATGGATCGATTTGGGCTCGTGCGGGAGGGCTCAGCAGGCATGTCCACAGGAGCGACAGAAAGAAGGCGCCAACAATCGTCGTCGCTCGAGCTCCGGACACGGGAAACTCTTCCCCCAGGGCAGAAAAAACTCAAAGGATTACGCCAAGTTCAGCGTTCCGGAAGAAACTTGAATCGCACCTCGATAAGGACCTGAGCTTGTCCTCCACCCCGGAAACTGAGCGGATTTTAGTGAATTGCGCCGGGCGGATCAAGAAGTTCAAAAAGAATGACACAGTCTCGTTGACTACATCAGAGCTGGAAATTTTTGTCGGACGAAAGACGCTTGGCGAGCATCGTTAAGACATCCTGTCGCCCGCAATCCCGGGCTGCTTCGGACTCCGCCATTTCTGAAATATGGGAACGGTTGTCGGAAACAAGACCGTTTGACGACCGCCGCAAGCACACACTCAACACACGAAGCACGGAATCGTGGGAGCCCCGGTTATCATGGATGGAACGGGCGGGTTGCTCGGAGACCTGTCGAAAACGGAGACCAGAACATGCAAGTCAAATACCGCGCTGACCATGTAGGAAGTCTGCTGCGACCGGCCGATCTGCTGGCGGCGCGAGCGGGCGGAACCAATGCAGGCCGTCTGAGATCCATGGAGGACCAGTACATCCTGAAGGTGTTGCGCAGACAGAAGGAACTGGGATTCCAGATCTTCACCGATGGTGAGTTGCGGCGCCGCAATTTCATGAGCGAGCTGACAGATGCAGTCGACGGATTCGATATGGAGGACTCGATCGCTCGCGATTGGGATGCGGCGCAGGAAAAGCCGAAAGTCGCGTCGGTCACCGGAATCGTGAACAGGAAGCTCAAGCGAATGCATCCGCTGACCGAGCGTGAACTGCCGTTCCTGAAGCTACACAGCCCGGGCGACATTAAAATCCTGTTGCCGAGCCCGACGCAGTTTCCGGCCATCGCGTTCAAGCGCGGCGTAACGGACAAGGTTTACAAAGATCATTCGGCACTGCTTTGGGACATCGTCGAAATTATGAAGCAGGACATGGCGCAACTGGCAGCCGAAGGCGTGAAGTACATTCAAATCGATGCGCCCCGTTACAGTTATTACCTCGACCCGAAATGGCGCGAGTGGATCAAGCGGGAGATGAATCAGGACCCAGAGGAGGCGCTCGACGAGGCGATCGCGGCCGACAACGCCTGCTTCGACGCTGCGCGCCGAGAGGGCGTGACAGTCGCAATTCATCTGTGCCGCGGAAACAACCGCAGCCACTGGTACGCGGAAGGCGGCTACGATGCAATTGCGGAAAAGCTCTTCAATTCGCTGAGAGTCGACCGATTCCTGCTCGAATACGACGACGAGAGGGCAGGAACGTTCGAACCGCTGCGGCTCGTGCCCAAGGACAAAATCGTTGTGCTCGGACTGATCACCACGAAGAAGGCTCAGCTTGAAAAATCCGACGAAGTGGTGCGGCGCATCAAGGAAGCAGCGAAGTATTTTCCACTCGAGAACTTAGCAGTCAGCCCCCAATGCGGCTTTGCCTCGACCGCTGAGGGGAATCTGCTGACCGAAGATGAGCAGTGGGCGAAGCTAAAGCTGGTGGTCGACACGGCTCGCCGCGTCTGGCACTGATCTTATTGCACTAGCAATTCAGGTTCGCTCCAAACTCCAAACAGGGCCCGCTCTCAGGTATTCGAGAGAGACTCTGGCTATCGAGGTCGCTTGCGATCTCGCATCGATGACTGTCTCCGTGCTTCCTTGGCATGCACCGCCGACGTGCCCAAAGCTTTCTTCGTGCGTCCGTTCGACCTACGATGACAGCTTAAATTTCGGTGTATCTCGCCGCGCTATCCTCGGACAGGAGAAAAATCCGGTGACTACTGGTAGTAGGTGTGCTCGTAAAACGGGCGGAGGTGTTGAGGGTGCGCCTTGAGGTTCCGTTTTCGAGCAAGTTCCGGCCATGGACAATTCTCCGTTCGCGTACTCGCTTGCTACGTTCGCGCGATTTGCCGGCGGCGACCCAAACCGGTCGCGTCAAATGAGACATCGCGTTTAACAATAGATGAAGCTCCAAGAGTGCTTGCGATTGAGCAAACGATATGCACCTGATCTTGAGTGCAAATACGGCTAATTCGTGGCCGGTGGGTTCGAAAGTATTTTGCGAATTTCCTCAGCGCGAGCGTAATTCGGGCTGATCTGAAGAGTGTCCTCGAACTCCTTTTTCGCTAACGCGAAATTGCTTGCCTTTTGGTAGGCCATCCCGAGGTGGTAGTGGAAAGTTGGGTTCTTGGGATCGGCCTTCACTGCATCTTGCAACGTATCAATAGCCGAGCTGTAGGCGCCTTGATAGTAGTACGCCCAACCGAGTGTGTCAGCTGCGTTCGGCAATGAAGGCAAACCTCTACGAGCCGTCTGAGCGAGAGAAAGCGCGACGTTTACGTTCCCGCCGTGATCGAGCATCAGATAGGCAAGGTTATTGGCAGCGAGCGGGTAATCCGGCTGCAATTCTAATGCTTTCTGATATTCAGCCTCGGCCTGCTGCCAATCGCCGCGCTTTTCGAACAATCCTCCCAGCGAGACGTATAACCGGACGTCTTTCGGATTCGCCTGAATGGCGCGCTGATAATTCGCCATGGCCTGTTCGATCGATCCGTGAGAAGCCTCTACACTTGCGAGAAGCATGAAGGCCGCCACGTTGTTCTTGTCCAGCTCGGTTGCTTTCTCAAAGGCCTGCTCTGCCTTATCTACATCGCTATTGCGAAGTTCGACTTGACCAAGAAGATTGTAGATCGCACTACTTTGCGGCGTACGTCCAAGTTGCATTTGTACGTGCTGCAACGCTTGCGCAGGTTGTTTGTGTTCGAGATCAACGTTCACAATTCCGGTGAGGGCATCTGCAGACGAAGGATCGAGCGAGAGCGCTTGGGAATAAGATTTCGCGGCATCGTCAAACCGCTTTTGAGAAAAACGCAGGTCGCCCATGCGAACGTACGGCACCGGATCCTTCGGAGCGACTTCCATCGCCTTTTTCAGATCTGTCTCCGCCCCCGCTTGATCGCCCTTGAACAGGAGGGCCCGTGAAAGGAAGACAAAGCCTTCCGAAGATCGCGGTTCGAGCTGAATCAATTTCATGCTTATGGCGATGAGGGAATCTCCGTCTCCCCTGCGTAGGGCCAGCGCGGCCATGGCGCGCTGCGGTTCGACCATCGAGGGACGCAATCGCGCCGCTTGTTGCCACTCCGACTGCGCCTGACCGAGGTTCGCGTTCGCCGCGTACGCTACGCCGAGTTGATAGTGGGCGGCGGGATTATCAGGCGCGCTCTTCACTGCTGTCTCGAGAACTGCAACTGCATCGTTTGTTTTGCCCTGTCGCATCGAAATCTCGCCGCGAGATATCAATGCGTCAGGGTCGGAAGGCGAGTCCTTGAGAACAGTATCTGTGAGGCTTGCAGCTTCATCGACATGATTTTCGAGCAGGAGAACGTCGATGTAAAGCTTCGTGACTACAAGATCTTTGGGATGGCGTGCGTGTAGCGAAGCAAACTCGGCCGCGGCTTTATCCAGCTCGTTTTGGCTCAAAAGGTACTCACCAAGCATTCGGTAACCTGCCGAGTTGTCCGTAATCGCGATGCTGGCATCCCGATACACTTGCTCTGCCATCTCCTTTTGACCTTCGGTCATATAGAGCCGCGCGAGCGCGGCGCGCGGCGCAGGATCTTGTGGCGCGGCGGTGATCGCGGCTTGGAACTGCTTCTGGGCATCGGCCCAACGGTTCTGCCGCGCGTAAAACATGCCAAAGCCGATGAGGGTCGAGACTGAATTTGGATCGAGTGACACAGCCGTCTGGTAATTCTGCTCGGCGGCGAGCAGGTCTTTCTCTCGTTCCTTCAACTCGGCCATCAGTACGTAGGAGGCAGAACGTTTAGGCTCCATCTCGATCGCCGCGCTCGCATCGGTAATCGCTTGAGGGAGATTACCGCCCGACGCTTCGGAAACCACGAGCAACGTCTGAGCTTCCACGTTGTGGGGATCGCCCTTTAGAATTGTTTGGGCACGGTCCTGCGCTTCGGCGTTGTGATGGCCCGCAAGAAGAAGATCTCCCAGCGTCAGTTGTGCTTTCCAATTCGCCGGATCCGCTTCGACCGCTTTCAGAAGTTCCTGGTACGCGTGTGGGAGGTCTGTTTCTTTTAGCAGACATTGGGCGAGGCCGAAATGCGCTTCGCTGGATTTGGGATCCATCTGGATGACATTCTCGAACTCGATAATCGCCTCGCGATATTTTCTCTTCTCGAAATAGGAATGGGCCCGCGAGAGGTGCCGCTTCTCACGGGCTTCGCGGCTGAACGCGCAGCCGGAAATAAGGCACAACAACATTGCCAGAATAGAAGGTCCTAAGAGTTTGGGGAAAGAACGCATGTCGCTCCTCTTGCTCCACAGTAAGGGCCGCAACCGGATTGCCATGCCATTCCAAATCGGACGGCGGTGCCGCCCCTGTTGAGTCGCAGCGTATCTGTGTCTGGAACTATTTCATACCAAAAGAGCTATGAGTATCCGCGGCTTGCCGTCGAGCGCTTGCCCGATACGTAGCGGGAGCTCGTAACCGGCGGCGGACAGCTCGCCAAAGTGGAAGAGATGTTCCACCTTTGGGTCGTTCCGCCTCCACTACTGAGGTCGAAACAGTGCTAGGCGACTGCTAAGTCTCACGATCTGTGTAGTCTAACTCGTCTTCTGCAGCGTTCAGACGGGCGAATAAATAGTCAATTGTTTTGCCATTTGGTGGAAGCTTCCTGGGTTTCTCGCCCACTCCAACGGCGTTGTCTCAGCAATGCAGGGAGCAGCTATGTTTCTAAAGATCAAGGATTTAAGTATCGCCACTTGCTTCCACGAGTGCGCTGTGAACGTGGCAACTGCATTGCAAACTTGTGCTCGCAACGATCGCCGGAGTTTCAACTATCGCCGCGCGGACTGGGATCTCGA
Organism: Candidatus Acidiferrales bacterium; assembly: GCA_035622875.1. Classification (GTDB taxonomy): domain Bacteria; phylum Acidobacteriota; class Terriglobia; order Acidiferrales; family UBA7541; genus Palsa-295. The sequence goes on from DASPUN010000029.1 coordinate 81,791, forward strand.
TGGAAGATAATTCGAAGATGAGTGAGCACACGAGCAAATCGGTATCGCACCACGAGGATGACGCGTGGGTGACCGGCCTCAGCCCCGCGATCCACACCCTCGAAGGGGTCGTGACGGAGATCGCGCGTACAAATCTTCCGATTCTGTTGGTTGGGGAGAGTGGCACGGGCAAAGAGATGTTTGCCATTCGACTTCATCGTCTGTCGCAAAACTGTGATGGAGCCTTCACGCGAATCGCATGCGCGTCGATGAGTCCATCGTCGCTTGCCGCGGAGCTCGGGACGAGTTCATCGGGAGGGAACAGCGATTGCAGATCCTGCGACGGCGCGACTGTGCTATTTGACGAAATTAGCGATTTGGATCCCGCATGTCAGCGCTACCTACTCACAATACTGCCTGACGGAGTTCCTCGAGCGCGCAAGGGCGTCCTGAGGGCGAGGTTGATTACAACGACCAGCCGGAACCTTGAGCCGGAAGTGCGCGCCGGACGATTCCGCAGCGAGCTTTATTATCGACTCAACGGAATCTGTTTGCGGCTGCCCGCCTTGCGCGACCGCAAAGAGGACATTCCAGCGCTTGCCGAATCCTTTGTCGCGAAGCACGCCGCTCAATACGGACGAACGAAATCGTCTTTGAGTCCCGAGACCATGCGAGTGCTGAGCGAACATTCTTGGCCGGGCAACATTCGCGAGCTCGAGAACGTGATCAAGAAAATCGTGGCGCTTGGCGACGAGCATCTCGCGCTCGCGGACATGGGTTCGGCGCTCCCAGAGACGATACACAAGCCCCCAGCTGCGAATGGAACGTATTCATTAAAGGCAGCCGCGCGAGCCGCCTCGCGTGAGGCTGAACGAGAATTGATTCTGAAGGCCCTGGCGAGGACAAGATGGAATCGCAAGCGGGCCGCTCAAGAGCTTCAGATCAGCTACAAATCTCTCCTGTACAAGTTGAAGCAAATTGGATTTGAGGAAACAACGGCGAATTAATCGAAACGGAGAAATGGATGTCGAAGCCAACTCGTCGCCTAGTAAGTCTCGCGCTAGGGCTCATGATCAGTCCAGCGTGGGGGCAAAAGACTGAGTACCAACCCGGCCCGTGGGATTCGGTGCCTCAAGAAAAGGACGCTTCCGCGCAGAAGGCCGCGACACAGGATCCCAATTACGTAATCGGCTCGCAGGACGTGCTCGACATCAGTGTTTGGAAGGAAGCCGAATTGACGCGCACGGTGCCAGTGAGGCCCGATGGCAAGATTTCGCTACCGCTGCTGAATGATGTGCAGGCGGCCGGACTGACTCCGATGCAACTGGCCAACGAGATTACAACTGGTCTCAAGAAATTTGTCACCGATCCAGAAGTGACGGTGATCGTGGCGCAAATCAACAGCCAGCGGGTGTACATCATGGGCGAAGCGGCCCGCCCCGGGGCTTACCCGTTGCTGCCAAATATGACCTTCCTACAGGCATTGTCCTCCGCCGGAGGGTTCACCCAATTTGCGAAGCTAAGAAAGATCTATATGTTCCGAATGGAGAACGGGAAACAGGTGAAATATCCGTTCGACTATAAGGATGTGATTTCCGGCAAGCGGCCGGAACAAAACATAGTTCTGAAGGCCGGCGATACGATTGTGGTGCCGTGATGACGCGCTCGTTCCAAAATGCCATTTGGGTTAGCTTATGCGCACTCGCGCTGCGGGTACCGGTCGCGCGGGCTCAGCAGGAGCAACAACCCCAACAGCCGATTCAGCAGGAGCCATCGACTCAATCCTCGGGGCCGATCCCGGCTTACCGCTCACCGCTTGCATCAGCCGCCGACAACGGAGACGACGCGGATAACGATTCACAACAGGTCGCGCCGGATACACGCTCGCTATCCGGCGCACAGTATCTTTCGTTGGGAATTCCCACAGCGCACAGCTATTGGCAGCCACACTTTGACGTATCTGCGACGGCCGATTCGAACGCTTTGGAGACGGCTAACAGCGCCGGGTGGGGGGCGTGGACATCGGTAACGGCAGGTGTTGACGTCCGGCGCACCTCTGGAAACAACGACATGACGCTTAGCTACAAGTCCGGCGGAATGTTTTCGAATTACACGGGAATCAGCAACGGAATTGTGCAAGGATTGACTTTCAAGGACCAGCTCGCCTTTCGGCGTTCGTCACTTTCTTTTTTTGACAACCTCAACTATTTGCCCGAGTCGTCGTTCGGATTCGGAGGGCTCGGTGGGAACGCGACCCTGGGCAGCACATCCTTCGGATTGGGCTCCGCGTTCACACCTGGCCAATCGCTTCTGACAGGGTACGGCCAGAATCTCGAAAATTCGTTTGCGACGGAACTAGATACATATTTGACACCGCGCACTTCTCTCACTTTCGTGGGGGGATACAGTTTGCTGCACTACTTCGATAGCGACTTGCTCGACTTCGGCGACTTCACCTTCCGCGGCGGTTACAACTACCAGGTGACTCGCAAAGACACCCTCGCCGTGCTGTACACGTTCAGTGGGTTTCGCTACAGTAATTTCGATCAATCTATCGACGATCATACAGTGTGGGTATCGTACGGGAGGCGCGTGACCGGGCGGCTTGCGTTCCAGGTAGCTGCTGGTCCACAGCTCGTAATTTCTCGCGTGCCTATTAGAGGCAATGCCGAGTCTGCAAGCAGCGGGTCGGGCGTGGGTACGAATTCCACACAAATCCTTTGGTCCCTCAACACCGCAGTTCAATGGCAGCCGAACCGAACAGCACTGAACCTCGCGTACAATCACGGGGTGAGCGGTGGATCAGGAGTGCTGGCCGGTTCGATCAGTGATGTCGTCACGGGATCCGCAGCACGCCAGGTTTCGCGGACGTTCTCAGACGCACTCACGGTCGGCTATTCACGGAATCAAGGCTTGGCCACCACTGGCTCGGCTCCATCGAGCCAAACGTACGACTACTGGTTCGCGGGCGCTAGTCTCACCCATCCGATGGGGCGGGCGCTGGGTCTGACGTTTTCGTACCAGATGCAGTACCAAACGTCGAATTCCACATTCTGCGTTGGTCCCACATGCGGAAGCGATGTAATACGAAACGTGATCTCGGTGGGAGTGGGATGGCACGAGCGACCGCTCTTGTTCTAGTAATCGAGCGGTAACGAGAGACGATCGGAGACGAAGTGCAAAGCGAAGCAGCACGTCAGCGTGAACTGACACCGGCCGACTATGTCGCAATGGTTCGGCGCCGATGGATATTGATCTTGGTATTGACCCTCGTTGGCCCGGTACTCACTTATAGCGTCTCGAGGGTTCTGCCGAGTCGGTACAAGTCGCAGACGCTGGTTCTCGTGGAACCGCCGAACGTGCCAGCAAGCATTGTCCCGCAAATCGATGTCACGAGCGTGAGTCAGCGACTGGCCAGCATGAAGTCACAAATCCTTAGTCGCTCGCGACTGGAGCCCATCATTCGCCAATTCGGGCTGTATCCGGACGACATCCAGCGGAAGTCTATGGACGAGTTGATAGGGCGGCTGCAGGATGCGATTGAAGTGACTCCGGTTCAGCCTATGGCTGAGACCGGCCCCCGAGATTTGCCGGGGTTCTACATCACCGTAACGCTGGACAATCCCCGAACTGCGCAAGGTGTCTGCACGGCGATTACCTCGATGTTCATTGAAGAAAGCCTTGGAATTCAGGAGACGCATTCGGAGCAAACAACGGAGTTCCTATCTCAGCAGCTAGTTGAGGCGAAGGCCGATCTAGATGCGCAGGACGGTAAGCTGGCCGCGTTCAAAAGCCGCTATTTGGGTTCTTTGCCAGACGATGAACAGACGAATCTGAACCTGCTGACCGGTTTGACTTCACAGCTCGATGCGGCAACCCAGGCACTCGCTCGCGCGCAGCAGGACAAAAGTTTTGCTGAATCCATGTTGACGCAGCAGATTGCGGCTTGGCAGGCATCGCAAGGCGGTCACAATCCGGAAACTCTCCAGCAACAGCTCGTCACGCTCCAGGCGCAGCTCGCCACGCTCCAGGCTAGATACACCGACGACTATCCGGACGTGATCAAAGCGAAGGCCGACATCGCGGCCCTGCAAAAGAGAATCGCACAAAGCGAGAATCTCAAGAGTGCGACCGACCAAGCCACAGCGCAGAAAGTTGCTGTGGAACCTGCGCAAATCACGCAGTGGCGAGGGCAAGTCCGAGCGGCTGAGCAGCTCATCGCCGAAAAGACTCGAGAGCAAGAGCAACTCAAACAGGAGATCAAGCTTTATCAGAGCCGTGTCCAGGAGAGCCCTCTGGTCGAACAGCAATACAAAGAGTTAACCCGAGGTTATCAAACTGCTCTGGAGTCGTACAACGACCTGCTGCGGAAACGGGAAGCCTCCGCTATGTCCCAGAGCTTAAACCAACAGCAACAGGGAGAGCAGTTTCGAGTGCTCGATCCCGCTAACTTGCCCTCACAGCCTTCGTTTCCCAATCGCCCATTGTTCGCGGCCGGCGGACTGTGCGGCGGGCTGGCGCTCGGGCTTGGGATTGCATTTCTGCTGGAGGTCCAAGATACCTCTCTAAAGACAGAGCGGGACGTCGAATTTTCTCTACGGTTGCCGGTCCTCGCCATGGTCCCGGCTATCGAGCCCGTTACAAACAAGAAGTTAAACAGTAGGGCTGTTAGAACGATCACGGATTCCGATCTGAGATTGAGTACGGGGACCTGAGGAAGAAATGTATCAACGATTCTTTGGGCTCCGAGAGAGCCCCTTTAATGTCAATCCAGACCCGCGATACCTGTTTATGACGAGGCATATTCAGGAGGCGCTGGCTGGGCTGACCTACGGAATTCAAAACCGAAAGGGCTTTATTTTGCTGACGGGCGAAGTCGGCACAGGCAAGACGACGCTCCTCAACCGGTTGCTGGACTGGCTGCGCGGGCAGCACGTGGCGACCGCCTATATTTTCAACTCCCAGCTGGAAGTGAACCACCTCTTTGATTACATGATGGCGGATTTTGAGATTCCGTGCGAATCGCGAGAGAAGAGCCAGGTACTGCTCCGACTTAATACGTGGTTGCTGGAACGGTATCGCGCCGGGGAGACGGCAGCGCTGATAGTCGACGAAGCTCAGAATCTCTCTCCGGAAGTGCTCGAAGAGATTCGCCTCCTGACGAATCTTGAAACAGCCACAGAGAAGCTTCTACAGATCGTATTGACCGGGCAGCCGGAATTGGAAGAAAAACTGAAGCTCCCGCAGTTGCGCCAACTCCGCCAGCGAATCACGCTGCGCTGCCGCACCGCGCCGCTATCTCTGGAGGAGACGTTCGGCTACGTCGCAGAACGCCTGCGCATTGCCGGTGCTAACGGCGAGCCGATCTTCTCGAAAGAAGCCATTCAAATCCTGCACGTGTATTCCCGCGGTATACCGCGGGTTGTGAATCTGCTTTGCGAGCACTCAATGATAAACGCTTACGTAGACAGCCTGCGCCCGGTCCCGGCTCATCTAGTGGAGGAAGTAGCAAAGGAATTTCAGCTTGATGAGATCGCACCAATCGCTTCATCCGGCGCGGCTCCTGCCGTGCTGAAAACCGCGAGCACACAAGCCCTGCTCGAAAATCTGGATGAGTTGCTGGGGCGCTTGCGTCATCTGAACACTGGACCGTCGCGCGAAGGGAAGTCATGAGCCGAATTCACGAAGCCCTGAAGAAAGCCGAACAGGAGCGAGCGTCGGGCCGCAGCACGGACGTAGCTGCTCCGCCACCGGAAATCACGCGCATGGACGAAACGACCGAGAGCGTGCCCGTTGACGGGGCTCCGCGTCGAGTCGAGGGCGTACCTATGAATGGTGCCGCTGGGTACTTGAGATTCGATGATCTTCGAGCGCACTGTACGCAGACTGAATGGCATATCGATCCGAACGTGAACGTCTTCTCCAGTTCAAGCCCGAGTCCCCACGGGGCGGAGCAATTCCGAACATTGCGCTCGCGACTATATCAGCTTCGGAGCAGCCAGTCGCTGCGGACGCTGGTGGTCACAAGCTCAGTGCCGGGAGAGGGGAAGACTTTTGTGGTAGCGAATCTCGCGCAAGCAATCGTCCGGCAGCCAGATCGCCGGGCGCTACTCGTCGATGCTGACCTACGCTGCGCCCGTGCACATTCTGTGCTCGGTGCGCCTCCCGCGCCCGGTCTGACTGACTACTTGCGCGGCGAAGCCGATGAGATGGATGTGATCCAGTATGGCCAGGAAGGAAACCTCTGCTTTATTCCTGGCGGAAACGAAGTCACAAACCCGAGCGAATTGCTGTCCAACGGGCGGCTAAAAACACTACTTGAGCGGGTCACGCCTGTTTTCGATTGGGTGATATTGGACTCGCCGCCGTGCCTGCCAGTGGCGGACGCGACGATTCTGGCGGATCTCTGCGACGGTGTGCTTATGGTTGTGCGAGCAGGATCGACGCCATGCTCGACGGCTCAGCGTGCCTGCCAGGAGATGCATGGTAGGAATGTCGTAGGGGTGGTGCTCAACGCCCTCAAGGAAGGTCACTTGTACGGCTCCTATTACTATTACCAATCCTACGGGCAGGGTTACGGGAAGAACGATTCCAAGGCCGTACGCACCTAGCCTTTCATCCACCCAACAAGCCTTCCATCTCTTAAAATCTTGCTGGCCCGGTAGGCCAAAGCTTTCTCGCGCATTTCCACGGAACGTACAGTTGGTCAGCGAGACTGAAGGTACAGTTCAGTCGCGAAAAATCAGCTTGAAGTCAATCGATGCATTGCCGGCTTCAGGAGACGTAGCTAGCTGATGCACTGGCGCCTCTGAGCAATTATCCTCCACACCTCCAGCGTAATTCGGCACTCTGCGCGCCAGTTACTGCACCGGGCGAATTGCAAATTGTCGAAGTTTCTCCACATGCAAAACGTACCAGCCCGTGAGGTTCAAAATGTTGTAAATCTAGTTGTGCTAACATGCTGCGCCTAAACCCTCCAATATGAGGGCGGAAGGATATGGACCCTTACGGCAAGACGTTTTACGACATTCAGCAAGCGGGCTCTTTTAGCTCCGCAGAGGTAATCGTGCCCTTGCTGAAAGAGCTCGTTCAACTCCAGTCGGCGATAGATGTCGGCTGCGGGGTTGGAACCTGGGTAAGAGCACTTATGGGGGCGGGGGTTAGGGACGTTCACGGCATTGACGGCGCGTGGGTCACTAGCGACATGCTTCAGGTACCGGAAGACAGGTTTCGTCCGGTCGATCTATCCCGACCCTTCAGGCTTGGGCGCAGGTTCGACTTAGCTCTATCGCTGGAGGTTGCCGAGCATCTTCCAGCTGCGAGTGCCGATGGTTTCGTTGAGTCGCTGGTATGCCTTGCACCGGTGGTCCTCTTTTCCGCCGCTGTTCCATTCCAAGGTGGAACGCAACACGTCAACGAACAATGGCCAGAGTACTGGGCGAATATCTTCGGCCGCTACGGTTATGCGCCTTTGGATTGCATCCGGATGCGCATTTGGAATGATCCTCGCGTGGAGTGGTGGTACTCCCAAAACATTCTTCTGTACGCCAATGAACAGGGACTCTCGGCAAATCCTCAGCTGGCGGTATACCGCGACTGTTCACCTAGTTTGCCAGTCGGCCTCATTCATCCAAGACGGTATTTGGAGATGCAGTTGCAATTGCAAATGCCAACGCAGAGCCCAGGCGTCCACGCCTGTGTCGTGATGACCCTAGCAGCTACTAAACGCGCTATTTTGAGGAGACTCAAAAGACGTCGATGATCTCGCCCTGCTCGTTGCCCTGGAAGTGAGGAGCAAGTCTTACGAGCCTGCGTCTGACAGCTACAAATGTACCTCACTCCCAAAGGGGGCGAAATCGACTCTCGACAATGCGAGATCCTTACCGTTCGTCGAGCCTATCGACGTTGTTCAGAAGGATTCGCTGATCGCCCTCGCAATCGACGCCGACCTTTTCGTGCGCGATGAGCTGCGGCACCTTGAGCGCGAAGACGAAATTGCTCGGCGTCTTCGCGCACCAACCCTCGACGTTGGTATCGGGACGCACAATATCATCGCAGTTCCACCTCTTGGTCGGACGCGCCGCGCTAGAACGACTGTTGGGGCTGAACAAACAGTTATTTTAGCTTATTGCATCACAAACAGATGGTCCCTGCCGAATTGCTGTCAGCCTTGCGCGCCGTGTCTCCTCTGAAGGAGATTGGAGCATACGAGGCGCTTCTCGTTGCGATGAAAAGAATCTTGAGGGAGGCATTCCCAGACACAGACATCGCTGGCCTCTTTGTCGCCCGCAGAGTTCCCGAGACCATACTGCCGGAGGGGCTGTAGTCCTGCAACCGAACCCAAGTTGGCGATCAAGATTCGCGCGCCTCCCTCTTACGCTCACCCTCGCTACGGGCTTCCGAGTCGATACGACCTCACTACCCGCCACGTATTCATAGACCCGCACGCCAAGTGCCAGACGTACGCCCGCTTAAGGACTGCCCCTTGCGAATTCCCGCCCCATTTCACAACTCTCCCCTATGCCAGCACGACAATCGGTGCGTCGTGCCGCCATAAAGTGCCTTTAGCGGATCGATAGGCAACTCAATCTCTCGCTACCCTTTTCGCGAGCTCGTTCTGAGCCAGCAGGTAAAGTTGACACTTCGGCATCTTTGCATAGGCTCCTCATCTGGCGCGCGAAGCGGGCCAGCTCGCTGTTGATGATGTTGCGCAGGCATCCGCCTAGAGTGTGCTGGGTAACCGGCACTTAACGTTTACCGTACGTTCCGACATAAATTGACATAGACGAGCGACAGCTTGCGACCCCTCTCTTCAGGCCTGTCAACCGAGCCAGGAGTTTTTTAACAGTTCCGTAACAGAATGTAAAAAAGGGAGATATCTTCGGGCTGCCGAAGCTTGTAGACAACTGCCGTTAGGAACGTTCTTCAAGGACTGACCGAGGAAATGACTTGGCAAATCATGGCAAGACTTTTCACTCATAAAGCGGTGAGGCAATTCTGTGCCATGCAATATCCAAGCGTGCAGCCCGGCTAAGCCGCCTATTTCCAGGCGATTAGTACGGTATAGCCAGCAGGCTCCGGGCCCGATTCCGTCGATCACTGTGGCAGGCGGCTTGCGACATGCAGGGTGCTCGATAGATTCGGGCCAATGGCGGTAGCCTACGTGGAGCTAAGGCAAGCACAACAATCAAACCTGGAGGAGAGAGGCAACTCTGATGACCATCGGAACTGAAACCCAGAAATGGTACGCGCTTCAGGTGAGGACTCGCTGGGAGGTCTCGACGGCAGGGTTGCTTTCTGGAAAGGGCTACCGAACGCTTCTACCGACTTATGCCGCAAAGAAGGGGCGAAACGGGAAGTTTCGAGAAGCAGGCGCCCCGTTGTTTCCGGGCTATGTTTTTTGCAATTTCGACGCGCAGAATCGCTTGCCGATTCTCATTACTCCTGGCGTGATTGCAGTGGTAGGACGCGGACGAGTACCGCTCCCCGTCGATGACAACGAGATCGCTGCCATTCAGATGGTCGTCACGTCGGGACTCCCTGCCGAACCATGCCCTTACCTTGAATTAGGCCAGAGAGTTCGGATCGACAGTGATGCTTTGCAGGGGCTTGAGGGCATTCTAGTTCATTTCAAGGGCAACCATCGCATCGTGGTGTCGGTTTCGCTACTTCGTCGATCCGTTGCACTGGAGATCGACCGTTCTCGCGTGACGCCTGTTGGCGTAGCTCTCGATACAGCTTCTGGTGCGATTGGTTCGTGCCGCTTGCTGGGAGGAGCGGTCGCCTAGAGCGCTGTGCAGATCACTACCGAGTTGGCTTGAAAGAAGACCAAAGGTCCGGTGACCGAGATGGGAAATAGAGAAGGGAAGACCGCCGGTCGAGAGGAGAGGGGACCGCGGGTGGCCAGTAGTCGGGTGGTCTTGCTTCGTGCTGGCCGCGCACTGACTGGGCAGGACCGTATTCTGCAAGAGAAGACCTTTCATGCAATGCTTACCCTCGAACGTCGTAGAGCGGAAAGATCACGGAAGCCGTTTGTTCTGATGCTGCTGGATTCGGGCGCGGCTCACCCAAACGGACATCGGCCCGCTTTTGTCGAGAGGCTCACTTCGCTTGTTTGCGACGCGACGCGAGAGACCGATCTAATCGGGTGGTATGAGTCGGGGTCCGTCCTGGCGGTGATTTTTACAGAAATCAGTTTCGACGGTGAGAATCCTCCGGTGACGCAAATCCTGCATTCCAAGATTGTCAAGACTTTGCAGGAAAACCTGGACCCCAAGTTAGCTTCGAAGCTTCACATCACTTTCCATCTGTTTCCAGAAGACTGGCAAGACCGAGAACCTTCGGATCGAGTGGCCGATTCCAAGCTCTATCCGGAACTCTCGAGGAGGGCAGCGAAGAAGCACCTCCCAATGGCTATCAAGCGGGGTATCGACATTCTAGGCAGTGCGTTACTTTTGTTATTCCTCTCACCAGTATTCGGCGTGATCGCGCTGGCAATCAAGCTGACATCGAAGGGCCCCGTGATTTTCCGACAGGATAGACTCGGACAGTTTGGAAAACGCTTCGAATGCCTGAAATTCCGCACGATGTATGTGGACAATAATCATCATATCCACCGCGAGTACGTGCAGAAATTTATCGCTGGCAAGACTGGGAACATAGCGGCCGATGAAAACGAACCCGCAGTATTTAAGATCAAGAACGACCCGCGCGTGACTCGGATCGGAAGATTCCTTCGCAAAACGAGCCTCGATGAGTTTCCCCAGTTTTGGAACGTCCTGCGCGGCGAGATGTCTCTGGTCGGGCCGCGTCCTCCCGTGCCTTATGAGTTTGAGGTCTACGATTTTTGGCATCGGCGCAGAGTGCTGGAAGTGAAACCTGGCGTCACAGGACTCTGGCAGGTAACGGGCCGCAGTCGAACATGTTTTGACGATATGGTCCGTTTAGATCTGCGCTATTCACAGACTTGGTCAATCTGGCTGGATCTCCGGATACTTCTTGCCACGCCGCGCGCCGTGTTGATGGGTGATGGCGCTTTCTAAACTGTGGAAATCGGGCTCGAGCTTTTGAGTTTGATTCCATCGCGTTCATTTGACGTCCGTCCGATCTGGCCCCGATGAGAACAACAACCCAGAACTCAACTGCTTCACCCAAATTACCCAAATCTGAAGCATCGAGCGAACGTCGGTTCAAGACGGTCTACAGAGCATAGAGGAACCATGATTCGAGTTGGTGTAATCGGTTACGGATATTGGGGACCTAACATCGTCCGAAACTTGCATGGCCTCGAGTCCACACGAGTCGAGATGGTATGCGATAAGAGCGCCGCGGCGCTGGCTCGCGCGCGAAGAACTTATCCGGGTATTCGGACGACGTCGGATTCGCTCGAACTGCTGCGTTCCCCTGAGATCGATGCGGTTGCGGTGATTACGCCCGTCTGGACGCACTATGGTCTTGCCAAAATGGCTTTAGAGAACGGCAAGCACGTTTTCATCGAAAAGCCGTTCACGTCCAATTCGACGGAAGCAGAAGAACTGATCGAACTGGCGGCGCGCAAGAATTTGAAGATCATGGTGGACCATACGTTTCTGTTCACAGGCGCGGTGCGCAAGATTCGAGAGCTGACCGAGAGCGGCGCCCTAGGTGATCTGTATTACTACGATTCACTGCGTGTGAACCTTGGGTTGTTCCAGCATGACGTCAGCGTGATCTGGGACCTGGCGCCTCATGATCTCGCGATCATGGATCACATCATAAAGGGAGAACCTGAGGCGATTGTTGCGACTGGCGAGAAACATCTGAACGGCGTGGAAGACGTGGCCTTCATGACGATTTACTTCCCCCGGAACGTCATCGCACACATTAATGTGAACTGGTTGTCGCCAGTCAAGATTCGTACGACGCTGATCGGCGGCCAAAAGAAGATGCTCGTTTGGAACGATCTGGTCGCCGATGAAAAAATCCGCATTTATGACAAGGGCGTGGACATTACCTCGGGGGACGGAATTCGCGACCTTCTGGTGAGCTATCGTACGGGCGACATGTGGGCGCCTCAAGTAGAACAACTGGAGGCGCTGCACGTTGAGCTAGGTTATTTCGCTGACTGCATCGCCAACGACAAGATGCCGTTCAACGATGGTCACGCGGGGTTGCGCGTCGTGCGGATGCTGGAAGCAGCCGAGGCGTCCATTCAAAAGAGAGGGGAGCTAATTCGCCTGTGAGCCAGAATGAGTTCTGCTCGATTGCGCCAAGTGTAAAGCTCGGCCGTGATGTGAAGCTCTCGAGATTCATCAACCTTTACGGATGCGAGATCGGCGACGAAACGAAGATCGGCGCCTTTGTAGAAATTCAGAAAAATGCGACCGTTGGGCGGCGCTGCAAAATTTCTAGCCATACGTTCGTGTGCGAAGGTGTGACTATCGAAGATAACGTCTTCGTGGGTCATGGGGTGACGTTCATCAATGACTCTTATCCGCGTGCGACGACGCCAGGCGGCAAGCTTCAGACCGAAAAGGACTGGCAGGTTGAAACGACGGTAGTGAAGCGCGGCGCTTCGATCGGCTCGGGAGCGACCATTCTCGCGAACGTCGTGATTGGCGAGAACGCCATTGTCGGAGCCGGCAGCGTTGTGACTCGAGATGTTCCCGCCAACACGATCGTGGCGGGTAACCCGGCCAAATTCCTGCGCCACGTACCACAGGAGATCGGCGTCGCCAGGGGCTAGTTGGGAGCCCGCATTATCACCCAGCGTTCTCGAGGGTGTTAGCTACCGATGGAAATTAAAATCGAATCGACGCCTATACCAGAAGTGGTTGTAGTTGTTCCTGATATTTTCCAGGATGAACGCGGCTTTTTCATGGAGACGTTTCGGGAAGATAAATTCAAGGCAAACGGTTTGCCCGTCCAATTTGTCCAGGACAACCACTCAAGGTCGGTGAAGGGGGTGGTGCGTGGTTTGCACTTCCAGTGGGAACCGCCCATGGGCAAGCTGATGCGCGTTTCGATCGGAAGCGCCTTCTTAGTGGCCGTGGATATTCGCAAGGGATCACCGATGCTCGGAAAATGGTTCGGCGTTGAGGTGTCTGCGGAAAATCGCCGCCAGGTTTGGGCTCCGGCGGGCTTTGCACGCGGATTCTGCGTGCTCTCCGATGTAGCGGAAATTCAGTACAAGTGCACAGGAATCTACAACAACAAGGGGGAGTCGGGAATTCTGTGGAACGACCCCCAAATCGGAATCGCTTGGCCGATCAAGACAGAGAATGCGTTACTTTCGGAAAAAGACCAGCGCGCACAAACCTTGGCCCAATGGTTGTCGCGACCGGAATCAGCCAATTTTTCGTACTAACCGAAAATTTTGCGATTTTAAGGAGGAACAGTGAAACTCCTCATTGCAGGCGGCGCAGGATACGTGGGATCAAATTTGATCCCCAAATTGCTCGACCGCGGCTACAAGGTTGACGTCGTGGATTTGTTTTGGTTCGGCAACCACTTGCCACGTCAAGTGGGAATTTTGAACAAAGACATCTTTCAACTGGCCGAGGAGGACCTGGAACCCTACGATCAGGTTGTGTTCCTCGCGGGTTTGTCGAACGACCCCATGGCCGAGTATTCCCCGAGCAAGAACTTCGTTTTCAACGCGGCCGCCCCATCGTATCTCGCGTACACGGCCAAGAAAGCCGGCGTGAAACGCTACGTATACGCGAGTTCTTGTTCCGTGTACGGATATACGGAAAATGAGCTCTACGATGAGACGCGACCGGTGAGCTCCAGCTACCCCTATGGTATTTCCAAGCTGCAGGGAGAGCAGGCCGCGCTGCAGCTCATCGATGAGAATTTCTCCGTCATTGCGCTGCGCAAGGGAACGATCTCCGGTTATAGCCCACGAATGCGCTTTGATCTCATCATCAACACGATGTTCAAGAACGCCATGAAGGACCGCACGATCACCATCAATAACCCTTCGATCTGGAGGCCAATCCTGAGCATTCAGGATTCCGCGACGGCCTACATCCGCGCCATCGAGGCAAATCAGAAAATTTCGGGCGTGTTCAACATCGCCTCGGGTAATTACACGGTCGGGGAGGTCGGCGACCTGGTCAAAGCGGCAATCGAGGAACGATTGGGAACGCCGATTCACCTCGTCATCAAGCACATTCAGGATTTTCGAAACTACAAGGTCAGCATCGAGAAAGCCAAAAACGTCCTGAGTTTCCACCCATCTCACGACTTGAAGTCTATCGTCGTCGATTTGATCGACAACATGGAGAAGTTTCGGGATTGGGATAATCCGCTCTACTCCAACATCGGCACGTTCAGGTCGATCGAAAGTGGAATTGACATGCAAGCGATGGCGAGGGCGGTCTGACCATGACGATCGCAGTGATTGGCGCGAACGGGCAACTCGGCAGCGATTTAGTCGCGGCATTCTCGGATACCGGCGAAGCCGTTCGCGCCTTGACGCACGCAGATATCGAGATCACGGATCCGAGCTCTGTCTCGTCTGTGCTCGAACAAATTCAACCGCAGGTAATCGTGAATACGGCCGCGATGCACCATGTGGAAAATTGCGAGCGTGAGCCCGAGAAGGCATTCGCCGTCAACGCCATTGGGGCGAAGAACCTTGCTGCCGAAGCCCGGAGACTGGGTGCTGTTCTAATGCATGTGAGCACTGATTACGTTTTCGACGGGAGCAAAGGAAGCCCTTACGTTGAAGAGGACGCTCCCCGACCTCTGAACGTCTATGGAATCACCAAAGTGGCAGGCGAACATTTCGTCCGCTCGACCACGGAGAAGCATTTTGTGATTCGTTCGTCTGGCCTATACGGGCATAGCCCCTGCCGGGCCAAAGGCGGCCTGAATTTCATTGAACTCATGCTGAAGCTAGCAAAGGAGCGCGGCGAGGTACGCGTCGTAGATAGCGAATTCGTCACGCCGACATCGACAGCCGAACTTGCCCGGCAAATTGTCCAATTGAGCCGTTCCGATTGCTACGGGCTGTACCATGCCACAGCGGAAGGCAGTTGCTCTTGGTTTGGATTCGCTCAAGAGATCTTTGCCTTGACGGACACTCCGGTGCGCTTGAAAGTCGCGGCTCCGGGCGAATTTCCGGCTAAGGTGGCGCGACCGAGTTACTCAGTGCTTGAGAACCGCGCTCTGAAGAACATAGGTTTGAACGAATTCAAGCCGTGGCAGGACGCGCTTCGCGACTACCTCGGGTCCCGCATCAGGTCTTCATCTGCTCAGATTTGCAAGTAACCGACCGTTTCTAGCGAGAGTCCACGCCAGCTCACACTCGACGTCATCCCAAAGTCAAGGACCACAAAATGTCAAACAGTCAAAATATTCCCTTTTTGGATTTGGCCAGCCTTCATCAGGAACTCGAGGACGAACTCGTCCCAGTCTTTCAGAAAGCTCTGAGGACGGCTGCCTTCATCGGGGGGCCGATGGTTGAAGAATTCGAGCGCGAATTTGCGCGATTCTGCCAAGCTGCGCACTGTATCGGAGTTTCCAGCGGCACCGACGCCGTTCGCTTTGCTTTGATGGCTGCCGGCGTCCAGCCGGGGGATGTCGTCGTTTCTGTTCCGCACACGTTTATTGCGACAACGGAAGCCATCAGCCAGGCAGGCGCACGCCCGGATTTCGTGGACATCGACGAGAGCAATTACTGCATGGATCCCGTGAAGCTCCGCCAATATCTCGAGCAGGATTGCTACCGGGATTCGGAGACCGGGAAACTATTCGATAAGAAATGGAATGAGCCTGTTACGGCAGTTGTTCCCATACATCTTTACGGGCAGACAGCGGATATGGACCCGATTCTCGAATTGGCCGATCGTTATCGCCTCTTGGTGATTGAAGACGCCTGCCAAGCTCATGGCGCTGAGTACTTTTCGAAGCGGGAAAACCGGTGGAGAAAGGCCGGTTCCATGGGGCACGCGGCTGCTTTCAGTTTCTATCCCGGAAAGAACCTAGGTGCCTGCGGCGAAGCCGGAGCGGTGACCACGAACGACGCCGCACTCGCAAAGAAAGTGCAAATGTTGCGAGATCATGGCCAGGGCAAGAAGTACTACCACGAAATCGAAGGCTATAACGGGCGGCTCGACTCGATTCAGGCGGGTATCCTGCGTGTGAAGCTTTCGCATCTGCCAACGTGGAACGAAAAGCGACGAAATATAGCCAAGAATTATCATGAAATGTTTTCCGATCTCGGCGTCGACATCCAGTTGCCAGAAGAATCTTCCTCGGCGCGGTCCGTTTACCACCTTTACGTGATTAGGGTGGCGAATCGAGAACAGCTTCGGGCGCATCTCGCTGACGCCCAAATCGATACGGGAATTCACTATCCGATTCCTGTGCACCTGCAAAAAGCATACGCGCACTTGGGTTTCGGTCCGGGTGATTTTCCCGTTAGTGAAGCTGTAGCCTCCGAGATCATCTCATTGCCGATCTTTCCCCAACTCACGCTCAACCAGCAACAGCGTGTTGTAGAGGAGATCTCGAAATTCTCAACTGTGCAATCCCTCCGGGAGGATCAATCCCACACCTTGCCAGCTTCCGCCGACTAGGCACCATCCGGGTTAGGGGCACGAGACGCAATTCGTCGTGCCGTTCTGGATATTCTCGTAACAAGAGTGGCCGAACCTGCCTACCGAAGTGACCGACGCCGCGCATTCTCGACGCGAAATACGTCTTGACCGATTCGCAAGCCTCTGGATTTTTCACCCGCTCGCGAGGGTGCGGAGGGAGTCCTTGCGCTCGCGCGTTCCGATTCTCATGTATCACGGCGTTCGGGAAGGAACCTCGGCTGTACATCCCTACTATGAAACGAACACTTCACCTCCGATCTTTGCCGAGCACATGAACTATCTTCATACCAAGGGCTATAAAGTGCTCGACCTCGGTGCAGCCATCTGCTCAATGGGATCCGGCGCCACGAGTGAAAAACGCGTAGTCATTACTTTCGATGACGGCTATCGCGACTTCTATAGAAATGCATATCCAACTCTCAAGAAATTTGGCTTCACCGCGACGGTGTTTCTTCCAACGGGTTTCATATCCGAACCGAGGACGACGTCACAAGGCAAGGAATACATGACCTGGTCGGAAGTGCGCGAGCTGGCCGCGGAAGGAATTCGTTTCGGTTCGCACACTGTGACACACCCGCAATTGACATCCTTGAGCGAACAGTCGGTCCAGAAGGAACTGCACGACTCGAAGAAAACGATCGAGGATGAGCTCGGCAGCATGGTCACTTCCTTCGCCTACCCTTTTGCGTTTCCGCAAAGCGACACGGCTTTTGTGCGATCCCTACGTAATCTGCTCGAGACGGAAGGATACGAAAACGGCGTATGCACGGCGATTGGCACAGCGAGCAATGAGGATGATCGATTGTTTCTGCCCCGCCTTCCAGTCAATTCCCATGACGACCTTAGCTTGTTCCAGGCAAAACTGGAGGCTGGCTATGACTGGCTCCGTGGTCCGCGAAACATATCGAGCTTGGCCAAGCGCCTGCATCGGCCTCGCGATGGCCAGACGCAAGCGACTTCATGAACCGGGCACTCACAGCCGTAATTTCCCTAGCCGAGCGCACGCTTTGTCCCTGTCGTAGGTCTGACTGTTGCAGAGATTGAGATACCCGCTTGCATTCCGAAGGCACTTCCGCAGCGATCGTGCACGGCAGACCCAAAATTGCGCTGGCCAGCAGGGATCGAAGAGCAGAGATTTGCGAGCTGAGTTCCGATGCCAATGACGAATTCGCAAGTGATTGATAATAGGGCTTCTTTAGGGTGCAGGATAGCCATCTGTCCGCATGCTGTACCTACGACCAGTTGTGCAGGCCCCACAACGTATCGGATACTCCCAAAAGTCGCGCGCAGCAGCATCCTTAGGAGAGCGCGTGGGGGTAGGTTCGAGCTCAACTTGCGGCGAGGACCGCGCCCCATAATTGGCCGCAAAGCCTTTCCGGAAATCTCACGGCGGCGGCCCTGGCTTTTAAGGGGATTTGATTATGCGCTGGTCTGTCCTGTGCCTCTTGGCGTTACTTTGTGCGACAGGAGCGTTCGCCCAAAACTATTCCACTTCATTTCCTCTCACTGAGAATCCCATCTCCGAGAATGGCAAGTGGAGTACGACCGCCGCAACCGGAAGTCCCTACATGCAATCTACTCCGGGATTCGCTTTCGGCAATTGGACATCGGGACAGTCGGACGCCATAGCTATCTTGAACGGTACTTGGGCGCGCGCGCAACAAATCCAAGGGGTCGTTCACATCGGGAGCACGCCGAACGGAAGCGATACGCATGAGGTCGAGCTTCACCTGTTGATGTCGATGTGTGGTTCCTACTGGTGCGGCTATGAGATCAACTGTAGCGTGTCTTCGGGATATTCCTATCTTCAGATCGTGAAATGGACCTCCGGCGGCGGTTACGCTTATATCGACAATTCCGATACGACCGACCGCTGCAATGACGGCGATGTGCTCACAGCGGCGGTCAACTCCAGCGGCGTGATAACTGTCTACATAAACGGCACCCAAAAGATCCAAGGAACCGATACCACGTACACATCGGGCAATCCAGGCATCGGGACCTGGAATACTGACAGCACCAACTCATACGGGTTTTCTAGTATTGTGGCTTCCGCAGGAACAACTGTGTATGTCACGCCATCAGGCACGGCGACGGGCAACTGCCCTGTTGGAACGCCATCAGCCCCGAATCTCACGCCTGCACAGTTCAGCCAGAATTCTTCCCCTGTCGTGTGGGGTACCGGAACGGGCCAGATCGGGCCAGGGACGACAGTGCTGGTCTGTGGGACGCATAACTTTGCAGCCGGGGCCACCTCTGCATTTACATTTCAAGGTGGGGGTTCGTCGGGGAACCCCATTGTGATGTTGCTGGATGCGGGGAGTGTCATCGAAGCGCCGTGGTGGAATACCGCCGCGATCAACCTGAACGGCCATAGCTTTATCACCGTCAACGGACAAAACAGCGGACAGATTCTTGCCACATTGGCCGGAGGCACAGGAGCAACCTGCCCCGGCGGTGCGTGTCAGTATCAGCCCAGCGGTGGCAGTTGCGGATATAGCGGTCAGCCTGGCGGCAACAATATCGCTTTCGTGGATATCGAATGCGGCCCCATGTACGTTCACTACTGCCCATCGGGTATCGAAGCCAATTGCCCCGATGAAGGTGGAGGGAGTACTTCGGGCTTCTTCGTTGCGGATTCGAACAACGTCACGATTACGGGCAATTCCATACAAGGCGCTTGGTCCGGCATTACCTATGCCTCTGACGTTAACGCATCTGCCTCGAACATAAATATGTCCGACAACCAGATATTCTTCATCAACATCGGAATTCAGGTCGCGAACGGCAGGACCAGCGGATCGATCTCTGGCATTGTGGCGGACGGGAATTTGATTCACGACGCGGCGAATTGGACCGACCAAGCGAACAACAATCACCATGACGGAATGCACTTCTTCACGCAACCGTCCGGCGAGAATACGAGCACGATCAACAATGCTCAGATCGCAGGTAATTTCTTCTATGGTGTTTGGGGAAATGGCGTTAACACGGAAGGCCCGTTCCTGGAGGGGGGAGGCGGAACGGAAAACGGCGATTTCATTAGCCCGCAAATCTTCAACAATATAATCGAGAGCGACGATACGGTCGCCCACAACGGGAACGGTGATGTTTCAATCCGCAACGCCTCGAACGCTTTGATCGCCAACAACACGCTCAACGGATTTACGTGCTGGGACTTCTTCTCGGATTTGGGCCTGGTCATAGAGAACAACATCGCCGGCAACTGTTATTTCTACGCGATCCATTCCAGTAATCCATCGACGATCGCGACATGGGACTACAACACCTATTTCAAAATCTCGAACTGGGACAACAATGCAACGACTCTTGCGGGATGGCGGTCCGATTGTTCCGCTGACTTCGGTATAGCGTGCGATGGACACTCAACTTATGGGACTCCTGGGTTCTCCAACCCGGCGGTCCTCACGTTGCCGGTCTCGGCTCCGACGGCTACGTACTACGCACCGACGTCGGGAGCTACGACGATCATCGAACAGGGCCAGAACCTGACGAATCTCGGAATCCCGGCGCTAGATTTCGACTACGCGGGCTCGGCGCGGCCTAGTGGTACATGCTCATCGCAAGGTAGTTCGTCGTGCTGGGACCTTGGCGCATACGCCCACGGCGGCGCCGTGGTGTCGCCACCACCGCCACCATCACCACCGACGGGTCTCACCGCGACGGTTGAGTGATCCTTGATTCCTCGAGGCATTCGTTAGAATTGTTTCTGAACGATTGCCTTCGTCGCTTCATTCCTATCGTGTGCCAGTTCCCAACCCAATTCTGAGTCGAAGGCTTACAGCCTTAACAGAGCGACGTTGTTCTTGTGTCAGATTCACAGCCGTAGGCTATACCAGCTGAGTTCCTGACTGGAGGTATCTAAGAGTGGTGGAGACGCGGCTCGGAGTCGCGCTGACCTTGGTTGTCAATCAAGCAGAATCGGTGCAATGACTTTCGCGACTTTTGCGAACAAGCAGAGTTCATGGCTGACAAACCTCTGATTAGCGCAATCATCCCGACTTACAACCGGTCCCGTACGGTCTGCTCGGCGATTGACAGCGTTTTGAACCAAACGTATTCCCCAATCGAAGTTATCGTCGTTGACGATGGCTCGACGGACGATACGAGTGATCGATTATGCTCTTATAGCACCAAAATTCACGTAATTCATCAGTCTAATGCAGGTGCCTCTGCGGCTCGCAACACGGGCGTTCGAGCTTCGAGCGGGTCAATCGTTGCATTCTTGGATTCAGACGATATATGGCTCCCTAAGAAGATTGAAAAACAAGTCGCTGCTCTACAAGCTGCGGGAACGTCCGTCTGCTGCTGCGTGTCGAACATGGCACTCCATTTTAATGACGGAAGGACGGGCACATCGTTTCAATCGGCGGGGCTTCGTCCTCTCCACGCAGAGGGAGCTTGGCTCAATGTGGCTGAAGTGCTCGCCACACGGTTTCTCATGTTCAATCAGGCTGTCGCAATCCGGCGAAATGCGTTCGATATCGTCGGCGGATTTGACGAGAAATTAAAGGTGCTCGAGGACTACGATCTGGCCTTGCGACTTGCCCTTCATGGTCCCTGGGTATTCGTGAGCGAGCCTCTGGCCGTATGGAAACAGAGCGAGGACAGTTTGTCACATGTGCTTAAACACAGTGCAGTATTTTGGGAAGCGTGGTGCCACGTACTCGAAGCTACAGTCGCGAAAATGCCGACTTCTCCCCATTTTGCGAGGGCGCGCGGCTTAGCTGTGCGTGCTTTTCGAAACGCGAGACACGAGGTGACGGCACGCGAGCTTAGCGTGTCTAACGGATTGTTCCATCGGGCGGCCGGCAAGGCATATCTGAGGCTCGAGCACCTGTCGGCCAAGGCGTTCAGGCACTCACCGTGGTATCCAAAGATGAAAACTTGCAATCTGAGAGACTATGAATTGACTACTGGGCCGATCGTCGATTGACGCGAAGCCTATGCGTGTGGCTGTCCGCTTATGACGCACAACACCGGCGGAGCGGAGTAATAGAAAGCAGCGTAACTGCCTACATGATTGTCCTTCAAGCGAGACCCGGCGCCCACGTCATTTTCATGGTGGAATCGAATCGAGATACGGTCGCGTACTATGCCTTGTGCTTTCGCTGCAGTCCCACTGCGGATTATCAGCTCAATGGGGATATCTGAGGTCACCAAGCACCCGAGTGTCAGAAGCGTGAGAAAAGGAAAACGGCAAAAGGTGCCATCCATTGGACAATAGTTTTAGGTTTGGTGGTGGAAGCATTGGCACGGTGATCCATCCTGTGGTCCTCGTGGCCATGTTGATTGCTATTGTCTTGTTGCTGGTATTGAACCGAAGGTGGGCAATCGTGCCGCTTCTGCTGATTGCCATATTTACGCCATTCGGACAGCAGCTCTACCTTGCCGGTATGCACTTCTTCGTACTCCGGGTCGTCGTGATTGCAGGTTGCCTACGGTTGCTGATAGCAAAACTCACCTCCAGGGAAGATTTGTTTGCGGGTGGTTTCACCTTGTTCGACGGACTCTTTTGTTCGTGGGCGATTTGCAGGGCCGCGGCTTTCATGCTGCTCTATCACGAAGTCGGTGCCGTGTTATACCAAATCGCGTTCTTGGTGGATGCGTTGGGCGGTTATTTTCTTCTTCGCTACTTGATCCGGGACGAAGCGGACATTACCCGGGTCGCCAAATTACTCGCGTTCATAGCGGTGAGTATGGGATTTTGCACGCTGATCGAACGCTTTCACAATTTGAACGTTTTCGGCTACGCGGGCAGTTTTAGCGTCGTTCCGCAGTTTCGCGATGGTCAGATTCGCGCTCAAGGCGCCTTCGGGCACCCCGTTTTGGCTGGCACCTTTGCTTGTACGCTTGTTCCCATGTTTTTTTGGCTCTTTAGGAGCGGGAAGGCCAGAATCACTGCGCTGGCTGGATTTCTCGGTGCGACCGCAATGGTTTTGGCAGCCGCTTCCAGCACACCAGTGCTCGCTTACATAGCAGGAATACTCGGATTGTGTTTATGGCCGATTCGCAACTATATGCGAGTGGTTCGCTGGGGAATCGTTTTCACAATCGCTGGACTGGCGATGATCATGAAGGCTCCCATCTGGTTCGTTATCGCTCACGTGGACGTCGTCAGCGCTTCTTCCGGATGGCATAGAGCTGAACTCGTAAATGCATTTGTGAACCATTTCAGCAGCTGGTGGTTGCTCGGGAGCAACAACAATCAGACTTGGGGATACGAGATGATCGACACCTCGAATCAATACGTGGGCGAAGGTGTTTCCGGCGGTTTGGTGACATTGACCTTTTTTATCGCCCTGATCTGCCAAGGTTTTAGCCGGTTGGGAAGGACGCGCAAATTGATGCAGGAGCGTCGAGATCGCGCGCAGGAGTGGTTCCTGTGGTCACTTTGCGCGGTCCTTTTGGCCCACGTATTCGCATTTTGGGGCACAGCCTATTGGGATCAGACTCGCTTCTGGTGGTTCACCTTCCTTTCCGTCATTCCAGTGGCAACTTTTGCAATACAGAACGCGACTGAAAAAGTGATGATAGTGGAGCCTTCCCCATCGACGACGAGTGTCGTGTCCCGGCGATCAGTCCCCGTACCCTCACGCAGCAGAATTCGGGACACTAAGCAGACTACCTAGCCTCCTGGTCAGCAACCGACCAAAATTTGATACCAAACGCGGGTAAATCATGCGACTTGCTTCAAGAGCCTATAAGAGCGCGCTCGTTCTGCTGAGTATCCCCATAATCCTTGCTGATTTTTTCCGGCAGCAAACCGGCCGGGAATACGGTGTCGGTCTCGGGGCCAAAGTCAAATTGCTTCTGGCTGCGCGCAAGAACGAACGCAAAATCACGGGTGCGTCGAGTTTCATTGAGCATCTGGTAATGGCAACTCATATCCTCAGGGTTCCGAAGAGTCTGAAAGGCTCAGTGGTGGAGTGCGGTTGCTACAAGGGGAGGAGCACGGCCAGCCTTTCGCTGGTATGCAAGTTGTGCGATCGCGATCTGGAGGTCTTCGATTCCTTTCAAGGTTTGCCGGAGCCAGCGGCGGATGACAAGGTGCATCGGCGTCTCAATTGTCCCGAGCTCGCCACTTATTCGGCGGGGGCTTTCTGTGGCACCCTAAAGGAGGTTCAGGAGAATGTGCGTCGCTTTGGTGACATCTCGGTTTGTAATTTTCATCCCGGTTATTTCGACAAGACCACACCAAACTTCGACCGCCCTTGCGTTTTCGTTTTCGTTGATGCGGATCTGAGGGAATCCGTCGAGGCGGTGGTTAGGAATCTATGGCCGCGCCTGCTGGATGGGTGCAGTTTCTTCACGCACGAGGCAGAGCAACTGGAGATCGCCTCGCTGTTTTACGACGAATGTTGGTGGAAGAATCAATTCAGTTGCGATGCTCCCGGATTAGTCGGCGCTGGCAATGGGCTTGGGTTGGTGCCAGCTCGAGGCGGGTACAGCAGCCCAATCGGATACACCACAAAAAATCCCGATCACTCTGCTTTCGCCATCAACATTCAGACGGACGTACAGATTCCGTCACAGGCCCGAATCGAAAAGGATTGAATCGCCAGAGGAGCACAGAAGACAGGCGGCTTAGTTCGGCTGGCTGTCGAGTGAACTACAGGCTTATGTACGAGACAGAAACAAACATCAAGACTGCATCGCTATCAGAAATTCCGTTGGAAGTGGGCGACGCATTCAGGGATCTCAACGGAAAGATTCTGTCACGCACACTGATTTCGTGGGGAGAACACTGCACGGAATGTGGTTGGCCGACGTGCTACTCCACCTGCGAGCTCTATGCGCCCAGAGAGGACTTGAAATGCCGACGATTCGTCGACGGTATGGTGCGTGTTGATTGCGACGGATCGGTAAACGGCTATTTGTTAAAGGTCAGCTTCAAGCGTTGGGGTAAGCTGTGGGCGCGAGGGAATTTCCGCGTTTTCTCACCAACAGACGCCGCCCGGATAGAGCGCAGAGACTACCGAATCGGTACGACCCTGCAGCGCTTGCCTTTGCCCGAAGGAGTCAAAAGAACCGCTGCGCTGAAACGCTATGCGTTTAAGAAAAGACTTGCGAGCAGGGGAACCGATCACCGCCCTTCTCCCATGAGTTTTCTGCTCGAGTGCTACAACCCTAGTTCCGAAGCAGTCCGACTTTCCGTGACGATCCGAACACTCTACCGCGAGCGGCCCGTACGATTTCCCAATCTTGTTCAGCTCGCTCCAGGATTCCGGAGTGCGAGAGAACTGAAAGAATCGAAGATTCCATTCCAGAGTCTCATCGAAGTTCCCCCCGGTTTTCATCGCGCAAGGATCCCTTTCGACGAAATCGCACCTGTGATTGACGCGAGCGCTCCGTTCGCCATCGATATCACACCAAACGAGGCCCCCGAGGGCGTCACACTCTATTTCGGGGCGATGGACTTTGTTGCTGAGCTGGAACCGAAAACCAAAAAGACAAAGAAGATCAAGTGCGTCATCTGGGATTTGGACAATACGATCTGGGACGGGATTCTTGTAGAGGACGGCGTCGACAAACTGCGTCTGCGACCAGGCATTGTTGAGTTGATCCGTGCTCTAGATCAGCGGGGAATTCTTCATTCTGTAGCAAGCAAGAACAGTCATGATGACGCAATGCGAGCGATCAAAGGCTTCGGGCTCGAGGATTATTTTCTGCATCCGCAAATATCGTGGCAGCCGAAGAGTGAGAGCGTAAAAGCGATCGCCAAGGCTCTGAACATCGGGATCGACACATTTCTCTTCGTAGACGATTCAGAATTCGAACGTCAGGAAGTACAGACTGCGTGCCCTGGAGTGAGGGTCCTCGATGCAGTAAGACATCAAGAGCTGCCTGATATGGAAGAGTGCAGCGTGCCAGTCACAGCAGAAAGCGCCTCGCGAAGAAAGCTTTATCAAGTCGAAACAAGCAGGCAGGCCGTTGCCGAGAAGTTCGGTGACGACTATCTGTCATTCCTGCGTCACTGCCAGATGAAGCTCAAAATCTCGCGGCTGAGTGAGGAAAGTCTGGAGCGAGTCCATGAACTTGCCACCCGCACCAATCAGATGAATTTCTCAGGTAATCGGTACGGCCGCGATGTGCTGAGAAAAATCATCGCAACGCCCTACCTCGATACGTTTGTGCTTGCTTGTGAAGACGTGTTCGGAAGCTACGGAGTGGTCGGTTTCTCGATCGTTGACAGGCGTGAGCCTCGTATGACGGACCTCATGTTCAGTTGCCGCGTTCAATCGAAACGTGTGGAACACGCTTTCCTGTCCTTCGTTATCCGCAAGTATTCCAGCGAATCCGAGAAAGACTTTCTCGCCAGCTATCGAAAAACTGAAAAAAATGTACCGTCCGGACAGGTGTTCACGGACCTGGGCATGCAAGAAATCGGAAACACCGATGGAGTATTGCTGTTGAGGTTCCCACGGAGTCAGGAGCCGCCCGATGATGGAATCGTCTCCATCGAGGTGGTAGACAACGCTCCGATTTCGGACTGATTCAGGCCACTGTCAGTGGTAGTGGAACCCGGAGCTGCGGTTGCAGCGATGCTATTGTGATATTGAAAATGACATCCGAATGTCTCACGGAGTTACTCACAGTCCCTCGGTAAGCTAGGGTCGTGAGTCCTCATCGCACCGTCAATCAAGGTTGAGTACAACGAAGGAGGACGAATGGACCGAACAACAGCAGCTAGCGCCAAGAATCATGTGGCGTACGCTCTGGTGACGCCGGCTTGGAATGAGGAAGCACTCATTGATCTGCCTATCCGAGCGGTGATCGCCCAGACGATTCCTCCTCGCAGATATGTTGTTGTTAGCGACGGATCGACCGATCGTACGGATGAGATCGTCCAATCTTATTCCGCAAAGTATCCGTTCGTTCAGCTGTACCGAATGCCCGAACGACACAAACGCAGTTTTGCTGCGCAGGTAGATGCGATCAACGCTGGCTACGAGCAGATTCGCAATCTGGAATTCGATTTTGTTGGGAATCTAGATGCGGACATCACTTTTGAGCCCGACTATTTTGAGCGTTTGTTTCAGGAATTCCAGAAGGATCGTCGCTTGGGAATGGCCGGCGGCACCATTCACGACAAGAAAGGCGACGAGCTGGTTCCGAGAAGGCTCAACCGGCCGCATTCGGTCATGCATGGTGTCCAAATGTTCCGGCGCGAGTGTTTTGACGCTTTGGGTGGCTATACGCCTCTTCCTCACGGATCACCCGACTGGCATGCGGAAGTGAGCCTACGAATGCGTGGTTGGGATGTTCGCTCGATTCCCGGCTTAAGGGCTGTCCAGCATCGGCCTAATGGAGGGGCGGGCAGTTTCACCTGGTATTTCTATAGGCAAGGTTTGGCGGACTATTCTTTGGGAACCCACCCGCTCTTCGAGTTGTTCAAAGTTGCGCGTCGAATTCCGTCAAGACCATACATTCTGGGCGGACTCGCGGAACTTGCGGGTTTTATCCACGCTTATTGCAGGAGAGACCAGAGAGCTGTTCCTGACGACTTTGTGCAGTTTCTCCGACACGAACAACTGGGGCGGTTACATCTTCCCGTCGGGCGCAAGACGGCTTGATGTCAGAATCGCCCGTCTGGACTGCGGCAGTCCACCTTGCAGAAAGGTCTGAAATGCCAACCACGGTCCACGCGAGCAATTTAGAAGGGCAGACCAACACGGCCATGGCCAAGACGAATGTGGATATTTCGGTGATCATCGTCACCTGGAACGCCAAGAAATATATTGGGGATTGTTTGAAGTCAGT
Source organism: Candidatus Acidiferrales bacterium (assembly GCA_035622875.1). GTDB lineage: Bacteria > Acidobacteriota > Terriglobia > Acidiferrales > UBA7541 > Palsa-295. The sequence goes on from DASPUN010000029.1 coordinate 109,141, forward strand.
ACAAGAGCAGCACACGGGTCTGTCGATGGAAACAATTGTTGTGGATAACGCGTCGACCGACGGCACGCCTGATTTGGTGCGGGACGAGTTTCCCGATGTCAAGCTTATCGAGAATCAAAAAAATCTTGGGTTCGCTAAAGCCAATAACGTGGGTATCCGCGAGAGCACGGGAAGGTATCTTTTCCTCATCAATCCGGACGTGATTGTGCTTCCTGGCTGCATCAAGAGCCTGATCGCTCACTTGGAGCATGATACTTCCATTGGACTGGTCGGGCCACGAATGCTGGATGCGGATAGGATCGTTCGAAGATCGACCATGCGTTTCCCCACGCCCTGGAGCGTTTTTTGCCGCGCTCTCGCTCTGGACGCTATCTTTCAGGGATCCAAGACATTTGGCGCGTATTTGATGAGCGACTTCAAGCACGACAAGACCCTGGACGTTGACATTTTGAACGGGTGGTTTTGGGGTACTAGGCGCGACGCTTTGAATCGCGTCGGTGGGCTCGACGAGCAGCTGTTCATGTATGGAGATGACCTCGACTGGTCCTACCGGTTTCACCAGGCGGGGTATCGCCGCCTGTACTGTGCAGACGCTGAAGCCATTCATTTCGGAGGGGGGACGACTGCTAAGGCCCCCATTTACTTCTATATTGAGAGGCAGCGTGCAGACATACAATTCTGGAAAAAGTACCACGGGCGCTTGGCGGTCACTTTCTATCTGCTGACCGTCTTGATCAACGAATCAATAAGAGTTTTGGGCCACAGCATCGTCTACGTTTTCAACAGGTCCGCCCGCCCCGGTGAGGCGTACAAGGTCAGTCGGAGTTGGGCTTGCATTTGGTGGCTGTTGGGCATACGGTCGAACGAAACGACGACTGCATAAGGAAATAGGTTGACGGAATTGACTTGGTTTCTGGGCTGAACTCAATGACTTCAGGAAACAGGCGGCCGTTGTAAGAACGACTTCAGTCCAGGATTCTGATGTGCTATTGCAAAGGGTTGGAGTGGTGAGATGCGACGGTTGCTGGGGGGAGAAGTTCGGCGAGTTGGTCCATCCTGGCTTCGGCAACTCATTTGGGACGCCGAATTTAGCACAGGAAAATGGGATTTTTTGCACCCGCCCGAAGGCCTCGTCGAGTTTCTGGTCGCGATCATGAATCCCAGCTCTACTCTCTTAGACCTCGGTTGTGGAACAGGGGGCTTGATCGCGTCGTTGCGCTCGCGGGGCCGTGCCGGACACTTTGTCGGTGTTGACATCTCAAAACAGGCTCTTCGCTTGGCTACCCGACGAGGTCTCAGCGATTGTAGTTGGATTCACTCGGACCTCCGAGATTTTACGTCGGACACGCAATACGACGTCGTGGTAATCGTCGAGTCGATTTACTACCTCGATTTGAAAGATGCGGCGGATTTCCTCCGACGTGCCAGGAATTTCCTGACTCCCGCTGGCGTCATCGTGATAAGAGTGCATAATTGCCACGAATACAATGACTATGCGAACGTCATAAGGTCAATCTTGCCTAGCTCGAGGGAGTTTCCAACCCATGAAGTAGGTCTATACTTTGTCTTTCGTGCCGATGGGCGCTACGAGTCGATTGCTTCGAGTAAAGCTACTTCCTCAGGGTTGTGACGTTCTGCATTCTTGCCGCCCGGCCAATGAGTGGATTATGGCGGCAGCTGCAGGGATCACTTCCACGATTCAAGGAACTCTGACTCACTCGATCGAAATTCCAAGCTCAAGCGTTGTTTGGCTTGCATCTAGTGGCTACTGAAGGTGTCGCTCGGTAAGGCGGCCGGTCGCCTGAACGGCAACCCCGATTTCTATAGCAGCTCCACTTCGGTCTGCGAGCACAAAGTGCTTTCACTATCTGAGTACGAATCGCTACCGGACCCAAAGTGCTCGGTTGAGCGTTCTTAACCACTTTCGTATGCTGTCAATGTGGAGGCGGTCAGTAGGTTTATCCGCGATGCTCAAATGGGAAGCCTTGCGAATATCGACTAAGCTTGGTCGACGTGAACCGGCCATTTGGCAAGTTCGTCCGCATCCAATAATTCATCCCATTTGCGCGCGATTGCGGGGCAGCAGCGATATGCGGGTCTTTGATCAGATTTTTATCTCTCAGGAGTACTCTTGCCTTCTAGATTTGAAAAACCCCTCGGTTGTACTGGATCTCGGTGCGAACGTGGGATTCAGCTCGGCGTACTTTTTGAGCGTTTTTCCACATGTGCGCGTCCTGGCGGTCGAACCGGACGAACGTAATGTCGCGATCTGCAAAGCTAATCTCAAGCCGTACGGCGACAGAGCCATTGTATTGCATGGCGCCGTGTGGTCCAGACCGACAAAGCTACATCTATCGAAAGGAAATTGTGGTGACGGTCTGGAGTGGGCTACACAAGTTCACGAATCCACCGAGAGCGACGGTCGATCAGCCGACGTTCGGGCGTGGGATTTAAAGAGTCTTATCGACATGGTAGGCGGGGGTACGGTGGACCTGCTGAAAGTCGATATCGAGCGATCGGAGCTTTCTGTGTTCGACAGTTCCGCGCGAGCTTGGCTTCCCCGAGTTCGAAACATATGCATTGAGCTGCACGGCAAGGATTGCGAAGATGCGTTTTTCGCTTCCCTGAAAGAATTCGACTATGAGTTGGGGAGTTCGGGTGAATTGACTATTTGTCGTAACATCCGCCTCAGAGTCCGTGCTGCCGCTCATACGAACTGATATTTAGCAACACCTATGCAGGATACGCCGTGATGGGCGTCTGTCTCAGCGAGTCCGGAATCAGTCCCGGACCAAAGCTCATGACGGACTTGCGGCGATGACTCTCACAAAGAAAACACCTATGAGTTTGTTCGAAAAACTTGGACTCGCAGCCGATGTCCAGACGGAAACCCTGCGCCTTGAACGGAGACCCCTTAGCTTCCAGATCGTTCAGAATGTGGTTTTTTCGGTCCTGCGGAAGTTGGTTATTGGCCCGGTTTTCTTGCTGCTGGTTCCCTTTATCCTGCACAGAGTAGGGGCGGTTGGATACGGAACCTGGTCGATTTTCGGGACAATCATCGGGCTCGGTTGGCTTCTGGACTTGGGGATCGGGCCCAGTGTTACGAAACATGTTGCCGAATACAGGGGGCGCGGCGACGATTCACAGTTACGCCGCCTGTTGAATACAAGCTGCGCCTTATATCTGGTGATTACGACTCTCTCGGTGTGCGTTCTATGGGCCTTTTCTGGGGTGATGATTCACCAGCTTTTTCGGGGCCAGGAGGCTCCGCCGATTAATGAGCTTCGAGTCTTATGGGTTTTGCTTTTGCCCATTATCGCAGCAGATTTGTTATCAAAGCCGTTCATAGCGGTGATCAGCGGTTGCCAGCGCATGGACCTTGGCAACGTTTTGTTCTTTTTCAATAACGCGAGCAACGCAATTCTCACCGTCGTGTTCCTCTGCGCCGGCGGGCAACTGCGAGGGTTGTGCTTCGCTGCGTTGGTAAGCGCACTGTTAAGTCTGCTGATAAGCATAGTGATGGCGCACCGTCTGCTTCCATCGATCACGCCGAATCCATTTGCCTGTGATGTCGCCACCTTGAGGACGATTTGCTCTTTTAGTTTGGGACTCTATGCTGGAAATTTGATGACAACCGTTCAGGGCCAAGTAGAAAAGTTGTATTTGGCGCGGCTGGTTGGGGTTGTTCCGGTCGGCTGGTACAGCATGGCGAGTGAAGCGGCCTCGAAAGTTCGGAGAATGCCCGACCTGTTACTTGGACCAGTCATGGCGGCCACTTCTGAGCTGGATGCGGCCAATGAACGGAGTAAAGTTGCCCAACTATATTATCGTGCTCATAAGTATCTCGCCGTCACTGCGGTTCCGCTCGTGATATTCGCGCTCGTCGCCGCGAAACCATTGGTAAGTCTTTGGCTGGGGCCCAAGCTGAGCTTTGTTGCAGTTCCTTTCGCCCTCTTGGTGGTGGGTAACTTCTTTCCTCAGATTGGAGCACCCACTTACTTCGTACTCATTGGACGCGGGATTCTACGACCGACCGTCTATGCCGCGTCGCTCGCCGCAATATTAAATGTTGTCCTCAGCTTTGTGTTCATCAGGAGGTGGGGGTTCGTTGGAGCCGTGTGGGGCACGATCCTACCGATGATCATAAGCACCGGGTATTTTTTTGTGGCGAGCCGGCCGTACTTTGAAACCTCCTTTCGCGAAATGCTGCGTCGCGCTTATCTCACACCGTTCTTGTGCTCTCTAGCTGCAGCCGCGGCCATGTCAGCGGCCAGCGTGTTGAGGTTGCGCCTGTGGCTTCATCTTGTAGCAGCAATCACGATTTATGGAGCTGTCTATCTGACCGGATTGGCCCTGACACGCTTCTTCGACGAATTCGATCTCGCTAAAGCGGAAGGGTATGCATCGTTTTTGCGAGTTGTTCGGCGGGTGATGCCGATAGCATATCGAGTAGAGGGTTAGCAGTTGTAATACTGAGGAGCCTAGAAGCCTATGCGGGTCAGCGTAGTTATCCCAACTTACAAGCGGCCGCACATTCTTCGCAAGACACTGAAGGGTTATGGTGCTCAAGTTGGCAACCATGAAATGTTAGAGATCCTCGTTGTCGACGACGGATCGAACGATCACAGCGCTTCGGTGGTGGAGGAGTTCAGGAATTATTCGTCGGTGCCGATCCGCTACCTCTACCAAGAAAATCGTGGCTTAGCAGCTGCACGCAATCACGCCATTCGTGAGGCGAAGGGCGACCTAATCTTGTTCGGGGACGATGACATTATCCCAAGCCGGAGCATGGTGTCGGAGCATGTCGCATGGCACTATAAGAATCCGGAGGAAAACGCGGGCGTTCTAGGCTGTGTCACTTGGGCGCCAGAGGTTCGTCCGACTCCTTTTATGGTATGGGCGGGGCTGTATGGTCCCCAGTTTCACTTCGGACATTTTATGCCCGGAGAACAGCTCGAATTCTGGGACTCGTACTTCTGTAACACGAGCGTGAAAGCTCGTTTCATAGGCCAGGAAGCTGTGTTCAATGAGAGCTTTCGTCAGTATGGCTGGGAGGATATCGAGCTAAGTTATCGGCTGTATCAGAAGGGATATAAGCTGCTGTACAATCCCGCGGCGGTTGGATATCACTACAAGTACGAAACGTTTGATGACACTTTGCGCCGGATTCGAAAGCTCAACGAATCGACGCCCATCTTTGCAAGTACCGACGCTGGAAAGTTCTTCTTCAAGAAAGTCAATGAACAGAGGATTGCAGCAAAGCGCCCAACGATGGGAGCGGCGAGAAGACTCTTGGGACCTCTTAAGGCGGTCTTGATGCCGCTGTTCAAGCCTCTGCTTGACACTAGGATACCTCTTCCGGGTGGCTTGTATGAGAGGGTACTTTACCACTACTCGACACGCACTCTCGTCAATGGGCCGTTGGAATCTTAGCCCAGGTGCAGCCTGCCGGGTGTAGAGGCTGAACAGGCTACACCTACGGTTGCCAATATTCCGGTTTGGAGTTCACGCCTCGCATCAGCTGATGTCGATGACTCCACATCGTCCATTTTCCTGTCGCGGGCGATACCGAACGTCCGCCGTGGCTGGGGTGCCGCAGAAAACTACGCAGTGGCTTTTCTCACCTACCACAGTGAGCGAATTCATGGATCTGAAGGACTGTCATGAAGGTTTCGGCCCTAATCCCTACCTTTAATCGCCGTGATTACTTCTCTCGCGCCATCGAGAGCGTGCTGGCGCAAACGCTGCCGGTCGACGAAGTGATTATCGTCGACGATGGTTCAACAGACGGTACGGCTGAGTTCATTCAAGAGCGTTATGCCAAGCAAGTGCGCTTGATCCGACAGGAGAATACCGGGGTGTCGGGAGCGCGTCTACGCGCGATTCGAGAAGCATGTGGCGACTGGGTTGCTTTTTTGGACAGCGACGACGAGTGGGTGCCCGAGAGAAACTGTCTTCTTACAGAAGCCGCGAGAAGCGTTCCTCCCGACGTGGCATGGATCTTCGGCGACGTTCGCCTTATCCACGATGAAGGAGATGGCGATACGATTTTCAGTAGGTTTGGGCTGCGGCTCGATCGAAGTGTTCAGGTTATTCAGGATTCGATGTCTGTCCAGTACCCATTTCAATTTGGCTTGTTACAGGGCAGCCTCATACGTAGAAGGGAACTTTTGGAGGTCGGTGCCTTCCATGCTGGACTAAATCACAGCGAAGACTTTCTCGCGGGTGTGCAAGTCGCTTGCCGGTGCAAATTCGCCGCCGTGCAGCCGGTTGTCACCCGAATGCATCGCACGTCAGATCTGAAAGGAAGTTCGCTTGACCTTGCAGGACGGAATAGCCCCGACTACTACCGCGCTCGGATGATGGCATATTCACTGATTCAACAATCTGGCCGGGAGGGGCGATGGGGGGAGTACTACGCGGAGGCCGTCCGTGGGTTATGTAAGTCTCTTGCTGCACGAGGCAAAGGTATTCGGCGCACTTCACTTGAACAATTCCGATACGGCCTCACAGGAAAGGCAATCGCGTTCGAGTGCGCTGCAGTGCTGGGAAGTCCCGGGATGAGGCTCTGGCAGTCGATCGGCAGGCTTTCTCGTGGGATACGTGGGCAGGCGGAGACAGCACACTTCGAGATTGGATGGAATTCGTAACTGATCCGAAGTGGTTTCTCGGGTACTCGACAACGGATTCAACTCAACGTATGTCAACATCGATTTGATCGAAATCGCTGACGGTCCGAACGACAAAACCGCTCCCAAGCTCGGGGGACATTCCAGTGGGATCCGGTTCATCACGCAGAACTACGGAGACCCTTCGGCTGCAGAGAAACGCGGCATGGAGGCGGCGCTGTCCGAGCTCGTTGCGCCAGGGCTCGCAGCACGCAGCGCCGCTGAGGTAGTTTTCGACAGAAGTCCGGGATCGTCGAACACGCAGACACGGTGAACATTCAAATCATCAATCCGTTGGTGGACGACCGTTGGCACGACCTCGCCGCGCGACACCCACGGGCTTCGGTATTCCATGAAAAGGGTTGGCTCGAAGCACTGTCACGCACTTACGGTTATAAGCCCTATGTGCTTACCAGCGCGCGCGATGGCGAGCCACTGAATAACGGCATTGTTTTCTGCCGCATATCCAGTTGGATTACGGGGACCCGGCTTGTTTCGCTACCATTTGCTGATCACTGGGAACCGTTGGTAGACAATGCGTGTGAATTCAATGAGCTCATGGCCTTTCTTCGCTCGGCACGCGATCAGCAGGCATGTCGATATGTCGAAATCCGGCCCCTAACGGTGATTCACGACATCGGTCGCGGCTGGCAACAGTCCAGTTCGTATTGGTATCACGAGCTTGATATGCGACCAAGTTTGGATCGTATCTTTCGGGGGCTACATAAGAATTCTTTTCGACGAAAAATTCGGAGAGCCCAAATCGAACACTTGAGTTATGAGGTTGGTTGCTCGGAAGCGCTTATCGACGAATTCTATCGCCTTTTGCTGATTACGAGAAGACGCCACCGATTACTCCCCCAGCCTCGGGCTTGGTTCAAAAACTTGATGGAATGCATGGCTGATAAAGCGCAGATCAGGGTGGCTCGCAAGGATGGAGTGCCAATCGCCGCGATGCTCACTTTACGGCATGGGCGGTGCGTCGTTTTCAAATATGGTTGCTCAGACGCCAGGTTCCATCGACTTGGGGGCACGCCGTTTCTGTTCTGGCGTTTGATAGAAGAAGGCAAAACGACTGGAACCGAAAAGATCGATTTCGGCCGCACCGACCTCGACAACGAGGGTTTGATTGCTTTCAAAGACAGGCTCGGCGCGAAACGAAAGCTACTGACATATTATCGACACGCAGCTACGAAGAGGGGCGAAGCAACACGAACTCGGGAGCTGCCAGACATCGGTGGACTCATTTCGACTCTTCCAGATCCATTTTTGACCAGGGCCAGCAGCCTTCTGTACAGGCATTTAGGCTAGGTCCTTTGCGATTAGGGAAGACCTTCAAAGCTCGGCTCGAAAAGAAGAGCTCTCAGCGTGAAGTTTCACGTCGGAGCGCCCGTCTGTTCGAACATTCTCAAAACAAGTCATGGTTGTTTGCGATCGCTGTAGTGGGAGAAGCGGCGAGGCTGATAGAGCGATTTCGAACCGCGAATGGCTGGGCTGCTTGGATTGTGGCGTCATCTTGAATGTCTGTGTGAAGCCAATCGTCGAAGCAATCGGGACAGCGCCAATTGTATTGTTTTTCACCCATCTGAGCACCACGGCCACTGCGGTGGCAATCTGTTCGGCACGGCACCCAATCAATAGGATTTTCGTCCAAGAGCCCAGACTCCAATGAATGATTGTCTAACTCGGTACTATCGCTGTCCAGAACGATTCACTCGGTTCGCGCCGAAGGGACCCCTTTCCGCGAAAGCCGGATACTTCCGGCTCGGCGAAGAGGCCATTGGCTACGGAAGCTATAGCGGACATCAAACGGCCATATCGCCTGCGGCAGTGCTACATGACGCGCTCGCTGACACTGTGATCAAAGATCGAACAGTCTATTTGCCGTTCGACCCGTTGGAAGCAGCTGACAATCTTCGTTGCGAAATGTATACGGACGATTGGCGCAGCAGGGCCATCATGTCGGCTGTGTCCAAACTGTACTACTTCGTTCGGCCCGTACTCCCGGTTGGTCTGCGGAGGCACCTTCAGAAAATCCACCTCAAAGGGTGGGATAAGCTACCCTTCCCGAGGTGGCCGGTCGATTGCTCAGTGGACAGCCTGCACGAGCAGTTGATGCTGTTGTCTCTCAAGTCGAGCGGAGCAAAGCGGATTCCATTCATTTGGTTCTGGCCGGATGGCTATCCGAGTTGCGCGATTATGACCCATGATGTAGAAACCGAAGCTGGTCGGGACTTCTGCACGGCTCTGATGGACTGCAACGATCGCTTTGGAATCAAGGCATCCTTCCAGATCATTCCCGAGGACCGCTACGTTGTGAGCCAGGAGTTCCTGAATTCGATTCGCGAGCGCGGCTTCGAAGTTGCCGTGCACGACTTGAATCATGACGGGCATTTGTACAGAAATAAGAAGGAGTTTCTCGAGCGCGCCGCCAAAATCAATTCGTACGCCAAAGAATACGGAGCGGAAGGATTTCGAGCAGGCGTTTTGTATCGAAAACAACTGTGGTTTGACGCACTAGAGTTTTCCTACGACATGTCGGTTCCCAACGTCGCGCACTTGGATCCTCAGCGCGGGGGTTGTTGCACGGTCAAGCCTTATTTTCTCGGCAGGATACTGGAATTGCCGGTGACCACGACCCAAGACTACACACTGTTTAACATTCTGGGCGACTATTCGATCGACTTGTGGAAACAACAGATAGAGCTAATCATGAAAAGGCACGGCCTGATTAGTTTTATTGTCCATCCCGACTACATTGTCAAATCCGAAGCGCGGACAATCTATGAGGCGCTGCTGGGCTACTTGGCTTGCTTGAGGGATGAAACGGGCCTTTGGATAACCACGCCCAGTGAAGTGAATCGTTGGTGGCGACAGCGGGCAGAGATGACATTGGTTGAAAATGGTAATGGCTGGCGGATCGAAGGCCCAGGCAAGGAGCAAGCTCTCCTGGCCTACGCTAGCGAAGAAAACGGTCATCTTATCTACACTTTGCAAGCGACATCGGAGCAGGAAGTCTCTTCGACGGGGTAGTATTTCCTATCCTCGAAGACACCCTCCGATGGACGATGCCGGTGCGGTGGTCGCCGTTGGTCTTGCACCAAAAGCCACACAGGACTTGTTTCCATGAGCGCTCCGAACGCGGACGTGAAGCGAGCTGGTGTCGCAACTAGCGCGATGGCCAAACTTTGTACATTTAGCTTTATTCTGGCCTGTGTGTTACCAGTGGCTTTCTCGTGGCATTCCATACGGGTCCTGATCCCACTGATAGTCACAAACGACACATTGTCGCACGTTCCGCTTATCCCACTCGTGAGCTTTTTTCTCATCTACGTAAACAGAAAGGTAGTGTTCTCCGAGGTTTCTTTTGAGTGGCGTTTGGGGGCGGCTCTGATCACGCCTGGGCTTGCGATTCTCTGTATGTCGCTGACGAACTCGTGGCAATCCACTGCAACCAATCAATTTTCTCTGATGTTATTTGCACTGGTGCTGTATTGGTTGGGTACATTCGTGCTATTTTTCGGAGCCAAAGCATTTTGGGCCGCGCGTTTCCCTCTTTTTTTTCTTCTATTCACAGTCCCAATCCCGGAGCCATTTCTCTCGCAACTGATTCTCTATCTTCAGAAAGGAAGCGCTGGGGCTGCGGAAGTATTCTTCCGAATAGCGGGAATTCCCCACCTCCGGCAAGGACTTGAGTTTACATTGCCGGGAGTGAGGATTCGCGTGGCTGAAGAGTGCAGCGGCATACGGTCTACCCTCGCGCTTTTCATCACGACGGTTTTAGCGTGTCACCTTTTTCTGCGGGCAACGTGGAGAAAATTGTTCCTTTGCGTCTTCGTCGTGCCGATTGCAATCATAAAGAACGGGTTGCGAATCGCTACGCTCTCCGCACTGGCGATCTATGTGGATCCTGGCTTCTTGCATGGGAGCCTCCACCATTACGGCGGAATCGTCTTCTTCGTTTTTGCGCTTTTGCCGACGGTCGCCCTTCTGATCTTTTTTCAGAAACGTGAACTTGGGACTTCTTTGCAATCAAAGGTCTGTGAACAGGAATCTTGAATTCTTCATCCTTACGCTTCTGCAGATTTGCAGTCCATAAGGAGCTTATCGTTGTCGCAGGTTTGTGGTGCTAAACCCCGCGAGTCGACACAGCGCAGGGGCTCTCTTCTGGATGCTGATGTTTTCTCCCGGCCTTGAAAAGATGAACCTAAACAACTATCACCGTCGAGGTAGCGTTGGCGGCATCGTAATCGGTGGCGATTACCAAGGCCTTGGGATTGTTCGTAGCCTGGGGCGTCGCGGCATTCCCGTGTATGTAATTGACGACGAAAAGTCGATCGCTCGTTATTCCCGGTATACCGCTATGTCTAAGCTGGTGCCGTCTCTATTGAAGGCAGAAGATACGGTCCAAGCTCTTCTCGATGTAGGCCGGACACAGGGGCTTCGCGGCTGGGTATTGTTTCCCACACGTGACGAGCAGGTTGCCGCGCTGTCCCAGTATCGTAAGGAGCTTTCGGAATTCTTTCGGATCCCGACGCCTTGTTGGGAGACGGTCAAATGGCTTTGGGACAAGCGAAATACCTATGCTTTGGCAGAAAAGCTCGGCATCCCGGCGCCTCGCACTTGGTATGCGCGCAGCGTCGAAGACCTCGATCAGGTTGGCGATCGTTTCCCTGTCGCGATCAAGCCGGCAATCAAGGAACATTTCATCTACGCAACGAAGCACAAGGCGTGGCGAGCCGATGATCCCGCACAGCTGCGCGAGCTCTTCGAACGGGCGCTGCAGTACCTTCCCGCGGAAGAAATTATGATTCAGGACTTGATTCCCGGTGACGGGGGCTGTCAAGTGTCCTACTGCTCCTTTTTCAAGCAGGGGGAGTCGATCGCCCATATCACCGCATGCCGGCGAAGACAGCACCCGCTCGAATTTGGCCGCTCAAGCACTTACGTTGAGACAGTCGAATTGCCTATTTTGGAGGAATACTCGCGACGGTTCCTCCGCGCGATTGATTATTACGGCCTGGTGGAGGTCGAATACAAGCGCGATGCACGCGACGGGCAATATCGCCTTCTGGATGTGAACGGGCGTACCTGGGGCTACCATACAATTGGGCGCTGCGCAGGAATCGATTTCCCGCGACTGTTGTTTGCCGATCAGATGCAGGAACCCGTGGAACCCTGCACGGGAAAGGCAGGGGTTCGCTGGGTCCGCCTGCTTACGGACCTACCCACCGGAGTTATCGGAATTCTGAAGGGTCAGATTGAGGGGTCGGCGTATTTACGATCCTTGCGCCACTGTGATGAGGAAGCCGTCTTTAGCCTAACTGACCCTCTTCCGGGAATAATGGAAGTCGCACTGTTGCCATACCTTTCCGTCAAACGTGGCTTCTAGCCTGACCTGGCCTTGCGACTTCACCAAGCGATCTTTGAATCACCAAAAAAATGGAACAGCGTCGATCGACCAAGGAATAATTACGATCTAAAGACGCGATTCCGTATAGCCGTTTGTAATTTCTCTTGCCCCGGCTACCCTGTTATTTGCGATTACTGAGCGCAATTCAAACGCGGAAAGAGAAGAAAACCGATGATTAGATGCGATGTAACCATTCTAGGGGCCGGCCCCTACGGACTCGCTGCAGGGGCCCATTTGCGAACGATTCCAGGCCTCGATGTACGCGTTTTCGGAAAGCCGATGTCATTCTGGCAGTACCACATGCCGAAAGGGATGTTCCTGCGCTCGAACTGGACTGCGACGCAGATCGCGAATCCAGATAACTCGTTAACGCTCGAAACCTATATGGCGGCGACTGGGGACCACTTTTCACTCCCCGTACCTTTGCAGCAGTTCACACAATACGGTCGATGGTACCAGCAGCGCGCCGTGCCCGACCTCGATCCGCGCGAAGTTGTGGGCATCGAACGTGCCCCCAATGGCTTTCAGGGCGCCCTCTCAGATGGCGAAACTTTCCAATCGAGGCGTATCGTGATCGCCGCTGGCATCAAAGATTTTGCTTGGCGTCCTCCAGAATTCGCGGGCCTAGATTCGGAGCTTGCATCCCATACCTCTGAGAATTGCGATTTTGCTAGGTTTGCAGGCAAAAGCGTACTCATAATCGGCTCCGGCCAGAGCGCCCTTGAATCGGCAGCGCTGTTGCATGAAGCCCAGGCCGAAGTCGAAGTCTTTGGACGCGCCCACCAAATTCACTGGTTGCAAGGATGGGCCTCTGTAACTCTCCACCACCGACTCGGCTCGACCGTGCGAAGCCTCCTCTATGCGCCTACCGATGTCGGCCCGGCAGGCATAAGTCAGCTTATGGCGAGACCCGACCTACTTCGGAGGCTACCTCGCGGCCTGCAGGACAGATTGCGCAAACGGGCTGTCCGTCCTGCCGGTGCGAGGTGGCTAGTGAAGCGCCTTGAAAGTGTCCCGATTCGGTTAGGACGCCAGGTTACGGGAGTCACGGCTGTGGGTGCCAGAGTGAGGGTAGGGTTCGACGATGGAACCGAGCGAACGACCGACCACGTACTCCTCGGAACTGGTTATCGGGTGGACATTTCCAAGTATGGATTCCTCTCCGAGGGACTGAAGAACTCCATCAGCCGCGCCAACGGATTTCCCCGATTGGGCCCTGGCCTGGAGACCTCTGTGGGTGGACTCCACATCCTGGGCGCGCCAGCCGCTTGGAGTTTCGGCCCGCTGATGCAGTTTGTTTCCGGTACGGGCTACGCTTCCCGCGCACTGACGCGCTGTATCGCAACCAATAAGTGAACCGCTTAGGCGGCCAAGCGATTGCTCGCGACGTCTAGAACAGATAGCGCTAATCGACGGAGAGGCCAAATATCAAAGAGTAGCGGAATATCGGAGCACTAGGATCCTCAGAAGGTCCCGCTGTGCTCCTTGGTCTGCCTTGTAGAGAGTCGTTTCATATCTTAAGAGTAGTATTAAACTAACAAATGATAACAAGATCTGAGACACCGCTGGATCCGAGCGCGACACAAACTGAACGTGGCCAGGTTCCGCTGCAGGTCGGGATGCAATCTGTATCGGGAACCGGCGAGGTGCCTGCGAGACGAGCGAAAACGAAAGTTTGCATGGTCGCGTACACATTTTATGAGCGGGACAACCGCGTCCGCCGTTACGCAGAGGCTCTTGCACGCCGTGGCGATCTTGTTGATGTTGTGGCACTGCGGAACCAGGGACAGTCCGAAATCGAAACGATTAATGGTGTCCGACTGCATCGCATCCAACGACGGATCATTTCGGAAAAAACGCAACTGAGCTACCTTGCCAAAATGCTCCTGTTCTTTCTGCGTTCAGCGATCTTTCTGACAAGAGCCCAACTCAGCGAACGATACGACGTAATTCATGTTCACTCGCTCCCAGACTTCGAAGTCTTTGCCGCTTTCTTCCCGAAATTGACAGGTTCTAAAGTTATCCTGGACATCCATGATATCGTGCCAGAGTTTTATTCAAGCAAGTTCAACGTGCCGAAAAACTCGCTGACCTTTAAACTTCTGGTTTTAGTGGAACGACTGTCAATTGCCTTCGCGGACCACGTCATCGCCGCGAATCATATTTGGGAAGAGCGACTTCAGGAAAGATCCGTCAAGCGTAACAAATGCTCCACTTTCCTAAATTACCCGGACACACAGATATTGCGTCGGCGCGGCAGAATTCGAAAAGACAACAGATTTATCATTGTTTATCCTGGATCGCTGAACTTTCACCAAGGTGTGGACATCGCAATCCGCGCCTTGTCCCTAATCAAAAATGAAGTGCCGGAAGCCGAGTTTCATATCGTTGGCGTCGGCGATCAGACGACTTTCCTTAAGTCATTGATTGAGGAACTCGGATTGCAGGGCAGGGTTTTTCTGAAGGGGCCAGTGCCTTTTGAGGAGATCGCTTCGGTCATAGAAGACGCAGACATGGGTGTCGTGCCAAAGAGGAACAGTAATTTTGGCAACGAAGCATTTAGCACGAAAATACTCGAATTCATGGCGCTCGGTGTTCCTGTCATCGTGCCGAATACGGAAATCGATCGGTACTACTTCAACGATTCAGTTGTGCAGTTCTTTTGCGCGGAAGATGAAAGAAGCCTTGCCGATGCGATGCGGCGATTGATAATGAACCCGGAGCTTCGACAAAAGCTGGTGAAGAACGCGGATGAATTCGTAGGCAAGTTCACGTGGGATGCACACAAAACGAACTACTTCAATCTGGTGGACACCCTCGTGAATTCTTCTGGTGGCAGCGAGCTTCGGGAATGATGGCTTTTCCTAACGGCGGGACTTGGACTTACCGCCGATCTTTGCTTCTCGCGGCCCAATATTCCGCTATCGTTGGTCCTTTGGCGGGGCCGACTCGGCTCATCCACTATCCCGCAAAACGCATCCATCGTCCTTTCGACTTTTGACCAGTTGGGCTGCTAGTAGGGGCAGAGCCGTTGCGAACTGCTTTCCGCATTTCGCACTATGGCTAAGATGTGCCAAGGGTTCAGGGATAGCCCCGGTAGGGTGATAATTGTGGAAAATTTTTTCCCATATCCTGCTCCGTCGAAACGTCTGCCCACGGCGGCGATTCCGAAGCATTGCGTTTCGGACACATGCCCTGTGTTTCCAAGGACTTGCGTGGAATTCGCCTTCTTATGCCTTCTCCAAGCTGGCAGGCTGATTGCACCAAATGCTGGCGCGTCATTCCCAGCACTAATGGCGGTAGCATACCTGCAGGACCGTCGATTGGTTTCTTGCTAGCCGGCATTCCGGTCACCATGTCGCGCGACAGACGCTAGAACAGGTCGCCCTAAGGTTGCTCATAGCTTTCACTCCGCCGCAGTCATCTCACCGAGCGTGTACTGCTCACTTGTCATCAGGTAACCGGGACGCTTCGGCATTTCCAAATGGCAGAAGACCAGGCTCAAGCTCATTCGGTAGGAGCGGCAAGTTCGAAGATCCTTCGAAGATGTCTCGGAGGTTACTTGCTTCAAATCATGCGGGTTTGGAATCATCTCCCCGCTTTACTGCGGCCTCTACCGCCAGGTCGCGCCTGCGGCCGGCATTTGCACGCGCTTGTACGTCTTCACGCTGAGCGAAGGCAATACTTCGCCACGTTTTTTCTGCGAAACCGGGCGGAACTCGAATTGATGCACCGACTTGTGAATCAGAAACCCCGTGGTTCCAGTCTGGACATTGCAGTCATGGCGTGCAGCAAGGGCGCTGAGGTTTATTCCATCCTGTGGGCGATCCGATCCGCTCGGTCCGACTTGAAAGTAAGCACGCATGCGGTCGACATTTCGCAGGAAATCGTGGATTTCGCAGCTAAGGGAGTCTATTCGCTTGCCAGTCTGGATGCCTTCAAGCAGCTCGAGAAAGACGTCGTTGCCGGGAGAGGTGACGTGATCTCGAATACATGCAGAGATCAAGAGACGTCGATCTTCGAACGCATGACCGCTGAAGAAGTCCGCGCAATGTTTGACGTAGAGGACGATCAAGCGAGGATCAAAGCTTGGCTAAAGGAAGGGATCAGCTGGATGCGCGGGGATGCGAGCGACCCGCAACTCGTTGCATCCCTAGGTTCTCAAGACATCGTGGTGGCAAACCGATTTCTCTGCCATATGCCGCCTGCTGCCGCTGTGAGAACCCTGCGCAACATCGCGCGAATGGTCAAGCCGGGCGGATATCTCTTTGTGTCAGGGGTTGATTTGGACGTGCGGACAAGAGTCGCACAGGAAATGGACTGGAAACCCATGACGGATCTCATAAAGGAAATCCACGAAGGCGATCCATCCTTGAGACGCGGGTGGCCCACTGAATACTGGGGCCTGGAACCGTTTTCTCAAAAGCGATCGGATTGGAAAATTCGTTATGCTTCAGTTTTTCAGATAGGCGAATACGCATGACTCGATCGCTCGCATTGGGCCTGCTCTTACAAGTGGCCGGCACCATAGCGAGTTGTGGGCGATAACTTGCGTGAATCTCGCGGAGACTTTGAGGTTTCAATTCAAATTTTATGTTGGCTCGAAGAGATTTGGGTCGGTGCTGCTCCGACGTGAAAGCGCATAGGTATGCTTCTAGATAGAGTCCTCCAAGAACGTGAGGCTGCAGGCTCTCCGATCCGTGTCGGAATGATTGGAGCCGGCGCGGCTGCCCGCGCCGTTGCCCTGCATCTCGCTACACCTGTAGCGGGAATTCGGCTCGTTGCGATTGCAAATCGCACGCCGGAGCATGCTGAACGGGCGTTCCAAGAGGCAGGTGTAACGACTTGGCGCAGTGCAGGGTCTGCTTGGGAAGCGGAGACGGCAATCCGAAGTCGATGTCCTGTGCTGACTGATGATCCGTCGGTCCTGACTGCGTGTGATGCCATCGATGTACTCGTGGAGGTGACCGGTACCATCGAGGCGGCTGCTCATGCGGTACTGGACGGATTTCAACACGGCAAGCACGTGGTTTTAGTGAACGCGGAACTCGACTCGTTGGTCGGCCCGATCTTGAAGACGAAGGCCGACCAGGCCGGTGTAATCTTCACGCACACCGATGGAGATGAGCCAGGAGTGGCAATGACCCTCTTGCGTTATCTTCGTTCGCTCGGGCTCCGGCCCGTGGCCGCGGGCAACCTCAAGGGCATCGTGGATTATCATCGGACTCCCGAAACGCAGCAGGCATTTGCGGAGAAACATGGTCTGGACTGCAGAAAGGCTACTTCTTTTGCAGATGCTACGAAGCTATCCATGGAAGGGACCGTTCTTGCAAACGCGACAGGTTTTCACGTTGGACGGCGTGGGATGTACGGCCCAGCGTGCGAGAGTGTCGGAGAGATGGGGCACTTGTTGCCCTCCGAAATGATGCTCAGCACTGGGCTGATTGACTATGCCCTCGGTGCTGCTCCTTACACAGGTGCTTTTGTCATCGTTTACGAGGAATCATCGCTCAAACAGGTCCAGTTGGCATACTACAAGATGGGCGAGGGCCCATTCTACGTTTTCTACACACCCTATCATCTGCCGCATATTCAGATTGCCTCGACGATCGCTCGTGCAGTCATCAATCAAGATCCGACGGTCACGCCCGCGGGCGCTCCAGTTTCTGAGGTTGTTACGATGGCGAAAAAAGATCTTAGAGCAGGAGAGCGCCTAGACGGCGTCGGGGGATTTTGCACCTATGGTCTTATCGACAATGTTGCGGAAGCTCGCAAATCAAACCTCCTACCGATCGGACTCTCGGAGGGCTGCGTGCTGCTTCGAGACGTTTCGAAAGATGATGTGATTTCTTTTGATGACGTGACATCACCTCGTGGACGGCTTAGCGAGGCGCTGTGGCGTGAACAAGCGGTACATTGGTCGCCTTCACCGCCAACCTTGTCAACAAAACCCGCACGGCAAATGCCTGCCAAGGTGTTTCCCTGAGAGTGTTCCGCGTGAATCACGATCGATTGAGATTGTAAGTTCAGCTTCCTCGAGCGTACTAGCTGCGGAAAAACTTCACGAACCCACGGAAATTCATCCGAATGCGCAGTTCTTTCGAAGGACAACGAATTGTTGTAACCGGGGCGAACGGGTTCATCGGCTCTCACTTGTGCCGTCGTCTATGCCAGGAAGGGGCAGAGGTGCATGCCGTCTATCGCTCACAGCGCCCAAATGACCTCGGCGAGCAACATTGGTGGCAGGCCGATCTGGGGGATGAGCCTGCAGTCAGAAAATTGGTGCGTGAAACCCGGCCGCAATTAATCTTTCACCTAGCAAGCCATGTGAAGGGCGCACCGAATCTTGAACACGTATTGCCTACGTTTCACAGCAACTTGCAGAGTACGGTAAATCTCCTCGTCTCGGCTGCCGAATCAGGATCTCGCGTCGTGTTGACCGGCTCTTTGGCGGAACCGGATGTGGAGAACGGAGAGACCTTCCCCTCCGCGCCTTACGCTGCCGCAAAATGGGCGGGTAGCGGTTATGCGCGAATGTTTCATGCGCTCTACAAGGTGCCCGTCGCTATTGCGCGTGTATTCATGGTTTATGGGCCTGCACAGAAAGATTTGACCAAGCTGATTCCTTATGTCGTGCTTTCAGCGCTCCAAGGGAAAACTCCCAAAATTAGCAGCGGTCAGCGTCTCGTGGACTGGATCTACATATCCGATGTCGTCGACGGCCTATTGGCGCTGGCCAGCGCCGCTAATGTCGACGGCGCGACTTTAGACATCGGATCAGGTTCATTGGTTTCCACCCGTGAAATTGTGCAGCTGGCGATTATGTTGACCGGCACTGGGATCAATGCAGAATTCGGCGCTTTAGCGGACAGACCGTTGGAGCCAATTCGCACGGCAAAAACTGCCGAAACACTGGCGAGAACCGGATGGACGCCGAAGGTTTCTCTACGAGAAGGTCTGAAACGGACTGTGGATTGGTATCGCGCGGCGATGAAACAGTCTCCTGAAATCTACCAAGCTGTCGTCGCCTAATCGTTCAAGTAGAGGCTAATTGGAGAAAACATGGAAAAGATTGCAATTCTGGGTTCAGGGATGGCGGGATTCGGGGCCGCTCATCGATTGAGCCAAGAAGGCATGCCCTCCGTCACCTACGACAAGAACAACTACCACGGTGGTCATACAGCGTCTTTTAAGCACGACACTGGCTTTATCTTTGACGAAGGTCCGCATGTGTCGTTCACGAAACACGAGCGTCTCCAGCGACTTTTTGCCAAAAGCGTTAACGAGAAATTTGAGGTCATTCGCTCTCGTCCAAACAATTATTGGAAAGGATATTGGATCAAGCACCCAGCCGTATGCAATCTCCATGGGTTGCCTACGAATTTGGTGGTTGACTGTCTGCGTGATTTCGTTCAAGCCCAGAACAACCAAGACGGCCCGATCAACAATTACGCCGACTGGCTCGTAGCGAGCTACGGCAAGACCTTTGCTGAAACCTTTCCCATGGAATACGGGTGGAAGTACCACACGACATCCGCGGATAACATGAGTACAGACTGGCTTGGGCCCCGGTTGTATCGACCGAAGCTGGAGGAGGTTTTGTTAGGGGCAGTTTCTCCCGACACCCCTGACGTGCACTACGTGACCCATGTCCGCTATCCCTCCTACGACGGGTTTGTGTCCTATCTGAGCCTTCTTCCGGATGAGACCCAGCTAGAACTCGGACATCAACTCGTGAGAATCGATCCCGAAGAGGCGAGGCTGCATTTTTCAAACGGGGTTGTGACTGATTATGACGCCGTGATTTCTTCGATACCCTTGCCGGAATTAGTTCCGATGATTGTGGGTGCTCCAGCCGATGTGTTGGAAGCAGCCAAAAAACTGGCCGCCACCAGTTGCGTGATGATTAATCTTGGGATCAATCGAGAGAACCTTTCCGAAGGGCAGTGGACCTATTTCTACGACCGCGACATCTGTTTCACGCGACTCAGCTTTCCCCACATGTTCTCGCCCCATGTAGTCCCTCCCGGCTGCGGCAGCATTCAGGCTGAGGTTTACTACTCGCAAAAATATCGCCCACTAAACGGCGCTCCAAACGACTATGTGGAGCCCGTCATCGCGGATCTCAAGCGCTGTGGAGTGCTGCGCGAGAACGACAAGATCCTCCACACAAATGTTCATGTGAGCAGGTATGCCCAGGTCATTTTCGACTTGGAGCGTGCGGACGCTTTGGCCACGGTACACGGATACTTGGATGACATCGGGATTGCGTACTGCGGTCGCTATGGAGACTGGCTTTACATCTGGACTGATGAGGCCTTCATCAGCGGAGAAAATGCCGCCCAAAAAGTGCTGGATCGAATCAGCGCAGGAAAGAGCAAGTGAGAACCGATCCGATGGCAGTCGAGTCATACGTGACAGGAGTTTCTACGGCTAGCCTGGGAAGGTGTCGTTTTTGCAATCACGAATTGCGACACACTTTCGTCGACCTCGGGATGTCGCCTTTGTGTGAAAGCTATCTGGCGGCCGAGCAGTTGAATCGTATGGAGTCGTTTTATCCATTGCACGTTTTCGTGTGTGAGAACTGCTTTCTAGTCCAATTAGAGGAATACGTAAGTCCGGAAAGCATTTTCAGCGAGTACGCCTATTTCTCTTCCTATTCCGATAGTTGGTTAAAACATAGCCGCCGGTACACGGAGCAAATGATCCACCGTTTTGGCCTAGACAACCAAAGCCTGGTCGCGGAACTTGCGAGCAATGACGGCTACCTTCTTCAGTATTTTGTAGGAAAGGGAATCCCAGTCCTGGGTATCGAGCCAGCTGCGAATGTTGCTCGTGTGGCGATGCAAAAGGGCGTACAGACGATCGTGGAGTTCTTCGGCACACAGCTCGCGGCACGACTGGCTCGTGAGGGTCGTCAGGCAGACCTCATCGTCGGTAATAATGTTTTGGCTCAAGTGCCGGACCTTTGCGATTTTGTTGCGGGAATCAAGCTGCTGCTGAGGCCAGGAGGGGTCTTTACGCTGGAATTCCCGCATCTTTTGCAACTCATGGAGGGGAATCAGTTTGACACCATTTACCATGAACATTTCTCATACTTTTCCTTCCTTACGGCAGAAAGAATCTTTAGCGCGCATGATTTGATTCTCTTTGACGTCGAGGAGCTGGCCACTCATGGCGGCTCGCTACGCATTTTCGGACGGCACAGGGAAGATAGATCCAAACCGATTGCCGCGCGACTTTTGGAACTTCGAGCCCGGGAACAAGCAGCGGGGTTGATGGATCTTGAGAGATACCGCACTTTCGCCGAGAACGTTAAGGAAACCAAGCGGAGGCTCTTGCAGTGCTTGATCCAGGCAAAGCAGGAGGGGAAGTCCGTCGTTGCCTATGGTGCACCAGGGAAGGGCAACACTCTGCTGAATTATTGCGGGATCGGCACAGATTTCCTCGATTACGCCGTCGACCGTAATCCTTACAAGCAAGGAAAATTCACGCCTGGCACGCACATCGCTATCTATTCTCCGGAAAGAATCTGCCAAACAAGGCCCGACTACTTGCTGATTTTACCTTGGAATTTGAAGAATGAAATTATGCAGCAGATGGGACAGATCCGTGAATGGGGAGGGAAATTCATCATCCCGATTCCAGAGGCAACGATCTGTGAGTGACCATGACGCGTTACACCGTAAATTGGCCACGGAAGGATGGTGCTGAATGAAGGTCGTTCTTTTCTGCGGCGGTTTGGGATTGAGAATCAGAGAGGCCGGGGAGAGCCTTCCAAAGCCGATGGTTCCTGTAGGCGACCGACCGATCTTGTGGCATGTAATGAAGTACTATGCCCATTTTGGCCACACAGATTTCATCCTGTGCCTGGGGTACCGGGCAGAAATCATCAAAAACTATTTTGTGAACTATGCAGAATTTCTGTCCAATGACTTCGTGCTTTCAAATGGCGGCAAGGAATTGAAAGTGTTCAGCTCTGACATCCACGACTGGACAATTACGTTTGTGGATACCGGTGTAAAAGCAAATATCGGCCAAAGGCTGAAGGCCGCCGAGAAGTATCTA
Source organism: Candidatus Acidiferrales bacterium (assembly GCA_035622875.1). Classification (GTDB taxonomy): domain Bacteria; phylum Acidobacteriota; class Terriglobia; order Acidiferrales; family UBA7541; genus Palsa-295. The sequence goes on from DASPUN010000029.1 coordinate 131,290, forward strand.
GGCGAAGACGAGGTCTTTCTGGCAAATTACAGTGACAATCTGACTGACTTCCGCCTTCCAAACCTTATCGAACGCTTTTACGAACAGAATAAGACCGCGGCATTCCTGTGCGTCCGACCGAGTCTTAGCTGCCACTATGTATCGATGGCTAACGATGGACTAGTTCAGGAAATTACCACCATGGGCCAGTCCGACATCCGCATCAATGGCGGATACTTTGTTTTCAAGCGCTCGATTTTCGATTACATCAAGGATGGCGAAGAGCTGGTGCAGGAACCCTTCCGCAGACTTATCGAAAAGCGAAATTTGTTCGGATACCCGCACGATGGGTTTTGGAAAAGCATGGATACGTTTAAGGAAAAGCAAGAGCTAGACGAGCTGTACAGCAAGGGCGTGGCGCCTTGGCAATTGTGGAAACGCCAGAACAACGGGGACATGGGCAACGGTCGCGTTCAACTTCTAAGCCATAAAACTGCGAAACTCAACTTTTGATCTACCGCTGTAATCTCGTCAATCCTGTTCGGAGCTCAAAGAATGAAAATTTTGGTGACAGGCGATAAGGGTTACATCGGCGCCGTGATGGTGCCCGTGCTGCTGCAAGCAGGGCATGAGGTATGTGGATTGGATTGCGATTGGTTCGAGCATTCATCGTTTGGCCAACCACTTACTGACGTTCCGAGCAAGAAGAAGGACATCCGTGACGTCGAAGCCTCGGACTTGGCCGGATATGATGCGGTAATACATTTGGCAGCCTTGTCGAACGATCCTTTAGGGGACCTAAACCCGGAGTTGACCTTCGAGATCAACCACATTGCCTCTGTGCGTTTGGCCAAACTCGCAAAGGAGAACGGAGTAAGTCGCTTCTTATTCTCGTCATCCTGCAGCACCTACGGCGCCGCTGGCGGAGACGCGC